>NZ_JBIXJU010000003.1:0-515647 GCF_052871675.1 Sphingopyxis sp. LARHCG72 | reverse complement strand
CCCGCGTTCGCGGACCATCCTCACCGCCTCAAGCTTGAACTCGCGGCTGAACTTCCTTCTTTGCATTGTGGACCTCCGATAGGTGGAAACACCCTATCTCGGTGTCCACCAAACCGGCAGCAGGCCATTCCGGCGTTATCGCCCGTTGACGGAAACCTGACATTCTGAATTTTGCTGCGCCACTGTTGATGCCAGACAAAAAAGTAGCCGACGCGCTGGCAGTTGAGCTTTCGAGTATGGCAGTTTTTCGTCGTGCCATACGCGCAAACCCGCAGAACACCGACCATCGCGTGTCCGAAGCTGGCACGGCTTTTATCTTGCCATAAGCCCGCACCTCAGATTTCGACAGCCGCAACCGCCCGACCTGCCCATAAACAAACGCCGCAACGGGATCGTGCGGCTCGGCAGGCACACCCAACATTTACCACTGCGGTGTAATCGAATTCGATGACCCGTCGCCCGACCTATCGCCGATCTTCGACGACATGGCCGAGGAAGATCGCGCGCTGCATCGGCATCATGCGGTCAACCGAGCGTTCGTAACGTCGCAGCCTGCGCCGCTCGTCCGCGCTCAACGTGCTTCCGCCGGACACCTTAGCCTCGCATCAAATCGAGCTGCACGACGTTGGCGCCGTCGCGGAGTTTGTCGAGGTAATCGGACCACCATTGCGCCATGCGGACGCGCTCGTCCCAAAAGGTGCCGCGATTATATGCCGAGCGAACGCGGTCGGGGTCGTGATGGGCCAGCGATTTCTCGATGGCGTCGGGATGCCAGCGCCCGGACTCGTTGAGCAGCGTGCTAGCAACCGCGCGGAATCCGTGCGCGGTCATTTCCTCATTGGTGTAGCCGATCCGGCGCAGCGCCTGATTGAGCGTGTTTTCGCTCATCGTCTTTTTCGGCGTGTGGAAGGCCGGGAAGAGGTAGGTGGACGGATGCTGGAGCGATTGCAGTTCGCGTAGCAGTTCGACGCTCTGACGCGATAGGGGAGCGGTGTGGGGCCGCTTCATCTTCATCTTGGCGGCGGGAACGTGCCAGACCGCTTCGGCCAGATCGATGTCATCCCATTCGGCGGTTCGGATTTCGCCGGGACGCAGAAAGACGTGCGCGGCCAGTTGCAGGCCGATCCGCGTTTCGACGCGACCGGAGTAATCGCCGATGGCGCGTAGCAGTTCGCCGACCTTTTTGGGTTCGAGAATTGCGGAGCGATGCTTGACCTTGGGAATGACCAGCGCGCCGCGCAGCACGTCGGCGTGATTATACTGGGCGCGAAGTGTCGCAATGGCATAGCGAAAGACGCGGCCAGCGAAAGAGCGGGTCCGCAGCGCCGTTTCGTGATGTCCGCGCCGCTCGATCCGCTTAAGCGCTGCCAGCAGCTCGTGCGGCGACACCTCGGCGACCGGAACATGGCCTATGTAGGGATTGAGCAGATCGCGGAACCAGCGAAGTTTGCTGATCGTGGCGGGCGATTTTCCCTCGACCGCCATCTTCTCAATATATTCGTCGGCAACGAGGCGGAACGTGTTGCGCGCCTCCGTCATCGCCTTGATCTTTGCCTCGCGCCGCTGCTTGCCCGGATCGACGCCTTCGGCGATCTTCTTCCGGGCCTCGTCGCGCTTCTCCCGCGCGGCTTTCAAGCTGACCTGGGGGAATTTCCCAAGCGCCAGCTTCTTCTCCCGGCCATCGATCCGGTATTTAAGACGCCAAAGGAGCGAACCGTTGGGCTGAACGAGGATAAACAGCCCGTCGGCGTCGGACACCTTGTACGGCTTTGCACGGGGCTGGAGATTCTGGATTTGAATGACCGTAAGCATGGCAACTCCAATTCAGGACTCGAATTGGTCAATCGCCGAAAAATTGGCCCCCAACGAGGGTCAAACAGCCACGGATTTACGTGGACGCGCACAGACGATCAACGCCTTGCGTATAGCACATCAGAGTGAATTTTTGAAGGTTTTCCGCCACTTATCGGGACGGGGACTGGTGCCGCTTACAGGACTCGAACCTGTGACCCCATCATTACGAATGATGTGCTCTACCAACTGAGCTAAAGCGGCAACGATGGGCGCCTCTATCAGCGCCTTGGGGGGAAAACAAGCGTCCTTGCGCAAGATTCGGCGTTCGGTTTCTTTCCTGTCCCGGCTGTGCGGGAGGCGCGTGCGGTGGGCGGCCTAATCCGCGCCGAGCGGCAGTTCGGTCGTCGACTTGATTTCGGACAGCGCGACTGTCGAATTGATTTCCTGCACACCGGGCAATTTGCTCAGCTGGTCGAAGAAGAAACGTTCATAGGCGTCGATGTCCTTCGCAACGATACGCAGCATGAAATCGGTGGTGCCCATCAGGACATAGGCGTCGAGCACCTCCGGAAATCCCCGGATCGTTGCGCTGAACTCGTCGAGATTCGCACGTCCGTGCGCGTTGAGCTTCACTTGCGCGAAGACGTGCGCGTTGAGCCCGACCTTTCGCCGGTCGACGATCGCTACACGCTTCTTGATGAATCCCTCGCGCTCGAGGCGATCGATGCGGCGCCAGCAGGGCGACACCGACAGCCCGACGCGCTCGGCGATTTCGGCCGTCGTTTGATTCGCGTCGCGCTGCAGTTCGCGGAGGATTTTTATCTCGAAGGGATCAAGATCGGTCATTTCATCCTCATAATGGATATATTCAGGTTATAACATCCATTTATTGATCCCTGTCGCCGGAATGCGATCAAGTTTGCCCATGGCAAAGATGCGACAAGCCGCTCTCATCCAGAGGAGAGTGTTTCATGGTCGTCCGTCTTGCCCGCCTGGCCCCGCCGCTCGAATGCGTGCGCCTTTATGACCTCGAGGCGGGACTCGACGGCTTCATCGCGATTCATTCGACGGCCCTCGGGCCGGGGGCGGGTGGATGTCGTCTATGGTCCTATCCCGACATGAAGCAGGCGCTCGGCGATGCCGTGCGGCTTGCCGAAGGCATGAGTTACAAGAATGCGCTTGCCGGCCTGCCGCTCGGCGGTGCCAAGGCGGTGCTGCGGCGTCCCGAAGGCGAATTTGACCGGGTGGCACTGTTCCGTGCGTTCGGCCGGGCGGTCGAAAATATGGGCGGCCTCTACGTCACCGCCGAAGATGTCGGCACATCGGTCGAGGATATGCAGGAGGTCGCTTCGGTCTCGCGGCATGTCGCCGGACTGCCTGCGGTGGCAGGGCGCGCGGGAGGCGACCCGTCGCCATGGACCGCGAGGGGCGTGTTCGAGTCGATGCAGGTCGCGGCCGAATTTGCGTTGGGACGTGATCTGTCGGGGCTGACGGTCGCCGTGCAGGGAACCGGCAATGTCGGCGCCGACCTTTGCCGCCGGGTTGCCGAAGCCGGCGCGCACCTGATCATCGCCGACGTCAATCCGTCGCGCCGCGACCGGCTGAAGGCAATATATGGCGCGGATGTCGTCGATGTTTCGGATATCGCATCGGTCGAGGCTGACGTGTTTGCGCCCTGTGCGCTCGGCGGGGCGCTTGACCGCGAGACAGTCGCGAAGCTGAAGGCAAAAGTCGTTTGCGGTGCGGCGAACAACCAGCTTGCGACCCCCGATGTTGCGGCGCTGCTGCTCGAACGCGGCATTGTCTATGCCCCTGACTATGTCGTCAACGCCGGCGGCATCATCAACGTGTCGGCCGAATATCTGGGCGAGGACGAGGATGATGTGAAGCTGCGCGTCGCGGCGATCGCGCCGCGCGTCGGCGCGCTGCTCGAACGCGCGGCGCGCGAGGGGCGCTCGCCCGCGCTCGTTGCCGACGAAATGGCCGAAGAGGTCATCGCGGGCGCGCAGCGCGAGGCCGCCTGATGCATCGCTTCCGGATCGACGCGATCCTCGACCCGCAATCGCTGCTGCGCGTGACCGGCTATTTCGCGCAGCGGTCGATCGTGCCGAGCGAAATGAAAATGCACGTCCTGCCGGGCCATATGCGGATCGAGGTGACGGTGCGCGATCTCGACCCGCGGCAGGCGGCAACGATCGCGGCCAAGCTCGGCGAAGTCGTCGCGGTGACCGGCTCGGAGCTGGAGGAATTGGCCACCTAGAGGCAATGGCGGCCCGTAGCGAACGGAGCCAAGCTCAGCTACGGGCCGCAACAGTATCTCTACTGCTTTGGTAGAGTGACAGCGGGGCTTGTGTTTGGCTAGACAGGGCAGGTTCGAAACAGCGCAGCAACCACTCCGTTCATCGCCCGATATGTCCAGCCAGCCGACCCGCAAAAAGGGACTCATCATCCGCCACGTCCCCCATGAGGGGATCGCCGGCTATCGCGAGCCGATCGAGGCGGCGGGATATGAACTCGATCGCATCGACGTTGCGGATCCGGGTTTTGGTGCGGTCGATCTGCGCGAACCCGACCTCTTGATCATGATGGGTGGTCCGATGGGGGTGTATGAGCAGGAGCAGCATCCGTGGATCGCGTGCCAGATGCGGCGGCTCGCCCATCGGCTCGATGCCGGGCGGCCGACGCTGGGCGTGTGCTTCGGCGCGCAGATGATGGCTGCGGCGATGGGCGCGCGGGTCTATCCCGGGCCGGCGAAGGAGGTGGGGTTCCACCCGCTGAGCTTCGTCGATGCCGAATCGCCGCTGCGCCACCTCGCCGATATTCCCGTCCTTCACTGGCACGGCGATACCTTCGACCTTCCCGGCGATGTCGAATTGCTGGCATCGACCCCCGGCTACCGGCATCAGGCTTTTCGTCGCGGCCGCAATATCCTGGCGCTGCAATTTCATGGCGAAATGGGGCTTGATCCGCGGTTCGACGAATGGCTGCGCCAATGGCCCGACGCGCTGGCCGAAGCGGGCGGCTGTGCCGACGGGATGCGTGTGCTTCATCAGCGTTTCGGCCCATCCGCCGTCGCGGCCGGACGCCGCATGATTGCCGAATGGCTTGCCGGCCTGTCGGAATGAGCGCGCCGCACTGACTTCAAGTTTTTCTTTGCGCAATGCGAGACGGCGATAGCTTGCCTCGCCCCGCGGTGCGTGCAAGGGCCACGCTGACAAGCGACGGGAGACGAAGGCGATGCATTTCGACGTGGTGATTGTGGGTGCGGGCCATGGCGGCGCGCAGGTCGCGGTGATGCTGCGGACGCAGAAGTTTGCGGGCAGCATCGCGATCATCGGCGACGAACCCGAATTGCCCTATGAACGCCCGCCGCTGTCGAAGGAATATTTCGCGGGCGAGAAGGAATTCGAACGCATCCAGCTGCGTCCGGCGAAATATTGGGACGAGCGCGAAGTGACGATGCTGCTCGGCACGCGCGTCGTCGCGGTCGATCCGGTGGGTCATAAAGTCACCACCGACGCGGGCGAGGCGATCGGTTATGGCAAGCTGGTCTGGGCCACGGGTGGCGCGCCGCGCATGTTGCCGATTCCGGGCGGCGACCTTTCCGGCGTGCAGGGTGTGCGCACCCGCGCCGATGCCGACGCGATGAAGGCGGCGTCTGACACCGCGGGCCAGATCGTCGTGATCGGCGGCGGTTATATCGGACTCGAAGCCGCGGCGGTGCTCAGCAAGGCGGGAAAGAAGGTCGTGCTGCTGGAGGCGCTCGACCGCGTGCTCGCGCGCGTCGCGGGGATCGAGCTTTCGCGCTTCTATGAAAAGGAGCACCGCGACCATGGCGTCGACCTCCGGCTCGGCGTGTGCGTCGATGCGATCGAAGGCGACGGCCGTGTCACTGGCGTCCGCCTTGCCGATGGCGAGGTCATCCCGGCCGATCTGGTGATCGTCGGCATCGGCATCGTGCCGGCGGTCGAGCCGCTGGTCGCGGCGGGCGCCGAGGGCGGCAACGGGGTTCTCGTCGACGCGCTGTGCAAGACGAGCCTGCCCGACATCTATGCGATCGGCGACTGCGCGGCGCATGAAAATGCCTTCGCCGAAGGCGCGGTGATCCGCCTCGAATCGGTGCAGAATGCGAATGACCAGGCGAATGTCGTCGCGAAGGGCATCGTCGGCGACGAAGCGGGCTATCATGCGATCCCGTGGTTCTGGTCGAACCAATATGACCTCAAGCTCCAGACCGCGGGGCTTTCGACCGGCCACGATCAGGCGGTGCTGCGCGGCGACCCCACGACGCGCAGCTTCTCGGTCGTCTATCTGAAGGCCGGCCGGGTGATCGCGATCGACTGCGTCAACGCGACCAAGGATTATGTCCAGGGCCGCATGATCGTCACCGCCGGCCTCCACGCGACCGCCGAACAGCTTGCCGACACCGAAACCCCGCTGAAGGCGCTGCTCCCGGCCTGACGCCCTACCAGCGGATCGTCACCCCGACCGTGCCGCCATAGCGTCGGCTGCGCGGCCCGTCGGCATCGAAGCCATAATCGCCCTTCAGATGCACCGCGACGCTTTCGCCGAAGCGTGCGACGAGTCCGGCGCCGACCTCGGCTTCGGTCCGGGCAAGGTCGGTGTGGATCGGGTCGGTGCCGAAACGCGTGTCCTGGTCGCCCGAGAAGCCATGCCACAGGCTGGCGTGGAGATAGGGCTGGATCGCGCCATATTCGCCCTGCAACCGCAGCCCGACGCGGCCGGTGAGCGAATCGCCCGCGGCAAAATCGATCGTCGAAAAGGTGTCGGCGCGGTCGTCGAGCTCGATCCGCTGCCAGACGATCTGCGCTTGCGGTTCGAGCGTCCAGCGGCTCGACAGCGCAATCGGATATCCGGCTTCGAGCGATGCGGCCCAGCCCTTGCCATCGACGTCGATTTCTTCACCGCTGCTCGCGGCCGCTTCGCCGTCGAACCAGCTGTGCATGACGACCGCGTCGACATACCAGCCGCTTGTCCCGACCAGCGTCGCATAGCCCGCAAGGCTGGTCGCCTTGATGTCGATCTGGCCGACCGTCAGGTCGTTCCAGCCGAGCGCACGCCCTCGGACGGTGCCGTCGGTCGACGCGCGCCCGATGAAGGCGCCAAGGCGGATATGGGTGCCCCCGTCCTCGCCCCAGCCGGCAAAATCCTGACCGATCTGGAAGCCTGAGACGTCGCCGTCGAGCGAGGGGGCGACGGCGCCGTCCCATTTGATCTCGCTATTCTCTGCGAAGAGGCGGCCCCAGGTCGACGGAAGTACGCCGCCGCCGCGCAGCAGCGCCTGCTCGCCGCGGCGTTCGTGGAAGGTGCCGAGCGTGGCGGCGGCGAGATGATGCGCGACCGGCACCGCCGCGACAAAGGCGGGTACCTCGGGGCGGTAGAGCGGAACGGCTTCGCCAGCCTCGGCGACAACCGGCGTTGCGTCCGGCGTCGGTGGCGGGACCGCGGGGTCGGGTGAGGGGAGCGGCGCCGGCTTCTCCGGCGGTTCGGGCGGCGGCGGCGGCGCTTCGGGCGCGGGCGCGGGTGGCGGCGCGGGCGTTGGCGTCGGCGGGGGATCGGTCACCGTCACGGGCGGCGCGGGGTCGACCGGATCGGGATCGACCGGCGTCGGCTCGGGCGGCGGGGGCGGCGGATCGGGCACCGGCGGCGGCGGAGGTGCCGGCGGCTCGGGCGGGAGCGGCTCGGGCGCCGGCGCGGGCGGCGGTGTCAGGACCGGTGGCGCGGGTGCAGGTTCGGGTGGCGGCGGCGCCGCGGGTGCAGGTGGCGGTGGCAAGGTCGAGCGCAGATACCAATTCTCTCCCGTCCCGGCCGTGGTGCCGCCGCGGAACAGGAAATATTCATAGGCGCCGACTGCGACGCGATGGTTGAGCGCAAAGGCGCCGCTCGCGGTTGTCCCGCCGTTGATCGCTTCGACAACGAGGATCCCGTTGAGCGCCGTGACGGCGCCGGTGCCGCCGGCATTGAGCACGGTGATGCCTGTCGTACCCGACGCGTTGCCGCCGGCGATCACCAGCTTGTCCGACAGCGAGGCATCGTTGCCGAGCACCGTGTCGATCAGCAGCAGCCCGCCATCGCCGATATAGTCGCCGCGCACGGTGAAGCTATCGCCCGGCGTATTACCTCCGTTGGTCAGGTCGATCCTTCCGGCGTTGACCAGCGTCGCGCGCTGGCCCGCGGCGAAGGCGGTGACGCCGCCTTGCCGCCCGCCGCCGAAGATCGTGCTCGACGCGTCGAGTTCGAAGCGGCCGGTACCCGTGCCGGCATCGCCGAGCGTCAGGAAACCATCGAAAGTCAGCTCGCTATCGTTCGTTGCTGAAATGTTTTCCCAGCCGTCGAATCGCGCGATACCGCCCGTTGTCACATTGGCGAAAACGATTGCGTCACGGCCTTCGCCGCCCGTGATCCGCGGCGACCGGCCGAGGTTGGCGGCGGTCAGGTTGGCGAGGCGCGCGCTGTCATCGTCGCCGCCCATGTCGATCGTACCATGCACGACGCCGCCGCCGTCCCAGACGAAACGGTCGGTTCCGACGCTCATCAGTACGTCGCCGCCCACCGACCCGCCGGTGACCGTCACGCTGTCGGTCCCGCCCGACACGCTGATGTTGCCGCCGATCGTGCCGCCCGAAAGGATGATCGTGTCGTTGCCGAACCCGGTGACGAGGTTGCGGTCAATCGTGCCGCCCGACATGTCGAACAGATTGTCGGCAAGCTTCATGTTGACGCGGCCGATTCGCCCGCCGGTCATCCGTGCGACGTCGCCATCGTCGAACGCGTCGACGATGCGGCCTCCCGACATGAAGAAGGTATCGAGCGCGCCGCCCTGGTTGAGGATATTGATCTCGCCGCCTGTCATCACGAAATCGTCGACGCCTTCGCCTTGCTGGACCTGGCCCGTGACCGTCCCCGCGCCGATCCGGAAACGGTCGTCGCCATTGCCCTGATCGACCGAGCCTTCGATGCGACCCGAATCCACCGCGATGGTGTCGGTGCCGGCGCCGAACGTCACATTGCCGGCGATGGTCCCGGTTCCGCCGGAGGGGAGCGTGAGCTGGTTGTTACCGCCCGGATCGGTGAGGCCGCCGGGCGAGGTTCCGCTGCTGCAGACATGCGCGTCGTTGCCGGCGGTGGGCGTGAAGACGCACTGGGCGAGGGCGGGGGAGGCTTGCCCCAACGCGAGTCCGGCGACGGTCGAAAGCAGAACAGGCTTTCGGCGCAGGGCAGGCGGTGTCGTTTTCGGCGTGGGGATCGCGGGCATAAGACATCACTCCCTTTCGGGTCAGTGTGCCCCCCTGTTCGTGCAGGCTATAAACCGAATGTTGCCAAATTGCTAAGCATCGACCGGCGGTTCGTCGCCGAGTGCCTTTTTAAGCGTCGCCTTGATGTTGCGAAGCAGCCGGCGCAGCGCGATGATCACGATGACCGCCGCGACCGCAAGCAGGATCGCGATGACGATCGCGAGCGGCGGATAGGCGATGGCGAGCGCGAGGAGGCCGCCCGTGGCGACATCCTCGCCGGTCGAGACAACCGCATTGCTGAAGGGTTCGGGGCTGACATTGACGACCGCGCGCGTCGTGGCCTTTGCGCCATGGCTCAGCAAGGCTCCGCCGCCGCCCAGCAGGAAGGCGATCACCTGCCAGGCAGGATCGGAGGAGTCGACGAGCGCGAGTGCGAGCAGCGCGCCGCCGAGCGGGCGGATGATGCTGTGCACCGTATCCCAGATCGAATCGACCCAGGCGATCTTGTCGGCGAGGAACTCGGCGAGCGTGCCGACCAGCGCGACCCCGAGGACCCAAGGGTTGGCGAGCACCTGTAGCGCCGCGAGATGTTCGGGCAGCGGAAGCCAGCCGAAGTGCATCGCAATCCCGGTCGCCAATATGGTGAGGTAAAGCCGCCAGCCGGCCAAGAGGCTCAGGCTGCCGGCGACGCCCAAAATCTCGACGATTCCCAAAGCCCTGCTCCCCGCCGTTGATCTGTCCGGCATCTTGCACCCGCCGAAGCCTGCCCGCAATGGCGAGATGACAAGGCGGATCGGCGCGGTTATCGCCTGTGCCATGACCCAGAATGTTCCGTCGTCCGCCCCGCCCGCGACCTTACCCGATGGCGCCATTCCCGCCGCGACGCTTGTCATCATGCGCCCGTCCGAAAGCGGCGGGGCCGACGAGATATTGATGGTCAAGCGGTCGGCGACGATGGCGTTTGCTGCCGGCGCGGTCGTGTTCCCCGGCGGCCGGGTCGATCCCGACGACTATCTGGTGGCGTGCCAACACGGCTTTGGCGTCGATGACGCCGACGGTGCCGGGCGAGTTGCCGCGCTGCGCGAGACGCTGGAGGAAACGGGGCTCGCGGTCGGCTGGCCCGGGCTGGCGGAAGACGATGTGGCGGGGGTGCGCCAGGCGCTGCTCGCCGGGACCCTGCTCTCCGACATCCTTGCGGTGCGGGGCGACCGAATCGCATTGGAATCATTTATTCCCTTCGCGCGCTGGTGCCCGAATTTCAAAGAGGCGCGGACCTTTGATACGCGATTCTATGCGGTGGCGGCGCCGCCGCATGGCCATGAGCTGACGGTCGAGGAAGCCGAACACAGCCATATTTTCTGGGCGAGTGCACAGGACACGCTGGCGATGGCCGACCGGGGCGATGTGTCGGTAATTTTCCCGACCCGCCGCAACCTCGAACGTCTAGCGCAAGTCCCGGATTTTCTGAGCTTTTCTGCGCATTCCGGCCAGTATCCGGTCGAGCTGATCACGCCGTGGGTCGAAGAGCGCGACGGTGCGACGCATCTGTGCATTCCCGCGCATCTGGGATACCCCGTCACGAGCGAAAGCTTCGATCGCGTACGGCGCGGATAAACGACGTTCGGGCGAACAACTTTTTCCCTATTTAGCAATTTGCTAAGAATTGGCGGACTAGGGCAAAACGTCGTTGCAATTGCTGAAGCCTGTGCCTAAGAAGGCCGGGCAGAAGCAGACCGGGGGATTTTCCCTTGGTGTGATTCGACAAGACTAATCCAGTGGACGGAGAAAATGATGAACCTGCTTAAGAAGGCTGCGATCTCTCTCGCAGCGACCTCGATGATCGCGGCGCCGGTTGCGGCGTCGGCCGCTCCCGCAGCCAATGCTGCTTCGGCCGTTGATGGCCAGAGCGAGCTCGAAGGCAGCACCAGCTGGATCATCGCTGTCCTCGCTCTCGTTGCTGTCGTTGGCGGCATCATCATCGCGTCGGACAACGACGACGATTCGCCGACCAGCCCGTAATCGACGGCTGATCGATACCGATACCAAAAGGCTCCGAGCTCCGCTCGGGGCCTTTTGTGCGTCTGGAGCCAGCGATTTTCGCAGGCCCTGTCCGCGGCCGGGCGATGATCCCGGCCGTTTTTTGCAATCAGATATCGACGTTCCGAATGGCGCGTGACCGTGCGAGCGGGATCGCTTGCCGCGCGCGCTCGGTTGCGGCGCTGTCGATCGGAGCCAGCCGGATCGTATAGCCTTCGTCGCTTGTGCTGCCGGTCGCGCCGGCATCGGCCAGGACGCCGCCCCACGGATCGATCGCGATGCTATGGCCAAAGGTCTGCCGCCCGTCCGCGTGCGTGCCGCATTGTGCCGCTGCGACGACATGGCATCCCGTCTCGATCGCGCGTGCGCGCATCAGGACGTGCCAATGTGCCTCACCGGTCGACATGGTGAAGGCGGCCGGGATCGCAATCAGCGTCGCGCCGCGGTCGACCAGCGCCCGATAGAGTTCGGGAAAGCGCAGGTCATAGCAGACGCTGAGGCCCAATCGTCCCAGCGGGGTATCGACGACCGCGAGCGTATCGCCCCCCGCATAGGCCGCCGATTCCTGCCAATTCTCGCCCGATGGCAAGGTGACATCGAACATATGGACCTTGTCGTACTGCGCGCGGATGCTGCCATCGGCGGCGATGATATGGCTGCGATTGACCCGCCGCTCGCCATCGGCGGCGAGCAACGGCATCGAACCCGAATGCAGCCACAGCCCGTGTTTACGGGCCATCGCCTGGAGCGCGGCGGGCCACGGGCTGTCGGCCTCGTGCGCGATGTGCGCCGCCGATCGCGCGCGGTCGCGGTCGAGCAGTAGCGACATTTCGGGAAGGAACGCCATCGCCGCGCCGCCCGCGGCGGCTTCGCCCATCGCACGGTCGATCGTCCGCAGGTTGGCCGCGGGGTCGATCCCGCTCGTCATCTGGATCAGCGCGGCGAGGGGGGCGGCGGGTGAGGGCGGTGTCTCCATGGCATCTGGCTAAGCCGCTGCGGCGCCGAGGACAAGCGCGGCAGTGGTGACAGTTCAGTGGCCAGCAAGGTTCGAAGGCGATAAGATAGGCCAATGTCCTATTCTCCCGCGCGCCAGCCGCTTCGTTTTGCCCCTTCGCTTCTTCTCGCCGGCGCCGCCGCGCTGCTTCTGGTACCGCTTGCCGCCGACGCGCAGACCGGCGCTCCGGTCGCCAGCGCGCAAAGCCAGGCGAAGAACAGCGACTGGCTCTATGTCGGCAGCGACATTCCCCGCGATACCGCATGGCAATTCGGCGTGCTCCCCAACGGGGTGCGCTATGCGGTCCGGAACAACGGGGTGCCCCCGGGGCAGGTGTCGATCCGTGTCCGCATGGACGTCGGTTCGATGTTCGAAACCGAAGAGGAGCGCGGCTATGCGCACCTGCTCGAACATCTGACCTTCCGTGGGTCCGAACATATTCCGGACGGCGAGGCAAAGCGCATCTGGCAGCGCTTCGGTGTGACCTTCGGCAGCGATTCGAACGCGCAGACGACGCCCACCCAGACGGTGTACCAGCTCGACTTGCCCAGCGTCACCGCGGCCAATCTCGACGAGAGCATGAAATTGCTGTCGGGCATGATCCGCGAGCCGCGCATCTCGGAACTGGCGGTCGCCGCCGAACGCGGCGTGGTGATGTCGGAATTGCGCGAATCCGACGGGCCGCAAAAACGTATCGGCGATGCGACCAACGCGCATCTCTTTGCGGGGCAATTGCTCGGCGACCGCTCGCCGATCGGCACCACGGCCTCGCTGGGGAAGGCGAGCGCGACATCGGTCGGTGCGTTCCATAATCGCTGGTATCGCCCCGACCGCGCGGTGGTCGTGATCGTCGGCGACGCCGATCCGGCGGTGCTCGCCGGGCTGGTCGCGAAATATTATGGTGACTGGAAGGCCGACGGCCCCAATCCCGCCGATCCCGATTTCGGCAAGCCCGACCCCAAGCAACCTGCGGCGCGCGAGATCGTCGAGGCGAACCAGCCGCTCGCGCTGACGCTGGCGATGGTGCGGCCGTGGAAAAAACGCATCGACACGGTCGAAAATACGCGGCGGCTCTACCTCGAATTTATCGCGCAGGCGCTCGTCAACCGCCGGCTGGAAAATCGTGCGCGCAGCGGGGGCAGCTATCTCGTCGCGACGGTCGAGCAGGAATATGTCAGCCGCAGCGCCGATGTGACGATGGCGTCGATCGTTCCCTTGAACGACTGGAAGGCCGCGCTTGCCGACGTGCGCGGGGTGATCGCCGACGCCACGAAAAATCCGCCGTCGCAGGCGGACATTGACCGTGAAGCCAATGAGATACAGGCTTTTCTGGTCAAGGAACTCGAAAATGCCCGCAACGAGCCCGGCGCGAGGCTGGCCGACGATATGGTGCGCGCGGTCGACATCAACGAAACGGTGACCAGTCCGCAGGGGCAGGTCGACATGTTCAAGGCGATCCGCGCCTCGGCGACGCCGAAGGTGATGCTCGACATCAGCAAGGCAATCTTTGCCGCGCCCGTGACGCGCGTCGTGCTGACGACGCCGACCGCGGCGGGCGGCGACGCCGCGGTGCTCGCGGCGCTGAAAGCGCCGGTGACGGCGCGCGACGACCGGCTGGCGACGGTGAAGGCCGATTTCAAGCAGCTTCCAGCGGTCGGTCAGCCGGGGACGATCACCTCGACCAATCCGATCCTCGGGCTCCGCGCCGAGCGGATCGAATTCGCCAATGGCGTGACTGCGCTCGTGTCGAACAACAAGGTCGAGCCCGGCAAGGTGCGCGTCAACGTGCGCTTCGGTACCGGCAACCGCAGCGTCGCCGCCGATGCGCCGAACCTTTTGTGGACCGGCGACTATGCGCTGGTCGCGAGCGGTATCGGGCCGTGGGGGCAGAACGAGATCGACCAGCTCACCAACGGGCGGCAGATCCAGATGAATTTCGCGATCGACGACGATGCGTTCGAACTGTCGGCCGAAAGCAAGCCCGCCGACCTCGCCGACCAGATGCGGCTGATGGCGGGCAAGCTGGCGCAGCCGCGCTGGGACCCCGCACCGATCGAGCGGCTGCGGATCGGCTATCTCACCGGATACGACCTCAACGACGCGACGCCTAACGCGGTGCTCGACCGCAATCTGCGCGGCTGGCTGACGAACAATGACGCGCGCTGGGCGGCGCCCGACAAGGCGCAGATTGAGGCGCTGACGCCGGCGGCTTTCCGCGCTTTCTGGGAACCACGGCTCGCCAGCGGGCCGATCGAGGTGCAGATTTTCGGCGACCTTGAAACGGTCGATTACAAGAAGATCCTTGCCGAAACACTCGGCGCGCTGCCGGCGCGCCAAACCTTGGCACCGCCCGCGGGCCAGCGCGTCGATTTCGCCAAACATGTGACGGCGCCCGAGATTGCCTATCACCGCGGCGAACAGGGGCAGGCGGCGGCGATGACCGCCTGGCCGACCGGCGGCGGCCTCGCCAACCCGCGCGACGCGCGGGGCCTCGAGGTGCTGGCTGCGATCTTCAACGATCGCCTGTTCGACCGCCTGCGCGCCGAACAGGGGGCAAGCTATGGCCCCGTCGTCGACAGCCATTGGCCGACCGGGTTCGACAGCGGCGGTTACCTGCTCGTCGGCAGCCTGCTTGCGCCGAAGGATCTCGACCGCTTCTATGGCATCGCCCGCGACATCGCCGCCGACCTCGTGGCGCGCCCGGTCAGCGCCGACGAGCTGACGCGCAACGCGGTGCCGATCCGCGAACAGGTCGCGCGCGCCTCGACGGGCAATGTCTACTGGATGTTCCTGCTCGAAGGCGCGACGCGCGACCCGCGCGTCGCCGCCGCCGCGCTTTCGATCCAGGACGATATTTCGGCGGTCACCGCGGCCGATGTCCAGCGCCTCGCGCGGCAATATCTGACCCCCGCGCGCCAATGGTCGCTGGCGATCCTGCCCAAGGGGATGACGCTGGCCGATGCGTCGGCGCTGGGTGCTGCTGCACCGGCACCCGCCGCAGCAGCGCCGGTCGGCGGCCGCTAGGCGTCGCGCTAAGCCGCCGGGGGACGCGTCCGGCGAATGCGCGGCTCGTGATCGAGCTCGCCCTTGGTCATGATGTCGTGGCGCATCTTCGCGCGAACATCGTGGATCGAGGCGATCACCGGTCCCATTGCGACGCCGAGGTCGATCAGCACCGCTTCGGCGAGTTGCAGCGAGCTTTCGAGCGTTTCGGGGACGGCGTCATTGGCGCCCGCGCGATAAAGCGCCGCGGCATGGTCGGCGTCGCGCGCGCGGCTGATCACGGGCAGGTCGGGATATTTCTGCTTCAGCTGCCGCGTCATGCGCAGCTGCTGCACCGGGTCGTCCATCGTCAGCACGATGGCATTGGCGCTTTCGATCCCCAGCCGGTCGAGGCTTCCGGGCCGCGCGACGTCGGCGAAGCGTACGCTGAAGCCGTCGCGCCGCGCCGCGGCGACGGTGTCGATGTCGGCATCGACCGCGATATAGGGCCGGTCGTGCTGACGCAGCAGTTCGGCGATGGTGTGGCCGACGCGGCCGAAGCCGACGATCACGGTGCGGCCCTCGGGCGTTTCTTCGCCTTGTGCGTCGCCCGACCGCATTTCGATCCGCCGCGCCATGTCGTGGCCGATCCGCGCGAGGAGCGGCGTGATCGTCAGGCCGATCGCGGTGACCAGCTGCCAGAATTCGGCGGTGGTGCGGCTGATAAGCTGTGCCTGCAGCGCGGTCGCTAGCACGATCAGCGTGGTTTCGGACGGGCTGGACATCAGCAGGCCGACTTCGGCGGCGGTGCCGCGCCGCGCGACCCCGGAAAAGCGCAGCAGCGCGGCGGTCACGACGGCCTTGACGAGCACGACGCCGATCACGGCGGCGATCAGCTGGGGCCAGAGCGCGGCGATCGTCTTGAGGTTGAGCCCCATGCCCACGCTGATCAGGAACACCCCGAGCGCGAGGCCCTTGAACGGCGCGGTGATCGCCTCGACCTCGTTATGATATTCGGTTTCGGCGATCATCAGGCCCGCGAGTAGCGCACCGACGATCGGCGAAAGCCCGACCGCGGCGGTCGCAAGCGCCGCGACGATGACGACGAGCAGGCTGGCGGCGAGGAAGAGTTCGGGGTCCTTCGCGCGCGCCGCCTGCGCAAAGATCCGCGGCAGCAGGAACCAGCCGCCGATCGCGAGGCCGGCGACGACGACGACACCCTGCCACAGCGTCGTGAGCAGCAATTCGGCGCTGTCGCCCGACGCGGCCGGTGACAGCGCGGCGAGGACGAAGATGATCGGGACGAGCGCGAGGTCCTCGAACAGCAGCATCGAAAAGGCCGATTTGCCGACTGCGGACTTGGTGCCCGCGATCGGAAGCACGAGCGCGGTCGACGACAGCGCGAGCGCGATGCCGAGGCCATAGGCGGCGGCGGTCGACAGGTTGCCGACAAGCAGCAGCGCGGTGCCGAGGATCAGGCCGCACAGGGTCAGTTCGGCGGCGCCGATCCCGAACACCAGCTTGCGAAGCTGCCACAGGCGGCGAAACGACAGTTCGAGCCCGATCGAGAAGAGCAGGAGGATGATGCCGAGTTCGGCAAACAGCGCGATTTCCTCCGCCGACCCGATCGTGAGGTGACGCAGCCAGGGGTAATCGCCGGTCAGCGACCCCAATCCTGACGGCCCGACGAGCAGGCCGACGAGGATGAAGCCGATCACTGGCGAAATCCGGAACCGCGCGAACGCGGGGATGATGACGCCCGCGGCGCCCAGCACCACCAGCGCGTCGCCGATGAGCGAGGTTTCTGTCTCCGATACCATAAGGGCCGACCTTATGCAGGCCGGCCCCGATTGGCTAGACGTCTAACCCAACCTTTTTGGTTGTTATCAGCTACCCATCTTGGCTTCGAGATTTTCGACGATCGCCTCGAAGAAACCTTCGGTGGTCAGCCAGTTCTGGTCGGGACCGATCAGCAGCGCGAGATCCTTGGTCATCTTGCCGCTCTCGACCGTCGCGACGCAGACCTTTTCGAGGTCGTCGGCGAATTTGACCAGCTCGGCATTGCCGTCGAGCTTGCCGCGGTGCTTGAGGCCGCCGGTCCACGCGAAGATCGACGCGATCGGGTTGGTCGAGGTCGCCTTGCCCTGCTGGTGCATGCGGTAGTGGCGCGTCACGGTGCCGTGCGCGGCTTCCGATTCGACGGTCTGGCCGTCGGGGGTCATCAGCACGCTGGTCATCAGGCCGAGCGAGCCGAAGCCCTGTGCGACGGTGTCCGACTGGACGTCGCCGTCGTAATTCTTGCAGGCCCAGACGAACTTGCCGCTCCACTTGAGTGCCGAGGCGACCATGTCGTCGATCAGGCGATGTTCGTAGACGATGCCGATTTCATCGAACTTTGCCTTGAATTCGGCGTTGAACACTTCTTCGAACAGGTCCTTGAAGCGGCCGTCATAGGCCTTGAGGATCGTGTTCTTGGTCGACAGATACACCGGCCACTGGCGCGCAAGGCCATAGTTAAGGCTGGCGCGCGCGAAGTCGCGGATCGAATCGTCGAGATTGTACATGCCCATCGCGACGCCCGACGACGGGAACTGGAACACTTCCTCGTCGATCAGCGTGCCGTCCTCCCCTTCGAACACCAGGCGCAGCTTGCCGGGGCCGGGGACGCGGAAATCGGTCGCCTTATACTGGTCGCCGAACGCGTGACGGCCGACGACGATCGGGTCGGTCCAGCCGGGGACGAGGCGCGGGACATTCTTCATCACGATCGGTTCGCGGAAGACGACGCCGCCGAGGATGTTGCGGATCGTGCCGTTCGGCGACTTCCACATCTTCTTCAGGCCGAATTCCTCGACGCGCGCTTCGTCGGGGGTGATCGTCGCGCACTTCACGCCGACGCCATATTTCTTGATCGCGTTCGCGGCCTCGACGGTGATCTTGTCGTCGGTGCGGTCGCGTTCCTCGATGCCGAGGTCGTAATAATGAAGGTCGATGTCGAGATAGGGCAGGATCAGCCGTTCGCGGATCCATTGCCAGATGATCCGGGTCATTTCGTCGCCGTCGAGTTCGACGACCGGGTTGGCTACCTTGATCTTGCCCATGCTTTCAGCCTTTTTCCTTGGGGAGTCGGAGTTGCAGCGGGCCTTAGGCAAAGCGGGGCGATTGATCAACTGCCCCGTCGCAACGGGGTTCGTGCCCGGGTGGCAACGATCGCGGTGCCTTATCCATTGTCAGTATAGAAGCGGCACCCTAGAAGAACGGCCCATGTCCCATATCATATCCTCGAACCGCCCCGGCGGCGGTATCAAATGGCACTGGCCCTCGGTTCATCCCGAAGGCCGCAAGTTCCTGTTAATCGCCGGTATCGTGACCCTCTGCTTCTGGCTGCTCGGCTGGGAGATCGTCGGCTGGCTGATGCTCGGCGTGACGATCTGGGTCGGCGCCTTCTTCCGCGATCCGGTGCGCGTGACCCCGGCCGGCAGCGATGTGATCATCGCGCCCGCCGACGGGCTCGTCACCCAGATCGCCGAAGTGCCGCCGCCGCCCGAGATCGCGGGGGCCGACGGGCTGGGCGCCGCGCCGATGCTGCGCGTGTCGATTTTCATGAGCGTCTTCGACGTCCACATCAACCGCACCCCCGTCGCGGGGACGCTGCGCAAGCTCGTCTATATTCCCGGCAAGTTCGTGAATGCCGACCTCGACAAGGCGAGCGAGGAGAATGAGCGGCAGCATTTCGTCGTCGAACGCGCCGATGGCGTGCGCATCGGCTTCACCCAGATTGCGGGCCTTGTCGCGCGGCGCATCATGCCCTTCGTCACGATGGGCAACGAACTCGCCACCGGCCAGCGCGTCGGGCTGATCCGTTTCGGCAGTCGTGTCGACGTCTACCTGCCCGCGGGAACGACCCCGCAGGTGCTGTTGGGTCAGCGCACGCTGGCGGGCGAGACCGTCGTCGCGCGGATCGGTACGGCGGAGACGATCGAAGGCATCGGACAATAAGGTGGCGGACGGCCCGCCGATCGACGACGGACAGGTCGCGCCCGATGCGGCGGGGCGCCGTATCGCCGGGCTGAGCCTGCGCGCGTTCGCGCCCAATGCGATCACCATCCTCGCGCTCTGTTCGGGGCTGACCGGCGTCCGCTTCGCGATCGGCGGCGAATGGGCCGCGGCGGTGACGATGATCATCGTCGCCGGGGTGCTCGACGGGATGGATGGGCGGATCGCCCGGCTCTTGCGCGCGCAGAGCAAATTCGGCGCCGAACTCGATTCGCTGTCCGACGTGATCGCTTTCGGTGTCGCGCCGGCGATGATCCTGTTCCTCTGGTCGCTCGCCGCCGCGCCGAAATTCGGCTGGACCGCGGCGCTGGCGCTCGCGGTATGCTGCGCGCTCCGCCTCGCGCGCTTCAATTCGCGCATGGATGCCGATTTCCAGCCGCACAAATCGGCGGGCTTCATGACCGGCATTCCGGCCCCCGCGGGCGCGGGACTGTCGTTCGTTCCCGTCTATCTGTGGCTGGTGACCGGGAACGACCTGTTCCGCGAATGGTATGTCGTCATGCCCTGGGCGCTCGGCGTCGCGATGCTGATGATTTCTGCGATCCCGACCTACAGCTGGTCGTCGATCCGGCTCCGCCGCTCGTGGCGGCTGTTCGCACTCGCGGGCGTCGGCCTGCTCGGCGCGGCGCTCGTCACCGCGCCGTGGCAAACGTTGCTGGCGGTGTGCGCGCTCTACCTCGTGTTGCTGCCGTTCGGCATTGCAAGCTATGCGAAGGTCAGGCGGCGCGGCTGAGCGCCGGCTGCATGCGAGCCGCGGCGCGGACGGGGCGCGGGGCATCGCGGCGCGTCGGCGAACGGCGCAGCGTCACCGTCTGCGATGCGGGTCCAGGCTGCGGCGCAGTATCGGCAGGGAAGGCGCCTTCGCCGAGCAGCGCCGAGAGAATCGCATTCTCGTTATTCTTGAGCATGGCCAGGATCACCGTGACGCCGAGACCGGCGGCGAGGGCGAAGAGGAGGGCGGCTGCGACCTGAACCATGATCTTGTCCTTTCGGCTTTCGTATGCGAAACCTTTGGTTAACCAGCGACGGTTTCCATGGTCTTTTCGTTCCATGTTCCCGTTTTGTTCTCAACCTGTTTGCGACGAACGGAGTCGCTTTGTCGACGAATTGAGTCGACGCCGTCGTTCGGTTGAACCCGAAAATGCGCGCGCGGCCCTTGCTTTTGGTGGCCAAGCCCGCTAACGGGCCGCCCATTCCACATGGAAGGCGCACATACCGGTGCCGGGATCATCTCTTCGCGGATGCCTCGGTTCTTGCCTTTCAGAGGACTAACCGGAAGGAGAAAGACTATGGCGGCACCTGTCGTCACGATGCAGAATCTTATCGAAGCTGGCGCCCACTTCGGCCACCAGACCCACCGTTGGAACCCGCGCATGAAGCCGTATATCTTCGGCGCGCGCAACGGCATCCACATCCTCGACCTGTCGCAGACCGTGCCGCTCTTCGCGCGTGCGCTCGACTTCATCGCGTCGTCGTCGGCGGCCGGTGGCAAGGTCCTGTTCGTCGGCACCAAGCGCCAGGCGCAGGGCCCGATCGCCGATGCGGCCCGCGCTTCGGGTCAGCATTTCGTCAACCACCGCTGGCTGGGCGGCATGCTCACCAACTGGAAGACGATCTCGAACTCGATCAAGCGCCTCAAGACGCTCGAAGAGCAGCTCTCGGGCGACACCTCGGGCCTCACCAAGAAGGAAGTGCTCAACAAGACGCGCGAGCGCGACAAGCTCGAAATGAGCCTGGGCGGCATCCGCGACATGGGCGGCATCCCCGACGTGATGTTCGTGATCGACGCGAACAAGGAAGAGCTGGCGATCAAGGAAGCCAACGTCCTTGGCATCCCCGTCGTCGCGATCCTCGATTCGAACGTCTCGCCCGACGGCATCGCTTTCCCGGTTCCGGCGAACGATGACGCCGCGCGCGCCATCCGCCTTTACTGCGATGCGGTTGCCCAGGCGGCGACGCGTGGCGGCCAGCAGGCCCGCGCCAACCGCGGCGAAGACCTTGGCGCCGCTGTCGAGCCGACCGCCGAACCCGTTCTGGTCGAAGAAGCCGCCGCTCCGGTGACCGAGGACGAACAGGTCCCGGCCGAAGCTGCCGCCGAAACCGAACGTCAGAGCGACGCATAATCGCTCTCGGGCATGATGGGATGGCGCGCTGCTTCCAGTGGCCGCCGTCCCTGTCATTCCTCTGACTTATCGCCCCGCCATGCGCGCGGGCGTCCCGCGGGCCAGATGGGCTCGCCCCTTTTGAAAGGAATATTCCATGGCTGAGATTACGGCCGCCCTCGTCAAGGAACTGCGCGACCGGACGGGCGCAGGCATGATGGACTGCAAAAAAGCGCTCGCCGAAAACAACGGCGACATCGAAGCGTCGATCGACTGGCTGCGCACCAAGGGTCTCGCCGCCGCGGCCAAGAAGGCCGGCCGCGTCGCGGCCGAAGGTCTCGTCGGCTTTGCGACCGAGGGCGCCAAGGGTGCGCTCGTCGAAGTGAACAGCGAAACCGACTTTGTCGGCAAGAATGAGCAGTTCCAGGAATTCGTCCGTGACGTGACGCAGGTCGCGCTTGCCGGCAGCATCACCGACATCGACGCGCTGAACGCTGCGGCCTATCCGACCGGCGGCACCGTCGCGGAAAAGCTGACCAGCAACATCGCGACGATCGGTGAAAACCAGTCGCTGCGCCGCAGCGCGGTCGTCTCGGTCGGCTCGGGCGTCGTCACGGGTTATGTTCACAACGCTGCCGCACCCGGCATGGGCAAGATCGGCGTGCTGATCGCGCTTGAATCGACCGCCGGCGCCGACGTTCTTGAACCGCTCGGCAAGCAGCTGGCGATGCACGTCGCCGCCGCGAACCCGCTGGCGCTGAACGGCGACGATCTCGACGCCGACCTCGTCGCGCGCGAACGTGCGATTGCCGAAGAAAAGGCAGCCCAGTCGGGCAAGCCCGCCGAAATCGTCGGCAAGATGGTCGACGGCGCGATCGCCAAGTACCGCAAGGAAAATGCGCTGCTGTCGCAGCTCTTCGTGATGGACGGCAAGACCCCGGTCGCCGAAGTCGTCGCCGCCGCCGGCAAGGATGTCGGCGCGACGATCACGCTCAAGGGCTTCGTCCGCTTCCAGCTCGGTGAAGGCATCGAGAAGGAAGAAAGCGACTTCGCGGCGGAAGTCGCGGCCGCCGCTGGCGTCTGATAAAAGATACGCGCGATTGCAGCGCTGCGGCGCCGCAGTCCGCTTGGCAATGGCGCGTACTCTGACTAGGGTGCGCGCCATTCGCTTATTCATCGATTACATAAGGTTCCCCCAACTATGGCTCTGCCCGGCATGAAACGCATTTTGCTGAAACTGTCGGGCGAGGCGTTGATGGGCTCCAGCCCCTTTGGCATCGACCCCGAAACGGTCGCGAGCATGGCGGCCGAGGTCAAGGAAGCGAAGGGGCGCGGGCTTGAAATCTGCCTCGTCATCGGTGGCGGCAATATCTTTCGCGGTATGGCGGGCGCCGCCAAGGGCATGGACCGCGCGCAGGCCGACTATATGGGCATGCTCGCGACCGTGATGAACGCGCTGGCGATGCAGAATGCACTCGAACAGCTTGGCGTCGAAACGCGGGTCCAGTCGGCGATCGAGATGGACAAGGTGTGCGAGCCCGTTATCCGCCGCCGCGCCGAGCGCCATATGGAAAAGGGCCGCGTGGTGATCTTTGCCGCGGGTGTCGGTGCGCCCTATTTTACGACCGACAGCGGGGCTGCGCTCCGCGCCGCCGAAATGAAATGCGACGCGCTGCTGAAAGGTACCAGCGTCGACGGCGTCTATAACGCCGATCCGAAGAAGGACCCGAACGCGGTCCGTTACGACACGCTGAGCTATGACCGCGTGCTCGCCGACAATCTGAAGGTGATGGACGCGAGCGCGGTGGCGCTCTGCCGCGACAACCATATTCCGATCGTCGTGTTCAACATCCGCGAACCCGGCAATCTGGCGCGCGTGCTGGCGGGCGAGGGCGTTTCCACCATCGTCGGCGATGCCGACTGACGAAAACACGCCCGGCGACGCTGCGGCCTGAGCAATCAAGAGAGGAAAGACAGATGGCGAAATATGACAAGGCCGACCTTGAGCGCCGCATGCACGGCGCGGTCGAATCGCTGAAGAGCGACCTCGCGGGCCTGCGCACCGGTCGCGCGCACACCGCGCTGCTCGATCCGGTGACGGTCGAGGTCTATGGCAGCCACATGCCGCTTAACCAGGTCGCCTCGGTCAGCGCTCCCGAGCCGCGGATGCTGTCGGTGCAGGTGTGGGACAAGTCGAACGTCGGCCCCGTCGACAAGGCGATCCGTTCCGCCGGCCTCGGCCTCAACCCGATCGTCGACGGCCAGATGCTGCGCCTGCCGATCCCCGAAATGACGCAGGAGCGCCGCAAGGAACTTTCGAAGCTCGCCGGCCAATATGCCGAAAAGGCACGCGTCGCGGTCCGCAACGTCCGCCGTGACGGCATGGACAATCTCAAGGCCGACGAGAACAAGAAGGAAATCAGCGAGGACGATCGCAAGCGGTCGGAAACCGAGGTCCAGAAGCTGACCGACGCGACGATCGCCGAAATCGACGCCGCCGCGACCGCCAAGGAAAAGGAAATCCTGGGCTAGTGGATCGGTCGGTTTCCGGGACCCTGTGCAGATTATGACGACACCAGCCGCCAGCCACGGCGCACGCCATGTCGCCATCATCATGGACGGCAATGGCCGTTGGGCCAAGAAGCGCCTGCTGCCCCGCGTCGCCGGGCACAAGGCCGGGGTCGAGGCGGTGCGCACCATCGTGCGCGCGGCGGGCGACCTCGGCATCGAGGCGATGACGCTCTACGCCTTCAGTTCCGAAAACTGGAAACGGCCCGAGGAAGAGGTCAGCGACCTGATGGGGCTGATGAAGCGCTTCATCCTGTCTGACCTCGACGAATTCGCCGCGAACGATGTGAAGCTGAAAGTCATTGGCAACTGGCGGGCGCTCGCGCCCGATGTCGTCGCGCTGATCGAAAATGCACTGACTCGCACCTCGGGCAACAAGCGCACGACGCTCGCGGTCGCGCTCAACTATGGCGCGCAGGACGAGTTGGTGCGCGCGGCGACCGCTGCGGCTGCATCGGGCGAGATCACGGCCGATGCGATCGAGGCGAACCTCGATACAGCGGACATGCCGCCGCTCGACCTGCTGATCCGCACGTCGGGCGAAGTGCGGCTGTCGAATTTCCTGCTCTGGCAGTCGGCCTATGCCGAACTCTATTTCACCGACAAGCTGTGGCCCGATTTCAAACCGGCCGATCTGAAAGCAGCGCTCGACCATTTTGCGCGGCGCGACCGCCGATACGGGGGACTTTAGGGCATGGCGGCAGCGGGTAAATCGGATCTTTGGGTACGGATTGGTTCGGCGATCATCCTGTTCGCGATCGCGGGCACCGCGCTCTGGTTCGGCGGCATCGCCTTCGGCCTGTTGCTCCTCGTCGGCGGTGCGCTCGTCCTCGTCGAATGGTTCCAGCTGGTAAAGCGGATGACGCTGGGCGGCGGGGCCAAGACCGCGCTCAATATCCTCGGCCCGGTCCTCGTCCTCGGCGCGATGGCGGGGCTGTGGTTCATTCGCGACCATCTGGGCGTCACCGCCGCGCTCTGGGTCTTCGGCATGGTCTGGGCGACCGATATCGGCGCCTATTTCGCGGGCCGCGCCTTTGGGGGCGCGCGCCTCGCGCCGAAAATCAGCCCGTCGAAGACCTGGTCGGGGCTGATCGGCGGCATGGTCGCCGCGCTGATCGCCAGCGCCACCATCGGCGACCGCGCGGGCATCGTCGGCGTGCCCTTGTGGATCGGCCTGTTCATGGGGCTGCTCGCGCAGCTCGGCGACCTCGCCCAAAGCTGGATGAAGCGCCGCGCGGGGGTAAAGGATTCGGGCAAGCTCATTCCAGGCCATGGCGGCCTGTTCGACCGCGTCGACGGCGTGCTGCCGGTGGCGCTGCTGCTCGGCGCGCTGGCGTTTGCGGGACAGATCGCCGTGCGGGCGGCGGCCTGACATGACGCGCCGCCGCCTCTCGCTGTTCGGTGCGACGGGATCGGTCGGGCAATCGACCCTCGACCTCGTGCGGCGCGACGGAGAGGCGTGGGCGGTCGGGGTGCTGACCGCCAACAGCGACGTCGCCGAACTGGCGAAGCTCGCGAAGGAATTCCGCCCCGACATCGCTGTGGTCGCCGACGAGGCGCTTTACGGTGCGCTCAAGGAGGCGCTTGCGGGTACGGGGATCGAAGCCGCGGCGGGCGCCGATGCGCTGGTCGAGGCGGCAAGGCGTCCGGCCGATCTCGTGATGGCTGCGATCGTCGGGATCGCGGGGCTGGCGCCGACGATGGCGGCGCTCGAAGCCGGAACCGACGTCGCGCTCGCCAACAAGGAGGCGCTCGTATCTTCCGGCGAGTTGATGACCGCCGCGGCCCGCAACTCGGGCGCGACGATCCTGCCCGTCGACAGCGAGCATAATGCGATCTTCCAGTGCCTCGCGGGCGGGCGGATCGACCAGGTGCGCCGCATCATCCTGACCGCGAGCGGCGGCCCGTTCCGCACGATGAGCGCCGCCGACATGGCCCTCGTGACCCCGGCGCAGGCGGTGGCGCACCCGAACTGGTCGATGGGTGCGAAAATCAGCGTCGATTCGGCGACGATGATGAACAAGGGCCTCGAGCTGATCGAGGCGCATCACCTGTTCCCGGTCGGGCTCGAGCGGATCGAAATCCTCGTCCACCCGCAATCGGTAATCCACAGCCTCGTCGAATATATCGACTGCTCGACGCTGGCGCAGCTTGGCTCACCCGACATGCGCATCCCGATCAGCAGCGCGCTCGCCTGGCCGCAACGGATGGCGACGCCGTGCGCGCCGCTCGACCTCGCGACCATCGCGCGGCTCGATTTCGAGGCGCCCGACGAAGTGCGCTTTCCCGCGACCGCGCTCTGCCGCGCCGCGATCGCCGAGGGCGGCGCGCGCCCCGCGCAGCTCAACGCCGCGAACGAGGTGGCGGTCGCCGCTTTCCTTGGCGGACGGATTTCCTTTCCCGCGATCGTCGATACGGTGCGCCGGGTGATCGATGCGGCGGCCCCTGCGGTCCCCGCCTCGCTTCAGGACATATTCAGCGTCGATGCCGCATCCCGCGCGGCTGCCCAATATTTTGTGGACCAATTTGAACATGCTTGAGACCCCGGGTTTCGCTTTTACCGTCCTCGCCTTCCTGCTCGTGCTCGGTCCGCTCGTGTTCGTGCACGAATATGGCCATTACATCGTCGGGCGCTGGTGCGGGGTGAAGGCCGACACCTTCTCGATCGGTTTCGGGCGCAAGATCCTCGGATGGAGGGACAAGCGCGGCACCGAATGGAAGATCGGCTGGCTGCCGCTCGGCGGCTATGTGCAGTTCGCGGGCGACCGCGACGCGGTCAGCCAGCCCGACGCGACCTGGCACCAACTGCCGGCCGCGGAAAAGTCGCACACGTTCCCGGCGCAGCCGGTGTGGAAGCGCTCGTTGATCGTCGCTGCGGGCCCCGTCACCAATTTCCTGTTCGCGATCCTGATCCTCGCGGGCTTCGCCTGGGCCGGCGGCAAGCCGGTGACGCCGCCCGTCGCGGGCGGGATCGAGGCCGGATCGGCGGCGGCCGCTGCCGGTCTGCGCATCGGCGACCGGATCGTCACGATCGACGGGCGGCCGATAGAGACCTTCGGCGACATCCCGATGGCGGTCGCGCATCGCCCGGGCGAGGCGATGCAGGTGCGCGTCCTCCGCTCCGGAAGCGAGCGCACCGTCGAGCTGACCCCGCGGCTGGTCACCGAGAAGGACCCGTTCGGCAAGGAATATGAGCGCGCGATCATCGGCCTCGCGCCGCCGGCGCCGCAGTTGCAGCCGGTGTCGCTGCTCGAAGCGCCCGCTGTCGGGCTGCACCAGACCTGGCAGATCGTCCGGCAGACGGGCGAGGTGCTGGGCCAGTTCCTGACCGGGCGCCGGTCGATCAAGGACATGAACGGCCCGGTCAAGATCGCCGAGGTTTCGGGGCAGGCCGCGACGCTCGGCCTTGCGTCGCTGATATTCTTCATCGCGCTGATTTCCATCAATCTGGGGTTCATCAACCTCTTGCCATTGCCGATGCTCGATGGTGGCCATTTGCTATTTTATGCCTATGAAGCGATCCGCCGGCGCCCCGCGCCGCTGCAGGTGCAGGAATGGGCGTTTCGGTTCGGCTTTGCGGCGGTTGTCACGCTGATGCTGGTCGTAACTTTCAACGATTTGGCCTCATTGGGCCTGTGGGACCGGATCGCGCGCTTGATTGGCTAGCGAGTCTGGGGCAGGGAGTTGCGCGCGAACCTGCGGTCAGGCGGGTTTGTCGCTTTCGAGTTATTTTTTCGGGATGAACAGCGTGGCTTCACACAAATTCTCGGCGCGGACACAGCTGTCGGCCCTCCTCATGGCAGGTACGATGCTCGCGGCGCCGGCGATGGCGCAGCAAGTGGCGCCGCCGACCGTCCCCGCGCCCGCTCCCGAAGCGGCGCCGACCGCGACGACTGTCCAGTCGATCACCGTCGTCGGCAACCAGCGGCTCGAAGCGCAGACGATCCTGTCGTACCTGCGGCTGCGCGTCGGTCAGCAATATGATCGTTCGGTGCTCGACCAGGCGCTGAAGGACCTCGCCGCGACCGAATTGTTCAAGGATTTCCAGATCACCGACAACGCCGGTGCGCTGACGATCCAGGTGACCGAGAACCCGGTGATCAACCGCGTCATCCTCGAAGGCAACAAGCGCCTCAAGGAAGACAAGATCCGGCCCGAGATCAAGCTGGCGCCGCGCCAGATATTCACCCGCTCGAAGGTCCGCGCCGACGTCGCGCGTATTATCGAACTCTACAAGCGGCAGGGCCGCTTCGCCGCGACCGTCGAGCCCAAGATGGTGTCGCTCGACCAGAACCGCGTCGACGTGGTGTTCGAGATCAACGAAGGACCGAAGTCGAAGGTCCGCCAGATCAACATCATCGGCAACGAGAAGTTCAGCGACGGCGACCTCAAGGACGAGATGGCGACGAAGCAGTCGAGCCTGATGACGATCCTGTCGTCGAACACCAGCTACGACCCCGATCGCCTCGCTTATGACCAGCAGAAATTGCGCCTCTTCTACCTCACCAACGGTTACGCCGATTTCCGCGTCATCTCGGCGGTGGCGGAGCTGACGAGCAACAAGCAGGACTTCATCATCACCTATGTGGTCGAGGAAGGCGAACGCTATAAGTTCGGCGACGTCGACGTGAAGAGCGAGATCCGCGACTTCCAGCCCGAAATGCTGAAGAAGCTGCTGCCGATGCACACCGGCGACTGGTATGATGCGAAGCTGGTCGAGGACACGGTCGAAAGCCTCAGCGAGACCGCCGGGCTGTTCGGCTATGCCTTTGCCGACATCAACCCCGAATTCCGCCGCGATCCCGAAACCAAGACGATGGCGATCACCTTCAACGTCGGCGAAAGCCCGCGTACTTATGTCGAGCGCATCGACGTCAACGGCAACACGCTGACGCACGACAAGGTGGTCCGCCGCGAATTCCGCCTGAACGAAGGCGACGCCTTCAACAGCTTCGGTATCAAGCGCACCGAGAACCGCATCAATAGCTTGGGCTATTTCCAGGAAAATCTGGAAATCGAGCGCAAGGAAGGCAGCGCGCCCGACCGCATCATCCTCGAAACCAATGTCGAGGAAAAGCCGACCGGCGAACTGTCGCTGTCGGCCGGCTTCTCGTCGATCGAGAATTTCCTGCTCCAGGCCTCGATCCGTCAGCGCAACTTCCGCGGCCTCGGCCAGCAGCTCCAGGCCTCGGTCAACTATTCGAGCTATTCGAAGTCGGTCGAACTCGGCTTTACCGAACCCTATCTGTTCGACCGCAATATCTCGATCGGCGGCAGCATCTATCGCCGCGATTTGAACTCGTTCAACTTCATCAACAACGACCGCCGGACGACGTTCCAGCAGGTCACGACCGGCGCGCAGATCAACGCCGGCGTGCCGCTGACCGAATTCATGTCCTTCTTCGCGCGCTACAGCATCAACTTCGACGATGTGACGCTCGACAAGGGGATCTATTATTTCGGGAACGAGTGCGATCCGCTCGTCGCGGGCCGTTACCTCTGCGATGCGATCGGCACGCGGACGACCTCGCTACTCGGCTACACGCTCGCTTATGACGACCGCGACAACCGCCTGCGCCCGACCCGCGGCCAGTCGCTGTCGCTCAGCCAGGATTTCGCGGGCCTCGGCGGCAGCGTCAAATATGTCCGGACGCGCGCCAATGCGTCGAAGCACTTCAATCTCGGCAGCCGCTTCATCCTCAACCTGTCGGCCGAGGGCGGCTATATCTATCCGTTCGGCGGACGGCCGACCCCGACCAGCGACAAGGTTCGCCTGACCGACCGCTTCTTCCTCGGCGAACCGCAGATGCGCGGTTTTGACATTCGCGGCGTCGGCCCGCGCGTGATCCGCTATGGTGTCACCTATGATCCGACCAATCCGGTCGTCGATACGTCGAACGACAATCGCGGGCAGATCGACGACGCGCTCGGCGGCCGCGCTTATTATCAGGGCCGTCTGGAACTCGATATTCCGCTGGGCAGCGGCGCGAAGGAAATGGGGCTCCGGCCGTCGGTCTTCGTCGACGTCGGTTCGGTGTTCAGCGTCAAGCGTCCGACGCTGACGACGCTCGCCGATTTCCGCGATCCGGCCGACGGGTTTACCAAATTCCTGTGCCGCAATGCCACCACGGGCGTGAAGACCTTTGCGACCAACACGCCCAACCCCGACGGCACGCCATCGGGTGATTTCACGACCTGCGACACCGCGAATGGCTTCTCCTCGCTGGCACCCTTCGAGGAACGCTTCTTTGGCGACACCTGGATGCCGCGCGTTTCGATCGGCGCCGGGGTCAACTGGAATTCTCCCTTCGGTCCCTTCCGGATCGACTTCGCTTACGCCCTTCGCAAAGAAGAGGGCGATGATACCAAACGCTTCTCATTCAACGTAGGAACCCAATTCTGATGAAGAAAATTCTCACTGCTTCGGCGCTTGCCATTGCCGCGCTGTCGGTTTCGCCCATGCTCGCCGCGCCGGCCGCGGCGCAGGCGAAGGCAATTGCCGTCGCCGATCTCGAAGGCGCGATTCGCCAGTCGAGCGCGATGAACACCGCCGGCCAGCAGATCCAGACGACCTACAAGGCACAGCTGGATCAGCAGGGAACGCGCGAGCAGACGCTGCAGGCCGAACTCAATGTCCTGGTCGCCAAATATAATGAGGAAGTGAAGCGGTCGCCGCAGAACCAGACCGCCATCCAGGCGGCCGGCAAGGCGCTGCAGGACAAGCGCACCTCGGCGCAGGCCGAACTCAGCAAGATCGGCGAGCCCATCGAACTGGCCGCTGCCTATGCGCAGGAGCAAGTCCAGCTTCGTCTCAACGACGCAGTGAAGGCGGCGATGACCGCGCGCAAGATCGATTTGCTGCTGACGCCCGAAGCCGTGATCGCGCGTGAAAACAATACCGACATCACCGCCGCGGTGGTCGCGGAGATCAACCGCCTTGTCCCGTCGGTGTCGATCGCGGCACCCGCCGGCTATCGTCCGGGCCAGCTGCTGCAGGCAGCGCGCGCGGCTCAGCCGGCCGCCGCACCCGCTGCTCCGGCACCGACCGGCACCGCACCGACGACCCGCTAAGTCCGATGACGGACGGGGAAAAGCCGGACGGCACGATGGGACCGGTGGATATCCGCCGGATCCTGACGCTGTTGCCGCACCGTTATCCGATGCTGCTCGTCGACCGGGTGGAATCGATGGTGAAGGACACCTCGATCCACGCGGTCAAGGCGGTGACGATCAACGAGCCCTTCTTTCAGGGGCATTTCCCCGGCCGGCCGATCATGCCCGGCGTCCTCATCGTCGAGGCGCTGGCGCAGGCCGGCGGCATCCTGGCGGTCGAATCGCTCGGCCTCGGCGGCTCGGGCAAGCTCGTCTATTTCATGGCGATCGACGGCGTGAAGTTCCGCAAGCCCGTCGAACCCGGCGTCCTGCTCGACCTCCACGTCACGATCGTCCAGGCCAAGCGGAACATCTGCAAGTTCGAGGGACGGGCGATGCTCGGCGACGCCCTTGCCGCGGAATGCCAGTTCACCGCGATGATCGCCGATCCGCCGAGCGACTAAGCAAGGCTTGCAAAATCAGCCATTCACCGTTAGGGGCCACCGCTTCGCGAGCCCCATAGAGGGGAAAGCACAGACTCACAGCTAGCTGGTCGGTAACCAGCAGCACAGGAGCCCATGACATGAAAAAAGATATCCACCCCGCGTACCACATGATCACGGTCAAGATGACCGATGGTACCGAATATCAGACGCGCTCGACCTGGGGCAAAGAGGGCGACACGATGACGCTCGAAATCGACCCCACCGCGCACCCGGCGTGGACCGGCGGCACGGGCCGTATGCTCGACGCGGGCGGCCAGGTCGCGAAGTTCAACAAGCGTTTCGGCGGTCTCTCGCTCAAGCGTTAATGGCGTCTGCCCCTGCGAAAGCGGGGGTCAGCCCAGAACCTTTGCAAGCGCGCTTTGCCAGCCGGCAAGGCGCGTTTTGCGTTTTCCGGCAGCCAGCGCGGGCGTGAAGCGCGTCGCGGTACCGCGCATCGTCGCGGCAGCGCTTGCGAGGTCGGGGTACAGCCCCGCGCCCGTCGCCGCGAGCATCGCGGCGCCCAGTGCCGTGCTTTCGACGAACCCCGGCCGTTCGACCACCAGGTCCAGCATGTCGGCCAGATCCTGCGCCATCCAGTCGTTCGCCGCCATGCCCCCGTCGATACGCACTTCGGCCCAATCGACACCATCGGCAGCGAACGCCGATTTCAGATCGTGCGCCTGATAGGCCTGTGCCTCGAGCGCGGCACGGGCGACATGCGCCTTGGTGCTCGCGAAACTGAGCCCCGACAGCGCGGCCAGCGCATCAGGCCGCCAGTGCGGCGCGCCGAGCCCGGTGAGGGCAGGGACCAGATAGACGCCGCCATTGTCGGCGACTGACCGCGCCAGCCCCTCGCTCTCGCCCGCGCTCGCAAGCAGGCCGAGCCCGTCGCGTAGCCATTTGATCAGGCTGCCCGCGACGAATACCGACCCTTCGAGCGCGTAGGAGCGCACATCGCCCTCCTGCACGAGTATAGTTGCGAGCAGGCGGTTCGCCGATACCGGCCGGGTGGTACCGCTCGCCGACAGGATGAACGCGCCGGTGCCGAAGGTCGCCTTGGTCTGTCCCGGGGACAGGCAGGCCTGACCGATCGTTGCGGCCTGCTGATCGCCCGCCATGCCGCAGATCGGGATCGGGCTCCCGAACAGTGCGGGTTCGGCTACGCCGACGGTGGCCGTACAGCCGGTGATTTCGGGAAGCAGCGCCACGGGCACGCCGAGCAGGTCACAGAGTTCGCCATCCCAGCCGCCGGCGCCGTTGATGTCCATCAGCGAGGTGCGCGACGCGTTGGTGGCGTCGGTGACATGGACACCGCCGGTCAGTCGATAGACGAGATAGGATTCGATCGTCCCGACCGCGAGCCGATCTCCTGCCTCGCGAAGTTGCGGCCAGTGGTTCAGCGCCCAGCCGATCTTGCTCCCCGAAAAATAGGGATCGAGCAGCAGCCCGCTACGGGCCTGCACCATCGCCTCATGCCCCGCCTCCTTCAGCGCGGCGCAATCGGCGGCGGTGCGGCGATCCTGCCAGACGATGGCGGGCGCCAGCGGCTCGCCCGTCTTGCGGTCCCAGAACACCACCGTTTCGCGCTGGTTGGTGATGCCGATCGCCGCCACCTGATGCGCGCCGCCCGCCTGTTCGACCATATCGCGCGTGCAGGCGAGGGTGGCAGCCCAGATTTCTGCGGCGTCATGCTCGACCAGTCCCGGTCCCGGATAATGTTGGCGAATCTCGCGCTGCGCGCTGCCCAGCGGCGTGCCGTCGGCTTCGAAGAGCATCGTGCGGGTCGAGGTTGTGCCCTCGTCGATGACGATGATCTTCTCGGCCATATCGCTCTCCCTCTTTTGCTTTTGATGCAGAAAGAACGGCGCCTCGACAAGGCGCGCGACACGAACATTCGTAATCGCCTTGCAAAATTGCGGGCACTATGCCATATATTGTGCAGCGCAGCATGGCGGGACGACCCGCCGCAACCACCGGCAGCGTGATTTCCCGCCCATTTTCAGGCGCGGGCGAGCCGGACCAGCGCTTTGTCCTCAGAGGCACCCTTTCACGCGGGTCGTTTCGAACCCGCGGCCGTGCGCCGTCCGTTCGATGCGAACGGACGCTGTGCGCGTCGCCCTTTGTGAGTATTTTATGACGACTTTTAATGACTTTGGCCTGCACGCCGACATCAATCGCGCGCTTGCCGCCAAGGATTATACCCAGCCGACCCCGATCCAGACGCAGGCGATCCCGCCGCTGATGAAGGGCCGCGACCTGTGCGGCATCGCGCAGACCGGAACCGGCAAGACCGCCGGCTTCTCGCTGCCCTCGATCCACCACCTGATCACCTATCCGCACAAGACCAACCCGCGCAGCTGCCGGATGCTCGTGCTCGCGCCGACGCGCGAGCTCGCGGCGCAGATCGCGCAGAGCTGCCGCGATTACGGCCGTTTCACCAAACTGCGCGTCTCGACCGTCTTTGGCGGCGTGCCGATCAACAAGCAGATCCGCGACCTTGCACAGGGCGTCGAAATCCTCGTCGCCACGCCGGGCCGTCTGCTCGACCTGATCGACCAGCGCGCGCTGCGCCTCGACGACGTCGAAATCTTCGTCCTCGATGAAGCCGACCAGATGATGGACATGGGCTTCATCCACTCGCTGCGCCGCATCGCCAAGCTGCTGCCGTCGCGCCGTCAGAACCTTTTCTTCTCGGCGACGATGCCGAAGGAAATTGCGCATCTGGCCGAACAGTTCCTCGAGGATCCGGTGACCGTGTCGGTCACGCCGGCGGCGACCACGGTCGAAAAGATCAGCCAATATTCGACCTTCGTCGAACAGAAGGAAAAGCAGGCGCTGCTCCATTCGGTCATCGCCAGCGAAGATATCGACCGCGCGCTGATTTTTACCCGCACCAAGCATGGCGCCGACCGCGTCGTGCGCCACCTTGCCGGCGCGGGCATCAAGGCGATGGCGATCCACGGTAACAAGAGCCAGTCGCAGCGCACCCATGCGCTGCAGGCGTTCCGCTCGGGCGACATCAAGCTGCTCGTCGCGACCGACATTGCCGCACGCGGTATCGACGTGTCGGGCGTCAGCCATGTGATCAACTTCGAGATCCCGAACGTTCCCGAACAATATGTCCACCGCATCGGCCGCACCGCGCGCGCCGGCGCCGAGGGCAAGGCGATCAGCTTCATCGCGCCCGACGAGCGTCCGTACATGCGCGATATCGAGCGCGTCACGCGGTCAAAGTCCGAACCGATGCCGCTGCCCGAGAATTTCACCGAGCTGGTGCGGAACCTGCCGAAGCCGGCGCAGCCGCCGCGCGACACTGGCAGCCAGGGCCGCAACCCGCAGCGCCAGCGCGAAGACGCGCTCCGCGGCCGTGACGGCAACAAGCCGCGCGGCGACCGCGGCCCGCGCCGCGACGGCGCGCCTGCCGGCGAAGGCGCAGAAGGTCAGCGCAAGCGCCGTTTCCGCCCGCGCAACAAGAGCGTCGGTGCGCACAAGGGCGCGGTGAAGCGCGTCGGTTGACGCTTGCCGCCCATCCGCTAGACCCTTCGCCCACAAGATGACGGGCGAAGGGGTAGCGGATGACGAACGGTGATGGCGCGGCGGCAATCGATAGCCGGCAGAGCGAACGCAAGGTCATCCTCGCCTCGTCGCTCGGCACGGTGTTCGAATGGTATGATTTCTACCTCTATGGCCTGCTCGCGACGATCATCTCGGCGCAATTCTTCTCGGGCGTCAACGAAACCACCGGTTTCATCTTCGCGCTCGGGGCCTTTGCCGCGGGCTTTGCGGTAAGGCCCTTTGGCGCGCTCGTCTTCGGGCGCATCGGCGACCTTGTCGGGCGCAAGAACACCTTCCTCGTCACCATGGGCCTGATGGGCGCCTCGACCTTCCTCGTGGGCGTGCTTCCAAGCTATGCGTCGATCGGCGTCGCGGCGCCGATCCTCCTCGTACTGCTCCGCCTCGTCCAGGGGCTCGCGCTCGGCGGCGAATATGGCGGTGCCGCCACTTATGTCGCCGAACATGCCCCCGACGGCAAACGCGGCCTGTTCACCAGCTTTATTCAGACCACCGCGACGCTCGGCCTGTTCGCGGCGCTTGGCGTCGTCATCGTCATCCGCTCGGCGATGGGCGAGGCGGCGTTTGCCGACTGGGGCTGGCGCATTCCCTTCCTCATTTCGGTGATCCTGCTCGGCGTGTCGCTGTGGATCCGCCTCCAGCTCGAGGAAAGCCCGGTCTTCAAGCAGATGAAGGAGGAGGGCACGACGTCGAAGGCACCGCTGACCGAAGCCTTCGGCCGCTGGGAGAACCTCAAATGGGTGATCGTTGCGCTGTTCGGCGCGGTCGCGGGGCAGGCGGTCGTCTGGTATTCGGGGCAATTCTACGCGCTCTTCTTCCTCGAAAAGACGCTGAAGGTCGACGGCGCGACCGCGAACATCCTGATCGCCATCGCGCTTGCGCTCGGCACGCCCTTTTTCATCTTCTTCGGCTGGCTCAGCGACAAGGTCGGGCGCAAGCCGATCATCCTCGCGGGCTGCGCGCTCGCCGCGATCACCTATTTCCCTGCGTTCCAGATGCTGACCAGCGCGGCCAATCCCGCGATGGCCAAGGCGCAGCAGAACGCTGCGGTCATCATGGCCGCCGATCCTGGCGCCTGCTCGTTCCAGTTCGACCCGATCGGGCGCAACAAGTTCGAAGGCAGCGGTTGCGATATCATCAAGTCGACGCTGGCAAAGGCGGGTGCGAACTACACGGCGTTCACGCGCGAGCGCATGACGGGCGAACCCGCGCGTGTCCGCATCGGATCGCGCGTCCTCGCCGCGCCCGATCCCTGGCGCCTGGCCGAAGAGGATCGCGCTGGCGCGATCGCCACCTTCCGCTCGGATCTCGAACGCGCGCTGGCGGAGGCGGGCTATCCGGCAAAGGCCGATCCGGCGGCGATCAACAAGCCGCTCGTCGTGGCGATCCTCTTCTACCTCGTGCTGCTGGTAACGATGGTCTACGGCCCGATTGCCGCACTGCTCGTCGAGCTGTTTCCCACCCGCATCCGCTACACGGCAATGTCGCTGCCCTATCATATCGGCAACGGCTGGTTCGGCGGTTTCCTGCCGACGACGGCGTTTGCGATGGTCGCGGCGACGGGCAATATCTATTACGGCCTCTGGTATCCCGTGATCGTCGCGGTGATCACGCTGGTCGTCGGCCTGTTGTTCCTGCCCGAAACCTTCCGCCGGTCGATCCATCAATAGCGCGCATTGACGATCGGCGCCCGCCCGCTAGGGTTACCCCAGCCTTGAGGGGGGCGTGATGATTGTCGACGACGAAGATTTCGATCCGCCGCCGCCGCGGCGTCCGATATTCCGGCGCAAGCGGGTCCTGATTCCGCTCGGCATCCTGCTGGCGCTCGTTGCCGGTTTCCTGCTGCTCCTGACCCCCGATACCGATCGCGACGAAATGATCGCGAAATATGGCGGGCCGAACGCGGCGTTTGTCGCGGGGCCGGCGGGGCAGCGCATCCATTATCGCGATCAGGGAAGCCGCGATGGCCCCGCGATAATCCTGCTCCACGGATCGAACGCGAGCCTGCAGACATGGGAACCGCTCGTGCAGCGGCTCGGCGGCACATATCGTATCGTCACGCTCGACCTCCCCGGGCACGGGCTGACCGGGGCCACGCCCGACCGTGACTATGGCGCCGACGGCATGATGGACGCGGTCGACGTGGTCGCGGCGAAACTCGGGCTCGACCATTTTATCCTCGGCGGCAATTCGATGGGCGGCTGGGTCGCGTGGCGCTATGCGCTGGCGCAGCCGGCGCGCGTCGACGCGCTGCTGCTGATCGACGCCGCGGGCATGCCGCTGCGCAAGGGGGAGAAGCGCCCCGAATCGAACGTCGGCTTCCGCGTCCTCGAATATCCCTTCGGCCGCTGGCTCGCGACGCGGGTGACGCCGCGGATGCTGGTCGAACAGTCGCTGCGCGGGTCGCTCGAGAAACAGGCGATCGTCGATGATGCGATGATCGATCGCTATTGGGAGCTGCTGCGCTTTCCCGGCAATCGCGAGGCGACGGTGCTGCGCGCGCGCATGGATCGCGAACCTGCGATGGCGGCGCATGTCGGTGCAATCAAGGCGCCGACGCTGATCCTGTTCGGCGACAGGGACCGGCTGATCAACCCCAGCGCGGCGCAGACCTTTCACGAGCGAATCGCGGGGTCCGAAGTCGTGCTGCTCGCCGATATCGGCCATCTGCCGATGGAGGAAGCGCCCGACGCGACCGCCACCGCGATCGCCGATTTCCTCAAGCGGCGGCTTGTGCCGCCGTCGGTTGATCCAGAAACGCGCTGATCCGCGACGAAATGGCGGCGGCATGGGTGAAGGGGAAGAGGTGCGATCCCGGCACCAGCTCCAGCAGCGCGCCGTCGATCTGGTCCGCCAGCATCTCGCCGAAACAGGCGGGCATGACGCCGTCGCGTTCGCCCATCAGGACCAGCGTCGGCAGGTTCTTGAGCCCGGACAGCAAGCCGAGGCTGGTCCACCCGGCCATGGCAGCGGTCTGGTAGGCGATGCCGAGCGGGGTTGCAGTCTGGATCTTGAGCCCGCTCGCCAGCATGTCGTCGTCGAACATCGCCGCCCAGCCGATCCCGGGGGCACCCATGACGGGGGTGGTCGCCATCAGCACCAGCCGGCGGACGCGCCCCGGAAACTGGATCGCGATCTGCTGCGCCAGCGCGCCGCCCCAGCTGAAACCCGCAAGATCGATGCTTTTGTGACCCAGCCGGTCGGCAATCTCCATCACCACCGCCGCGATCGTCGGCGCGCCATAGGGCAGCAGCGCGTCGGGCGAACCGCCGACTCCCGGCATGTCGAGCGTCCACACCTCGCGGTCGTGGATTTGCGCGAGCAGCGGCGCCGCGGCGGCGATATCGGCGCCGATGCCGTTGAGGAACAACAGCGGTGTGCCGGCCGTCCCCTCGCGCCAGCGCGCGATGCGCAGGCTCAGGCCATAGACATGCTCGGTGCTGATGGCCGGGCGGCCGCTGATCCTGCTCATGGCAGTTGCCTTCGCATATCTGGGTGACACGCGAAAGGCCGTGCGGGCCTAGCCCGGCTGCTTTGCGGCCGCTGCCGCCTGTTCGTAGCGGAGGCAATCGAAAATCTTGGCGCCGGCAAGGAAGACCGACCCGCTGCACGCGATCAGCAGCAGCTTGCCGCCAAGCCCCGGATATTCATGCAGATAGGCACCCCCGCGCGCCATCGCGCCGACGGCGAGGGCATAGATGATGAGGCACGCTTCGAGGCGGGTCTTGATGACGAACAGGCGTCCGATTTTTTTCAGCATCACCATCTATCCAGCAAGAGCCGTGCCACCGGCGCAAAAGCGGGATTCGCCGCGCCGGGCTTATGGTAAACTGTAAGTTAATCCGACAAGCCAAGGCAAGGGGCGTCGGCTTTTGGGGCGGAAAGCGGACATTAACGATCAGTTGTCTATTCTATAAACGTGCCGCGGAAGGCGCGGTTTTCAGGGGCACTTTTATGCAGATGGGCGTTGGGTTGACGGTGGCGGCCGTCGTTACGATGCTTGCGAGCCAACCAGCTCTGGCATGCCGAGTAACCAACGAGTTGAACCTCCCCGACGTAAAAAATGCCGATCTGGTAGTTGTCGGCAGGATCTCGGGATACGAGGTGATCCGCAACAAAGCACATTATGCGAGATTTACGGTTCAAGTTGAGGAGACGCTGATCGGAGATGTCGGGCAGACCTTCACAGCGAGGTGGGACAACTCGAATTTTGCCCTGCCTGACGAAATGGGCCAAGGCCCGTTCCTGACTGCCTTACGCGCGCCACGGTCCGAGAGATCTGCTAACGCTACGACGCCGGAAATATTGCATCACAATGCTGACCTAATAACAGTTCTTCAGGCACCTTGTTCGCCAGCGTTCATATTTGAGATTCCGAGCGATGAGGCAAGGATCGCTCGCGACATTTTGGCACTTGATAAAAAATAGCGAACGTCCGCAATCGGTCGGAAGCCGCCGTCCGCGCGGCGCGCAACTAACCCGTCCTGGCAAACCAGATCACGTGCCGCGGGCCTTTGCCATTGCTGCGCGCGCGAACGCCGACCTCTTCGACCTGAAAACCCGCTGCCGCCAACCGGCGGGTAAAGCGGGCATCGGGGGCGGCCGACCATATCGCGAGGATGCCGCCGGGGCGCAGCGCTGCCTTCGCCGTCGCGAGGCCTGCCGTGGAATAGAGCCCCTCATTGGCCTCGCGTGTCAGGCCATCGGGACCATTGTCGACGTCGAGCAGGATCGCATCATAGCGGCGCGTCGCCGCGCCGATCGCCTTCGACACGTCGCCGAGGACCAGCTCGACCCGCGGATCGTCGAGACAGCCTGCGGCCAGTTCGGCCATTGGCCCGCGCGCCCACTCGATGATGCCCGGCACCAGCTCGGCGACGGCAATTTTTGCGTCGGGACCGAGCGTCGCCAGTGCCGCGCGCAGGGTAAACCCCATGCCATAGCCGCCGATCAGCAGGCTGGCGCCCTTCGCGCTGCGCAGCCGGTCGCAGGTCATCGTCGCGAGCGCTTCTTCGGAGCCGCTCATCCGGCTGCTCATCAATTCGTTGCGATCGATCGCGATGATGAAATCGTCGCCGCGTCGGTACAGGCGCAGTTCGTCGCCGCCCGGGACCTCCGCCGTGCCGATCAGTTCGCGTATCTTCAACCGAGTTCGCCGAGGTCGAGCGTCTCGAGCAGCGCCGCGCGGGCCGTCCGCACGTCGTTTGCCAGCGCCGCCGAGGCGAGGTCGCCGGGGGCGATCGCCTCGGGCCAATGGCGCGCCACGACGGCGGCGATGCGGTCGAGCTTCGCTTCGTCGGCGATGAAGCGCGGATCGACCGTCGCGGGGTCGGCGACGACGCGCAGCCGCAGGCACGCGGGGCCGCCGCCATTCGCCATCGACTGGCGGACATTGACCGGCAGCAGGCGGCGGATCGGCCCATTGCCCGCGACATGCGCCTCCAGCCAGTTCCACACCGCGGGCGTGTCCTGCGCTTCGGTCGGCAGCACCAGCCCCATGCCGCCGCCGTCGGGCAGGCTGACGAGCTGGGCGTTGAACAGATAGGATTTGATCGCGTCCGGCAGGCTCACCGCGCTTGCGGGCACTTCGACGATCTCGACCGCGGGGAAGGCGGCGCGAATTTCGGCGTGCGCCGCCTCGCGGTCCTCGAAGGCGGTTTCGTGGGTGAACAGCACATGCTCGTTCGCGACCGCGACGACATCGTTGTGGAACGCGCCGCCCTGGATCGCGGTGTCCGACTGGCGGATGAACAATGTCCGCGCGGGATCGAGCCGGTGGTTGCGCGCGATCGCCTTCGACGCGTCGAGATGCTGGCGCGCTGGGAAGCGCCCGCCGCTTAACCCATAGACGAAGATTTCGACGCCCTGGCCGTCATGCCCGCTGCACAGCCGCATATGGTTGGCGGCGCCCTCGTCGCCGAAAGGGGCGGGGATGGGGGCGTGCACCGCAAAAGCGGGGCTGGCGAAGGCGAGGCGAAGCTGCGCCAGCGTGCCCGGCCATTCGTGGCTGCGGTGCGGCATGGTGACGAGGTTCGCGACGGTCAGGTGGCATTTGCCGTCGGCGCTGTCGGGGGCGGGGGAGACGGTCGCGGCGTTCGCGGCCCACATCGACGAAGCCGACCAGGCTTGCGCGCGGAGATGTCCTTCCGCCTGCTCCGGCGTCGTGCCGAGCGTTGCAAGCCAGGGCGCATCGGGGCGATCGAGCGGCATGAAGAAGCCCTGCGGCAGCCCGAGCGACAGGTTGTGGCGCATCTTGTCGATGCCCTGCAACGCCGCGGCGCGTGGCTGCGACACGTCACCCGCGTTGCTTGCGGAGGCGATATTGCCGCGGCTGAGGCCGGCATAATTGTGGCTCGGACCGATGATTCCGTCGAAATTGATTTCGGTGAGCATGGTCTAGCGTCCGATCCAGCTGATCGCGTCGCCCTTGCCGACGCCGAGAATGCGCGCGGTTTCGGCATCGACCGTGCCGTCGGCGCCGACCTTGCCGAAACAGCAGCGGAAATCGGCGAGGCGGCCGGTCGCGATCAGCGCGTCCTCGCCGCCTTCGGCTATGCCCGTCACCTCGACATGCTTCGCATCGCGAATGCTCGCGACCTGATCGGTGCGCGCGGTCATCGTCGGGCCGCCGTCGAAGATGTCGACATAATTTTCGAACGCGAAGCCCTCATTCTCCAGCATCCGCATCGCGGCGCGGCCGGTCGGGTGCGGGACGCCGATAACGCTGCGCGCATGCTCGCCCAGCATCGCGATATAGACGGGATGCTTGGGCATCAGGTCGGCGATGAACTGGTTGCCGTGCACCGCATTGAACTGGTCGGCTTCCTGGAAATTCATCCCGAAGAATTTGCCCGCAACCCCGTCCCAGAAGGGCGAGCCGCCCGCCTCGTCGATTACACCGCGCAGCTCGGCGAGGATGCGGTCGCCGAAACGTGCACGGTGGCGCGCGATGAACAGGTAACGCGAGCGCGCGAGCAGCAGCCCGAGTCCGCCGGCGCGTGCCGCGGGATGAAGGAACAGCCCGCCGACCTCGCTCGCGCCGTTGAGGTCGTTGCTGAGCATCAGCACCTGCGCGTGGAACGTGCGACCGAGTTGTTCGCTATGCTTGCTGTCGGTGCCGATGCGATAGGAATAGAAGGGCCAGCGCTGGCCGACCTGCCCGAAAATCTGGCACGTGCCGCGCACTTCGCCGCTGTCGAGATCCTCGAGCACCATCAGGTACAGTTCGTCGCCGGGATATTCCTTTTCCGACGCGAAGCCGGCTTCGGCGCGCTCCAACTTGGCGCGCAGTGCCTTCTTGTCGGGGGGCAGGTTGGTGAAGCCCCCGCCGGTCAGCTTCGCCATCTCGTAAATGCTTTGCAGGTCGCCCGGTTTGGCCGCCCGGATCACATAATTCACACAGTCCCCCGTTCCGCTATTCTTATCATGGTGAGTGCCGATAATTGCGCGCGTTCGGGCAGGCTGCCCGTGATCAGAAATTCGTCCGACGAATGGATCGCACCGCCGCGCGGCCCCATCGTGTCGACCACCGGCACCCCGCACGCCGCGATATTGTTGCCGTCGCACACGCCGCCCGTCGCGTTCCAGCTGATGGGCGGCAGGCCAAGCGCGGCGCCGCAATCGCGCACCAGTTCGAACAGGCGCGTCGCTGCCGCGTCGAGCGGTTTGGGCGGGCGGTTGAAGCCGCCGTGGACATGGCAATGGACGTCATGCTCGCGCGATACCGCGGCGACGGCATCGCGCATCGCGGCTTCGGCGGCTGCCATCGCATCGGGGGTCGACGGGCGCATATTGACGCGCAGGATCGCCTGATCCGGCACGATATTGTTGGGACCGCCACCGTCGATCTTCGCCGGATTGACCTTCAGCACGTCGGATTTCAGCGCACCGAGCCGCAGCGCGAGGTCGGCGGCGGCGAGCAGCGCGTTGCGCCCCTCCTGCGGATTGCGCCCGGCGTGCGCCGCGCGGCCGTGGACGATGATCGAGAAATTGCCGCTGCCCGGTCGTGCTCCGGCGAGCGTGCCGTCGGGCAGCGCGGGTTCGTAGGTGAGCGCCGAGGTCTTGCCCTTCGCGAGTTCGGTGATCAGCCGCGCCGACGCCTGGCTCCCGGTTTCCTCGTCGCTGTTGATCATCACGTCGTAACCGATGCGGCCCGCGAGCGGGGAAGCCTCGAGTGCGGTAAGCGCCGCAAGGATCACCGAAATCCCGGCCTTCATGTCGGCGGTGCCGGGGCCGTTCAGCACCCCGTCCTCCAGCCACTTCAGCGTCTGGAACGGATGATCGGCGGCGAACACCGTGTCCATATGGCCGGTCAGCAGCAATTGCACCGGCGCTTCGGGGCGCACCCGCACATGCAGATGGTCGCCGCGCTGGATGGTGTTGACGCGGCCCGCGCCGTCGACGCTTTCGACCGGATCGGCCGCGACCAGCCGCACCTCGCCCGGCAGTGCGGCAAAGGCGTCGGCGAGATGCCCGGCGACGGTCTTCAGTCCCGCCAGATTGCCGGTGCCGCTGTTGATCGCCGCCCATTGCTCGACTTGGCGCAGCATCGGCGCATCGGCGGCGCGTTCGAGCGCTGAATTTTCGGTCGCGGTCAGACTGGCCATCGGGTGGCTATAGCGAGCGGTGAGGGGCTTTGGCACCCCCAGCCGGTACTTTTGTCTTCGCTGTGCGACAAGTCACTGCCGCTGGCCGCCCATTTCGGTAAGGAGGCGATCGAATCGCACCGAATCGCAATGCATTAACCGAAAGTTCGGAACAGTGTCGCTACGCTGGCCGTACCCATAAGTGAGTGAGCCGATGACTGCCGCCTTTGTGCTTGGCATCAACATGTCCGTTGCCGGCATTTTTGCCCTGGCGTTCGCGGTGGTTGCGGCGACAAACCGCGGCGCGCGCGGGGCGCGGTGGCTTGCGGCTGGCTATGGCATGGGCATCATCTATGTCGCGCTCGAATTCCTGCTGACGCGTCAGGTCGATCCGACCCCGGTCGGCATCGGCATATTCCTGGTCTTCCTGATCGCGCTCAGCTTTGCGCTGGTCGGTATCGCGCACCATTATCGCGCGCAGCCGCCGTGGGGCGCCATGGCGGCGATCTGGGTTCTCACGATCCTCGCCGTGCCGGTGATTTTCAGCATGACCTATGGCTCGACGCTGCGGCTGATGTTCTACCAGCTTCCCTATTTTGCGATGCAGTTTCTGATCGGCCTCGTGATCTGGCGCTCGGGCCGGCGTCAGGCGCTGGACGTTTTGCTGATCGGGCTCCAGATGATCGCCGCGGCCATCTATGTCGCCAAGCCCTTCATTGCGGCGGCGGTCGGGACGGCGAGCGCGCCGCAGGGCTATATGGCGACGACCTATGCCGCGATTTCGCAGAGCGGGAGCGTCGTGACGCTCATGGCGATCGCGCTCGTCATGCTGCTCGTGATCATGCGCGACACGACCGCAGAGATGGTGGCGCGTTCGGAAACCGACCCGCTTTCGAGCGTGCTCAACCGGCGGGGCTTCGAACATCACGCCGAACTGGCGCTGATGCGCGGCGAGGGGGCCGCGGTGCTGATCGCCGCTGATCTCGACGATTTCAAGAATATCAACGACAGTTTCGGTCATGCCGCGGGCGACGGCGTGATCGCGCATTTTGCGGCGATGCTGGTCGAAGCCGCGCCCGCGGAGGCGATCGTCGGCCGCGTCGGCGGCGAAGAGTTCGCCGTCCTGCTCCCCGATGCCCTGCTGTCCGACGGGCGGCTTTACGCGGAGACCGTGCGCGCCGCTTTCGCCGCGGCGCGGTTGCCGGTGCTCGGCGTTGACCGCAGCTTTACCGCATCCTTCGGCGTCGCGCAGCGAACGTCGGACAATTCGCTTTTCGAATTGTCGCGCCGCGCTGACGCCGCGCTCTATCGCGCCAAGGCAGGTGGACGGAACCAGGTTCGCGTCGCGCTGGGTGAAATGCCGCCGGTCCCGGCGCTCGGCGTCGCCTGACCTCAGACGGCGAGCAGCGGCGTATCTTCCTCGCGCGGCGGCGCAGGTTCGAAGCCGGGCAGGGGATCGAACTCGTCTTCGCTGAGTTCGATCGACGCCAGCCCATCGAGCTTGAAATGGCCGAGCCGCGGGTCCTCGTCGGACCGCCAGCTCTTGTTGAGGTTCAGCGCGCTGATGAACAGGTCGCCGCGACGCTCGAAGAGCAGGTGCGGCGCGAGCGTCAGCACCTGGCCGTTGTAATGCGCCGTCACCAGCCGTTTGCGGGCGATGGCTTCCATCAGTTTCAGTCGTGTATCGTCCATGATTCCGGGTCAGTTGGGGAGAGAGATTTTTTCGTTGTGCGTTGCAACGTAAACTACCCGGCCCCCGTTGAAAAGCGCCCATTGCCAATCGAAACCAATCGCGGCATAGGGCAGCGGCCCTTTCCTCCCCGGGTCCACTGGCGCAGCCGCGCCGACCAGAGGGTGCTTGCATGACTGAATTTCTCGATCGCTCCGGCCTGTCCGTCGATTCGCGTCTGGCCGACTTTGTCGAGCAGCGCGCGCTGCCGGGGACGGGGCTTGATGTCACGAAATTCTGGGAAGATTTCGCGGACCTGCTCGGCAAATTCGCGCCCGAGAATGCGGCGCTGCTAGCGAAGCGTGAGGATCTGCAGACGCAGATCGACGCCTGGCACGAGGCGCGCGCCGGACAGGCGCACGATGCTGGGACCTATCAGGCGTTCCTCCGCGACATCGGCTATCTCGTCCCCGAACCCGCGCCATTCCAGGTCGGCACGCAGAATGTCGATCCCGAAATCGCGACGATGGCGGGGCCGCAGCTCGTCGTGCCCGCGCTCAACGCGCGTTTCGCGCTCAACGCCGCCAATGCGCGCTGGGGCAGCCTTTACGATGCGCTCTACGGCACCGACGCGCTCGACGCGCCGCCGGCAAGGCCCGGCGGTTATGACGCGGAACGCGGCGCCGCGGTGATCGCGCGCGCCAAGGCATTCCTCGACGAAGCGGTACCGCTCGCATCGGGAAGCTGGACCGACTGGCAGGGCGGTGAGCCCGCGCTCGCCGACCCCGCGCAGTGGGTCGGCAGCAAGCCCGGCGGCATCCTGCTCCGCCACAACGGCCTGCATATCGAGCTGGTGATCGACCCCGGCAGCGCGATCGGCAAGACCGACCCCGCGGGCATCGCCGACGTTGTGCTTGAGGCCGCGCTGACGACGATCATCGATCTCGAAGACTCGGTCGCGGCGGTCGACGGTGAGGACAAGACGCTCGGCTACACCAACTGGCTCGGCCTGATGCGCGGCGATCTTGTCGAAAGCTTCGCCAAGGGCGGGCAGACGGTGACGCGCGCGATGGAGGCCGACCGCGAATGGACCTCGCCGTCGGGCGAGGCTTTCACGCTCCACGGCCGCAGCGTGATGTTCGTGCGCAACGTCGGCCATCTGATGACGACCCCGATGATCAAGCTGCCCGGTGGCGCCGAAGCGCCCGAGGGTCTGTGCGACGCGGTGATCACCAGCCTCTGCTCGCTCCACGATCTGAAGGGTCTCGGCACGCACAGGAACAGCCGTGCGGGCAGCATCTATATCGTGAAGCCCAAGCAGCATGGCCCTGAGGAATGCGGCTTCACGAACCGGCTGTTCGATGCCGTGGAAGATATGCTCGGCCTCGCGCGCCACACGATGAAGGTCGGCGTGATGGACGAGGAGCGCCGGACCTCGGCTAACCTCGCTGCGTGCATCCACGCGGTGAAGGACCGTATCGTCTTCATCAACACCGGCTTCCTCGACCGCACCGGCGACGAAATCCACACCTCGATGCGCGCGGGTCCGATGATCCCGAAGGGCGAGATGAAGGCGAGCGACTGGATCGCGTCCTACGAGGACCGCAATGTCCGCATCGGCCTCGCCTGCGGGCTTTCGGGAAAGGCGCAGATCGGCAAGGGCATGTGGGCGATGCCCGACCTGATGAAGGCCATGCTCGAAGCCAAGATCGGCCACCCCAAATCGGGCGCGAACACCGCGTGGGTGCCGTCGCCGACCGCCGCGACGCTCCACGCGCTCCATTATCATCAGGTCGATGTCTTCGCGCGGCAAAAGGAAATCGCGGGCGAAGCGGTGCCCTCGCTCGACCGCCTGCTGAACATCCCCGTCGCCACGGGACGCAACTGGAGCGAAGCCGAAATCACCCGCGAACTCGATAACAATTGCCAGGGCATCCTCGGCTATGTCGTGCGCTGGATCGATCAAGGCGTCGGCTGCTCGAAGGTCCCCGACATCGACGACGTCGGCCTGATGGAAGACCGGGCGACGCTGCGCATCGCCAGCCAGGCGCTCGCCAACTGGCTGCTTCACGGCGTCTGCACCCCCGAACAGGTCGACGCCGCGCTGACGCGCATGGCGGCGAAGGTCGACGCGCAGAATGCGGGCGATGCGCTTTACGAAAAGCTGACCCCCGACGGTATCGCGTACCGGGCTGCGCGCGCGCTGATCTTCGAAGGCGTGACCCAGCCGTCGGGCTATACCGAGCCGTTGCTGCACAAATATCGGCAGGCGAAAAAGGCGGCGTGAGCGACCGGCAGCTGACGAGCGGAAGCTGACGACCGGAAGTTGCCTATCCATCATCGTCACCCCGGACTTGATCCGGGGCCTGCCTTCTTGAAGGAAAAGGCGGATCCCGGGTCAAGCCCGGGATGACGGAAGTGGATGATCGATAAGGACCGCTTCCCACCCCCAAGCCCCGCCGTTATCTCGCTCACGATCATCGCTAGCCCCATTGCGCAGTGCCGCAATGGCATGTAGAACAAAATGGCAACATGATCGGAGATTCCATGTCCGCTGCCGTCGATCCCGCCTATCGCCATTATCCGAAGCAGGCCGAATATCGTGCGCTCGTCGAAGCCGGCGGCGCGGCGATGAAGCTCTATCATCTGGCCGCCGCCGATGCGCCGGTACCTGAAGATGTGGCAAGGCTCTGCGACCAATGGTTCGCCGAGCATGCTTCGGCGGTGCTGGCCGAGGGCGATTGCGGTTTCGTGATCCTCCACCGCTGCGGCGCCAATTTCTATTTCCTGCTCGTGTCGGTGTGGCGCGGGTCGAACGAACTCTGGGAAGCCGTGTGGTATCGCCACGGCGACATGCCGGCGTTCGCGCCCTTCGACCCCGGCTATCCCGAGACGTCCGGCGTGGTGCGTCCGACCTTCTGCGTCTGGGAACTGGGTATTGTCGCGCACGAGAGCGCGGCGTGGAGCCATTACCTCGCGTCGCCGCGCGACACAGCCGCGCGGTCGCGCTGGGTTGAAGATGTGTTCGAGGGCGTCGTATAGGGCGCGCCCTTTGCTGGCATTTTTCCGGGAGTTTTGACGTGCAGATTGCGGTGCTGACCTTCGACGGCTTCAACGAACTCGATTCGTTCGTAGCCGCGGCTATCCTGAACCGCCTCCGCGGGCAGGGCTGGGAAGCGCACATCACCTCGCCGACGCCGCAGGTTATCTCGATGAACGGCGTGACGATCGAACGGCAGCAGCCGCTCGATTTCGCGGCCAAGGCTGACGCGGTGATTATCGGCAGCGGGATCAAGACGCGCGAGATTGCGGCCGACCCGCTGATGCTCGGGCGCATCCGACTTGACCCGGCGCGGCAATTGATCGGTGCGCAATGTTCGGGGACGCTGTTGCTCGCAAAGCTCGGGCTGATCGGCGCGCTTCCCGCCTGCACCGACCTCACCACCAAGCCGTGGGTGATCGAGGCCGGGGTGGAGGTGCTCGACGCGCCGTTTGTGGCACACGGCAATGTCGCGACCGCGGGCGGCTGCCTCGCGTCGCAATATCTCGCCGCGTGGATCATCGCGCGGCTCGCCGGGACGGCTGCGGCCGAAGAGGCGCTGCATTATGTAGCGCCAGTCGGCGAAAAAGAGGATTATGTGACGCGCGCGATGGCGGCGGTGCTGCCGTTCCTTCCAGTCGAGAGGGTCGTCCGCACCGCATAACTGGCGATCCCGTACAATACGGCTTGCCCCGGCCTGCTATAATCCGGCATTTTGCAGCGTGCGCAAACTGGGGGCAGGGCGATGATGGCACCATTTAATTTCGGGCAGCTCAAATTTCTGAAGGCGCTGACCGAAGCGCTGTTTCACGATGCCGAGATGGTGATTTCGGCCGATCAGGTCGTCGCCAATGTCTGCGACCTGTTCGAAAAGGTCGGCGGGACCAAGCTCGACGAGATCCGGCTGTCGCTGACCGCGACCGAGATCGTGCTGGGCGGGCCCTTCTTTACCGAGGACGATGTCGCGGGGCGCGCCGAAAAGCTGCGCGACCGGCTGCAGAACAGCCAGATCGACCTGTTCCAGGATATGGCGCGGCTGCGCGGCGTCATCTACGCCTGCTACTATGGCCATTGGCAGCCGGGGCTCGAGCCGGGCGACCAGGGCGCGAACGCCCATAATCCGGTGCACCGCCAGATCGGTTTCACGCTCCCCAAATTCCGGCAGCGTGGTGGCTATGATGTGCCGCTGGAGCCGATACGCGGGCGCGAGATCGACCCCTCCCATATCCTCGATGCCGCCAGCCTCGAGGACGAATATGATGTCGTCGTAATCGGTTCGGGCGCCGGCGGCGGGGTCGCCGCCTATAATATCGCTGCGCAGGGCTATAAGGTGCTGATCGTCGAAGCGGGGCCTTTCTATCCCAGTCACGCGATCACGCATCACGAACTCGACATGATCGCGAAGCTCTACAAGCACGGCGCGCTGCAAACCTCGACCAATCGCGATTTCGTGGTGTTCCAGGGGCGCTGCGTCGGCGGGTCGTCGACGATCAACAACGGCATCTGTCTGCGCGTCAACGAGGCGGGGCGCACGCACCCCGACGCAAAGGACGTGCTCGCCAAATGGGCGAGCATCGGCGCGCCAGTCGACGCCGCCGCCTTTCATGCCAGCTATGACGCGGTGCAGGCCAAGCTCGGTATCGCGCCGATCGAACCGCGCAGCGGGCGCCACAACGGCCCGCACCTGATCGAGGGTTGGCACGCCTATGCCGCGGGCTCGACCAACCCGCGCGACAGCCGCGCGATCGCCGACTGGTTCGCCAAGAATTTCGGCCCGCCGAACACGGTCAATGCCTGCGCTTATTGCGGATATTGCAATTCGGGCTGCGCCTATGGCCGCCGCATGGGGATCGCGCAGACCTATTTGCCCGAGGCGTGCCGCGATTTCGGTGCGCGCATCCTGCCGGGGACGAAGGCCGAACGGATCGTCTGGCAAGCCGCCTATGACGGCCGGCGCGAGGCCGAGGCGGTGAAGCTGGTCCTGCCCGACGGGTCGAAGACATTGGTGCGCGCGCGCGTCGGGGTCGTCGTTGCGGCGGGTACGATCGCCTCGTCGAAGCTGCTCGACCGCAGCGACATCGACGGCACCGGCTATCAGGTTTCCTTGAACGTGGCTTCGCCGGTCGTTGCGCTGATGCCCGATGGCGTCGGCGGCGATGCGTGGGACGAAGACCAGATGTCGAGCTACGTCGATTGCGGCGACTTCCTGCTCGAAAGCCATTTCCAGCCGCCGATGTCGATGGCGTCCCTGATGCCCGGCTGGTTCGGCGACCATGCCACGCGCATGAAGAATTTCGGACGCGTCCATTCGGCGGGTATCCTCTTTCCCGCCGACCGCCGCGGGCAGATTGTCGACGGCAAGCTGAAATTCAGCCTCGACACCAGCGACGACTTGCCGGTGCTGCGCGATGCGATGGCGACGCTGACCAAGGTGCATTTCGCGGCGGGCGCGCTCGAATGTTATCCTGCGCTGGCGAAGGGCCAAAAGATCACGCCCGACATGGATGTCGACGCTTTCTTCCGCGATGCGATCCGCGAACAGGACGACGTCACCCTGTCGAGCAGCCATCCGCACGGCGGCAATGCGATCAACGAGAACCCGCAATATGGCATCGTCGACCTCGACTGCCGCGTTCACGAAACGACCAATGTGTTCGTCACCGACGCGAGCGTTTTCCCGAGCTGCATCCGCGTGAATGCGCAATGGACGACGATGGCGATGGCGCAATATGCGACGGGGCGCGGCGATCCCTTTCGCTGACGCGCAATCGCGCCTACATGCGCGCGCATGTTCCAGGTTGCCGCCCTTTACCGCTTCGCGTCGTTCGATGATCCCGCCGCGCTGCGCCAGCCGCTGATCGACCTGTGCGCCGCAGAAGGCGTGAAGGGGACGCTGCTCCTCGCGCGCGAAGGTATCAACGGCACGATCGCGGGCGGCGGCGCGGGGATTGCAGCGGTGATCGATCATATCCGTGCGCTTCCCGACTGCGCGCTACTCGATGTCAAATATTCGGCGGCCGCCGACATGCCGTTCCAGCGCATGAAGGTACGGCTGAAAAAGGAAATCGTGACGATGAAGGTGGCGGGGCTCGACCCCGCACGCCGCGCCGCGCCTTATGTCGATCCCGCCGACTGGAACGCGCTGGTCGACGACCCCGATACGGTGCTCATCGATACGCGCAACGGCTTCGAGGTCGGCTATGGCAGTTTTGCGGGCGCGATCGACCCCGAGACGAAGAGCTTCGGCGAATTTCCCGACTGGTGGCGCGCGAACGCTGACAAATTTGCGGGCAAGCGCGTCGCGATGTTCTGCACCGGCGGTATCCGCTGCGAAAAATCCACCGCCTTCCTGCGGCATGAAGGCGTCGAGGATGTCGTCCACCTGAAGGGCGGTATACTCGCCTATCTCGAACAGGTGCCCGAGGCTGACAGCCGCTGGCACGGCAGCTGCTTCGTCTTCGACGAGCGCGTGAGTGTCGGGCACGGGCTGGTCGAGGTCGGCGACAAGCCCGGCCCCGGCTGAGCCGTCAGGCAACCGTCAGCGTATAGGTCACCCGGTAGTCGCTGGCGTCGCCGCCCAGCGTCTTGGTGAACGTCCCCGGCGCGTCGCCGAGATCGATCGTCCCGATATTGTCGCTGCCGCCGATATCGTCGAACTCGCGCAGCTGGAAACTCACCGGCTGGTCGAAATCGAAGCTTTGGGGCACCACCCAGCTCTCGCCCTTCTTGATCGAATAGATCTCGCTCTTCCCTTCGGGAAAACGCTGTCCGGTGTTGAAGCGCAGGAACAGCTGGTCGGGCAGGCCGAGCCCCAGTCGCCCCGTCAGCTTGACGCATTCGACGCGGATGTTCGACAGGGTGAATTTTCGCGCCGCCGGTCGCGCCGCGGGGGCCGGTGCCTTCATCGCGACCATCGTCACCGGCGGGATGACCGCGCCGGGGTCCTTCGACAGGCGGTCGATATTCTCGCTCGCTTGCCCGGCATATTTGCCCGCCGGAAATTCGGCGAGATAGGCGCTGAAGCCGCGGACGCTGTTTTCGGCCATTGCGCCCTTCCACAACAGCTCCTCCAGCCCGCTGCGGTTGCCGGTCGCCGGGACATTCGCCGGTGTCGTGCGCGGCACCAGATAGACCGGCGTGCCCGTGATGCTCGCGCTCACGAACGGCCGCTGGCTTCCGCCGGTTGCCTTGAGCACGTCGTCGCGGATCAGCCCGCCGAGCAGCTGCACGGGCATATCGGGCTGCGGCAGGCGCTTCGCGAGCGACGTCGCGAACGGCGAATTGCCGCTTGTCCCGTCGGCGGCGGTCTGCCCCGGCGCGGCGGCGAAGATGACGAGCACATCGTCGGCCTCGACCCCCGCGAGGCCGTTCACTACCGCGCGCGTTCCCGACCGCCACGAGCGGCCGAACGGGTTGTTGCGGCATGAATCGAGTACGATCATGCGGATCTGCGCCCCCGACACCGATTCCATCAACCGGTCGAGATTGATCGCCTCATACGGCAGGTCGAGATCGGATTTCAGCTGCGCGTCGGTAGGGATCAGCCAGTTCTTGCCCTGCGCCTCGATCCCGTGCCCGGCATAATAGACCATCGCGACGTCGGCCCCGTCGGCCTTGGCGCGAAAGTCGCGCATCGCCTTCTGGAAATCGTTGACCGCGAGGTCGGCGGCGATCGTCACATCGTCGAAGCCCGCTTGGCGGGCCGACGCCGCGATGATCCTGATGTCGTTTGCCGGGTTCACCAGCCGGCTGGTGTTCGCATAATCGCCATTGCCGATGATCAGCGCCACCTTGCGTGCTTCGGCCGCCGAGGGCGCGAGAAGCAACAGGGCGGTGAGGGTGACAAGCCAGAATCGCATCATCGCGATATCCTCTCTGCGCTATGTGGGGCGCGCCGCCCCATATTCGGTCCAGCCGAACGGCCGCGGTGTTTTCGGTATGTAAGCGGCCGCCTGCCGATCGACCGCGAACCCGGCTTTTTCATAGGCCTCGCTGATCGGCCGGGTGAGGTGGCAATTGCCGCCGACGCGCTTCCACACCGGCTCGATCCGCCGCTGCCACTTCGCGACCCCGGCATCGGGCGCGGCGCCATGTTCGAGGAACAGCGCGGTCCCGCCCGGCTTCAGCACGCGGCGGATTTCGCTGAGCACCGCCGCCTGATCGCCAACCGAGCAGAGCGTGAATGTCGTGACGACCGTATCGAACTGCCCGCTTTCGAACGGCATCGCTTCGCCGACGCCTTCGCGGATGTCGGCCTCAATCCCGCGCGCGGCGGCGGCCGCAACGCTCATCGTCAGCAGTTCGGGCGAGGGGTCGAGCCCGCTGAAGCTCTCGATCTGGCCCGGCCGATAGAATTCCATGTTGATTCCGCCGCCGCAGCCGAGTTCGAGCACATGGCCGCGCGCGTGCGGCACGACCTTGCTGCGCAGCTTCATGATCTGCCCCTGCGAGCAGGCGCATTTGATCAGCCGCGGCACCCCATGACGTTCCCACCAGCTTGCCATTCGCCAGTCTCCCCTTGGCGTGGAAGGTGACCCTTGCTAGCGCTATTGGCAACACCCATCTGTGCCTGCCCGCACAGTCAACGAAAGATCGCCATGCCCGCCGTCCACCATACCAAGATGCTCATCCTCGGTTCCGGCCCCGCCGGCCTGTCGGCCGCCATTTACGCGGCGCGCGCGGGCATGATGCCGATCGTGGTGCAGGGGCTGCAGCCCGGCGGCCAGCTGACGATCACGACGGATGTCGAAAACTACCCCGGTTTCGCCGAGGTCGTGCAGGGCCCCTGGCTGATGGAACAGATGACCGCGCAGGCGATGCACGTCGGGACCAGCATGATCTGGGACACGATCGTCGACGTCGACCTGTCGCGCCGCCCGTTCAAGCTGACGGGCGACGGCGGTGACGTCTATATGGCCGACACGCTCGTCATCGCGACGGGGGCACAGGCCAAATGGCTCGGCGTTCCGGGCGAGCAGGAACTCGGCGGCAAGGGCGTCTCGGCGTGCGCGACGTGCGACGGATTCTTCTATCGCGGCAAGAAGGTCGTGGTGATCGGCGGCGGCAATACCGCGGTCGAGGAAGCGCTCTACCTCACCAACCACAGCGACGATGTGACGCTGATCCACCGCCGCGACCATTTGCGCGCCGAAAAGATCCTGCAGGACCGGCTGATGGTCAACCCGAAGATCAAGATACTGTGGAACAAGCGCGTCGACCGTTTCGTCGCGGGCGAGGGCGTTTCGGGGCTGGTCGGTGTCGACCTGATCGACACCGTGACCGGCGAGGCGAGCCACGAGCCGACTGACGGCGGCTTCGTCGCGATCGGCCACAGCCCGTCGACCGAGCTGTTCAAGGGCAAGCTGCCGCTCGACGACGATGGCTATCTGCAGGTCACGCCGGGCACCTCGCTGACTTCGATCCCCGGCGTCTTTGCGGCGGGCGACGTCACCGACAAGGTCTATCGTCAGGCGGTGACCGCGGCGGGCATGGGCTGCATGGCCGCACTCGACGCCGAACGCTTCCTCGCCGAAGCCGAATATCACGCGCTGGCCGACGCCTGATGCAATTCGTCGCCCCCGTGAAAGCGGGGGCGACGATTATTTGAGTGCCGCCAAAATCCGTTCGGCGAGCCACTCGCCATCGTCGCCGGCAAAGCTGTGCGACGGGCTGGCGAGGCGTTCGACGGGAAGGCGGCTTAGCGCCGACGGGCAACTTTCCATAAAAGCCTGCGCGGTCCGGTCACCAGTGGCGAGCAGGATCGTCGCGGGCGCCCCGAGCGCGGCTATCGCACCGTCTATCCGCGCCGCGAGACTATCGGGCGCGGCGGGGGCGGCCGGAGCCTTGAGCGCCGAAAGACCGCGGAACAATTTGCGGAAATCCACCTCGCCCGTGATCAGTCGCAGAAGGCTCTTCGGGTCCTTCAATCGCGACAGATAACGCGCGCGGATAGCGGCGGCAGGGGGCAGCGCGGGCTCGTCTGCTTCTTCGGCCTCGCCGTCATAGGTCCAAGGATTGGCGACGATCAGTCCATCGAGCGCCAGCGGCTGATGAAGCAACAACGCGCTCGCCGCATCGCAATTACCCAAGGCAAAGATGCGCGAGACATGCGGCGCCGCTGCGCGGAATGCCGCGATCGCCGCCGCGATATCGGGGCCGCTGCTCTCGAACCCGCCGTTCGCGCCCTCGCTGTCGCCGATCCCGCGCCGGTCGAAACGAAACACCGGATAGCCTTCGGCGGCGATCCGCGCCGCGAGCATCGCCATCCCGCGATGCGCGCCGCTGCGAATCTCGTTGCCGCCCGACACGATCAGCAGCCCCGTACCGCCCGCCGCCTCGTCAAGGCTCGCGGCGAGGGCAGCGCCTTCGCAGGCAAAGCTCAGCTGATGCCGCATGTCGTGCTCCATGCAGCGATGTCGGCGGCGATCGCGGCCGCCATCGCGCTATCTTCGCCCGGCTCGGCGCGTAGCCACAAGGGCGTGCCGGCGATCCCGTCGGTGCCGAGGCCGATGCTGCGCAAGGGCGCTACCGCTTGCGTCTCGCTGGTGCCGAGCCCGGCGACCATGGCGGGCGACAAAAGATTGCCGGCAAGTAGCAGCGATGCGGTCTGCGCCTGCTCCTGCAAGACTTCGAGCGAAGAGGTCCGTCCGGCCTCGCGATCGGCGCTGACGCGTGCGCGCATCAGGGTGCGGAGCAGCGAGGCGCCGCCGACGGGGGCCAGCCGCCACCACGCAGCCGCTTCCGCTCGATGATCGATCAGCGCGCCGCCGCGCATCGATGCCACGATGAGCGGACCGTCGATGGTCGCCGCAACTTCGGCGAGCGCGTCCTGCCAACGCGCCAGATCGATCTCGACCAGCGGCACAAGGCTCTCATTCTGCCCGGGGAGGTCGGGGATCAGGGCCGCAAAGCCATCGGCCGCGAGCGCGCGCATCGCGAGCACCAGCGTGCGGCGCGTGCGGTTCGCTTCCTCGAACAGCGGCGGGACGATCAGGATGGTGGCGCGGGCGGCACCCGCGGGGTCGATGCGCAGGATATGTTCGCTCATACGCGCATCCGGGGTCAGTCGGTCACTTTGCGCTGCGAAAAGGCGAGCAGATTGCCGTAGGTTTCAAAGATTTCGCCATCGATCTCGTCATCGTCGATGATGATGCCGAGCCGGTCTTCCATCTCGGTCAGCACGGTCGCGACCGCCATCGAATCGAACTCGGGCAGTTCGCCGAACAGGCCGCTGTCGTCGGTCAGCGCGGCGGCGCGGGCCTCGCCAAGGCCGAGCACGTCGGCGAGCAGGGCGCGAAGGGTGGCGTCGACGGAGCTGCTATCGGTCACGTTTCTTTCCTCAACACGGAACGGGCAAATGCCTTCAATGCCGGTCCCCATGCCGCGACGCGCGACGGATTGAAAGCCTCGATGCGCCACAGCGGATCGTGCCGGTTCATCCAGTCGCGCTTGTACCCGTCGTTGCCGGTGCCGAAATCGACGCACTTCACGCCGTCGATCTCGATGACATGGCGGAACAGCGCCGCCGACAGCAAGGTGCCGGGCGAGGCTTTCAGACTGTCCTCGACATGCGCCAGCTTGTGGATGAAGGCGGTGCCGTCCTCGACGGTCCAGAACTGCGCGGCGACGGGGGTGCCGTCGATGCGCGCAATCCCCATGCGGAGGCGGCCGCCGGTGCCTTCGGCTTCGGCAAAGGCGCGGAGCAGCGCGGGATGCCCTTCTTCGGGTTTCCAGCTTGCGGCGTAGATTTGTTCATAGGCCGCCCAGCTTCCCGAATCGAAATCGGCGAGCAACTGGATGTCGACGATGCCCTTCTTCGCCTTGCGCTGGACGGTGTTGCGCAGCGCGCCGGGGCGGCTGGCCCACCATGCGTCATGATCCATATCGCCGAGGTCGAGCCAGTGGCGGTCGCCGGCGGGCGTCGCCTTCACCCGCCAGCCCGCGGCGCGGAGTTCCGCGACAAGCTCGCCCGGATCGACCACGGGAAAAAGCGTCAATCGGGCGGCCTTTCGGCGAATTCCGGAAAAGAGCGCGCGGAGTGCGCCCTCCCGATTGCCGTCGCCATCGAAAAGCGGGCGGATCGAAAAGCTGTACCAGTTGGTCAGTCCCGCGAAGTCGCCGGGCTTCTCGATCCGCAGGGGTAGCCATGCCGTCGTCGAACCGGCGCTGCCATGCGCGTCGAAACGGCCCCGCCCCGCAAAGCCGTGCGCTTCCAGAAGGTCGAACCACGCTGCCCGGTCGAACGGGGACGCAAATCCGGCCGCGCGCGCTGTGGCGGGCAGCCGCTCATCATTAGCGTGATGTTCACCGTTCCCTTGCATGGTGCCGCCCTCTATCACTTCACTCCTAACAGCCGATGACCAAAGCCGAAAACCCATCATCGAGACCGCTCGACCATCTCGCCCGCTGTGGCGCGCCGGACGCGGCCGCGCTTCTGATCGGCGACCGTGTCACGACCTTCGCCGAACTCGATGCCGGTGTCGGACGCCTTGCGTCGTGGCTGCTCGAACAGGCGGGCGGCCCCGGCGAGCGCGTCGCGAGTTGGAGCGCCAAGACAAGATTTGCCTGCCTGATGCCGCTCGCCGCGGCGCGCGCGGGGCTGATTCATGTGCCGGTCAATCCGCTGCTCAAGGGGCCGCAAGTCGCCCACATCCTGTCCGACAGCGGCGCGAAATTGCTCGTCACGGGTGGCGCGCGCGCCGATGCGCTCGGCGGCGGACTGCCCGACGAATGCGCGGTACAGGATTTGAAGATCGCCGAAGAGGTGATCGATTCGGGCGGGCAGGGGCTGCCGCCGTCGATCGCCGAACCCGGCGATCTCGCCGCGATCCTCTATACCAGCGGCTCGACCGGCCGGCCGAAGGGCGTGATGCTCAGCCATGCGAACCTGTGGCTCGGCGCCGAAAGCGTCGCCTCCTATCTGAAGATCGTCCCCGACGACCGCGTGCTCGGCGTCTTGCCGCTCAGCTTCGATTATGGTCAGAACCAGCTGCTTTCGAGCTGGTATGCGGGCGCGGGGGTCGCGCCGCTCGATTATCTCACCGCGCGCGACGTCGTGAAGGCGGTCGCGCGGCACAAGGCGACGACGCTCGCCGGGGTGCCGCCGCTCTGGGTGCAACTCGTCGAGGCCGAATGGCCTGCTGAAACCTCGATCCATCTGAAACGCCTCACCAACAGCGGAGGGGCGCTCACGCCGTCGCTGATCGACGCGATGCGCAGGACGTTCCCGCGCGCCGACATCTACCCGATGTACGGGCTGACCGAGGCTTTCCGATCGACATATCTCGACCCGAAACTCGTCGCCGGTCATCCGACATCGATGGGGCGCGCGATCCCGCACGCGGAGATTTTGGTATGCCGCCCCGACGGGACGATCGCTGCCGACGATGAGCGCGGCGAACTTGTCCATTGCGGCCCGCTCGTCGCGCAGGGTTATTGGCAGGACGAAGAGCGCACCGCGCAGCGTTTCAAGCTCGCGCCTGCCGGCTCGCGCTATGGCGGGATGGCGGTGTGGTCGGGTGACACGGTGCGCCGCGATGCCGAAGGCCTCCTCTATTTCGTCGGCCGCGACGATGCGATGATCAAGACCGCGGGCAATCGCGTCAGCCCGACCGAGGTCGAGGATGTCGCGGTCGCATCGGGGCTGATCTATGAAGCGGTGGCGTTCGGGGTGCCCGACCCGCGGCTCGGCGCGGCGATCGTCCTCATCGTGCGCGGCAAGGACGGCGTCGCCGACGAAGAGGGGCTTGCGGCATATCTTCGCCAGAACCTGCCCAATTTCATGCAGCCGCAGGCGGTCGAATGGCGCGATGCCTTGCCGCGCAATCCCAATGGCAAGCTCGACCGCGTGGCGATCGCCGCCGACTGGGCAAAGGAGGTGACGGCATGAAGCCGCACGGCCCGATCCCGCCCGGCTTTCGCGCCGATGCGGGCGGCATGTTGCTGATCGGCGGCGACCGCGCCGAGGCGCTCGCCGACATGGCGGGCGACACCCCGCTGTTCGTCTATGACAGCGCGATGCTGGCTGCGGGCGTCGCCGAATGGCGCGCCGCCATGCCTGCCGAAGTCCAGCTTCACTATGCGATGAAGGCGAACCCCTATGCGCCGCTGCTCGCCTTCATGGCGACGCTGGTCGACGGGTTCGATGTCGCGTCGGGCGGCGAGCTGAAGGCCGCGCTCGCCAGCGGGATGGCGGCGGGCGACATCAGCTTTGCCGGACCCGGCAAGCGCGATCGTGAACTCGAGGCGGCGATCACCGCCGGCGCGACGCTCAATCTCGAATCCGCGGGCGAGGCGACCCGCGCGCTGTCGATCGCCGAGCATCTCGGCCTTACGCCCAGCCTCGCGGTACGCGTCAATCCCGACTTCGACCTCAAGGGGTCGGGCATGAAGATGGGCGGCGGCGCCAAACCCTTCGGGGTCGATGCGGCCGAGGTTCCGGCGCTCGTCCGGCGCTTGCTGGAGGCTGGCGCCGACTGGCAGGGTTTCCATATTTTCGCGGGATCGCAGGCGCTTGACGCCGCGGCCATCGCCGATACGCAGGCGCAGACGGTTGCGCTCGCAGCAAAGCTCGCGAACGAGATCGGCGAGACCCCACCGCTCGTCAACCTCGGCGGCGGCATGGGCGTGCCCTATTTCCCCGGCGACAAGCCGGTCGATGCCGCTGCCGTCGGGACGGCGCTCGCCGGGACGCTGGCGGCGCGCGACCCGATCCTCGCCAAAAGCCATTTCGCGATGGAACTCGGACGCTGGCTCGTCGCCGAAGCCGGCGTCTATCTGACCCGCATCGTCGATCGGAAGACGAGCCATGGCGAGACCTTCCTCGTCACCGACGGCGGCCTCCATCACCAGCTCGCCGCCAGCGGCAATTTCGGCACCGTGATCCGCCGCAACTATCCGATCGCGGTTGCGAACGCGTTCGGCGCCGAGCCGGCCGAAACGGTCTCGGTCGTGGGCTGCCTCTGTACCCCACTCGACCGGCTCGGCGACCAGGTGGCGCTGCCGCACGCCGGGGTCGGTGACCTGATCGCGATCTTCCAGGCGGGGGCTTATGGCGCGAGCGCGAGCCCGGCCGCCTTCCTGGGGCAAGGGCCGGCGCGCGAAATGCTCGTCTGACACCGCGAAATCTGTTCCTTATCGGGACAGTTTCGTGGCGGTGCGGTCCAAACTTATGTCAATACTAACATTATGTTCACCCTTTTCGAGCAATGGCTGAAGCTGACGCAATGGCTGTCGCCGCGGAGTTTCCGGACCGCGGCTCCCCTGACGGCTCGAAAGGTTGATGGATTATGGCTTCGTTCCCCTCGCTTCGCATCGCGCGCGCCGCGCTCGTTTCGGGCATCGCCGCGACCGCGCTGACGGGCTGCATGGGCGCCGGCGGCAAGGCGCCGCAGCTGCCCAGCGCAACCTTCGTCCAGAACCAGGAAGGGCCGGGCGAGGAATATGTTATCGGCCCGCTCGACGAGCTCCAGATCTTCGTGTGGCGCAACCCCGAACTCGGCGGCAAGGTCCAGGTGCGCCCCGACGGGCGGATCACGACGCCGCTGATCACCGACATGCCCGCGGTCGGCAAGACGCCGACGATGCTGCAACAGGATATCAAGCTCCAGCTCAGCCAGTATATCACCGATCCGATCGTCAGCGTGATCGTCACCAGCTTCAACAGCACCTTCTCGCAGCAGGTGCGCATCGTCGGCGCGACCGAAAAGCCCGCGTCGATTCCCTTCCGCGCCAACATGACCGTGCTCGATGCAATGATTGCAGTGGGCGGGCTGGGCGAATATGCCGCTGGAAACAAAGCGCGACTCGTCCGTTTCGACAAGGGTACCGGCAAGCAGCAGGAATTCGGGCTGCGGCTCAACGACCTGATCAAGCGCGGCGACATCAAGGCGAATGTGCGGCTGCAGCCCGGCGATGTGATCATCATCCCCGAAAGCATGTTCTGACCGAAGGCCGCCGACCAACCCACCTCCCGAGGATAGATTTCGACCGATGAACAGCCTTTACGACGAATTCCGGGTGGCGCTGCACAGCGTCTGGACACGCCGGTGGCTCGTGCTGGCGGTGGCGTGGGGCATCTGCATCCTCGGCTGGCTGGCGATCGCGTCGATCCCCAACCGCTATGACAGCCGCGCGCGCCTGCTCGTCGACATCAACGAAATCCTGCCCGACGAGGTACAGGGCGGGGGCGGGCGTCCGCAGCTCGACCAGATCCGCGAAACGCTGACGAGCGCGCGCAACCTCGAAAAGGTTGCGGCGACGACCGGCCTGCTCCCCGCGGGCGCGAACGAACGCGAAAAGGCCGGCGCGGTCGCGATGCTGCAAAAGAACATCAAGGTGATCCCGCAGCAGGACAATATCTTCGAGATCACCTCGAGCGTTGCGGTCGGCAGCCTGTCGGACGCCGACAATGCCAAGCTTGCTTCGGGCGTGCTCGACAGCCTGATCACCGTGTTTCGCGACGACCAGCTGCGCGGCGGCCGGATGAACGCGCGCGAGAGCCTCAAATTCCTCGACGCGCAGATCGCCGACCGCGAAAAGGCGCTCCGCGAGGTCGAAGCGCGCCGCGGCGCCTTCGAGGCACAGAATATCGGCATGATCCCGGGCGGCAGCGGTTCGCCCGCACAGCGCGTCGAAGCGGCGCGCGCCGAACTCAGCCAGCTCGATTCGCAGATCGTGTCGGCGCAGGCGCAGCTTGCGGCGGCGAACGGCCAGCTTGCCTCGACCCCGCAGTCGATCCCCGGCGGTGGTGGCGTCGGCGGCGGTGTTGCGCGCCAGCAGCTCGCGGGAGCGCAGAACGAGCTTTCGTCGATGCGCGCGCGCGGGCTGACCGACGCGCATCCCGACGTGATCGCGCTCAAGAGCCAGATAGCGTCGCTGAAAGCCATGGCCGATCGCGAAGGCACGGGCGGCGGCGGCGGGATGCAGAATCCGGCCTATGCCTCGCTTGCCGCGATGCGCGCCGAGCGCCAGGCAACGGTCAGCGCGCTGTCGGCGCGCAAGAGCCAGCTGATGGGCGATATCGCCAAGATCACCGCGCAGCAGATCCAGAACCCCGGCATCGCCGCCGAATATGACCGGATCAACGGCGAATATACCGCGTTCAAGGCGCAATATGACAAGCTGCTCGCCCAGCGCGAACAGGTTCGCCTGCGCGGCGATGTGCAGACCGAAACCGACGCGATCAAGATTGAACTGCTCGACCCGCCGTCGAAGCCGACCAGCCCCGCGGCGCCCAACCGGCCGCTGTTCCTGACGCTCGTGCTGCTTGCGGGCATCGGCGGCGGTGTCGGCGCGGCCTTTGGCCTGTCGCAGATACGCACCAGCTATTCGACCGCCGGCAAGCTCGAGCGCGCGAGCGGCCTGCCGGTCATCGGGTCGATCACCGAAGTCGTGACGCCCGAACGCCATCTCGACCGGCGCAAGAAACTCGTCTGGCTCGCGGGCGGCGGCGGCGCGCTCGTCGGCCTCTATGCCTTGCTGCTGGTCGCCGAATTTATCCAGCGCGGCATGGTGGCGTGACGGGGGACGATGACATGAACGACCAACGCAAAGTCAAGCGTCCGCCCTCGCTCCTCGAACGTGCGGCCGATATGTTCGGGCTCGATCCCGCGGCCAACGCGCCGACGATCGACATATCGAACCTGCCGCCCGAGCCCGAGAAAAAGGTCAAGAAGGCGAAGCCGGCCGAACCTGCTGTCGAGGCGTCGCAGCCCGAAGTTCTGGAACCCGTCGCCGAGGCCGCGCCCGCGGTCGAAGCGGCGCCTGCGCCAAAGCCTTCGCCGCGCAAGGATGTCGCCAAGGCCGCGCCCGCCATCGTGCCGACGCGGCAGGGAACGATCGACCGCGAACGCCTCGCGGCGCGCGGCATGATCGTGCCCGGCACGCCGGTCACCGGCATTTCCGAAGAATATCGCATCGTGAAGCGCGAGTTGATCCGCAATTTCGGCGGCACCGGCAATCGCCCGATCCTGCCGCGCGGCCACCGCGTTCTGATCGCATCGGCGAACCCCGGCGAGGGCAAGACCTTCTCGGCGGTCAACCTCGCGCTCAGCCTCGCGGTCGAGGCCGATCACGACGTGCTGCTGATCGACGCCGACATCGCGAAGCCGAGCGTGCTCGAAGCGCTGGGACTGGAAGACGGCCCCGGCCTGATGGACGCGCTCGCCGATCCGCACCTGCCGCTCGGCGACTGCCTGATCCAGACCGATATCCCGGGGCTGAAGGTGATGCCCGCCGGAACCGGGCATATGCACGATACCGAACTGCTCGCCTCGGCACGGACCGAGGCGCTCCTCGGCCAGCTCGAAGCGGGGGCGCCGGGGCGCATCCTCATTCTCGATTCGCCACCGGTGCTCGCGGCGTCGCCTGCGGCGGTGCTCGCGGGGCATGTCGGGCAGACGATCATGGTGGTGCGCGCTGACGAAACGCTCGAATCGGCGCTGCGCGACGCGATCGGCCTGATGGGCGCCTGCCCGCATATCCAGCTCTTGCTCAACGGCGTGAAATATTCGCCGGGCGGCCGCCGCTTCGGCACCTATTACGGACAGGGAGGCGCGTGATGCGCACCATGACCACCATGCGTCATGTCGGGACGGTGGCGGCCCTGCTGCTCGCCGGGACAGCGACGGGTGCGCACGCGCAGTTTTCGGGCGATCCCGGCGCGTCCGGCGCCGGCGATGCGCCCTCGGCGGGCGCCCCGGCGTCCGAACCCGGCCGCTCGGCGAAGCGCGCCGAAGGACGCCGCACGCAGCGGCAGGTCGATGTCAGCCCCTATCTGGAAATCGGGCAGGTGTTGACCGCCAACCTCAAGAATGGCGGCGACGTCTTGACCTATACGACCGTTGCGGCCGGGGTCGACGCCGCGATCGTCACGCGCCGCGCCGAACTGTCGGCGACGCTGCGTTACGAACATCAATTCGGTTGGGGCAGCCAGGGCGACACCGACGTCATCAGCGGCCTCGCCCGCGGCCGGCTGGAGGTCGCGCGCGGCCTCAATCTCGAAGCCGGCGCGCTCGCGACGCGGACCCGGGCGGACCGGCAAGGCGCCGACAGCGGCCTGTTCATCGGCGACGCCAGCAATGTCGCGAACCTCTATTCGGTCTACGCCGGCCCGACCTTTACGCGGCGTATCGGTGGCCTCGATTTCGGCGCCGGCTATCGCTTCGGCTATACCAAGGTCAATGTCGAAGAACCCGCGATCCTCGCGCCGGGTGCGCAGCCGCAGGATATTTTCGACAGCTCGACCAACCATGTCGCCTGGGCCAGCCTCGGCGCGCGGCCGGGCGACCTGCCGTTCGGCTGGCAGGTCTCGGGCGGTTACGAGCGCGAGGATGCGAGCCAGCTCGACCAGCGTTACGAGGGCAAATATGCCCGTGCCGACGTCACCGTGCCGATCGGCCCGACCGTCGCGCTGCTCGGCGGTGTCGGGTACGAGGATATCGAAATCGGCCAGCGCAATCCGCTGCTCGACGTCAATGGCGTCCCGGTGCGCGATGCGAACGGGCGTTTCGTCACCGACAAATCGAGCCCGCGCCAGCTCTCCTTCGACACCGACGGGCTGATCTGGGACGCGGGTGTGATGTGGCAGCCGAGCCGCCGCACCTCCCTTACGGCACGAGTCGGCCGCCGCTATGGCGACACCATCTACACCGGCAGCTTCGCCTATCGCGCCGACCATGCGACGACGATCCAGATCGGCGTCTATGACGGGCTGTCGAGCCTCGGCCGCGGCCTGTCGGGCGGGCTCGCGGCGCTGCCGACGCAGTTCGATCCGACGCGCAACCCGATCGGCGGCGGGGTCAATCCGTGCGTCTTCGGCCAGCAGGGCGGCGGCTGCCTCAGCAACCAGCTCGGCAATGCGACCTCGGCGCAATATCGCAGCCGCGGCGTACAGGCGACGCTGTCGTCGCGCTTCCGCGGCTGGAGCTATGGCGTCGGTGTCGGATACGACCAGCGCAAGCTGCTCGCGCCTTTGTTGTCGCCGATCGGCAGCCTCAACGGGACGAAGGACGACAGCTATTATCTGTTCGTCTCGGCGGGGCGCCAGCTTGACGTCGATTCGGATTTCAGCCTGTCGGGCTATCTCAATTATTACGACAATGGCGCGCCGGGGACGAGCGACGTCCAGTCGGCCGGGCTGTCGGCCGCCTATTCGCGACGCTTCTGGCGCAGCCTGACGGGGACCGCGGCGGCCAGCCTCAACGCCTTCGATCAGGAAGGCTTCAACAGTCAGCTTATCGGTTCAGCTTTGGTGGGACTGCGTTACAACTTCTGACCAGGCAACGGGAATAAAACGATGTACGATCAGTTCTATGGTTTCACCGGGCGTCCGTTCCAGCTGACGCCAGACCCGCATTTCTATTTCGAGAGCGGGACGCACCGCAAGGCGATGTCCTATCTCGGCTATGGTCTCGCGCAGGGCGAAGGCTTCATCGTCATCACCGGTGACGTCGGTGCGGGCAAGACGACGCTCGTCGGCCATCTGATGAACACGATCGACCCCAACCGCCTGACCGCGGTCAAGCTGGTGTCGACGCAGGTCGAGGGCGACGACCTCCTCCGCCTCGTCGCCGAACAGTTCGGCATCGAGTGGGAAGGGCAGAGCAAGGCCGAATTGCTGCGCTCGATGGAGCAATATCTTCGCGAACAGGCGCGCGCCGGAAAGCGCACGCTGCTGATCGTCGACGAGGGGCAGAATCTGGCGATCTCGGCGCTCGAAGAGCTGCGGATGTTGTCGAACTTCCAGCTCGGCGGCCATTCGCTGCTGCAAATCTTCCTGCTCGGCCAGCCCGAGTTCCGCCAGACGCTCTTCCACTCGCCGACGCTCGAACAGCTGCGCCAGCGGGTGATCGCGACGCACCACCTCGACCCGATGGAGCCTGAGGAAGTCGAACCCTATATCCTCCATCGCCTCGGCAAGGTCGGCTGGACGGGTAATCCCAGCTTCAGCTCCGACGCGTTCGAAGAAATCTTCGATTACAGTGAAGGCGTGCCGCGCAAATTGAACGTGCTTGTCAGCCGCCTGCTGCTTTACGGTGCGGTCGAGCAGATGAACCGCATCACGGCGCAGAATGTGCGCTCGGTCGTCGCCGAGATCGAGGCCGACCGCGGCATCGACGCGGCGACGCTCGCGCCGCTGCCGGTCGAGGAGGTCGTTGCGGCCGCAGCGACCGCCGTCGCGCCGACGCCCGCGCCTTTTTCGGCGCCGGCGCCCGCAAATGAAGCGCCGCTCGAATGGCCGCGCCGAGCAGCCGAACCCGTCGCCGACGGGCCGGCTCCCTTCGCGGCGCCCGCCGAAGCGGCGCGCGTCGTGACGCTGTCCGCGCCCGGTGCCGAAGAAGATATTCTCGAACTTGCGCCCGAAACGGTCGACGCGCCGGCGCCGGCCGCTCCGGCGGTCGACCCCGAACATCTCGCGGCGCTCGAGGCGCAGATCGCATCGCTCGAAGAACGCCTCGTCGAACAGGATGCGGCGCTGCGCCGCGTGCTCGACCTGCTGATCGAATGGGTCGAACGCGACCCGGACAATGCGCCCAATCCGGCGACGTCGCAGACTTGGGCGGCCTGACAAGCCGGTCCCGATCCGCTAGCCTGCCGATGAAGGTGAGGAAAAATGCAGAACGGCCTGTCGGTCGATGTCGAGGACTGGTTCCAGGTCGGCGCGTTTGAGCGCACGATCGACCGTGCCGACTGGCCGACGCTCGAATGCCGGGTCGAGGCGAATTGCGACGCGGTGCTGCAGATTTTTGCCGATGCCGGCGTAAAGGGTACTTTCTTCACGCTCGGCTGGGTCGCCGAACGTTATCCCGCGCTGATCGGACGTATCGTCGCGGCCGGGCATGAACTTGCGAGCCACGGTTACGATCACAAGCGCGTCTTCAACATGACCGCCGACGAATTCGCCGCCGACCTGAAAAAGGCACGCACGATTCTCGAGAATCTGGGTGGTGTGGCGATCCGCGGTTATCGCGCGCCGAGCTTCTCGGTCGATACGCGCACGCCATGGGCGCATGCGGTGCTCGCCGAACAGGGCTATGCCTATTCGTCGAGCGTCGCGCCGGTCGTGCACGATCATTATGGCTGGCCGCAAAGTCCGCGTCACGCATGGCGCCCGCTGCCCGACAGCGACCTCGTCGAATGGCCGGTCACGACCGCGCGTTTTGCCGGGCGGACGCTGGCGGCGGGCGGCGGCGGCTTCATGCGGATGCTGCCCTATGGCTTTACGCGCTGGGCGATCGCGCGGATGAATGCGGAAGGCCATCCGGCGATCCTCTATTTCCATCCGTGGGAAATCGACCCCGGCCAGCCGCGCGTCGCCGATGCGCCGATCAAGTCGAAAATACGCCATTACAGCGGCTTGTCGGCCATGGCTGGCAAGCTGAAGAAGCTGCTCACCGACTTTGAATGGACGCGCGCCGACGCCTTGCTCCCCGCGCAGCAGCAGCGGGCGCAGCCGTGGCGCGACGCGGCGTGAATGCGCCGACGCTTTCGATGAAGCATGGGTTTTCCGGTGCACCGCTGTCCGACGCGGGCGAATGGGACGCCTATGTGGCCGGACACCCGGACGCGACTCCCTTCCATAGCCGCGCGTGGTGCGAGGCGATCACTCGGGCCACCGGTCACCGCTGCCACCTCGCCACGGCGCGCGATGCCAGCGGAGTGCTGACAGGGATTCTCCCGCTCCACCATATCCGCTCGCCTCTGTTCGGTCAGGCGCTGGTCGCCAGCGGATTTGCGGTGGGCGGCGGCATCCTCGCCGACGATCCGGCGGTCGCCGCGACGCTGGCGCAGGGCGCGGCGGACATGGCGAAGTCGCTCGGGGTTCCCTCGGTCGAGTTGCGCGGCGGGCCTGTGCCCGACGGCGAGGGCTGGACCCGCGAGGAAGGCGTGTACGCGGGCTTCGCGCGCGACCTTGCCGCCGATGACGATGCCGAACTTCTCGCGATCCCGCGCAAGCAGCGCGCCGAGGTGCGCAAGGTTCTGGAGAGCGGGCTGACCGTGACAACGGGTCGCGACGCTATCGAACGCCGCGATCATTATCGCATCTATGCGACCAGCGTTCGCAATCTCGGCACGCCGGTGTTCCCCAAGGCGCTGTTCGACGCGGTGCTCGACGCCTTTGGCGACGATGCCGATATCCTGACCGTGCGCGACGACGGGCGGCCCGTCGCGAGCGTGCTCAGCCTTTTCTGGCGCGGCACGGTGATGCCCTATTGGGGCGGCGGCACCGCAGACGCGCGGCGGCTTCGTGCCAACGAACTGATGTATTTTGCCTTGATGCGCCACGCTCGTGCAAAAAGCTGCACGCGGTTCGATTTCGGCCGCTCGAAGGTCGGCACCGGCCCCTTCGCCTACAAGAAGAATTGGGGCTTCGAACCGCAGCCGCTCGTCTACGGCCGCTGGCTTGCTCCGGGCGAGGTCGCGCGAGACACCAACCCGAACAGCGCCAGATATCGCCTCCAGGTCGATCTCTGGAAGAAGCTGCCGCTGTGGGCGGCAAACCGGCTCGGCCCGCTGATCGCCCGCGGATTGGGATAGGCTTTGGGCTGATGGCCGAGATATTGTTCCTCGTTCACCGCGCGCCGTGGCCTCCCGACCGCGGCGACCGGATACGCAGCTGGCATATGTTCGAGGCGCTGGCGAAGCTCGCGCCGGTGCACGTCGCGGCGCTCGCCGACAATGATGCCGACGCCGCGCTCGCGCGCGACAAGATGGCACCGCTTTGCAAGAGCCTGGCGATCGAAGTGCGCAATGTGTCGCGCCCGTTGGCGCTGGCGCAGGCGGTGCTGAACCGTGAGCCTGTGTCGAACCGGCTGTTCCGCAATGCGGCGCTCGCGCGTCATGTCGACGCACTGATCGGGCAAGGCAGCGTTACCCATATCGTCGCTTTCTCAGGCCAGATGGCGCAATATCTGCCCGCCCGGTTCGACGGGCCGGTGCTGATGGACTTCGTCGACGTCGATTCGGCGAAGTTCGCGACCTATGCCGAGCAGGACGGGCGCCAGCCGCTGCACTGGGTGCACGCGCGCGAAGCCCGGCTACTCGGCGTCTGGGAGGCCGAGGTGGCGCGCCGCGCCGACGCCAGCCTGTTCGTCAGCGAGGCCGAGGCGGCGTTGTTTCGCAGCCGCAGCGGGCCGGGTTCCGGCAAGACCGGCAAGATATGCGCCGTCGAAAACGGCATCGACACCGACCGCTTCGATCCGGACCTCGCGCTCGATCCGGTGCGAACGGGCGAGGGGCCGCTCGCGGTCTTCACTGGCCAGATGGACTATCGTCCCAATATCGATGCGGTGCGATGGTTCGCGGCCGATATCCTGCCGCTGATCCGCCGGCGCCACCCGCAGGCGCGCTTTGCGATCGTCGGCCGCGCGCCGACCGATGAAGTGCGGGCGCTCGAAAGCTTGCCGGGCGTCATGGTGACCGGGGAGGTGCCCGACGTTCGCCCATGGCTCGCCGCCGCCGACGCGGTGGTCGCGCCGCTGCTGCTCGCCCGCGGGATACAGAATAAACTTCTCGAAGCGATGGCGATGGCGCGGCCCGTCGTCGCGAGCGCCGCCGCCGCGACGGGAATCGACGCCGTGCCGGGCGAACATTTGCGCGTCGCCGACAGCGTGGAAGAGATGGCGGACGCGGTGCGCGCGCTTTTCGACGACCCCGCCGGCGCGGCCGCGATGGGGCAGGCGGCGCGCGCGCGGATGATCGCGCGTTATGGCTGGGATGCCCGCCTCGCACCGCTCGGCGACTTGCTGGGACTGTCTGCATGACGGTCTGGCAACGCCACCTTGCCGCGCTCGCGCTGCTCTCCGCGGCCATCCTCGCGATCTTCTGGCGCGACGCCGCCGATATGGCCGGGATCTGGTGGCACAGCTCGACCTTCACCCACTGCCTGCTGATGGTGCCGATGATCGGTTGGTTGGTGTCGCAGCGGATCGCGTTGCTGCGTCCGCTGACCCCGGTCTTCTGGTGGCCTGCGCTGGTCTGGATGGCGGGGGCAGGGCTGGTGTGGCTCGTCGGCGAAGCCGCAGGGGTCGGCTTGTTCCGCCAACTCGGGCTCGCGCTGATGCTGCAGGGCGCGGTCGCGGCGACACTCGGCGAAAAGCTGGTGCGCGCGCTGTTGTTCCCGCTCGGCTATGCGCTGCTGCTCGTGCCGTTCGGCGAGGAACTGGTGCCGCTCCTCCAGACCTTCACCGCACACATCAGCGTCCTCCTCCTGCACCTGTCGGGCCTGTCGGCGGAAATGCAGGGGGTGTTCATCACGACGCGCGCGGGTTTCTTCGAGGTCGCCGAGGAATGTTCGGGGGTCAATTTCCTGATCGCGATGCTCGCCTATGCGGTGTTCGCGGCGCATCTCTGCTTCAAAAGCTGGACGCGCCGGATCGTCTTTGTCCTCGCCGCACTCGCGACGACGATCCTCGCCAATGCGCTGCGCGCCTATGGCACGATGGTCGCCGCCGAAATCTGGGGAATCGAGGCGGCGGGCGGGATCGACCATATCTTCTACGGCTGGATCTTCTTCGGGCTGGTGATCCTGATCGTCATGCTCGTCGCGCTGCGCTGGTTCGACCGGCCAGCGAATGATGTCGCGGTCGATGTGAGCGGGCTGGATGGAGTGCCGCGCTTCACAGGCCCGGCAAAGGCGGTGCTGCCTGCCGCACTCGTGCTTCCGCTGATCTTCGCGGAATGGGGGATGCTGATCGGCGGGCGCAGCGCGCCGCTTCCCGAAACCATGGTGGTCGAAGCACCGCCGGGCTGGCGCGATGCGCGCACGGGCGGCACCGTCTGGGCGCCGCGCTTCGACGGCGCCGACCAGCGGTTGCTGCGCCAGTTCGCCAACGACAAGGGGCAGGTGGTGACCGTCGCGATCGGCGGCTACGAACGCCAGGCCGAAGGGCGCGAGGTCGTCGCCTTCGGGCAGGGGGCGATCGATCTCGACAGCAAATGGGCGTGGAGCGCGGCGCTGCCGGCGGTCGAAGGAGCGCGAACCGAACGCCTGCTCCACCCCGGCCCGGTGCTGCGCGACGCCGCCACCTGGTATGTCGTCGGTGGCACCGTGACCGGCGATCCGCGCCGCGCGAAGCTCGCCGGGCTTCAGGCACGCTTGCTGGGCGGCGATCCGCGCGCGCTGTCCCTGATCGTATCGAGCGAGGCGCGTCAGGGCGGGATTAATGCGATCACCGATTTCCTTTCCGCGTCGGGCGGAGTCAACGCGATGGCTGACCGCGCGCTGAAAACGCGTTAAGAGCGCATCCTATATGTGCGGGATCGCTGGCATCTATCATCTGGAAACGGCGAAACCGGTCGACCCGGCACGCCTGCGCGCGATGCTTCAGCCGATGCAGCACCGCGGCCCCGACGGATCGGGCGAATGGACCGCACCCGGCGTCGGGCTCGGCCATCTGCGCCTGTCGATCATCGATATCGCGGGTAGCCCGCAGCCGATGGCGAGCGACGACGAACTCGTCACGCTCACCTACAACGGCGAAATCTATAATTTCCGCGAGCTGCGTGCCGAACTCGAAGACCGCGGGCACCGGTTCCGTACCAGCGGCGATACCGAAGTCATTATCGCGGCATGGCGCCAATGGGGCCCCGACTGCCTGTCGCGGCTCAACGGCATGTTCGCCTTCGCGATCCACGACCACCAGCGCGGATGCCTGTTCCTCGCGCGCGACCGGCTGGGGGTAAAGCCGCTTCACTATGTCCGCCTGTCCGACGGATCGGTGGCCTTCGCGTCGGAGCTGAAGGGGCTGCTGCGCAATCCGCTGTTGCGGCAGGAAGCCAATCTCACCGCGATCGAGGATTTCCTCGCCTTCGGCTATGTTCCCGACGACAATTGCATCGTTGCGGGCGTTCAGAAGCTGCCCGCCGGCCATTACCTGATGCTCGAACGCGGCAAGCCCGTCCCCGCACCGACGCGCTGGTGGGCGCCCGACTTCTCGAAGCGGATTCGCGCGAGCGAAGGCGAGGCGGCCGAGCATCTGGTCCACCTGATGCGCGCTGCTGTGACCGACCGGATGGTCGCGGACGTGCCGCTCGGCGCCTTCCTGTCGGGCGGGGTCGATTCGAGCGCGGTCGTTGCGCTGATGGCGGAGGCGAGCGCGAAGGCGGTCAAGACCTGCACGATCGGTTTCGATCAGGCGGCGCTCGACGAGACCGCTTACGCCCAGCAGATCGCCGAGCGTTTCGCGACCGATCACCGCACGCGCACCGTGTCGTCGGGCGACTTTGCGCTCGTCGACCGGATTGCCGACATGTTCGACGAACCCTTTGCCGACGCGAGCGCGCTGCCGACGTACCGCGTGTGCGAACTCGCGCGCGAAGAGGTGACCGTTGCGCTGTCGGGCGATGGCGCCGACGAGGCTTTCGCAGGATATCGCCGCCTGGTGTTCCAGCATCAGGAAGAGAAACTGCGCGGACTGATCCCGGGCTTCCTGCGCCGCGGCGTGCTTGGACCGCTTTCGCACGTCTGGCCGCAGATGGATTGGGCGCCGCGCCCGCTGCGCGCGCGCGCGACGCTCGCCAGCCTCTCGAAAAGCGGTGCGGAGGGTTATGCCGAGGCGGTGGGCGTAACCGGGCTCCAGCAACGCTCGCGCCTGTTCAACGACGCCGCACACCATGCGCTCGGCGATCATGTCGCCGAGACGCGATACTGGAAGGCGATGGCGGAGGCGCCGGCGCGCGAACCGCTCGACCGCGCGCAATATGCCGACCTGATGATCTGGCTGCCCGGCGACATCCTGACCAAGACCGACCGGATGAGCATGGCGGTCAGCCTCGAAGCGCGCGAACCGCTTCTCGACTATCGCCTGATCGAATTCGCCGCGTCGCTGCCCGCGTCGATGCGGGTGAAGGGCAGCACCGGCAAGGCGATCATGAAGCAGGCGATGGAACGCTATCTGCCGCACGACATCCTGTATCGTCCGAAGATGGGGTTCGTGACGCCCGTATCGCACTGGTTCCGTGGGCCTTTGATCGAACAGGCGAAGGCATTGGCGAGTTCTTCGACGCTTGCGCGCTCGGGTTGGTTCGACATGGCGGAAATCGAACGGATCGTCGCGGCGCACCAGTCGGGGCGCCGCGATCATGGCCGCCTGATCTGGCAATTCTTCATGCTCGAAAAGTCGCTGGCGAAACTGTTCGGGATCTAGATTCTCTTCTTCGTACAGGCGCAGGGGCCATGCGAATCGCCACGCCATCTTAACGCTTGGCTGCTAGGCTCGCTTCCGATGACGGTGCATCCCGCCTTTCCGATCGACAGTGTCGAAGCCGCGCCGCTCGCCGTGCGCGTCGTCGATCCGCTGTCGCTTTCGGACGATCTCGCCGCCGCGTGGGACCGGCTGGCCGGCGAGGCGAGCGAACCCAATCCCTTTGCCGAGCGCTGGTGCCTGCAATCGGCGCTGCACCTGCTCGATCCCGAACGGAGCGCGCGGCTGGTGCTGGTGCAGGGCGGCAGCGACGGGCCGCTGATCGGCATCATGCCGGTCGCGCCCGCGGCGCATTATGGCCGCCTGCCGCTGCGTCATGTGACCGGCTGGGCGCACCCCAATCACTTCCACGGCGCGCCGCTGGTGCGCGCGGGTTTCGAAAGCCTCTTCTGGTCGATCCTGCTCGGCTGGTGCGATGCCGCGCCATGGGCGCACACGCTGGTGCAGGCGCCGCGATTGACCGAGGACGGGCCGCTCCACCGCGCGCTGGAGGGCGTCGCGCGGGCGCGTGGCGGCGAGGCCGTGGCGGTGCACCGCGAGGAGCGCGCACTGCTGGAGAGTGCGTCGTCGCCGGAGGAATATTGGGATGCCGCGGTGCGTGCGAAGAAGCGCAAGGAGCTGCGTCGCCAGGCGAACCGGCTGGCCGAGCAAGGCGCGGTGTGCTTTCGCCGCTGGCATCCGGGCGAGGCGATCGACGGCTGGATCGATGCCTTTCTCGATCTTGAGGTACGCGGCTGGAAAGGGCGCGCCGGATCGGCGCTCGCGAGCCACAGCGACACCGGGGCGTGGTTCCGCGCGATCCTGACGGGCGCTGCCGAGGCGGGCAAGCTCGACATGCGCGCGCTCGACCTCGACGACCGCCCGCTCGCGATGCTGATCAACTTCCTCTGCCCGCCGGGCGGCTTTTCGTTCAAGACCGCGTTCGACGAGGATTTCGCGCGCTTCTCGCCCGGCGTGCTGCTGCAACAGGCGAACCTCGACCTGCTCGAGGACCCGCGCATCGACTGGGTCGACAGTTGTGCTGCGCCCGGCCACCCGATGATCGACAGCGTGTGGCGCGAGCGGCGCGCGCTCGTCTGGGTCAATGTCGCCCTGTCGGCGCCGTCCGACCGGTTGCGGTTCGCGATGCTGACGCGGGCCGAGCGCGTCTGGCGGCGCTGGAAGGGTGCTGCGACGCCCGAAAATCAAGTAGAAGGCCTGTCATGACCGCGCACCAGCCGATCGCCCGACCCGTATTCCCCGCCGAGACGCTCGAACGGATGGCCGCGCTCTACCCGTTGCAGGCGGGGCTACTCCATCATCATCTGCCCGATCATCCGCTGCTGTCGCTCGAAGCTCTGGCGCAGCTCGGCGAAAGCCTGCCCGCGAGCGAGGTCGAATATAATCCGGGCAATGTTCCCATCGGCATCCGCCCTGAAGATATCCCGTCGAACGGCCTCTCGATCGGCGAGACGATCCGCACGATCGACAGCAACGGCAGCTGGGCGGTGCTCAAGAATATCGAGAATGTGGGTGCCTATCGCACTTTGCTGATGGACCTGCTCGGCGAACTGGAACCCGTCGTCACGCCGCGCACGGGCGGGATGCTGACGCCGCAGGGCTTTGTCTTCATCTCGTCGCCCGGGTCGATCACGCCATTCCACTTCGATCCCGAGCACAACATCCTGCTGCAACTGCGCGGGACGAAGGTGATGAACGTGTGGCCCGCGGGCGACGAACGCTTTGCCGACCGCCGCGAGCATGAGCGCTATCACGCGGGCGGCCACCGCAACCTGCCCTGGCAGGACGCCTATCGCGACGCCGCGCAGCAGGTGCCGCTCGGTCCCGGCGATGCGGTGCTGATGCCGGTGATGGCGCCGCATTTTGTCGCCAACGGCGATGCGCCGTCGATTTCGCTGTCGATCACCTGGCGCAGCGAATGGAGCTATCGCGAGTCCGAAGCCCATGCCGCCAATGCGGCGTTGCGCCGCGTGGGTCTCGACCCTGCCATGCCGCCACGCTGGCCAAGCTATGCGTGGTTCCGGTCGATGGGCTGGCGCGTCGCGCGCAAGCTCAAACTCGTATCGTAAACGGGCTTCGACAAAGGCGGCGCCCGCCCGTTCCAAAACAGATGACAGATTGCTTTCAATTGGCGCAAATTGCGGTTATGGGCGCGCATCCTTGAATTTCGAGCCCATAGAGGACTGATGGCGAAAGAAGAACTTCTGGAAATGCGCGGCCAAGTGGTCGAACTGCTGCCCAACGCGATGTTTCGCGTCAAACTGGAAAACGACCACGAAATTCTCGGCCACACGGCCGGCAAGATGCGCAAGAACCGCATCCGTGTGCTCGTCGGCGACGAAGTGCTCGTCGAACTGACCCCCTATGACCTGACCAAGGGTCGGATCACCTATCGCTTCAAGTGAGCGGCGCGGCGACATCCCCCGCGCTGGTACTGGCATCGACCTCGCCGCGCCGGCGCGAATTGCTGGCGCGGATAGGCCTTGTGCCGACCCGCATCGCGGCCCCTGAAATCGACGAAACGCCGCTGAAGGGCGAGCTTCCGCGCGACTATGTTGCCCGGCTTGCCGAGGGCAAGGCGCTTGCGGTCGCGCGCGGGGCGGACGAGGTTGTGCTGGCGGGCGATACCACCGTCGCGGTTGGTCGCCGTATCCTCGAAAAGCCCGCCGACGAGGCCGATCTGCGCCGGATGCTCGGCTTGCTGTCCGGCCGCCGGCATCATGTCTATTCGGGGCTGTGCGTCGTCGGAACCGACGGCAAGCCGCGCGTGCGCGTCGTCGATACGATCGTCGCCTTCAAGGCGCTGAGCGCCGCCGAGATCGACTGGTATGTCGAAAGCGGCGAGGGGATGGGCAAGGCCGGCGGCTATGCTATCCAGGGGCGCGCCGAAACCTTTGTCCGCTTCCTGTCGGGCAGCCATTCGAACGTCGTCGGGCTACCGCTGTTCGAGACGCGGGCGCTGCTCTCGAGCGCCGGAATCGCGCTTGGCTGAGTGGCTTTACGAAGCCGGAATCGGCGAGGCGCGGGCCGCGCTGGTCGAGGACGGCGAGATTGTCGAAGCGCGGATCGAGCGCGAAGGCGAGGGACCGCGCCCCGGCGCCATCCTCCATGCCCGGCTCGTCGAGGCCGGGCGCGGCGGCAAGGGCGCGCTGGTTGCGCTCGACTGGCCCGGCGCGCCGCACGCGACTGTCACCGAAATCCCGAAAGCGACGTCCATCGGCGCATCGCTGCTGGTCGAGATCACCCGCATGGCGCTGCGCGAGCGGGCACGCGACAAGCCTGCACGCGCGCGCCTTGCCGAGCCGGGTACTGTAGTCGCTTCCGGCCCCGACCTGCGCATGCGCATTGCCGCCACCGGTACGGCCGTCGTCGACCTGCGGCCGACCGATCCCGACCGCCTCGAACAGGCGGGGTGGAGCGAATTGATCGATTGCGTTCGCACCGGGCACTGGCCCTTCGCGGGCGGCGCGTTGTGGGTCGATGCGACCCCCGCGATGGTGCTGATTGACATCGACGGCGAGGGCGATGCACTGACGCTGGCAAAAGCGGGCGCAGATGCTGCGGCCGCCGTGATCCGCCGCTGCGATATCGGCGGATCGATCGCGATCGACTTTCCTTCGCTGCCCGACCGCGCGGGTCGGCAGGCGGTCGATGCGGCGGTCGACGCCGCGCTGGCCGCGCCGTTCGAGCGCACGGCGGTCAATGGCTTCGGGCTGATGCAGATCATCCGCCGCCGCGAGCGCCCTTCGCTGATCGAGCAGGTCCGTCTGGATCCCGTTGCAACCGACGCGGCACTGCTGCTGCGCCAGGCGGAACGCGCGGTCGGGACGGGCGTATTGACGCTAACCGCGCGGGGCGGCGTGGTCGACCATGTCGCAGCGCACCCCGATTGGGTGGAAGCGCTCCAAAATCGCACCGGCCGCGCGGTTCGCCTCGCGGCCGATCCCGCCATCAAAGGAGCAGGCCATGCCCAGTAAATCGCCGCGCTGCCCGCTTTGCGGCAACCCGCGCGTCCCCGAATTCAAGCCTTTTTGCAGCCGGGGCTGCCGCGACCGCGACCTTTTGACCTGGTTCGGCGAAGGCTATCGCGTGCCCGTCGACCAGGCGCCCGACGGCACCGCGGACGACGATCGTTTCGACGACGGATGATGTCCGGAAAGAGGGCGAAGAAAGGTGCTGGACAGGACGCAAAGCCCTGCCTATAGCCGCCGCTCGCCAGCGTGGCCGACCGGCCGCCACGGTTTGCCTGGGTAGCTCAGTTGGTAGAGCATGCGACTGAAAATCGCAGTGTCGGCGGTTCGATCCCGTCCCCAGGCACCACTTTTCCAAACCGGACGTACAGGGACTTGATGGCGCCGCGTGGCGGCAATCAATCGGTCTCGACGGGCGCGATCAAGCCCGATGGCAAAGAGATTTTCCCGATCGTATAGTTTCCGAACATCGCGTCCGGATCCCGCTTGAGCGACGCACGGATCGATGCCCGGGTCCGCTTCGCCTCGTCGCTGCCCTCCTGGTAAAAATAGTTGGGACATCCTGCCCGCGCGATGGTGACCTTGCCGGATGCGATACCCGCGACGCGCGCGGCCGAGATCGGCCCCCGCCCCTGGACCAACGAAGCGGCCACGACATTTGTGACGCGGTTCACCGCGCCGGATAATTGCCACTGCATCGATTCATACGACGTCAGCACCAGATAAAGTGGCTGCGAACTCGGCTCGATCGTGGCCTCGGCAAGATGGGTCCTCTTGGCTTTTCCCGGAATCGGCGCGGTCGCGGTCAAATCGCTTCGATAGCTTCCAACGACGATCAGCTTCGCATTGGAAGGCACCGGCGGGAGCGTGCAAATTTCCGCCGTCCATATCATTTGATTTTCGCGGATGCGGGGCATCAGCGGGGCGATTTCCTGATCGGTGGCCTGTCCGTCGCCATTGCTGTCGACCCGCCGGAACGCCTGTTCGGCCAGCGGGCGCAGCTCTTCGGCCGTCAGCCGGCCATCGCCATCGGGGTCGAGGATGAGAAGGGCGTTCAGCCGTCCGTCGAATCGTTGATATGGAGCGGTGGCGGCCGCTTCCTGCAGGGTGATGACCCCGTCGCCGTCGGTGTCGTATCGCAGGAGATGATGGTCGATTCGCCGGTCTCGCGTCGTTTGATCATCGGCTTCGTCGCTGGTGCTCGATCCGATTTCCGCGCGCGTGATCCGGAGATCGCCGTCGAGGTCCATCGGAAGCACTTGATGGATCGCCCCCGCACGTGCCTGAGCCGCGCGACGACGGGCGATGAAGTCGATATCGCCTTGGTCGAGGCCGTCGTTGGCTCGGTCGGCCTGGCGAAGGCGGCTGACCATTTCCGCCACATATTGCTCGATATGGACGTTACGATGAAACCCATCGGCGAGTCCGTCGGGGATGTCGGGCACTTGGGATTGCGAAACCGCGGCGGTGCTCAGTCCCAAGCTGATCGCGAGACCTGCGGCAGTGGTGGCGCCCAGTTTTCCAACGGTCATCAAACCCCTCCCTTGGTTGAACCCCTTCCGGCATAGGGCAGCAAGGTTAACCGATGCTATCGGGATCGGGGCATTTGCATTACGCTACGACAACCTTCTTGTTGCGCTGCAAACTGTTGCTTATTCGCCACAAATTTCATGAAAACTGCCAGAAAGTGCGGGGTGCGCGTTGACGCGGCAGGGCGGTGCATTAGACCGGTCGTTCACTGCCGGGCATCTCCCGATAAGCCTTTGGCTGCGTCTCGGCGGTTTTGGAGAGAGAGACATCATCATGACTTTGCGCAACATCCTGTTGGGCGCCACCATGCTGTGCGCCGCCACCACCCCCGCCTTTGCCCAGGATACCGCCGCACCGGCCGACAGCGCCGCGACCGGCGATGTGACCGATTACGGCAACGACATCATCGTCACCGCCAGCAAGCGTTCGCAGACGCTGCAGGACACCCCCGTTGCGGTTTCGGTCACCTCGGCTGCCGCGCTCGAAGAATCGCAGATCCGCGACCTCATCGACCTGCAATCGTCGGTCCCCAGCCTGCGCGTGTCGCAGCTCCAGTCGAGCGCGAACACCAACTTCATCATCCGCGGCTTCGGCAACGGCGCGAACAACGCCGGTATCGAGCCGTCGGTCGGCGTGTTCATCGACGGCGTCTATCGCTCGCGCTCTGCCGCCCAGATCGGTGACCTTCCGAACGTCGAACGCATCGAAGTGCTGCGCGGCCCCCAGTCGACGCTGTTTGGCAAGAATGCGTCGGCGGGCGTCATCAGCATCGTCACGCAAAAGCCGCAGTATGAATTCGGCGGCTCGGCCGAAGTCACCTACGGCAATTACAACGCAATCACCGTCAAGGGCGACGTCACCGGCCCGATCAGCGACACCGTCGCCTTCTCGATCGGCGGCAGCTACAATCGCCGCGACGGTTATGCGCAGGACCTGAAGCTCGACACCGACGTCAACGACCGCAACCGTTGGGGCGTCCGCGGCCAGCTCCTGTTCGAACCGACCGACGCGCTGTCGATCCGCCTGATCGGCGACTATGACAAGATCGACGAAAATTGCTGCATCGCGGGCAATGTCATCGCCGGCCCGACGGTCGCGATCACCAACGCGCTTGCCGGCGGCCCCAGCGTCGATGCGAACAATCCCTTCTCCTACGACGTCTACAACAACTTCCTGTCGTCGAACGAGATCGAGAATTACGGCGGTTCGGCGCAGATCGACTATGATCTCGGCAACCTCGCGCTGACCTCGATCACCGCGTACCGCAAGGTGCAGGCCGACACGAACCAGGATTCGGACTTCACCGCGGCCGACCTGATCGGCGAGAAGAGCGACAATGTCGGCATCGACACGTTCACGCAGGAAATTCGCCTGACGTCGGACTTCGACGGCCCGCTCAACTTCCTGATCGGCGGCTATTATTTCAACGAAAAGGTCGACCAGCAGAGCGCGATCAAGTTCGGCCAGCACTTCCGCCCCTATGGCGACGCGCTGATCCGGGCGGCGAGCGGCAATGCGCTCAACGTCGGCCTGCTCGAAGGCACGCTCGGCGCGCTCGAAGGCGCTCCGACGAAATATCTCGGCACCTTCTTCCGCGCGGGCAATGGTCTCGACGAAGATTATCAGATGAAGAACGAGGCCTTCTCGATCTTCGGCACCGTCGATTTCGAAGTCACCGATCGTCTGACGCTGACCCTCGGCGGCAACTACACCAAGGACCGCAAGCGCTTCTCGACCAACGTGGTCAGCAGCGACGTCTTCTCGGGCGTCAACCTCGACGCGGCGGCCTATACGCCGTTCCGCCAGGCGCTGCTTGTCGGTCAGGGTGTGCCGCTCGCGCAGGCCGCAATCCTCGCCGCCAACCCGACGATGACGCTCCCCGACGGGCGTAGCGCGAACCCGCTGGCCGGCCTGAAGGCGTTCCAGTTCCTGCCGCCCTTCCTCAACCTTCCGAACGCGGTCGAAAGCGGCAAGACGAACGACGGCGATTTCTCGTACAGCGTGCGCGCTGCCTATGAGCTCACCGACACGGTCAATATCTATGCGACCTATGCGACGGGCTTCAAGGCGAGCTCGGTCAACCTGTCGCGCGACAGCCGCCCGCTTGCTTCGGACCTCGCGGCGATCACTGCTGCGGGCTTGCGTACCCCGAACCTCGTCGCAGGTTCGCGTTTCGCCAACCCCGAGGAATCGACCGTTTACGAGTTCGGCCTGAAGGGCCAGTGGGACGTCGCGGCGGTGAACATCGCGGTGTTCAAGCAGTCGATCAAGGGCTTCCAGTCGAACGTCTTCACCGGCACCGGCTTCGCGCTGGCGAACGCCGGCAAGCAGTCGACCTTCGGCATCGAGTTCGACGGCTCGGTGCGCCCGGTCGACGGGCTCAACCTGACGCTCGCGGCGACCTATCTCGACGCCAAGTATGACAGCTTCGTCAATTCGGCGTTCGGCGACATCTCGGGCAGCACGCCCGCGGGTATCCCCGACCTGTCGCTGTCGCTCGGCGGTACCTATACGCATGAATTTGCGGGCGGGACGAAGGCGATCGCGCACGTCGACTACAGCTATGAAAGCCCGGTCCAGATCGTCGAAGGCCTCGGCGGTTTCCCGGCGAGCGTCGCGCAGAATCTGAAGCGTGAAGTCAATTCGCTCAACGCGTCGTTCACGATCCGCCTGACGAACGGCATCGACGTCGGCGTGTGGGGCCGCAACCTCACCAATGCGCAGTACCTCACGACGATCTTCCCGGCCGTCGCGCAGGCGGGCAGCGTCTCGGGCTATCCGAGCCAGCCGCGCACCTATGGCGGCACCATCCGCTACAAATTCTGATCGAGTTGGCCGGGGCGTTCGCTCCGGCCACTCCGACAGCGGACAAAAGAAACCCCGGCCTCTCGATCGAGAGGCCGGGGCTTTTTTGTCGGCGTTGCCGCCGGTGGTTTAGAACTTCACGCCCGCCGCGATGCCGTAGCGGCGCGGTTCGAGGGTGAAGATGTTGGTGTAGTTGCCTGACGACTGGTCGGTGATGTACAGGCCCGTGACGCTGTTGGCGTCGAAGACATTCTGGATGAACCCTTTCACATACCATTTGTCGTCGGCGCCGTTCAGCTGGATCTGGGCGTTGACCTGCGCATAGCCCTTGATGCGGTTGACGTTGCCGTTGAAGATGCTGCCATAGCTTTCACCGGTATAGGCCATGTCAACGCGCGGAACGAGCGACATGTCCCCCATACGCGCCGTATATTGTACGCCGGCGCTGAACTTGTAGTTCGGCGCCTGCGGCAGCTGGTTGCCCTTGATGTTGACCGGAACCCCGGCGGAGAAATACTCGATCCCGCCGAAGTTGGCCGGCGTCAGGCCCGCTGCTGCGAACGCGCCGGCCGCTGCCGCTTCCATCACCGAACAGATGCTGAATGCGCCTGTCGACGCGATTCCGCCGTCGGCGGGGAAAGAGGTCGTCGGCCGCAGGCCGGCACCCGCCTGGACACCGGGGACAAAGCCGCCGTTGATGACCTGCTGGACCCCGTTCACAAAGGCGTTCACCCCCGCGACATTGCCCGTCCGCGATGCGACGGCGCAGTTCGCGGCGTTGGTGATGTCCTTGATGATCACGGCATCGGAGCGGCCGCCGCCGAAGTCGCGCGGGTTGCTCGTGAACTTGTCGTCGGACACCTTGCTGTGCAGATAGCTGAAGCCCAGATTGACCACGACGTCGGGATCGGGCCGCACGATTGCTTCGGCCTCGAACCCGTAGATGTCGGCGCTGACGTTATCATTGACCGCGGTGCGCGCGACGATCTTGCTGAGCTGCAGATCCTTGTACTTGTAATAGAAGGCCGTGAGGTTCAGCTGCAGCGCGCCGCCGCCAAAGGTGTTTTTCGACCCGATTTCGAATGCGTCGACCTGTTCGGGCTTGAACGATTCGGGAACGGCGAAAATCGGCTGCAGCGGCGGATTGATGCCTCCCGATTTGTAACCGCGCGAGTAAGACGCATAGAGCAGGTTGTCGTCGGTGATCTTGAAATCGAGCACCGCGCGGCCTGTCAGCTTGTTGAACTTGACGCTGCGTTCCTGAATGATCTGGTTGCCCGGCGTGCCGGGGTCGGCGTCGAACGATCCGACGAAGGGCGAACCGAAGACGGTGTCGGTCGTCCCCGCATGCGGCGCGAGGAAACTCGCCAGCGTCGACCGGGCGCTCACGCTCTTCTTGTCGTTGTTGTAGCGCAGGCCCGCAGTGAGTTTCAGCCGGTCGCTGAACTCGAAATAGGCTTCGCCGAACAGGCCCCATGACTTGATATTCAGATCGTCGGTGTTGTTGCGGAAGAAGGGCGTCGCGAGGAACGACGGCGGCAGCGGCCCACCCGCGGCCGGCGGGTTCGTCGCCGCGGTGAATGCGCCCAGTACCCCGGTCAGATAGTCGATCGGGAAGGCGTTCACATAATAGCTGTTCTCGGTCAGGTGGTAATCGGCATAGATGCCGCCGACGAGGAAGTTGAACGGCCCGTCGAGGTCGCTCGACAGGATGCTTTCGACCGACCAGCTGCTGTTATACTGGTTCGACCGGTCGAACTGCAGCGACTGGTCGCTACAGATCTTGTTGCCGCCAAAGCTGCCGTAGCCGCTTTCTTCGGCCAGCGACGTACAAAGCTGTCCGGTCGGGCCGTTCGGGATGATCGCCGCGGCGACGGGCCGGAAATAGGGCGTGAACGCCGCGCCGAGCGCACCGTTTGCGGCCGCCTGCAACGTCGCGAGGCCGGTCGCGTAGAGCGCGCGGTTGCCGACATTGCTGTTATAGTCCTGCGACGCGTCGAGCTTGACCTTTTGGTACTGGCCCGAGACCTGCAGCGAGACGGGGCCGAAATTATGCTCGATCTGGCCCTGCAGCGTCAGTTCGCTGGTGAAATAGCTCGGCGTATAGGCGGTATTCACCTCGCGCGGATCCGACGGGATCGTCGTGTTGGCATAAACGTCGGGGCCATAAAGGCTGCCGAGGGCAAAGGCCTGCGGAATGCCGCGGATCGCGAGGAATTCGCGTGAGGTCAGCGCGGCGGTGAAGGTCGCGTTGCCGTTGAAGGGCGAATTGTCGAGGCGGCTGTTCAAACAGCCGAGGATGCCGGTCGGGTCGCGCTGGCAAAGCTGTTTCTGGATGCGCGTGCGCTGATCCTTTTCGCGGAAATAGGACGCGAGCAGGTCGATCGTCGTATCGGGCGAGGGTTCCCAGCGGAACGAGCCGCGGACCGAATAAAGGTCGCGATCGTCGATGCGCGTGTCGAGGAAGCTGTTCTTCGTATAGCCGTCGCGGTTGAGATAAATGCCCGCAACGCGAATGCCCATCGTGTCGCCGAGCGGGATGTTGACCATCGCCTTGCCCTTCATGGAATCATAATTTCCATATTCGGCTTCGGCGGCGGCCTCGAACGTGCCGAGCTTCGGCTTCGCGGTGATCACGTTGACCACGCCCGAGGTCGCATTGCGCCCGAACAGCGTGCCCTGCGGGCCGCGCAGCACTTCGATGCGTTCGAGGTCGAAGAATTCGGTTTCGAACAGGCGGGTCGAAAACAGCGGATCGCCGTTCAGGTGGATGGCGGTCGCGCTGTCGCAGGTCGTGCCGACGCAAAGGTCGCCGATGCCGCGGATCGTGAAGCTCGCGCCGGTGAAGTTGGTCTTGGTGAAGGTGACGTTGGGCAGGGTCAGCTGAAGATCGGACGGAGTCTTGATCTGCTGCGCTTCGAGCGCCTCGGTCGAGAAGGCGCTGACCGCGATCGGCACGTCCTGCAGGCGTTCCGACTGGCGCTGCGCCGTGACGACGATCTCGCCGCCGAAAGCATCGCGTTCCACTTCATCCGCCGCGTCCTGCGCATATGCCGGCGTCGCCACCGTCATCGCAAGGATCGAGGTTCCGATCAGTGCCTTGAACTTCATCTATAGCCTCCCTTTTTCGAACCCGCGCAGTGCGGGGCCGCCCAACGTCAAATTGTGGTAAGGGGAGGGGAAACGACCAGACATGGCAAAGGGCATCGGGCCGAAACGGCCGAGCGCCTGTGTGTATCCCACCTGCCAGCTGTGCTGGTCATCGTCCTCTCCCACCGGCGTCGGGGAATACGCCGGCCTCTCCGGATCACGACCCGCTTGAGCGAGTTCTGTAATGCAAGGTGAAGGTGCGCCGAGTTGACGAAAGCGTCAAGTCACTTGTTTGGCCCAAAAAAGGACGCGAAACCGCGCCTCTCCGAAAAGTCAAAAAGCCAAGATTCCGCAACGTAAAGTTGATGGGAGAGGACAATTTCTTTCCGTCTGGCCCTTGCTTATCGGCGTCCGGACGTCGAAATGTGCGGCATGATGGCAACAGTGAAAGCGCGGCGATGAGCGACAGCAAGAGTGAATTGGGACCCGACGGCAAGCTGGTCGTGCCGGATCATGTCGCCGACGCGGTCCGCACGCTCATCGAATGGGCCGGCGACGATCCGGCGCGCGAAGGGTTGCTCGATACCCCGCGCCGCGTCGCGCGCGCGTGGAAGGAATATTGTTCGGGCTATGCCGACGACCCGGCGATCCACCTGTCGCGCACTTTCGAGGAAGTCGGCGGCTATGACGAGATCGTGCTGCTGCGCGACATCCCGTTCCAGTCGCATTGCGAGCACCATATGGCGCCGATCACCGGCAAGGCGTCGATCGCCTATCTGCCGCGCGACCGCGTCGTCGGCATTTCGAAGCTCGCGCGCGTGCTCAACGGCTATGCGCGGCGGTTGCAGGTGCAGGAGCGCCTGACCGCCGAAGTCGCGAAGTGCATCTGGGACAATCTCCAGCCGCACGGCGTCGCGGTGGTCATCGATGCGCAGCATGGCTGCATGACCGGGCGCGGCGTCCGCACGCCCGGCGTCGGCATGGTGACCAGCCGCCTGCTCGGTTGTTTCCTGAACGACCAGAGCAGCCGCAAGGAAGTTCTGAGCCTGATGGGTTATTGATGGATAGGGGGCGGCCTAGCGCCGCCACATCCTGAGCAGCTGATACTGGACCGCCTGGAGCCGCGTGAAGTTAGCCGGGTCCATCTTGCGGCCCTCGATCGCCGCGACCTCATTGAGTTCGTACATCAGGTTCCGGTGCGTGACGTCGGGAATCAGGCTCTGGATGAAGGTGATTGCGACCAGCCGCTCGCCGCGCGTCACCGGTTCGACCTCGTGCAACGTGTGCGACGGATAGACGATGGCGACGCCGGGCGCTTCCTTGAAGCGCAGGTCGGCATTGCCGAGCTGAACATGCAGGGCGCCGCCGTCATAGTCGGCGGGGTCGTTCAGGAACACCGTGCAACTGACATCGGTCCGCAACTGGCCGTCGGGCAGGGGGATATAGGCGGCGTCGGGATGCAGCCCGTAGTGCATGCCGGGCGTGTAACGCGTCATTAGCGGCGGCGCGATACGCGCGGGAAAGGTGAATTCCATGAAATCGGGATTCTGCACCATCGCGTCGAGCAGGATCTTCGACGAGCGTTCGTAGGCGCCTGCGTCGTGGAGCTGGAGATTGTTCTTCACCGTCGAATGCGGGTTGCTGATCTTTCCGTCGACGAACTTGCCGCTGGCGGCAATTTCGCGCAGCGCGTGAACGGCGCCATCGTCGAGCAGCTGGACGAGCTTGAACATTATCGGCTTTCCCCGTTGCCGCGGATCGGCAGGTCGCCAAGGCTTGTATAGCGTGCGGTGAGCGCTTCAACCCATGCGATCGCTTCGGCGATGGCGGATGCGTGTTCCGCCGCCGCCTGCATCTGCAGTTCGCGGCGAAGGTCCGGGCTGTAACCATGTTCGGGCGCCTTGGAATATTGGCGCATGATCGGCCCGGCGAGCGCGGCGTCGATGCGCGCCTTGTCGGCGGGCAAGGCGAAATGTCCGGCTTGCGCCGCAAGCGCGGCGGCGGGATCGGCGAGCATCGCCTCGAAATCGGCCCACAGGTAACGCGGGTCGCCTGGCGGCAGCGTGTTTTGCGCGGTCGCCATCTCGCAAAGCCAGCTCATCGCGACGCGCGTGACCGGCGGCAACTGCCACAGCGCGTGCGGGAAATCGGGAAGCAGGGCTGCGAGCCGCGCCATGCGTGCGGGGGCCTGCGCCTGCGTCTCGGCCATCGAGGCCTCGCCGGCGAGGATCGTCTCGATATAGCGGGGAAGCGCAGCGTAGAGGAACAGCGCACGGCCATCGCCGCTCGTCAGTTCGCCGGCGATTGCGGTGATCACGCTCGACGCCTTGACCATCACACGCTGGCCGGGGCCGAAGCCGCGACCGAGCCAGCCGCGTATCTGCGCAAGACGTTGGCGGTAAAGTTCGGGCGACCACACCGATTCCGGCCGGTCGATCCGCTCGGCAACCTGCGCCAGCGTGCGCAGCAGCATCGGCTCGCGCAGCGGAAGCGCGCCGCTGGCCTCGGCAAGCAGGCGCGAGGCGAGCGTCGATCCGACATGGCCAATATGGAAGATGAAATCGGGCCGCGGCGCGGCGGGGCCAAGGTCGGGCAGCGCGTCCCACGCCATCCACTCGCGCCCGATGCGATCGGTGAGTAGCCGCTGGTCGAGGAAGCTTGCCGAACGGTAATCGGCCTCGCCGAGCAGCGCGATCAATACCCGGTCGTTCGCAAGATCCGCCATGTGCGGCAGCAGGCTCGCGTCGGCGGCGAAACGGGAATGGAAGCGATCGTCGGCCATCGCCGCTGCCATAGGAAAGGGCGGGGCATAAGAAAAGGGCCGCGTCTCCATCGGGAAACGCGGCCCTTTCAAAAGGCTTTGGCGAGATGAAGCTTAAGCTTCTTCGGCTTCGTCCGCAGCAGCTTCGGGAGCGAGTTCCGAAGGCGGCGTCGCGTCTTCGAATTCGTCCTCGCTGTCGGGTTCCAGAGCCGTCGCAACCGCTTCGGCCTGTTCTTCCTCGAACATCGCGGCGATGACGTCGATGCCCTGCTTCTGCATTTCGGCTTCGTCGGGCGAACGCGCGACGTTGACGCCGACGGTCACGGCGACTTCAGGGTGCAGCTTGACCTTGACGTCGACGAGGCCGAGCGACTTGATCGGGCGCTCGAGTTCGACCATCGACTTGGTCACGCCTTCGACGCCGTCTTCGGCAAGCGCGTCGACGATGTCACGGACCGAAACCGAACCGTAAAGCTGGCCGGTGTTCGACGCCTGGCGGATCAGGACGACCTGCTTGCCGTCGATGTCCTTGGCGCGGCCTTCGGCGTCGGTGCGACGTTCGGCGTTGTCGGCCTCGATCTTCGAGCGGTTGGCTTCGAACAGCTTGCGGTTGGTGTCGTTCGCGCGCAGCGCCTTGTTGTTGGGCAACAGGTAGTTGCGGGCAAAGCCGTTCTTGACGGTGACGACATCGCCGATGCCGCCGAGTTTCTCGATACGTTCGAGCAGGATGATTTCCATCGGTCCGCCCTCCTTACTTCACAATGTAGGGGAGCAGGCCGATGTGGCGCGAGCGCTTGATCGCTTTTGCCAGCTCACGCTGCTTCTTGGTGGACACCGCGGTGATCCGCGACGGGACGATCTTGCCACGCTCCGACAGGTAACCCTGGAGCAGACGGACGTCCTTGTAATCGATGACCGGTGCGTCCTTCTGGCTGAAGGGGCAGGTCTTGCGGCGGCGGAAAAAGGGTCGTGCCATGGTCGTTTTCCTTATTCTTCGCCGTCGCGGTCACGGCCGCGGCCGCCACGACGTTCCTGCTTGCGCATCATCACGGACGGACCCTTTTCGAGTTCGTCGACGCGGATGGTGAGCCAGCGGATGATATCTTCGTTGATCGCAGCCTGGCGCTCGATCTCTGCGATCGCTTCGCCCGACACTTCGGCCGACAGCATCACATAGTGACCCTTGCGGTTCTTCTGGATCTTGTAGGCGAGCTGCTTGAGGCCCCAGGTCTCGGTCTTGTGAACCGTGCCCTTGAATTCGCCGATGACGTTGGTGACGGTTTCCGCCAGCGCGTCGACCTGAGCCTGGCTCAGGTCCTGACGCGCGATAAAGACATGCTCGTAAAACGGCATGGTGCGCTTCCTTCGATTTGGCCGATCGCTGATTTCGCGCCGATCGCGAAACCCCTCCGGCTGTCGTCAAGCCTTGCGTATTGATGCAAAGCAAACGGGGCGAACGGCACAAGGCCTCGCCCCGAATGAGCGCGCCTATACAGATTCGCGGGGAGAAATCAAGCGCGGACGGCCAGCTTTTCCAAGAGTTCGTGGCCGAATTCGGTGAGCGTATCGTCGCGCGCGCCGAGGATGACGATGCGGTCGCACGCCTTGGCCTCGTCGAGCATCGCCGCGCCGCATGCCGCGCGGGTCGTCAGGTGCGCGGCTTCGGCTCCGCCCGCGACGATGTCGGCGACGAGCGCCTCGCTGCCGATGCTGCGATCGACCGTGCCGCCAAAATAGACGGGATCGCACACGAACAGCCGGTCGCCTTCGCGCATCCCGGCGGCGAAGCTGGCCGCAAGTTCCTTGCCCATCTGCCGCAGCGGGCCATAGCCGTGCGGCTGAAAGAAGAGCAGGGCGCGGCCGGGCAGCTCGGCGACGGCGGCGAGGGTCGCGGCGACCTTGTCGGGGTTGTGCGCGAAATCGTCGATGACGGTGACGCCGCCGGCCTGACCCAGCACCTCGTAGCGGCGCGCGAGCCCGGTAAAATCGGCGAGTGCTGCGACCGACTGCGCGACCGGTATGTTGACCGCACGCGCGGCGGCGATCGCGGCGAGGGCGTTCGCGGCATTGTGGCGCCCCGGCATCCGCAGCCGGACCTCGTGGCGGTCGTCGGCAAAGCTCACTGCAAAACGGCAGCCGTCGGGCAGCGCTTCGAAATCGCTGCCGCGCATCGCCGCGCCGTCGCCAAAGCCGAAGCGCAGATTGTTGCCGCCGTTCATCAACGGGGCGGATTCGGGATCGTCGGCGTTGATCACCGCGATGCGCGCCTTGGCGGTGAAGTCGCCGAACAGGCGGTGCAGTTCGTCGAGGCTCTTGTGGTCGAGGCTGATGTTGGTGACCACCGCAACATCGGGCTGGTAGAGCGCGATCGATCCGTCGCTTTCGTCGACCTCGCTGACATAAAAATCCTCATCGCCGACCAGCGCGCTGGCGAAGGGCATCTCGGCGCCCGAAAAATTGCGCATCACCGCGCCGTTCATCACGGTCGGCTTGCGGCCCACGCTCTCGAGGATCCAGCCGATCATCCCGGTGACCGTCGACTTGCCGCTCGTTCCTCCCACGCCGATCGCCTTGCCTGCGGCGTTGAACAGCGCGGCGTTGAGGTCGGCGCGCGTCATCCGGGGAAGGTCGAGCGCCTTGGCCGCGGCGATATCGGGAACGCTGTCCTCGATCGCTGCCGAGGCAACGAGGATCTGGCCCGCCTTCGGGCCGCTGCCGTCCTGCGGATAGAAAGCGATGCCCTGGCTTTCGAGCCAGGCGAATTTCTCGGGCGTCCGGCCTTGGTCGCGGCTGCGATCCGACCCCGAAACCGCGGCGCCGCGCGCCGCGACGATCATCGCGAGCGGCAACATGCCCGACCCGCCGATGCCGCAAAAGAAATAGGATTTGTTTTCGGCCATCGCGGCGCGATATGGGCTTGGGTCAGGTTTGGCAAGGCAGGGCAGGGGACAGGATTTGCGTATCGGGATCGTTGCCCCTTCGACCCCCATCCTGCCCGACGATGCGGAAGCCGTGCGCGCGCTCGCCAGCCTCGGCTATTCGGACATCGAACTCGAATTCGATCCGCAGTGTTTTGCGACGCACGGTCATTTCGCCGGTGAGGACGGGCACCGCTTCGCCGCGCTGGTCGAGATGGCGAACCGCCCCGATATCGACGCGGTCTGGTTCGCACGCGGCGGTTACGGCGCGTGCCGGATCGCCGAGGATGCGGTCGCCGCGATGACCGACGTCGCGCGGGGCAAGGCGTTCCTCGGCTATTCGGATCAGGGCAATTTGCTGGGCGCGCTCTATCGCGAGGGTTTCGACCATGTCGCGCACGGCCCGATGGTCGCCGATATCCGCCGCGATGGCGGCGATGCCGCCGTTTTGCGTGCGCTCGACTGGCTCGTCGCGCGCGATCCTGCTGCGTGCGAGGCGGGGTTGCAGCACGGCGCGCGTCACGCGGCCTTCAACCTGATGACGCTGTCGATGCTGCTCGGCACCCCGCTCGAACCCGACCTGTCGGCGCATGTCCTGCTCGTCGAGGAAGTGAGCGAATATCTCTACGCCTTCGACCGCGCCTTCTTCCATATGGCGACCAGCCTCGCGCCGCGCGGACTCGCCGGTTTGCGGCTCGGCCGCGTCAGCGCCGTTCCCGAAAACGACCGCCCTTTCGGCATGGAGGCCGAAGAGATTGCGCAGGACTGGTGTCATCGCACCGGCATTCCGTGGCTCGGGCGGGCCGACATCGGCCACGACGCGGCGAACAAGGTCGTGCCCTTCGGCTTGCATCGCGCGGGGTGAGGGAATAGGCGCGGGCCAAATCCATATTCTTCAGGGGACGCATCATGCGCGCATTCATCTTTCCGGGTCAGGGCAGCCAGGCCGTCGGCATGGGCAAGGCCTTGTTCGAGGCCTCGCCCGTCGCGCGCGAGGTGTTCCAGGAGGTCGACGACGCGCTCGGCCAGAAGCTGTTCCAGCTGATGAGCGAAGGCCCCGAGGACCAGCTCACCCTCACCGAAAATGCCCAGCCCGCGATCATGGCGAACGCGATCGCGACCTTGCGCGTGCTCGAAAAGGAAGGCGGCGTGACGCTCGCCGCCAAGGCCGATTATGTCGCGGGCCACAGCCTCGGCGAATATAGCGCGCTCTGCGCCGCGGGCGCCTTCGACCTCGCGACCACCGCGCGGCTTTTGAAGACGCGCGGGCAGGCGATGCAGGCGGCGGTACCCGTCGGCGTCGGCGCGATGGCGGCGCTGCTCGGCGCCGACATCGACACCGCGCAGAAGCTCGCCGATGCGGCGGCCGAGGGCGAGGTCTGCACCGTCGCCAACGACAACGACCCGTCGCAGGTCGTGATCTCGGGCCACAAGGGCGCGGTCGAACGCGCGGTCGCGCTGGTCAAGGATTTCGGGATCAAGCGCGGCGTGCTGCTGCCGGTGTCGGCGCCCTTCCACTGCCCGCTGATGCAGCCCGCCGCCGACGCGATGGCCGAGGCGCTCGGCGCGAACCCGCCTGCCGCGCCGCTGGTACCGGTGGTGGCCAATGTCACCGCGAGCCCGGTCAGCGACGCCGACACGATCCGGGACCTGCTCGTGAGCCAGGTCACCGGCCGCGTTCGCTGGCGCGAAAGCGTCGCCTCGATGGAGGACATTGGCGTCACGCACTTCGTCGAATTCGGCGGCAAGGTCCTCTCGCCGATGGTCAAGCGCAGCGCCTCGGGCGAAGTCGAGACGGTCAGCGTGATTTCGATGGACGACATCGAAGCCCTGCTCAAGTCGCTCTGACCGACGAATAGGCCTTTTCTCTACTTAAGAGATAAAGTATCATCGCCTTTCGGTTCAGGCCAAGGGAGAGGGCGATGGACGGGTTCACGCGAATTTGGGCTTATGGTCAGTGGGCGCTGGTGGCCGGGCTGCTGGCGGCACCGCTCTGGGTCGGCGCGTCCCCGGGGTCGTCGCAGCAATTTGCGGCCACGACGCAGGGGAGCGGGCAAATGCGCGCCTTTGCGGGAGAAGCCGAATTCAGGGCCTTTCTCGCCAAGCGCCTGAAACGGGCGCAGGAGGAAGCGAGAAAGGCCGGGAACGTCGTCTACGATCTGTCGGAGCCCGCCGCGCTGGAGGTTGCAGCGGCCGGTGCGGATGCCGCTGCCGCCCCGGAGGAGCCCGCCGCGCGCGCCGCGCCCGAGGGCGACGGCATCACCAACGTCCAGACCGCGGGGGTCGACGAGGGCGGCATCGTCAAGAAACAGGGCGATCTGCTGATCGTGCTTCGCCGTGGCCGCCTCTTCACCATCGACGCCGCGGGCGGCGGCATGCGTCCGGTCGCGGCGGTCGATGTCTTTCCCGGCCAGAGCGACCCCGAGGGCACCTGGTACGACGAAATGCTCGTCAGCGGCGATACGGTGGTCGTGCTCGGCTATAGCTATGCGCGCAATGGCACCGAAGTGAACCGCTTCCGGCTGTCGGACGACGGCAAGCTTGAGTGGCGCGACACCCATTATCTGCGCTCGGGCGACTATTATTCGTCGCGCAACTATGCCTCGCGGCTGATCGGTGACAAGCTGATCTTCTACGCACCGCTCTATCTGGAAGCCGATCCGGGCAACAGCCTGCCCGCGCTCGCGGCGTGGGAAAAGGGCAAGGTCGGCCGCTTCAAGCCCTTCGCGACCGCCGAGGAAATCTACATGCCCGAGCCGGCCTGGCACGACGACCGGCTGTCGGGCGAGATATTGCACAGCGTGATGATCTGCGATCTCGGCGGCGACGGGATGGATTGCGACGCGAACAATGTCCTCGGCGGCTGGGCGCGCAATTTCTACGTCTCGCAGGACGCGGTTTATGTGTGGACGGGCTTCGGCCCCGAGTGGGGCGAAAGCGCCGACGACAATCGCGCCATGCTCTATCGCATCCCTCTTGATGGAAAGGCGCCACAGGCGGTCGAGGTCGCCGGCATGCCGCTCGATCAATTCTCGTTTCGCGAGGAAAAGGACGGCTCGCTCCACGTGTTGACGATGGCGGCGGGCGGCGGCGATGCGATGTGGCAGGCAGAGGCGAACGACAAGGGCGATATGGCGTTGCTGCATCTCGCCGCGACGCGCTTCGGCAACGGCGCGGAGAAGGTAGACGCAAAGGATTATCGCGCGCTGCCGGGCGTCGAGAGCTGGGAACGGCAGAACCGCTTCGTCGGCGACTGGCTGCTATATGCGGGCGGGCAGGGGCATCGCGACTTGCGGAAGGAGGATGCGAAGACCGCGCCGCTCTATGCGGTGCCGCTGAACGGAGGAGCCGTCGTGCCGCTCGATCCCGGCCATGGTGTCGGGCGGATCGACATCATGGGCCGCGACGCGATCGTCGTGGGATCGGGCGAGGGCAATGCGCTGGTCTTCTCGACGGTCGCGCTCGGCGCGCGTCCTGCCCTCGCGAGCCGCTTTCGTTTCCCCGCGGCGGGTGAGGGCGAGAATCGCAGCCACGCCTTCTTTTACCGACCCGATCCCGGCAGCGACGGCGACGACGGGCTACTGGGGCTGCCGGTGATGCGCGAGCGCGACGGCGGCACCCGATATCTCGGCAGCGCGGCGTCGATCCTCTATCTGCGCCGCGACCAGCGCGACCTGTCGCTCGCCGGCACGCTCGACGCGCGGCCGGGGAAAGGCGAAGATCATTGTCTCGCCTCGTGCGTCGACTGGTACGGCAACGCGCGTCCGGTGTTTTTTGGCGGTCGCATCTTCGCCCTGATGGGCTATGAGCTTGTCGAAGGCCGCTGGCAGGCCGGGACGGTGCGCGAAAGCGCGCGCATCGACTTCACCCCGCGCCGCCGGACGGGCCGCTGACAAGGAGCTACAGGATAAAATGTTCGATCTTTCAGGGATGACCGCGCTGGTGACGGGTGCCAGCGGGGGTATCGGCTCGGCCATCGCGCAGGCGCTCGCGGCGCAGGGCGCGCGGCTCGCGGTGTCGGGTTCCAACGCCGACAAGCTGGGTGCCTTTCGCGACACGCTCGGCGGCGACCATGTCGCGCTGCCGTGCAACCTCGGCGACGGCGCGGCGGTCGATGCACTCGTGCCGTCGGCGGTCGAGGCGCTGGGCGGGCTCGACATCCTCGTGAACAACGCCGGGGTGACGCGCGACAATCTGATCATGCGCATGAAGGACGAGGAGTGGATGGACGTCATCCGCATCAACCTCGAAGCCAATTTCCGCCTCGCGCGTGCTGCGGCGAAGCCGATGATGAAGGCGCGTTTTGGCCGTATCATCTCGATCACCAGCGTGGTCGGCGCGACGGGTAATCCGGGGCAGGCCAATTATGCCGCGTCGAAGGCGGGCGTGACCGGCATGACCAAGGCGCTGGCGCAGGAACTCGCGAGCCGCGGCGTCACCGCGAACTGCGTCGCGCCGGGCTTCATCGCCACCGCGATGACCGACGACCTGCCCGACGCGCAGAAAGAAGCGCTCAACCAGCGCATCCCCGCGGGCCGGATGGGCGCCGGCGACGATATCGCGGCCGCCGTGGTCTATCTGGCGTCGAAGGAAGCCGGATATGTCACCGGGCAGACGTTGCATGTGAACGGCGGGATGGCCATGCTATCCTGAGCCAGGCGGGGCGTATGAGCCCCGGTTGGGGAGGGACGCTTTATGCTCAGATTCCTTTGGTGCAGCGGCATGCTGGCGGCGGCGATGCTGCCGGTCGCGGCGTCGGCGCAGCTGGGAGACAAGCTTGATTGTGCGGTCGACAGGGCCGACCCCGCGTTCAGGACTCTGCTCGCCGACGCGTTGATCGGCGACGGCGGCAATTCGGGTTCTGAACGGTTGATCGGCCAGTTTTCGACCATCGCCGATGCTTGCACCGCCGGCTTCACGCTCGATGCTGCGCAGAAAAAGGCCTATCTGGACTATGGGGTCAGCCGCATATTGCGCGAATGGCTGATCTCCCGGCTGGCCGGTTACGGGCTGTCCGGCTCGACGATCGACACGGCGCTCGACTTTGGACCGGGCCGAAGCAATCCGCGCCTGTCGGGCGAGATGGGCGAAGAGCAGGTCAAGATATTGGTCCAGGCCTTCATCGAAGGCGGAATCGATGCCGAAAACCTCAGCTCGCCCGCATGGGAAAGCGTCGGCACCTATGCAGCGGTGTCGTCGATCTATTGGCGCCAGCGCCAGGCATTGTCAGCGTGGACCGTGATTCCGCGAGCACTCCTCGCCGAGCCGGAACAGGCCGTTGCAGCGACACCTCCGGTGGAGGCGGTCGCGGCCCCGGTTCCGGCGCAGCCGACACCCGAAGCGGTGATCGCGCCGCCGCCAGCCGAAGCGGAACGAGCGCCGTCGCCGGAGCCCGTTCCGCCGTCGGAGAACTAGAAGCTCGCCCGAGCCGTCAGGCGGAAATCGCGGCCGGCCAGCGGCACATAGTCCTTGGTAAAGCTGGCGTGGCGGCGCGCTTCGACGTCGAAGATATTGTTCGCCGACAGGCCGAGCGTCAGATTCTTCGTATCGGGAAGCGGACGCCAGCTGATCGAGGCGTTGACGAGCGTGAAGCCGTCGGTCGGGGTCTCGAACTGTGCGGTGCGCGTCTGGTCGTCGGTCCATTCGACCTCGACGCGTGCATCGACACGCTCGCCCTGCGCTTCGAGCCCGCCGAGGATGCGGAGCGGCGGGATACGCGGGACATTGCGGTCGAGACCTGCGTTCTTGATCTTCGCACGCGTCATGTCGGCGGTCACGTCGCCGACGATGTTGAACCCGCCGATCTGCGCCAGCCGCGCGCTCGCTTCGGCCTCGAAGCCCCAGACGCGCGCGTCGCGCTGGAAATATTGGAAGACAGGCAATTCGTCCTCTTCGGCGCCCGTCGCGGCCGAATAGATGAAATTGTCGAACCAGTTCGAATAGCCGGTGAGGCTGAGGTTGAAGGCGTCGGTCTTGATCTTGAACGAGGCTTCGGCGCCCCAGTTGGACTCGCGCTTCAGATTCGGGTCGCCAAGCTCGAAGCTTTGGGTCGCGATGTGCGGACCGTTCGACAGCAGCTCCTCGGCCGATGGCGCACGCACCGCGCGCGATACCGAGACGCCGAATTTCGCGCCCTCGAACAGGTCATAGGTCGCACCGAGCGCGCCCGAAAAGCTGTCGAAATTGCGTTCGAAGCCCAGCGTCTGCGCGCGCACATTGGTCTTTTCATAGCGCGCCGCGGCTTCGAGGCCGAGCGGACCCATCGTCAGTTCCTGCAACGTGAACAGCGCGAACTGGTCGGTCAGGTTGCGCGGCACAAAGGCTTCGGCGCCGACCGCATCGAAGTCGCGGTGGCTATATTGCACGCCGCTCGCGCCGCGCCAGCCGCCGCGGTCGTTCTGCGCCAGCTCGATCCGGCCTTCGACGCCCTGGTTGGCGAATACGGTGCCGATTTCGTCGCCTTCGAACTCGGTGTGCTTGTAATCGGCAAAGCCTGCGCGGATGCGCAGCTTGTCGAAGAAGCCGTCGCCCAGCTCGACTTCGCCGCGCAGGTCGGCGCGCCATTGCTTCATACCGATGGTGACGGGGCCTTCGCCATGCTCGTGGCCGCCCTCTTCATGCTCGCCGCCATGATCGTGCGCGGTGTCCGGGCGGTCGGGCACGCCATAATTGGTGTCGAAATAGCCGATCGAAATGCCGAGCTGGCCACCATCGTTGATCAACGAGATGCCGCCACCGGCGGTCCAGGTCTCGCTCTGCGTATTGTCGATCTTGCCGCGCTTGCCCGCCTGCGCCGTAAGTTCCGCCGCCTCGTCGAGATGTCCGTCCTCGACTTCATGCTCTGCAAGATGGAGCAGGTCGTCGCGAATTCCGGGGGCATAGACAAAGCCGCCGCTGCGCGTGTCACCGGTCTTGCGCCAGCTGCCGTCGAGGTGCGCGACGATCTGCGGGCTCAGCGCGACGTCGATCGAACTGCCGATGTTGCGGTCGTTGGCGGCGGTCGCATAGCCGCCGATCGCGTCGATATGGACATGGTCGGCGGGCACCTTGCGGGGAATCCGGCGGTCGAACATGTTCACCGCGCCGCCGATCGCCTGGCTGCCGAACAGCAGCACCGCGGGGCCGCGCAGGATTTCGATGCGCTCGACGGTCAGCGGGTCGATGGTGACGGCATGGTCGGCCGAGGTGTTCGACGCGTCGATCGATCCGATACCGTCGGTCAGCACGCGCACGCGCTCGCCCGAAAAGCCGCGGAGGACGGGGCGCGACGCACCGGGTGAGAAGCTCGTCGCCGATACGCCGGGCTGGCGGGTCAGCGTGTCGCCGATCTGCCCGCGGATATCGCGCGCCAGTTCGTCGCCTTCGAGCACCGACACATTGCCGAGGATGTCGAGGCTGCGGACATAGGGAGCGGTCACGACGATCGGCTCGCCCGTGTGCACATCATCGTCGCTTCCTGCCGCGGCGCGGTCCTGCGCAAAGGCGGGGGCGGCGAGGAAGAGGGCAAAGGTGAAACCGGCAGAGCAAAGCAAACGCATAAGGGGAGAGTCCTGTTATATGGCGACCTGGTGGCGCACCCAGTAATGATATACTGTTACAATGACAACCCCCGAGGTCGCTTCGGCCTGTCGTTCGTCGGACGCCGATGTCCGTTAGTCGACAAACGCCGGCCATCGGCGGGGCAAGCGAAGCTGTCTTGCGGCGCGACGGGGGCCGCCCTAGATCAGGCGCATGACTATTGCTGCAAACAGCCTCGACCTCATCGGCAACACCCCGCTGGTGCTGCTGAAGGGACCGAGCGAAGCCACCGGCTGCGAAATCTGGGGCAAGTGCGAATATGCGAACCCCGGCGGATCGGTGAAGGACCGCGCCGCGCTTTATATCGTTCGCGACGCCGAGGCGAACGGCAGCCTGCGCCCCGGCGGCACGATCGTCGAGGGAACCGCGGGTAACACCGGCATCGGCCTAGCGCTCGTCGGCAACGCGCTCGGTTACAAGACGATCATCGTCATGCCCGACAACCAGAGCGCCGAAAAAATGGCGACGATCCGCGCCTTGGGTGCCGAACTGGTGCTCGTCCCGCCCGCGCCCTTCGCCAACCCCGGCCATTTCGTCCACACGTCGCGCCGCATCGCCGAGGAAACCGACAATGCGATCTGGGCGAACCAGTTCGACAATATCGCCAACCGCAAGTCGCACATCTTCGGCACCGCCGAAGAAATCTGGGAGCAGATGGACGGCCGCATCGACGGCTTCACCTGCGCCGCGGGCACCGGCGGCACGATCGCGGGAACCGGGCTGGGGCTGAAGGCGCATAATGCCGACATCGTCGTCGCGCTCACCGACCCGCACGGCGCCGGGCTCTATAATTATTACCAGTGCGGCGAACTGAAGGCCGAAGGAACCAGCGTCGCCGAGGGGATCGGGCAGAACCGCATCACCGCGAACCTCGACGGCGCGCCGATCGACACCCAGTTCCGCATTTCGGATGCCGAAGGGCTGGCGGTCGTCCGCGCGCTGCTCGACGAGGAGGGGCTGTGCCTCGGCCTGTCGTCGGGGATCAACGTCGCGGGCGCGATGGCGCTCGCGCGGCAGCTTGGCCCGGGCAAGCGGATCGCAACCATCCTGTGCGACAGCGGGTTTCGCTATCTTTCGACGCTCTACAACCCCGAATGGCTGGCGAGCAAAGGTCTGGAGGCGGCGGCGTGAGCGGGATCAGGATCGACACCAGTCCGGCGCCGCAACCCGCGCCGCCCCCGGCGCCCGTCGCACCGGTGAACGACACGATGCGCCGCCTGCAGATCGGCATTGCGGGGGTGCTCACGGTGCTGCTGCTCGTCGGCATGGCGGGGCTGATCGGCGAACGTGCGCGTGAACGCGCCGCGGGCGACGTCGCCGCAACGGCCGAGGTGAAGATGCCCGGCGACGAGCTGAAAAGCAGCGGTGCGCCATTGGAAGAGCTCGGCGTGCAGGCGGTCCAGCCTTCGTCGAAGGATGAAAATGCCGCGACCGCCGCGAAGGTGCCGCAGGCGGCGCCCTCGGTGTCGAGCGTCCCCGACCTCGAACCCGACCCCGCCCTCCAGCGCGCGCGCCAGTCGAAACAGTGACCGCGGCACCGCGCCGGCCGATGCTGCGCGCCCTGACAATTGCCGTCGCAATTGCCGCGCTGGCGTGGATCGCGGGCGGACAGGTGTTGCTCGGACGCATCGACCCGACGCTGGCGATCCCGTTGCTTGCGCTGCCGATGCTGCTCCTCGCGCGATGGCAACGCGATGAACCCGCCGCGACGCGAAAGCGCACCTGCCTTCTGACCCTCCTATTCCTGGCGATCGCGCAGGCCGCGCTTGCGGTCATTCTCGCGGGATCGGCGGGGTGGCTGCAACTGCTCGCGACGATTTTGGCAGGCGCGCTTGCGGCATGGCTCGGCGACCGGATCGTCCAATGGCGCCCCGGAACGCGAGGACTGTCGTGGCTGGCGGGGCTGCTGCTTGTGGTCGGCTGGTTCGGCGGCGGACATGCGCTGCTCGCATCGCTTTACCGACCCGGCGCGGCTTCCGCCGATGCGCCCGCGGTCACGATGCTCACCGGCCTGCCGTTGCGCTGGTCGGCGGGCGAGGGGATTGCGGCGATGATCGCCGAAGGGACGAATGACGACCCCGCGCTTGCCCGCCTGATGACAGCGGGGCCGGTGTCGCTGGTCGACAGCCTCGCCGACCATGTGCCGCCGCCCGGCGGCACCCTGCTGATCGCGCACCCCCGCGCGCTGGCGCCGCAGGAACTGGTTGCGATCGATGCCTTCGTGCGTGGGGGCGGGCGGGCGGTCGTGCTTGCCGATGCGCTCTCGGGCTGGCCCGCCCGCCATCCGCTGGGCGATCCACGCAATCCGCCGGTGACCAGCCTGCTCACCCCGCTGCTCGATCATTGGGGTGTGACGCTGGGCGCGGCGCCCGGCGACGAGGGCGCCGCGCTCCCCGCCGATATCGATGGCGCGCGCCTCCGCCTGTTCAGCGCCGGGCGCTTCGACCGGCTGCCGACGGCCTGCCGCGCCTTCGCCGACCGTCATGTCGCGCGCTGTTCGATCGGCGCGGGCGAGGTATGGCTCGTTGGCGACGCCGACCTGATCTTCGCGCCGCTGTGGCGACCGCTTGTCCCCGGCGCCGACCATTTGCGGCAGGCCGACACGATGGAATGGCTGTTCGCGCACCTTTGGCGCGGCGCGGGGAGCGCCTCGCTGCACCCGCTCTGGATCCGCGCCCGCGCCATTTGAGTCGGCGTTTTCGCCCCGATTTACCCCGACTGTCGTACACGTGCGGCGCCTTGCCTGCGCCATGAGACCGGTATTTACCCAATTCGGAGCGCTTTTTGCGGTAAATGGGGGTTAGATTCCCTATTTCACCCTAAATTACCCCTTTCCACCCCGATCTATAGTTGATACTCAGGAATCGGAGAGGGGCAATCTCCACCCGTGCCGAACCAGCTGGAATCCCGCGATTCCGGGGACGGGGAAGTTTTGCCCGGTGGCGCGAATACGGGGGGCAGAGCGATGGCGATTGTGACGCCCGGCCAGTATGCGGGCACCAATTTCGCCGCGATCGATGGCAAGGGGCGGATCGCCGTCCCCTCTCAGTTCCGCAACAATGTGCCCCTCACTGCGGACGGCCAGCGCGTGCTTTGGGTCGGTTTCCACGAGAAGCTGCCCTGCCTCGTCGCCTATGGCCAGGATCAGTATGACCGGCTGAACGGCGAGATCGAACGCGACCGCGAAACCGCGCGGCTGCGCAACCTCGACTTCGACGAGGATGCCGAATTCAAGAAGCGCTTCAGCTACACCGAGCCCTATACGCTCGACGACAGTGGTCGCTTCCTGCCCAGCTTCATCCACCGCGACCGCGTCGGCGATGCCGGCGCGACGGCTTTTGTGGGGTCGGGCCGCCGCCTCGAAATCTGGTGGCTGCCGACCTTGGCCGAATGCGCCGAGGCCGATCCGGTCCTCCAGCGCCTGGCTGCCTCGTGGGATGCCATGAAAGGGAAGGGGCGAAAGTGACCGATCTTCCCCCCGAACTTCCTCGGGATCCCCGTCACGATCCGGTCCTCCGTGAAGAAGTCATCGCCGCGCTCGCTATCCTTCCCGGAGAACGCCACGTCGATGCGACCTTCGGTGCCGGCGGCTACACGCGCGCGATGCTCGCCGCGGGCGCCGACGTCATCGCCTGCGACCGCGATCCCGATGCGATTGCGGGCGGACAGGCGCTCGTCGAAGAAGCTGGCGGCAAGCTCACGCTGGTCCACGGCCGCTTCGGCGAAATCGACCGGCTGCTTGCCGAGCGCGGGATCGACGCCGTCGACGGCATCACCTTCGACATCGGCGTCTCTTCGATGCAGCTCGATCAGGGCGAGCGCGGCTTCTCGTTCCAGAAAGACGGCCCGCTCGACATGCGCATGGCGCAGGAGGGCGAAAGCGCCGCCGACTGGTTGAACCGCGCCGACGAGACCGAGATCGCCGACGTGCTTTTCCATTATGGCGACGAGCGCCAGTCGCGCCGCGTCGCGCGCGCGATCGTCGCGGCGCGCCCGCTGACCCGGACCGGCGAACTGGCGACGGTGATCCGCAAGGCGCTGCGCCATCCGCCCGGCGCGCCCAAAGACCCCTCGACGAAGAGCTTTCAGGCGATCCGCATCCACATCAACGGCGAGCTCGACGAACTCGTCGCGGGGCTCAATGCCGCCGAGCGGCTGCTCCGCCCCGGCGGCCGGCTTGCGGTTGTCAGCTTTCACAGCACCGAGGACCGGATCGTGAAGAATTTCCTGCGCGAACGCTGCGGTGGCGATGCCGCGGGTTCGCGTCACCGGCCCGCGCCGACGACTCCTCTGGCGCGGGCCGCAACCTTCGAAACCCCGGCGCGCAAGGTCCGCCCGGGCAAGGCCGAAGAGGCGCGCAACCCGCGCGCCCGATCGGCGACACTGCGTAGCGCGATCCGGACCGCTGCTCCGGCCCATTCGACGATGAAGGAGGCAATGTCATGCTGATGGCGGCCCGCAAGCTCCAGGGGATCGGCCTGGTCCTGCTCGTGCTCATCTTCGCGATGATGCTTTACCCCGTGTCGCTCAAGGTTGCGGCGACGCGCAGCGAATTGACGCGCATCGAACGGCAGATCGACCGGACGCGCGACAATATCCGCTATCTCGAATCCGAACTCGCGGTGCGCGCCTCGATGCGCCAGCTCGAACAATGGAACGCCGACACCTTCGGCTATTCGGCGCCCGACGCCGGCCAATATCTGTCGAACGAACGCCAGCTCGCCTCGCTCGACCGCCTGCCGCGCGCCCGCGGCGCCAACGAAGTCGCGCCGGTGCTGATGGCGATGGTCTCGCCCGTCGGTACCCCCGCGCCGGTCAAGGCGGCCGTTGCGCCGAAACCCGCGGCGGCCAAACCCATCGTGATCGCGCAGGCCGATATTCGCAGCGATACGCCGCCGCGGATGGCGCCGACGCGCCGGCGCGAACAGCTCAAGATGATCGAGGACCAGCTGCTCGCCGAATCGACGCTCGCCGATCTCAAGCGCGCGGCCGCGGCCGAGGCGGCGGGAGGAAAGTCCGGCCGATGAACACGCTGGTCGTCCGTCCGACCCGGGTTCGTACCGCTGGTGTGCGGCAGCAGATCCTGCTGACCGCGCAGCAGCGTTTGATGATCCTGATGCTTTTGTTCGGCGCGGCCTTTTTCCTCGTTTCGGTGCGTCTCGTCTATTTCGCGCTGTTCGACACCTCGGCGAACCGCGGCGCGGCGACCGCCTTCATTCCGGCACGCGCCGACATTATCGACCGCAACGGGGTGCCGCTTGCGCGCACCATCGACGGCTATTCGATCCGCGTCGTGCCGTCGAAGCTGCTCAACAACCGGCAATATCTCGCCGACGAGCTGGCCAAGATTTTCCCCGACACGCCGCGCGAGGAACTGCTCGCAAAGGTCAGCGGCTCGCGCCCGACCTATATCCGCCGCCGCGCGCTGCCCGACCAGGTCGCCGCGGTGAACGCGATCGGCGACGTCGGTTTCGATTTCCCGCGTGAAAAGGAGCGCCTCTATCCGCAGCTCACCCTCGCGGCGCATGTGCTCGGCTTCACCAACGCCGAAGGCCATGGCGTCACCGGCGTCGAGGGCGCGCTCGACCAGCGGCTGATCGACAAGGCGACGCGCGGCCAGCCGCTCGCGCTGTCGATCGACGCGCGCGTGCAGGGCGTGCTCGAAAGCGAATTGAGCGCGGCGGTCGCCAATCTCGAGGCGATCGGCGGCGCGGGCGTCATTCTCGACGTCCACACGGGCGAGGTTGCGGCGATGACCTCGCTGCCGACCTTCAACCCGAACAAGCTGACCGGCAGCGACCCGGCGACGCGCCGCAACGCCGTGACCTATAATCTCTACGAGCTGGGTTCGACCTTCAAGCCGCTGTCGATCGCCGCCGCGATCGATGATGGCGTGGTGACGAACATGGCGCGCCGCTACGATGCGTCTGCGCCGCTCGCGATCGCGGGGTTCCGTATCCGCGACAGCCATCCCGGGCGCTGGTACAATGTCCCCGAAACGCTGATCCAGAGCTCGAACATCGCGACCGCACGCATCGCCGACGAACTCGGCCGCGAGAATATGGAGCGGCTCTTCCGTAACCTCGATTTCGACAAGCGTCCGCAGATCGACCTCAAGGAACGCGCCTTTCCGCTCTGGCCGCGCGATTGGGGGCGGTTGACGACGATGACGACCAGCTATGGCCACGGTATTGCGGTGACCCCGATGCACCTCGCCAGCGCCTATGCCGCGCTCGTCAACGGCGGCATCTATCGCCCCGCGACGCTGATGAAGCTCGGCGACAAGGCGCCGCCGCAGGGGCGCCGCGTGTTCAAGGCCGCGACCAGCGCGCGGATGCGCCAGCTCCTTCGCCTCATCGTTTCGGACGGCACCGGCAAACAGGCCGACGCGCCGGGCTTCCGCGTCGGCGGCAAGACCGGATCGGCCGAAAAGCCGGGCGCGGGCGGCTATCGCCGTCATTCGCTCGTCTCGACCTTCGCCGCGGCTTTCCCGATGGACAATCCGCGCTACATCGTTCTCGTGATGATCGACGAACCCAAGGGCAATGCGTACAGCTCGGGCCAGCGTACCGCCGGCTGGACCGCGGCGCCCGTGGTGCGCAAGGTCGTCACCCGCGCGGGCCCGATGCTCGGCGTCTTCCCCGACGAAAGCCGCGACGTCGATGTCTCCGAATTGATCCCGCTCGTGCGCAAGGGCGAGGAAGCGAACTGATGCGTCTCGCCGCGCTGCTCGACGATCAGGGACTGGAGGGCAGCGATCCCGTCGTGACGGGGCTCGCGATCGATCATCGCAAGGTAGCGCCCGGAACGATTTTCGGCGCCTTCGTCGGCGAAAAATTCAACGGCGAGGATTTCATCGCCGCCGCGATCGAAGCGGGCGCGGTCGCGATCGTCGCGCGCCCCGAAGCGAAGGTTGAGGGCGCGGTGCATGTCGCCGATACCAATCCGCGCCGCGCCTTTGCGCATATCGCGGCGCGCTTCTTCCACCGCTTCCCCGCGACCTGCGTCGCCGTCACCGGCACGAACGGCAAGACCTCGACGGTCGAGATGACGCGCCAGTTGTGGCGTATGGCGGGGTTCAACGCCGCATCGATCGGCACGCTTGGCATCACGACGTCGCTCGAAAGCGCCTCGACGGGCCTCACCACGCCCGACATCGTAACCTTCCTGTCGAACATGTCGGGCCTCGCCGCCGAGGGCGTGACGCACGCGGCATTCGAGGCATCGAGCCACGGCCTCGACCAATATCGCACCGAAGGACTGCCGGTGAAGGCGGTCGCCTTCACCAACCTCAGCCACGACCATCTCGACTATCACGGCACGATGGACGCCTATCTGGCCGCGAAGCTCCGCCTCTTCTCCGAAGTCGTCGAGCCCGGCGGTTCGGCGGTCGTCTGGGCCGACGACGAATATTCGCCCGCCGTGATCGACGTGGCGAAGGCGCGCGGCGTCCGGCTGCTGACCGTCGGTGCAGGCGGCGAAACGCTCCGCCTCGTCTCGCGCGAACCCACCCAGCTCGGCCAGTCGCTGGTGATCGCCGCGGGCGAACTCACCCAAAAGGTCGAATTGCCGCTGATCGGCGCCTATCAGGTCGCGAACGCGCTCGTGTCGGCAGGGCTCGTCATCGCGACCGGGGGCGACGTTGCGCAGACCCTCGGCAATCTCGCGCGGCTCCAGCCAGTGCGCGGACGGCTCGAGCGCGCCGCAATCACCAAGGCCGGTGCGCCGGTCTATGTCGATTACGCCCATACCCCCGACGCGATCGAGGCGGCGCTCGATGCGCTGCGCCCGCACGCGACCGGCCGCCTGATCCTCGTCTTCGGGGCGGGCGGCGACCGCGACCAGGCGAAGCGCCCCGAAATGGGCAAGGCGGCTGCTGCGAAGGCCGAGGTGCTGATCATCACCGACGACAATCCGCGCGGCGAAGACCCTGCCGTCATCCGCGCCGCTATCGCCGCCGCCGCGCCGGGTGCGCAGGTGATCGGCGACCGCCGCGCCGCGATGGCGGCCGCGATCGCCGAGGCGCGCGCCGACGATATCATCTGCATCGCGGGCAAGGGCCATGAACAGGGCCAGATCGTCGGGCGCGGCGACGACATGCGCGTCATCCCGTTCGACGATGTGATGGTTGCGCGCGAGGAGGCGGCATGAACCCGCTCTGGACCGCGCGCGCGATCGCTTCGGCAACGGGGGGAAGTGCGAGCGCCGATTTTACCGTCCACGGCGTCGCTTTCGATTCGCGCGAGGTGACGAATGGCGACCTCTTCATCGCGATGAAGGGCGAGGCCGCCGACGGCCACGCCTTTATCGACAAGGCGATCACCGCCGGTGCCGCGGGCATCGTCTGCGAAACCGCGATCGATCATCCGCACGTCCGCGTCACCGACAGCGCTGCGGCGCTGAATGCGCTGGGCATCGCGTCGCGCGCGCGCAGCCATGGCCGGATCATCGGCGTCACCGGCTCGGCGGGCAAGACGGGAACCAAGGAGGCGCTGTTCGCCGCGCTCGACCGCTTCCGTCCTGGCCGCGCGCATCGCTCGGTCAAGAGCTACAACAATCATGTCGGCGTGCCTTTAAGTCTCGCACGCATGCCCTCGACCGCCGACTTCGGCGTGTTCGAAATGGGGATGAACCACGCGGGCGAACTCGCCGACCTGACGCGCATGGTGCGTCCGCACGTCGCCATCGTCACGACGATCGCCCCCGCGCACATGGAGTTTTTCAGCGGCGAAGAGGCGATCGCCGACGCAAAGGGCGAGATTTTCGAGGGACTCGAGCCCGGCGGCACCGCGATCGTGCCGTTCGACAGCCCGCATTATGCGCGCCTTCGCGCCAAGGCGGAGCAGCACGCCGCGCATGTCGTCAGCTTCGGGCTGGACGAAGGCGCCGACGTACGCGCGGTCGACTGGCTTTCGGACGGGAAGGGCGGCTCGCTCGTCACTGCACAGGTGCAGGACTCGCTGCTCTGTTTCACCATCGCACAGGCGGGCGCGCACTGGGTGGCCAATTCGCTCGCGGTCCTCGCGGCGGTGAAGGCGGTCGGCGGCGACCTTCCGGCGGCGGGGCTCGCCTTTGCCGAGATGGGTGGACTCACCGGGCGCGGCGCGCGGCACCGCGTCGAAGTGCCGGGCGGCCATATCCTCGTCATCGACGAAAGCTACAACGCCAATCCCGCCTCGATGGCGGCGACGATCGACCAGTTCGGCACCGAATCCGCCGACCGCAAAGTGGCGATTCTCGGCGCGATGAAGGAGCTGGGCGCGGGCGGAGAGGCATATCACGCGGGCCTTGCGGCTCCGCTCGTCGCGGCGGGAGTGCAATTCGCCCTGCTTGTCGGCGAAGAGATGGCGCCGCTTGCCAAAGCGCTTGAGGGCCGCATCGATTTCGAGCATGTGCCCGCGCACTCTGCCGCGACCGCGCGGCTCAAACACCTGATCCGCGCCGGCGACGCCGTGCTGGTGAAGGGGTCGAACAGCGTCGGGCTGTCGCATGTCGTGGCGGCGCTGACCAACGGGGATTATTGATGCTTTACTGGCTGGCGGAATGGCTTGGCTTTCCGGGGGCTCTCAACCTCATTCGTTACCTGAGCTTCCGCTCGGGGGCGGCGGTTGCGACCGCGCTGATCATCGGGCTGTGGATCGGCCCGCGTTTCATCCTGATGCTGCGGATGCGGCAGGGGAAGGGGCAGCCGATCCGCGACGACGGGCCGCAAAGCCACCTCGCCAAAAAGGGCACGCCGACGATGGGCGGGCTGATGATCCTGATTTCGCTGATGATCTCCGCGCTGTTGTGGATGGACCTGTCGAACCGCTTCGTCTGGGCGTGCCTGTTCGTGACCGGCGGGTTCGCCGTGGTCGGATTTCTCGACGACCTCGACAAGGTGACCAAGGCCAGCCACCGCGGGATTCCGGGGCGCGTGCGCCTGCTGATCGAGTTCGTGATCGCCGCGGTCGCGGTGCTGCTGATCGTCTCGCGCACCGGCACCGACCTCTATCTGCCCTTCTTCAGCGGGATCGTGATCCCGCTCGGGCCATTCTATTATGTCTTCGCGATGGTGCTGATCGTCGGTTTCGGCAATGCGGTGAACCTGACCGACGGGCTCGACGGGCTCGCGACCTTCCCGGTGATCATCGCCAGCCTGACCTTCCTCGTCATCGTCTATCTTTCGGGTAACGTGAAATTTGCGGGCTATCTCGGCATCCCGCACGTTCCAGGCGCGGGCGAGCTTGCGGTCTTTGCCGCCGCGATCATCGGCGCCTGCCTCGCCTTCCTGTGGTTCAACGCACCCCCGGCGGCAGTCTTCATGGGCGACACGGGCAGCCTCGCGCTCGGCGGCGCGCTCGCGACGATCGCCGTCACCGCGCAGCACGAACTCGTCCTCGTCCTCGTCGGCGGGCTGTTCGTGGTCGAGGCGTTGTCGGTGATCATCCAGGTCTTCTGGTACAAGCGCACGGGCAAGCGCGTGTTCCGCATGGCGCCGATCCACCATCATTTCGAACAATTGGGCTGGCCCGAATCCACCGTCGTCATCCGCTTCTGGATCGTCTCGATCGTCCTCGCGCTCGCAGGGCTCGCGACCTTGAAACTCCGGTGATCACCTCGCGCGTCTTTGCCGGCCGCCGCTATGCGGTGCTGGGACTGGCGCGCTCGGGTCTCGCGACCGTCGAGGCGCTGATCGCCAGTGGCGCCGGCGTCACCGCGTGGGACGACCGCGAGGAAGCGCGCGACGACGCGATGGCATTGGGCGCCGACATCGGCAACCCGCTCGACATCGATCTCATCGGCTTTGCGGGCGTCGTCGTGTCGCCCGGCGTGCCGCTCAACCGTCACCCGATCGCCGTGCACGCGCGCGAGGCGCATGTACCCGTGATCGGCGACGTCGAACTTTTCGCCGAGGCGCAGGGCGAGTTGCCGCCGCACAAGGTGGTCGGTATCACCGGCACCAACGGCAAGTCGACCGTCACCGCGCTCATCGCGCATATGCTGGAGAGCGCGGGCGTACCGGTGCTGATGGGCGGCAATATCGGCCTGCCGATCCTCAGCCGCGAGCCGCTCCCCGAAGGCGGGGTCTATGTCCTCGAACTGTCGAGCTACCAGATCGACCTGTCGCACAGCCTCGCCTGCGATATCGCGGTGCTCACCAACCTCAGCCCCGATCACCTCGACCGCTACGACGGCTTTGCCGGCTATACAGCATCGAAGGCGCGGCTCTTCGGGCTCCAGCATCAGGGTCAGGTCGCGATCGTCGCGGTCGACGACGACCCGTCGAAGATGATCGCGAGCCGGATCAATCATCGCCTGCACCGCGTGTCGGCGAAGGATATCGATCCGGTCGATCAGATCCGCTGGACCGCGCTGCAAGGGCCGCACAACGCCCAGAACGCCGTGTGCGCGATTGCGGTGTGCCGCGTGCTGGGGCTGGATGACGAACAGATCGAGCGGGGGCTGGCGACGTACAAGTCGCTCCCGCATCGCATGGAATTGGTCGGCGAAGTCGGGGGGGTCAGCTGGTTCAACGACAGCAAGGCTACCAACGCGGCTTCCGCTGCACCGGCGCTGGCGGCTTTCCCGCCGGCGCCGGACCAGCGTCTTCACTGGATCGCCGGCGGCAAGGCCAAGGGCGACGGACTTGCGGCGTGCCATCCGTGGTTCGGCCACGTCAAACGCGCCTATCTGATCGGCGAGGCGATGGAGCCCTTCGCGGCCGAGATCGGCGACGCGATCCCGGTCGAGCGCTCGGGCGATATGGCGACCGCGGTGAAGCAGGCGGCGGCGGCGGCGAAACCCGGCGATATCGTGCTGCTGTCGCCGGCGTGCGCCTCGTTCGACCAGTTCAAGGACTATGAGCAGCGCGGCGACGCGTTTCGCGCCGCGGTACAGGCGCTCGGGGCATGAGCGGGGGGGACAATATGGACGCGACCGAACGGCCGGTGATCGCCACGACGACGCGTACGACAAAGCGCCGCGGCCCGCGCCTCAGCCGCGCCGACCGCACGCCGCTCGGGCTGTGGTTCTGGGAAATCGACCGCGTCCTCCTGCTGCTCGTGTCGATCCTCGTCGCGATCGGGCTCGTTGCCGTCGCCGCGGCATCGCCCGTCGCCGCGCAGAAACTATCGACCTCGACCGCGTCGCTCGACCCGCTCTATTATTTCTATCGCCAGCTGATGTGGGTGATGGTCGGCGTGCCGGTGATGCTCGCGGTGTCGATGCTGCCCAAGCCGCAGGCGCGGCGCTTCGCGATTTACGGCACCATCACCTTCCTCGTCCTGCTCTTCCTCGTGCCGCTGATCGGTACGTCGGTGAACGGTGCGCAGCGCTGGATCGGTAGCGGCGTGTTCCGGCTCCAGCCGTCGGAATTTCTCAAACCCTTCTTCGCGGTGTCGCTCGCGTGGATCCTGTCGCTGCGGCTGCACGACCAGAGCCTGCCCGTCGTCCCGCTCGCCGCCGCGCTCACCGGCGTTATCGCGCTGCTGCTGATGGGGCAGCCCGATCTGGGGCAGACGATCATCTTCGCTGCGACCTGGTTCGTGCTCGTGCTCGTCGCCGGCCTGTCGATGCGGATCATGGGGATGCTCGCAGGCGCGGGTGTCGTCGGGATCATCCTCGCCTATTTCTTCTATCCGGTCGCGCAGCAGCGCATCAACATCTGGCTGTTCGCCGAAGGCGACAGCTTCCAGGTCGACAAGGCGCATGCGACGCTGACGGCCGGGGGACTGATCGGCACAGGCCCCGGCGCGGGCCTTGCCAAATTCCAGCTTCCCGAAGCGCACACCGACTATATCTTCTCGGTCATCGGTGAGGAATTCGGGATGATCGCGTGCATCGCGATCGCGATCCTCTATCTCGCGATCATCGTCCGCGTCCTCGTCCGCCTGCTCGACGAGGAAGACAGCTTCCTGATCCTCGCCGTCGCGGGGCTCGTCGCGCAGTTCGGCGGACAGGCGGTGATCAACATGGCGGTGAACACGCAAATCTTCCCGTCGAAGGGGATGACGCTGCCGTTCATCAGCTATGGCGGTTCGTCGTTCATCGCTTTGTCGATCGGCATGGGTTTGCTCTTGTCGCTGACCCGCCGGAACCCCTATGCGGCTCGGGTATCGATGACCCGAAACTGGAACAAGAAATGACCGCAACACGCCACTTCCTTCTCGCCGCCGGCGGGACGGGGGGACATATGCTGCCCGCTTATGCCCTCGCGGGCGAACTGATCGCGCGCGGACACCGCGTTGCGCTGGTCAGCGACGACCGCGGGCTGAAGATTCCGGGGGCTCCCGCCGAACTCGAAACGCACGTGCTTCCCGCGGGCCGCGTATCGGGCGGACCGGTCGGCTGGCTCAAGGCCGCGCTCGCGATCCGCAAGGGACGCCGCATGGCGATCGACCTGATCCGCGATTTCGATCCCGCCGTCGTTGTCGGTTTCGGCGGCTATCCCTCGCTTCCCAGCCTGCTCGCCGCGGGCGCGACGAAGCGTCCGCGCGTACTCCACGAACAAAATGCCGTGCTCGGCCGCGTCAACCGGATGATGGCGCCGCGCGTCGATGCGGTCGCGGTCGCCTATCACAATATCCAGCGCTACCCCGAAGGGCATGAGCTGAAGAAGCATATCACCGGCAATCCGGTGCGCGACGAGATCGTTGCGATCCGCGACGACGGCTTTCCGCCGCTGCCCGAAGACGGCATCTTCCGCCTGCTGGTCGTCGGGGGCAGCCTTGGTGCGACGGTGCTGAGCGAAGTCGTGCCCGCGGCCATTGCGATGCTGCCGCGCGCGCTGCTCGACCGGCTGCAGGTCGTGCAGCAGTGCCGCGAGGATGATCTGGAGGCGGTGCGCGCCAAATATGCCGAGCTTGGCGTCGCGGCGGAATGTGCCCCTTACATCAAGGATTTTCCCGAACGGCTCCGCTGGGCGCATATGGTCATCGCGCGCGCTGGGGCGTCGACCGTCGCCGAACTGGCCTGCGCGGGGCGCCCCGCGATCTTCGTTCCCTATCCAAGCTCGATGGACAACCACCAGACCTATAATGTCGTCGACCTTGTCGAAGCGGGCGGGGCGATCGCGTTCCAGCAACCCGATTTCACGCCTGCCGAGGTGGCGAAACATATCCAGCGCATGGCGCTCGAACCCGGCGCGCTCGAAGCCGCCGCCGAACGCGCGGCAAGCTGCGGGCTTCCCGATGCGACGCGCGACCTCGCCGACCTCGTCGAATCGCTCGCTGCGCCGCCGATGATGGATGTGATCCGCGTCGGCGCCTCGTCGCGTTCGGCCGCGGTCGCCGGCGGCGTCGCCGCTACCCGTGCGGGAGATCACTGATGCGCGGCGTTGCGACCGATATCGGCACCATCCACTTCATCGGCATCGGCGGCATCGGCATGTCGGGTATCGCCGAGGTGATGCACAACCTCGGCTATCAGGTGCAGGGCAGCGACATTGCCGATGGCTATGTCATCGAGGGGCTGCGCAAACGCGGGATCAAGGTCGCGATCGGGCATGAGGCGTCGAATGTCGATGGCGTCGCCGTCGTCGTCACCTCGACCGCGGTCAAGCGCGGCAATCCCGAGGTCGAGGCCGCGCTCGCGCAGCGCATCCCGCTCGTCCGCCGCGCCGAGATGCTCGCCGAGCTGATGCGGCTGAAATCGACCGTCGCGATCGCAGGCACGCATGGCAAGACGACGACAACCAGCCTCGTCGCGGCGCTGCTCGACGCGGGCGGGATCGATCCGACCGTGATCAACGGCGGCATCATCAACAATTATGGCTCGAACGCGCGGCTCGGCGCGTCGGACTGGATGGTGGTCGAAGCTGATGAGAGCGACGGCAGCTTCCTGCGCCTCGACGGGACGATCGCGGTCGTCACCAATATCGATCCCGAACATCTCGATCATTATGGCAGCTTCGACGCGATCAAGGACGCGTTCGTCGAGTTCATCGAAAATGTGCCCTTTTATGGCGCGGCCATGCTCTGCCTCGACCATCCCGAGGTACAGGCGATCATCCCGCGCATCCGCGACCGCCGCATCGTGACCTATGGCTTTTCGGCCCAAGCGGATGTGCGCGGCACCAATGTGACGCCCGGCCCCGACGGCAACCGCTTCGATGTCGTCGTGCGCGACCGCGACGGCAACAGCCGGACGATCGAGGGTATCCACCTGCCGATGTCGGGCCGTCACAATGTCCAGAACTCGCTCGCGGCGATTGCGGTGGCGCTGCACATGGGGGTCAGCGACGACAAGATCGTGTCGGGCTTCCACGGCTTTGCCGGGGTCAAGCGCCGCTTCACCAGAGTCGGCGAGATTGCGGCAGGTGAGGGCGTTGTCACCGTGATTGACGACTATGCGCACCATCCGGTCGAAATTCGCGCTGTCCTGTCAGCCGCGCGCGAAGGCGTCGGCGCGGGCCGCGTCGTCGGCGTTGTCCAGCCGCACCGCTTCACGCGCCTGCGCGACCATATGGACGACTTCCAACAGGCGTTTAACGACGCCGATATCGTGCTCGCGCTGCCCGTCTATGCCGCAGGCGAAGCGCCGATTGATGGCGTGTCGTCGGACGCGCTGGTCGAAGGCCTGCGCGACCGCGGGCATCGCCAGGCGAATGTCGTCGCCGATGCTGGCGGGCTCGCTTCGGCCATCGCGGCGAGCATCGCCGCGGGAGACCTCGGCGCGGGCGACATGATCATCTGCCTCGGCGCGGGCGACATCACCAAGATGGCCGCGGGCCTCGCGGCGGCGGTCGAGGCGGCGTGAGCGCTGCCGATACCCTCCCGGCCGTGCGCGGCAAGCTGACGGCAAAGGCGCCGCTGGCGCCGCTCGTCTGGTTCAAGTCGGGCGGTCCCGCCGACTGGCTGTTCGAGCCGAAGGACGCCGACGACCTCGCCGATTTCCTTCGCGACCTCGATCCTTCGGTTCCCGTGATGGCGCTGGGTCTCGGATCGAACCTTATCGTTCGCGACGGCGGTTTTCCGGGCGTCGTCGTCCGGCTCGGCAAGGCCTTTGCGAAAGTCGAAGCGATCGATGCGACGACGCTGCGCTGCGGCGGCGGCGCGTCGGGCATCCTCGTTTCCTCGACCGCGCGCGACGCGGGCATCGCGGGCATGGAATTCCTGCGCTCGATTCCCGGCACTGTCGGCGGCTTCGTTCGCATGAACGGCGGCGCCTATGGCGGCGAGGTCAAGGATATCCTCATCGACTGCGACGTCGTGCTGCGTTCGGGCGAGCGCAAGACGCTGCCGCTCGCCGACCTTGGCTATACCTATCGCCACAGCGAATTGCCCGAAGGCGCGGTCGTTATCGGCGCGGCCTTCCGCGGCCGGCCCGGCGAGGCCGCCGCCATCCAGGCCGAAATGGACCGCATCTCGGCAAGCCGCGAAGCCTCGCAGCCCTTGCGTTCGAAAACCGGCGGCTCGACCTTCAAGAACCCCGACGGGCACAAGGCCTGGCAGCTCGTCGACGAGGCTGGCTGCCGCGGTTTTACCGTCGGCGGCGCGCAGGTCAGCGAGAAGCACACCAATTTCCTGATCAACGCCGGTGAGGCGACGAGCGCCGATATCGAGGCCCTCGGCGAGGAAGTCCGCCGCAGGGTGAAGGACAAGAGCGGCATCGAATTGCAATGGGAAATACAGCGCGTGGGAGTGAAAAAGTGAGCCGGGGTCCTTGGCATGTTGCCGTCCTGATGGGCGGCTGGTCCGCCGAACGCGAAGTGTCGTTGATGAGCGGCAATGGCGTCGCCGACGCCCTCGAAAGCCGCGGCCACAAGGTTACGCGCATCGACATGGACCGCGACGTCGCGCTGCGGCTGGCCGAGGCGAAACCCGACGTCGTGTTCAACGCGCTCCACGGCGTTCCCGGCGAAGACGGGACCGTGCAGGGCATGCTCGACCTGATGGGCCTCAAATACACCCACAGCGGCCTCGTCACCTCGGTGATCGCGATCGACAAGGAATTGACGAAGCAGGCGCTCGTGCCGCATGGTATTCCCATGCCGACGGGGACCATGGTCGACAGCGAAAGCCTCTTTTCCATCGACCCCTTGCCGCGCCCCTATGTGCTGAAGCCCGTAAACGAAGGCTCGTCGGTCGGCGTCGCGATCGTCAAGGACGACAGCAACTACGGCAACCCGATCGCACGCGAAGCCGTCGGCCCTTGGCAGGAGTTCGACCGCCTGCTCGCCGAACCCTTCATCAAGGGGCGCGAGCTGACCGTCGCGGTGCTCGGCGATCAGGCGCTCGCCGTCACCGAACTGCGCGTCAAGTCGGGCTTCTACGACTATGATGCCAAATATACCGATGGCCTGACCGAACATGTCTGCCCCGCCGATGTGCCCGACGAGGTGGCGCAGCGGATGAAGGATCTGGCGCTTCAGGCGCACCGCCTGCTCGGCTGCAAGGGCGCGTCGCGCTCGGACTTCCGCTGGGACGACGAACATGGCCTGACGGGCATCTTCCTGCTCGAGGTCAATACCCAGCCGGGGATGACACAGCTTAGCCTCGTGCCCGAACAGGGGCGCGCCGTCGGCATGGATTATGCCGAACTCGTCGAACGCATCGTGGGGGAAGCGTTGTCATGAGCAGCACGAAGATCAAGCGCGCCAAGGCGCCGCCGCGGCGGCCAGCGCGCGCGCCCAAAAAGCGCAAGACGATCAAGACATCGCGCGTCAACGCGATCATCAACGCGTTGCCGATCAGCCCGCAGCGGTTGCAAAGGCTTGCGAACTGGACGATCGGTCTCAGCCTGTTCGCGGTCGCCGGGATTGCCGCGCACGCGACCGGCGTGACCGCCAAGGTGCATGAGGAATATGCGCAGGCGGTCGGCCGCGCGGGGTTCCAGGTCAAGAAGGTCGAGGTCGTCGGCGCCGACCGCATCGACCGGCTGAAGGTTTACGACATCGCGCTCGCGCAGAAGGATCGCTCGATGGCGGCGGTCGACCTCGAGGATGTGCGCGGTGACCTGATGCGCTACGGCTGGATCAAGGATGCGCGCGTGTCGCGCCGCCTGCCCGATACGCTCGTCGTCGATATCGTCGAGCGCACCCCGGCGGCGATCTGGCAGCATAACAATCGTCTGTCGCTGATCGACGAAAAGGGCGTCGTGCTCGAACCCGTCACCGTCGCAACGATGCCCGACCTGCCGCTCGTCATCGGGCCGAAGGCGAACCAGCGTTCGCAGGACCTGGATCGCCTGCTGACCGAAGCGAGCAGTCTCAAGGAACTGCTCGCGGGCGCGACCTGGGTCGGCAACCGCCGCTGGGACCTCCGCTTCCGCAGCGGTGAAACGCTGTCGCTTCCCGAAGGCGAGGCCGAGGCGAAGGCCGCGCTCGCCAAATTCGCGCATATGGACGGCGCGAACCGCCTGCTCGGCCGCGGTATATTGCGCTTCGACATGCGCGACCCCGCACGCTTCGTGCTGCGCCTGCCGCACGAAGGGCAGGTGGCGCCCGCGAAGCTCGACGACGCGCGCGCCGCGGTCGACGCGGTCGCCGAAGCGTCGGCGGAGAAGGGCTAAGCCATGGCGCCGCCGCGCATCGAAAAGATCATTACCGCGCTCGATGTCGGGTCGTGGAAGGTGTGCGCGCTGATTGCCGGGCAGACCGCCGACGGCCAGCTCCATGTGCTCGGCACGGGCCAGCGCGAAAGCCGCGGCGTCCAGCGCGGCTATGTCGCCGACATGGAGCAGACCGAGCATATCGTGCGCGAGGCGATCGAGCAGGCCGAGCGGATCGCGGGCCTCAATATCGACGACGTGTGGGTCGCCTTTTCGGCGGGCGGTCTGATCAGCGACGTCGCGCCGATCGAAAGCGAGCTCGGCGGGCACCGGATCGAAAAGGAGGATGTCGACGACCTGCTCGCCGCGGGCCGCGCCGGCATCGATCCCGAAGGCCGCATGATCCTCCACGCGCAGCCCGCGCTCTACACGCTCGACGGACTTAACGGGGTGAAGAACCCCATCGGGCTCCACGCCGACCGGCTCGGCGTCGATATCCACATCATCATGGCCGACGGCGCGCCGGTGCGAAACCTCGAGGCCGCGGTGCGGCAGGCGCATCTCGACGTCAACGCGGTCGTCGCCTCGCCGATCGCGGCGGGGCTGGCCTGCCTGTCGGACGAGGAACGCGATCTCGGCGTCGCGCTCGTCGAACTCGGCGCAGCGGTCACCACTGTCTCGCTCTATGCCGGTGGTATGCTCGTCGAGATGGCATCGCTGCCCTTCGGCGCCAGCGATATCACCGACGATATCGCGTCGGCCTTCGGCATCCGCCGCAGCCAGGCGCAGCGGCTCCAGAGCTTCTACGGTTCGGCATCGGCCAGCCCGCGCGACAATAACGAGATCATCGAGCTCGAACCCGGCGCGCCGACGAATGGCGATTCCCCGCGCATCACCCGCGCGCAGCTCGTGTCGGTGATCCGCCAGCGGCTCGACGCGATGATGGGGGAGATTGGCCGGACGCTGAAGGACCTGCATTTCGTCGGCCCGATCGGGCGCCAGGTCGTGCTCGTCGGCGGCGGTGCCGACCTGAAAGGGATCGCCGATTACACGCAGGTCGCGCTCGGCCGCGCCGCGCGCGTCGGGCGACCGCGCGGCTTGCACGGCTTGCCCGATGCGCATAGCGGCCCCGCTTTCGCGACGCTCGCGGGTCTGGTTCTCTATGCCGCGTCGGACCCGGTCGATCTTCGCGATCTGCCGATGATGGCGCAGGATGTGTACAAGCCGGCCGGTACCTCGATCCTCCATCGGTTGATGGCCGCACTGAAAAGCAGTTTTTGAATGACACGCGACGAAAAGGTTAATTTTTTGGGTGATTCCCACGTCACAATAGTGCAATGCGGATGCAGAAAACCGGGCGGACGGACTACCGCCCGGTCGGGTCGCAAGGTTGGGGAAGCGGCACCTGTCCGCCGCTGCAGGGAGACTATTTGATGAGCATCAATATTGGCCCGCCGCAGGTCGATGAGCTGAAGCCGCGCATCGCGGTGATCGGCGTCGGCGGCGCGGGCGGCAATGCCATCGCAAACATGATCGCGGCACGCGTCGAGGGCGTCGATTTCGTCGTCGCCAACACCGACGCACAGGCGCTGAACGCTTCGCCGGCCGAACGGCGCATCCAGCTGGGGACGCAGATCACCCAGGGGCTGGGCGCAGGTTCGCGGCCCGAGGTCGGCCGCGCGGCCGCCGAGGAAAGCATCGCGCAGGTCGAAGAGGCGCTGAACGGCGCGCATATGTGCTTCGTCGCGGCCGGCATGGGCGGCGGCACCGGCACCGGCGCGGCGCCGGTCATCGCCAAGGCGGCGCGCGACCGCGGCATCCTGACCGTCGGCGTCGTGACCAAGCCCTTCACCTTCGAAGGCAACCGCCGGATGCGTTCGGCCGAAGCCGGCATCGCCGAGCTTCAGGACCATGTCGACACGCTGATCGTCATCCCGAACCAGAATCTCTTCCTCGTCGCCAACCCGAACACGACCTTCAAGGAAGCGTTCACGATGGCCGACGAAGTGCTCCAGCAGGGCGTGCGCGGCATCACGGACCTGATGGTCATGCCCGGCCTCATCAACCTCGACTTTGCCGACGTGCGCAGCGTGATGCGCGAAATGGGCAAGGCGATGATGGGCACCGGCGAAGCCGAAGGCGACGGCCGTGCGCTCGAAGCCGCGCAGAAAGCCATCGCCAATCCGCTGCTCGACGGCGTGTCGATGGCGGGCGCGAAGGGCGTCATCATCTCGATCACCGGCGGCGAGGACATGCGCCTGATGGAAGTCGACGAAGCCGCGAACCATATTCGCGAGCTGGTCGATCCCGACGCCAACATCATCTGGGGCAGCGCCTTCAACGACAATCTCGACGGCAAGATCCGCGTGTCGGTGGTCGCCACCGGCATCGACGGCAGCGGCGAAGCGGCAACACCGGCATCGCCCGCGGCGCGCAGCTTCTCCTTCGCCCCCGCGCGTGCGGCAGCGCCCGCGCCGGTGGCCGAAGAGGTTGTCGCACCCGTGGCCGAAGAAGAGCCTTTCGTCGCAGCTCCGGCACCCGAAAGCCATGATCCGGCTCCCGGCTTCTCGCTCGGCGATACGCCCGAGCCCGAGGCTCCGGTTGCCGAAGAAGAGCCGATGGAATTGTCGCAGGTCGCCGCGACCTATGACGATACGGCCGACGAACTCGTGCTCGGTGCGCCCGAAGCACCGGTTGCCGATTATCGCTCGGCTCCCGCTGCGGAACCTGCACCGGCGGACGAATCGCCCGCGCGGTCGGTTGGCGGCGGCACCCTGTTCGAACGCATGTCGCGGCTGTCGCGGGGCGCATCGGCGCCCGAAAGCGATGACGGCGGCAAGGAAGACGGGGTCGATATCCCGCGCTTCCTCGGGCGTCAGAACAACCAGTAACAGGGTATCGGGCGGCCGCCCGCCGGGCACGGCAGGCCGGGAATCGGGATGATTTGCCCATGCGGCAAGTGAAAATGACGGCGAAGCCGGCGCGCGCGCGATATATGGCCTGCGCGCTCGGCGCGCTGTTGCTCTCGGGCACCGGACTGGCGCCCGTACAGGCGATGCAGGCGACGCCGCCCGACGCGGCGACGAAGGCCGCGATGCAAAAGCGGACGGCGGCGCGCACCTTGCTGTCGTCGTCGCTCGCGCGGATCGCGTCGAACAACAGCGACACCTCCGCGCTGCTCGATGCCGGCCGCGCGTCGATCGACCTGGAGGATTATCGCGCCGCGGTGGGTTTCCTCGTTCGCGCCGAACAGGCGAACCCGCGCGACGGCGCGGTCAAGGCCGCGCTGGGATCGGCGATGGTCCACATGGAAAACCCGACGCGCGCGCTCGACTATTTCGGCGAAGCGCAATTGCTCGGCGCCTCCGAGCGACTGTTCCTCGCCGACCGCGGCCTCGCGCGCGACCTGCTCGGCCAGCAGGATGCGGCGCAGCGCGACTACCAGCTCGCCTTGTCGATTTCCCCCAACGACGAACTGACACGCCGTTACGCGCTGTCGCTCGGGATCAGCGGCGACGCCGACCGCGCGATCGCGATGCTGACGCCGCAGCTGCGCGCACAGGATCGCAGCGCATGGCGGCTGCGTGCGATGATCCTCGCGATGAACGGGCGCGACGGGGAGGCGACCGAGATCGTCAATGCGACGATGCCGCCCGCGATGGCGCAGAATATCCTGCCCTATCTGACCCAGATGGACCGGCTCAATCCGGCGCAACAGGCGGCCGCCGCGCATTTTGGTCGCTTCCCGAACGGACAGCTCGGCCCCAAACGCAAGCCGGTGCAGGTCGCCGCCGCCGTGCCGCCGCCACCGCCGCCCGCCGCGACGGGGAAGCGCCCGGCCACCAGCGGCAAGCGGCAAGTGATCACTTGGGCGACGCCTGCACCCACACCCGCACCCGCGACGCGCAAACCCGATCCGGCGCCGGTGACGCGCCCGCCGGTTGCTGCCGCGAGCACACCCGCACCATCAGCGGCGACGCCGCCACCGCCGAGCACCGCAGCCGCAGGCCCGCCGGTGCTCCAGTCACCATTCCGGCAGACGATTCGCACGGCGGTTTCGCCTCCGCCGGCTTCGCCGCAGCCCGGCACGCCAGCTCCCACTCCGGCGCCCGTTACTGCGACCCAAGCGACCCCCGAACCGATCGGCGCTGCCGTCGACGCGAGCAAGGGCCCGGTCGGTCCGGGCTTTTCGATCGCCGACATGGGCCGCTCGTCCGCCGCTGTCCCGGCCCCCGCGCCGTCACCCGTCGCGATCGCGCCCGCTCCGTCCGCTCCGCCGCCTGAAAGCGTAGCAGCCGCTGCTGCGCCGGCTGCCGTCGCCGCGGCCCCGCTTGCATCGCTTGCCGACATCGTGGGGTCGATCGAAATCCCCGCCGAGGAACTGGCGCGGCCCGACAATGCGATCGGTGCCGACACGCTGGCGAAACTGCTCGACGACAAGCGCAAGGCCGAGGCAGCCGAGGCCGCGAAGCGCGAGAAGGACGCCGCGGCGGCGAAGCTCAAGGCCGAAGCCGACGCCAAGGCGAAGGAAGAAGCTGCCGAGAAAAAGGCCAATCCCGCGCGCCTCTGGGTACAGGTCGCGACCGGCGCCAATGCGAAAGCGCTCGCGACCGACTTCGGCAAGTTCGCAAAGAAAAGCCCCGCCATCTTCAAGGGCAAGGCGGGCGCGACAACCGAATGGGGCAAGACCCGCCGCCTCCTCGTCGGCCCGTTCAAGGATCGCAAGGCCGCGCAGGACTGGCTTGCCGACTACAAGAAGGCGGGCGGCGACGGCTTCCTCTTCAACAGCGAGGCGGGCCAGTCCGTCGATCCGGTCAAGTGAGCGTTGCTGACTGTGCCAGCGATCCCGGGCGCAGCCGCGGGCGGCGTTATGACGAGCCCGGCCGTGTCGTACGCGGGCCGCGCGACGATTTCCAGCGCGACCGCGACCGCATCATCCATTCGATCGCCTTTCGTCGCCTGCGCCACAAGACGCAGGTGTTCGTCGCGCCCGACGGCGACCATTATCGCGTCCGCCTGACCCACAGCATCGAGGTTGCGCAGATCGGCCGCGGCATCGCGCGCGCGCTCGGGCTCAACGAGGACCTCACCGAGGCGTTGTGCCTTGCGCACGACATCGGGCACCCGCCTTTCGGCCATGCGGGCGAGGATGCGCTGAAGGCGGCGATGGCGGCGCATGGCGGTTTCGACCATAATGGCCATACGCTGCGCACATTGGCGCGGCTCGAATGTCCCTATCCGCGCTTCGACGGGCTCAACCTGACCTGGGAAACGCTGGAGGGGCTCGCCAAGCACAACGGGCCGGTGACGAACCCCGGCTGGGCGCTTGCCGAAATCGACGGCGATTTTTCGCTCGACCTCGGCAGCCATGCCAGCCTCGAGGCGCAGATCGCGGCGGTCGCCGACGATATCGCCTATGATAATCACGATATCGACGACGGGCTGCGCGCGGGTCTGCTCGACCTCGACCAGTTGATGGAACAGCCCTTCGTTGCCGCCAATTATCGCGCGGTCGAGGGACGCTTTCCGGGGGCGCCGCGCGACCGGCTGCTGCGCGAACTGGTCCGCGACCAGATCGGCGTGATGGTCAACGACGTGATCGCCGCGACCACGGCCCATGTCGCCGATGCCGGTGTGGCGAGCGTCGAGGGGGTCCGGGCGGCCGGCCGTGCGCTTGGCGGCTTTTCGGCGGGCCTCGCGGCGGAAGAGCGCGAGCTCAAGCGCTTCATGTACGCCAATCTTTACCATCACCCCGAACAGGTCGCCGCCGCCGAAGGGGCGAATCAGGTCGTCGGGCGGCTGTTCGCGGCCTACGCCGACGATCCGCGCCTGATGGGCGCGGACTGGTCCGCGCGCCTGCCGCAGGAAAATTGCGCGACAGTGCGCCATATCGGTGATTATATCGCCGGCATGACCGACCGCTTCGCCATCGACCGCTATGCGGATATCTTCGGGCGCGACGCGGTGCCCGACGCGCTGGCGCATGCCTGACGTGCTGATCGTCGGCGCGACGGGGCTCGTCGGGCGCGCGGTGATCGACCATTTCGGTTCCCATCCCGTCACCGTGCTTGCGCGCCGCGAAATCGAGGGGCTGGCGGCGCATCACAAGCAACTGGTCGCGCCCTCGGACGGCTGGGGCGATATCATCGCCGCCGAAGGGCCCGCGGTCCTCATCGCCTGCCTCGGCACGACGATCCGGCAGGCGGGATCGCAGGCCGCCTTTCGCGCCGTCGATCATGATCTCGTCCTCGCGGCGGCACGCGGGGCAAGGGCGGGCAGCACGCCGCACATGATTTCGGTCAGCTCGGTCGGCGCTGCTGCAAAAAGCTCCAATTTCTACCTTCGTACCAAGGGCGAGACCGAAGACGACCTGCGCGCGCTCGGCTTCGACCGGCTCGACCTGATCCGCCCCGGCCTGCTGCGCGGTGACCGGCCGGGCCCGCAGCGGTTGGGCGAGGGATTGGCGACGATCGCGGCACCGCTGACCGACGCGCTGCTCCACGGATCGTTTCGCCGCTACCGCTCGATTTCGGGCGATACGGTCGCGGCAGCGATTGTATCGCTCGCGCGGCAGGGCGGTTCGGGCGTGCATATCCACGAAAACGACGCAATCCGCGCGCTGGCCGATTGACTCCGTAAAGGGGCAGCGCCAAGGCTCGCAGCGTCTGTCGGGCCTCTCACAAGAGATTCGACCGGCCGCGCGGGAGAGCGTGAGGGCAGGGCAACCGGCGCCTCACCACCGAAGGAGCAACCGCCCCGGAAACTCTCAGGTCAAACGGACCGCGCAGGCTGGAACGGACACTCTGGAAAGCGTTCCGGTCGTTTCGCCGGAACCACCGAAGGGGTAACTCTGTCTTTTGATGGAGGAAAACTCTCAGGTTCCCGTGACAGAGGGGGCATGGCGAAGGGCGCGGCGATGGGTCGCGCCTATGCCGTGCAACCGCGGGAGACTGGCATGACCGACACGGAATTCACAGGCGACGAAGCGGCCATCGAGACCGCGACGCTGCCGCTCGACGCCTGGCACCGCGCGAAGGGTGGCCGGATGGTCGAATTCGCCGGCTACTGGATGCCGATCCAGTATGAAGGCATCATGGCCGAACATCTGTGGGTCCGCGAAAACGCCGGCCTGTTCGACGTCAGCCATATGGGACAGCTGGCGCTCTCGGGCGACAATGTCGCCGAGGCGCTCGAAACGCTCGTTCCCGGCGACATCTCGGCGCTCAAGCCCGGCCGGATGCGCTATTCGCTGCTGCTGGGCGAAGACGGCGGCATCCTCGACGATCTGATGATCACCAACGAGGGCGACCAGTACGGCATCGTCGTCAACGGCGCGGTGAAGTGGGAAGATATCGGCCACCTCCGCGAAAATCTGCCCGATAACATCACGCTCAATCACAACGAGGATTATGGCCTGCTCGCGCTGCAGGGGCCGAAGGCGGTCGATGCGCTGACGCGGCTGGTGCCCGAGGCGGCGACCCTCGTCTTCATGCAGGCGGCCCGCGCGACCTGGCAGGGGCATGCGATCGCGCTCAGCCGCTCGGGCTACACCGGTGAGGACGGGTTCGAGATTTCGCTGCCCAACGAAGCGCTGACCGCCTTCGCCGACGCGCTCTGCGCGATGGAGGAAGTGAAGCCGATCGGGCTCGGCGCGCGCGATTCGCTACGGCTCGAGGCGGGCCTGCCGCTCTACGGCCACGACCTCACCCCCGCGATCGACCCCGCCGAAGCCGACCTCGGCTTTGCGATCAGCAAACGCCGCCGCGCGGAAGAGAATTTCCCGGGCGCCGCACGCATCCTCGGCCATCTCGAAGACGGCCCGCCGCAGAAGCGCGTCGGGCTGCTCGTCGATGGAAAATTGCCGGTGCGCGAAGGCGCGAAGCTGTTCGACGGCGAGGACGAGATTGGCGTCGTGACCTCGGGCGGGTTCGCGCCGAGCGTCGGCGCGCCGATCGCGATGGGTTATGTCCCCACGGGCCTGTCGGCGCCCGGCACCGCGGTCGCTGCCGAAGTGCGCGGCAAGCGCGTGCCTTGCACCGTCGCCGCCATGCCCTTCGTTCCGCATAATTATATTCGTAAAACAGGAGGTTGACTGATGCCGCGTTATTTTACCGAAGAGCATGAGTGGATCGACGTCGACGGCGACGTCGCGACGGTCGGCATCACCGACTTCGCGCAGGGCCAGCTTGGCGACATCGTGTTCGTCGAGGTTCCCGACACCGGCGCCGAGCTCAGCAAGGGCGGCGACGCCGCGGTCGTCGAATCGGTGAAGGCGGCAAGCGACGTCTACGCCCCCGTCGACGGCACCGTGACCGAAGGCAACGGCCAGCTCGAGGAAGACCCCGCGCTCGTCAATTCGGATCCCGAAGGCGAAGGCTGGTTCTTCCGCATGACGCTGGCCGACAAGGGCCAGCTCGACGGCCTGATGGACGCTGCCGCGTACAAGGTCTTCTGCGACACCCTGTAACCGATCGCCCCTCCCGCGGGCGGGAGGGGGAGGGATGAGATGAGCGATACCGCGCTGACCCATTGCCGCCTGATGGTGGCGACACCCATCTATGAGGGCGCGCAGGGCACCTATGTCCGCGCGGCGCTCGACCTTGCGCTGCGCGCGCAGGCGATGGGCGTGGCGGTGCGGTTCGAATTCATCCTCTACCAGCCGTCGATCACGCGTGCGCGCAACATGCTCGCCGCGATGTTCCTCGCGAGCGACTGCACGCACATGCTGTTCGTCGATGCGGACATCGATTTCTCGCCCGACGACGTCTTTTCGATGGTGCGCGCGATGGACGCGCATCCCGAAGTCGGCATCCTCGGCGGCGCCTATCCGCGGCGAATGGTCAATTGGCGGAACGTCGCGCGCGCCGTCGAGCTGGGGCTTGCAAGGGATAATCCCGCCGATCTTGCGCGCTATGCGGGCGAATTCGCGCTGCATTTCCTGCACCCCGACCAAAGCTTCAAGATGACCGACCTCGTCGAACTGTCGCGGCTCGGAACGGCGATGATGCTGATCCGCCGCGACGTGCTCAAGGGCGTGCACGCCGCCTTGCCCGAGCTGGTTTTCCGGCCCGATCCGGCCGAGCGGCAGGCGCATGGCGTCGGTGAGCTCGAACCCGCTTTTTTCTGCCCGCTCATCGAACCCGAAAGCCAGGCGCTGCTTTCGGACGATTATGCCTTTTGCCGCCGGGCCCGCGATGCGGGCTTCCGTATCTGGCTCGCCCCATGGGTCCGGACAACCCATGCGGGGCCGACCGTCTTTTCGGGCACACTCGCCGACACCGCGCAGCTTTTTTCTTCAAATCCAGCTTCTTCTCCGGAGTAGTTCATGCGTTATCTCCCCCTGACTTCCGATGATCGCGTCGCGATGCTCGCGACCATCGGCGCATCGTCGATCGACGACCTGTTCGTCGATGTCCCCGCCGAGGCCCGCCTCGATGGTCCGATCGCCGGCCTGCCGAACCATGCGAGCGAACTCGCGGTCGAGCGCCACATGGGCGCGCTCGCACGCCGCAGCCGCGCGGCGGGCGAAGGTCCCTTTTTCCTCGGCGCCGGCGCCTATCGCCACCATGTGCCCGCCAGCGTCGATCATCTGATCCAGCGCGGCGAATTCCTGACCGCCTACACACCGTACCAGCCCGAAATCGCGCAGGGCACGCTGCAGATGCTGTTCGAATTCCAGAGCCAGGTCGCGCGGCTGCTCGGCACCGACGTCGCCAATGCGTCGATGTACGACGGTTCGACCGCCTGCTGGGAAGCGATCGTCATGGCGCGCCGCATCACCAAGCGGGCAAAGGCGTTGCTGTCGACCGGCCTCCATCCGCATTACCGCAGCGTCGCGCGCACGATGGCCAAATATACCGGCGATATACTCGTCGACGGCGACCCCAGCCTCGAGCCCGGCACCGACTGGGCGGCGCTTGGCGAGAGCATCGACAAGGACACGAGCTGCGTCGTCGTCCAATATCCCGATATCCTCGGCCGCATCGACGATATGACGAAGCTCGCCGAAGCGTGTCAGGCCTCGGGGGTGCTGCTGATCGCGGTGGTGACCGAACCCGTCGCGCTCGGCCTCATCAAGTCGCCCGGCGAAATGGGCGCCGACATCGTCGTGGGCGAGGGGCAGTCGCTCGGCGTCGGGCTCCAGTTCGGCGGTCCTTACGTCGGCCTTTTCGCGTGCAAGACCAAATATGTGCGCCAGATGCCCGGACGCCTCTGCGGCGAGACGGTCGACGCTAACGGCAAGCGCGGTTTCGTTCTGACGCTCTCGACGCGCGAACAGCATATCCGCCGCGAAAAGGCGACGAGCAATATCTGCACCAATTCAGGTCTTTGCGCGCTGGCTTTCAGTATCCACATGACTTTGCTCGGCGAAGCGGGCCTGCGCCAGCTCGCCGCGATCAACCACAGCCGCGCAAAGGCGGCAGCGGCAGAACTGGCGAAGGTCCCCGGCGTGTCGGTGCTGAACGACAGCTTCTTCAATGAATTCACGCTGCTGCTCCCGACCGCGGCGCGGCCGGTGATCCACAAGCTTGCGGAGAAGGATATCCTCGGCGGCGTCTCGCTCGGCCGTCTCTATCCCGACAACACAGGCCTCGAAAACGGCCTTGTCGTCGCCGTAACCGAAACCGTGACCGAGGTGGATATTTCCGCCTTCGCCGCAGCCCTGAAGGAGGTGCTGGCATGACCGCGCTCAACCGCGCCGGCTGGCGCCCCGAAATGAATGTCGCCGGCGGCGCCGACGACAATGTCACCTTCACCGGCAATCGCGCGCTGATGCTCGAAGAGCCGTTGATCTTCGAGATTGGCGGCAGCGAGACGACGGGGGTCGACTTCGACGAAGCCGCGCCTGCCGCCGACCTCGGCGCGCTCGCGCGCACCGCGCCGATCGGCCTGCCGGGACTCAGCGAATCCGAAACGGTGCGCCACTATACGCGCCTCAGCCGCCAGAATTACGCGATCGACCTTGGCCTGTTCCCGCTCGGCAGCTGCACGATGAAGCACAACCCGCGCCTCAACGAAAAGGTCGCGCGGATGCCGGGCTTTGCCGACGTCCACCCGCTCCAGCCGCAGGAAACGGTGCAGGGCGCCTATGCGGTGATCCACGAGCTCGCCGAATGGCTGATCACGCTTACCGGTATGGACAGCGTCGCGATGTCGCCCAAGGCGGGCGCGCATGGCGAGCTTTGCGGCATCCTGTGCATCAAGGCGGCGCTCGAAGCGCGCGGCGAAGACCGCCGCGTGATCCTCGTCCCCGAAAGCGCGCACGGCACCAACCCCGCGACCGCGGCCTTCGCGGGCTTCACCGTCGAGGATATTCCGGCGACCGAGGAAGGCCGCGTCAACCTCGAAGCGCTGAAGGCGCGCCTCGGACCCGACGTTGCGGGGGTGATGATCACCAACCCCAACACCTGCGGCCTGTTCGAGCGCGACATGAAGGCGATCTCGGACGCGGTCCACGCCGCGGGCGGTTACGTCTATTGCGACGGCGCCAACTTCAACGCGATCGTCGGCCGCGTGCGCCCCGGCGACCTCGGCGTCGACGCGATGCACATCAACCTGCACAAGACCTTCTCGACGCCGCACGGCGGCGGCGGCCCCGGCTCGGGTCCGGTGGTGCTGTCCGAAGCGCTCACCCCCTTCGCGCCCTTGCCCTTCGTGACGAAGCAGGGCGACAGTTTCCGCCTGATCGAGGAAGAAAATGCGGGGGAGGATCATCCGCAGACCTTCGGCCGCATGACCGCCTTCCACGGCCAGATGGGCATGTTCACGCGCGCGCTGACCTATATCCTCAGCCACGGCGCCGACGGCCTCAAACAGGTCGCCGAGGATGCGGTGCTCAACGCCAACTATGTGCTGCGCAGCCTGACCGACGTGCTCGATGCGCCCTTCGCGGTGTCGGGCCCGTGCATGCACGAGGCGCTGTTCAGTGACAAAGGCCTCGCCGAGGGCTTCTCGACGCTCGACATCGCCAAGGGGCTGATCGACGAGGGCTATCACCCGATGACGGTCTATTTCCCGCTCGTCGTCCACGGCGCGATGCTCGTCGAGCCGACCGAGACCGAATCGAAAGCGGTGCTCGATCAGTTCATCGGGGCGCTGCGCAGCATCGCGCTGCGCGCGAAGAACGGCGACCCGGCGCTCAAGACAGCGCCGCACTTCGCGCCGCGCGCGCGGCTCGACGAGACGCTCGCGGCGCGCAAGCCCGTGCTCGCCTGGGAGGGGTGATGGCAGACCCGGCGCCCGGCCCCGAACGCACCGAAGCGCGCTCCGGCGCGGGGTGCGTCGCGGCCGGCGCGCTGTTCGCGATCGTCGCGATCCTCGGCTGGCTCATCGCGATCACTGCCTATGGGCTGGTCGTCGAGCAATGGGAGATGATCGCGGTCCGCCGCGAGTTCAGCTACGACTGGGCGTTCGTCTACGCGCCGCTGTTCGCGATCGGGCTGGGGCTGGCGGTCGCTTTCTTTGTCTCGCAGCGTGCGTCGGCGGCGCGAATGACCTTGCTGATCACCGTCACCGGCGCCATTGCCCTGCTTGCCGGGGTCGTGCTGTTCGGGCTCGGCGGACTGATCTGACGGGGCGGGGGAGCATGCGATGAGCTGGGACACGATCTTTCTGTTGGCCAATTACTGGGCCTTTGCGGGCTGGATCGCGCTCGCCTTCCTCCCGCGCGGCCCGAAAACTCTCGCCGCGATCCTCTACGCGGGCGTCTTCCTGCTCTGCCTCGCCTATACGATCCTGATCGTCGGTTTCTTGACCGGCGGCATCGACCCCGGCGGCGCGAGCGGTGCCGACTTCACGACGCTGAAGGGCGTGATGAAGCTGTTCGACAGCCCCGGCGGGGCGACGATGGGGTGGATCCATTATCTGGCGTTCGACCTGTTCACCGGCATGTGGATCGCGCGCGATGCCGATCAGAAGGGGTTCAGCCGGATCGTCCAGTTTCCCTTCCTGTTCCTGACCCTGATGGTCGGCCCGGTCGGGCTCTTCGCCTGGCTGATCGTGCGCGAACGCCGCGCGCGGGCACAGGCAAAGGGCAAGTGACGGCGCAGCCGTGGACGCCGGGCGACGGCGATCCGGCCGACAAGCGCCACGCCCCCGCAACCTTGCGCAACCGCGACGCGATCGCTGCGGTGCTGGCCGACTGGCTACCCGAAACCGGCACGGTGCTGGAGGTCGCGAGCGGATCGGGCGAGCATGTCGTCCACTTCGCCGCCGCCTTTCCGCATCTGGACTGGCAACCGAGCGATCCCGATCCGGCCGGCCTGACCTCGATCGCGGCGTATCGCGCCGAAGCCGGTCTTGCGAATATCGCGCCGCCCCGCGCGCTCGATGCGTCGGCACCCGAATGGCCCATTGACCGCGCCGATGCGGTCCTCTGCATCAACATGGTGCACATCAGCCCTTGGGAAGCGACGCTGGGCCTGTTCGACGGCGCGGCGCGGCTGCTCGCCGCGGGCGCGCCGCTGATCCTCTATGGCCCGTACATCGAACCCGATGTGCCCACGGCGACAAGCAACCTGGCCTTCGACGCCAGCCTGCGCGTGCGCGATCCGGCGTGGGGGTTGCGCGACACCGATATGGTCAAAGCCGCCGCCGTCGATGCGGGTCTTGCCTTCGCCGAACGCCGCGCGATGCCCGCGAACAACCTGATGCTGCTGTTCCGCCGCACCTGACGTCCCTGACAGGATCGACGATCGGCGCTTTACCTCGCGGGTACAGTCGCTAGCTTTCCCCCAATTGCGCGCAAAAGACGCGATTCGAGGAGAGAGAGCCGATGGGCCGCGATGTTTCGGAGCTGTTTACGTTCGACGAATTCCTGACCCATTGGGCGGGCGAGCGTCCCGACCGCGTCGGGCTGCGCGAAGAAGGGCGCGTCTACAGCTATGCCGAACTCGACGACCGGACCGCGCGCGCGGCATCGGCGCTGATCGCGGCGGGGCTGAAGAAGGGCGACCGGATCGCTTGGGTCGGCAAGAACAGCGACCTCTATTTCACCCTCTTCTATGGCGCCGCACGCGCCGGCATCGTGATGGCGCCGATCGGCTGGCGCCTGTCGCCGGCCGAATGGGCCTTCATCGTCAACGATACCGAGGCGAAGATCGTCTTTGCCGGACCGGGGTTCGAGGGTCTGGCGGATCAGCTTTCCGGCAAGCTGAAGCACAACCCGGCGATCGTCGGCGCGGCCGACGCATGGGCGATGATCGACGGCGCGACGCGCGTGGCCTTCGAACCCTCGGGGGCGAACGACGCGGTGCTCCAGCTTTATACCTCGGGGACGACAGGCAATCCCAAGGGTGCGGTGCTGTCGAACCAGAATCTGTTCGCACTCCGCAAACATTCGAACACGCTCGATCTGCCCTACACCAAATGGGAGGATGACGAGGCCGTACTGGTCGCGATGCCGTGCGCGCATATCGGCGGCACCGGGCTCGGCATCATGGCGCTTGCGGCGGGGCTGCCCGGCGTGGTGCTCGCCGAATTCAATCCCGACGGGGTGTTCGACGCGGTCGAGCAGCATGGGGTCACGCGCTTTTTCATGGTCCCCGCGGCGCTCCAGATGCTGCTGATGCACCCGCGCTGCGCCAGTGTCGATTACAGCCGCCTCAAATATATCCTCTACGGCGCCGCGCCGATCCCGCTCGAACTGCTGCGCCAGTGCATCAAGGTGTTCGGCGCGCAGTTCATCCAGGCCTATGGCATGACCGAAACGACGGGTACCATCTCGATGCTGCCGCCCGAGGATCATGACCCCGAAGGCAATGCGCGGATGCGTTCGGCGGGCAAGGCGCTCCCGGGGGTCGAAATTGTCATCCTCGGACCCGACGGCCAATCCGTCGCGACGGGCGAGGTGGGCGAGGTCGTGACGCGCTCATCGAACAATATGCTCGGTTACTGGAACCTGCCCGACGCGACGGCGAAGACGATGACCGACGACGGCTGGATCCGCACCGGCGACGCGGGCTATCTCGACGCCGACGGCTATTTGTTCATCCACGACCGGATGAAGGACATGATCATCACCGGCGGCGAAAATGTCTATCCGGCCGAGGTCGAAAGCGCGATCTTCGGCCATCCCGCGGTGCAGGAAGTCGCGGTCATCGGTATCCCCGACGCCAAATGGGGCGAGACGGTGAAGGCGGTCGTCGTTGCCAAACCCGGCACGACGGTCGAGGAATCCGATATCATCGCCTGGGCGCGCGAGCGCATCGCTCCCTTCAAATGCCCGCGCAGCATCGACCTGATCGACGCGCTGCCGCGCAACGCCAGCGGCAAGATCCTGCGCAAGGACCTGCGCGCGCCCTATTGGGAGGGTTATGAGCGGATGGTGAATTGAGGGCGGTTCCGACCGCTCGCGAACCGTGAGAATGTGAAAGCCAACCCATCCGGCGCGGCATAAATTCACCCCACATCCGGCCTTTCGCGCGACCTACACCCCTGAAAGGCCGATGCGTTTTCCTCGTTGGCGTTGCCATGCACGAGGAACATGGGGGGGCTCCATCGGATGGTGGAGCCCTTTTTTGTTGTCCGAAAGCCGGGGCGTTCGGCCTCAAGTCGGCGGGACGGCGCTCGCAATTTCGGCAACGACCCAATCGCGGAACCGCTGCATCGCGTCGCTCTCGCCGCGCGACATAAGGCGGGTGAGCCAGTAGCGGCCCGCGTCGATCGTGATCGCAAAGGGCTGGACGAGCGTCTCGGCCGCGAGTTCGCGTGCGAACATCGACGGCGGCGCGAGCGCGACGCCAAGGCCCGCGGCTGCTGCCGAAGCCATCAACGCCGAGCTGTCGAAAACCGGGCCGCGCAACACCGGCGCTGGTACTGCCGCAGCGCCGAACCACAGCGCCCATTCGTCGGCGCGATACGAACGGAGAAGGCGCTCGTGGACGAGATCCGCAGGCGTCTTGAGCCGCGCCGCGATCGCGGGCGCGCAAACCGGCGCCATCGGCGCGGCGAGCAGCGGCTCGGCATGCGTGCCGTGCCACGCGCCGTCGCCGAAGCGGATCGCATAATCGAGTGCCTCGCCGGCGAGGTCGACGCGATTGTTGTTCGTCGAGATGCGCAGGTCGATCGTGGGATGCGCGCGCGCGAAGCCATCGAGGCGCGGGAGCAGCCAGCCGGTCGCGAAGGTGCCGACGACGCCGACCTTGAGCGCTTCGCGAAAGCGGCCATCGGCATATTGGTCGAGCGTCGCGGCGACGCGGTCGAACGCGTCGGCGACCACGGGGACGAGCGCGTGCCCCTCGTCGGTGAGTGCGAGCCCGCGCGGCAGGCGGTGGAACAGGCGCGTTCCGAGCCGGCGTTCGAGCTGCGCGACCTGATGGCTGACCGCGCCCTGGCTGACGCACAGCTCGATCGCAGCCCGCGTGAAATTGAGGTGGCGCGCCGCGGCTTCGAAGGCGCGGAGGGCGTTTAACGGGAGCTGGGCGCGGTCCATGGCTTACCATCAATTATTCTCATGGCTTTGTCGAGAAATCATGCTTTGTCGCAGCGTGCGTGCATGGGCATTCCGGCGGCGAAGGGAGACAAATATGATCGAAGCAATCAGCCTGCTCGCATGGCTCGCCGCGGTGAGCGGGGCACCGGTTTCGACGGACGACCCGCTGACGCGGCCGATGGCGGTCGAGCGTGCGAAAGAGTGGCTTGCGCCGCAGCCGCCGGAGAAGATTTTCGGGACGAGCTATCTCGTCGGGTTCGGCGGGCTGAGCGTCGCGCTGATCGACACGGGCGCGGGGCTCGTGCTCGTCGACGGCGCGTTGCCGCAGGCGGCGCCCGCGATCCTTGCCAATGTCCGCAAGCTCGGTTTCGACCCCAAAGACATCAAATTTATTCTGAGCACCGAACCGCATTACGACCATGGCGGCGGGCTTGCCGCACTGGCGCGCGACACCGGCGCGACGGTCGTTGCGAGCGAGCGTGGCGCCGAGGGATTGCGCGCGGGTGCGTTGGCGAAGGACGATCCGCAGCTCGCCTATGGCGGCAGCTGGCCCGCGGTGACGCGGCTGCGTGTGATGAAGGATGGCGAGGTGCTGAAGCTGGGCAAGATCGCGATCGCCGCGGTCGCGACCCCGGGGCATACGATGGGCAGCATGAGCTGGCGCTGGCAGGCGTGCGAAGGAAAGACGTGCAAGGCGATCGTTTTCGCGTCGAGCCTCAATCCGGTGTCGGCGGACGATTATCGCTACACCGCGCCGGCGAGCGCGCCGATCGTCGAGGGGTTCGCGGCGAGTTATCGCAAGATGGATGCCATGCCCTGCGACGTGCTGATCTCGGCGCATCCCGACAATGCGGGTCCCGGCCGTTATAACGACGCGCCCGGCGCCTGCCGCGCCTATGCCGACCGGTCGCGCAAATTGCTCGCGAAACGGCTGGCCGACGAGAAGGCCGGCGCGAAGTAGTGTTCATTATCCGCGCCTTTTCAACCTTGTAAGCCCCCGTAATCACGCTAGGATCGCCCCGGTTCCAGACGCGGCGACGGGGGCTTGCACATGTTGAAAACGGGCGTTTTCCTTGGCCTTTTGGCGATGGGCATGGATGTTTCGATGCCGCCGCCGCGATTTGCCCCAGACGGACAGCCGACCCGCACGCTGCTGGGTTGGATGCCGGGCGAAGTGCAGTGCGACGGCGCGCAGGTCGGCCATGTCATGCTGCGCCGCCCGCTGGGCGAACTGGGCTTTGGCGTGCCGACCAAGGCGCCGTCGATTTCCTTTACGTTCGAGATCGATGCTGCGGGACGGCCGCTGTCGATCGCGCGCGATAACGGGGCGTCGACAGGCTTTTCCGGCGATGCCGCTCCGGCGCTCGCTGCAAGCCGTTTCGCGGCAGGCGCACGCAAGAATTGCCGCATCGCCTATGTCGCGCATGCCGTGCCGCTCGGCGACGCTCCGATCGAGGATCTGGTGTCCTATTCGATCACGCCGACCTCGGGACGGCTGCCGAAGGAGGGATGGGACCGGATCAAGGCCGGGGGCGATTGCACCGCCGCGCCGTATCCGCAGCCGCTGCTGCGCGCGTTCCCGGATTTCGACAAGCTGCCCGGCACCCCGGGGGTCAGGGACTGGTCGCTCGTCGCCTATGACACCGACGGGAAAGGCGCGCCGGTGGGGCTGAAGACGCTGTTCGGCACCGGCAACAAGGCGCTCGACGCGGCGGCGCGCAAGGCGGTCGGGGATTCGCGTTTCACGGGCGGGGCGCGGACGGGCTGCCGCTATCCTTATTGGAAGGCGCCCGAAATACTCGCCGCGCCGCCGGCCCCCGCCGAGGAAAGTGCGCGCCCCGCGGGCAGCAATTGTCCCGCAAAGACGCGCTGGAACCGGCCGCTGGCGACGCAATTCCTCGAACCATGGCGGCGCCGCTCGATCGAGGGCTGGGCGATCGTCACTTATGACATCGCGCCTTGGGGCGGCGTCGGCAACGTCAAGATCGTCGCGGCGCAGCCCGCCGCCGACTTCGGCCATGCCGCGCAGACGATCGTGCAGAATGCCAGCGCCGCGCCGTCGCCGCAGGGCGCGACGGGCTGCGTCGAGACGGTTCGTTTCGCGATGGGGCGCCGCACCGCGCCCGCGATGATCGAAGAGCCGGGCGGGGTCGAGATTTTCTGACACCCGTCAGGGTCGGCTAGGCGGTTCCTAAGGCGTCACGATGGGGCGGATTATCAGTCCGCGACCACCAGGCAGGCCTGTCCGCTCTTGCTCACGGCGGCGCAGAAGCTCTCGGCCTCGCCCTTGTTCGCAAAATCGCCGGCCTGGAGGCGCGTGAGCTTGCCGCTCTTTACCAGATAGGGCTGGCGACCGGCAAAGGCGGCGTTTTTCTTTTCGAGCGTAGCCCAGAGGTTGCGGGCGTTCGCCTCGACGCCAAAGGCGCCGAGCTGCGCGCGCCAGGGGCTTGCGGTGCCGCTGTGGACGCGAACCGGTGCGGGCGTCGCCGCCGCAACGGCGGTGGCCTTTGCGGGTGCGGCTTTGGGTTCGGCTGGCTTGGGCGCGGGCTTCGCTGGCTCGGGCTTCGGGGGGAGCTTGCCGCTTTCGGGCGGCGCGGCATAGGTGGTACCCGGCTGGCCGGTCGCGGCGACGGCGTCGGCGGTCGCTTCGGCGGCCGCCGCGGCTGCGGCGCTCGCGGCGGGAGACGACGGCACCGCGACGCTGCGGACCGGTTCGGGCGCGGGCTTCGCTACCGGCGGTGTATCGATCACCGGCGGCGGAGTGTAGCTGGTACCGGGCGCCGAAGCGGGCAGGCTCGCGACCTTCACGGGGGAGGCCGGGGCGGGCTTGGCGGCGGCGGGCGGCGCGGCGGCGTTCACTGCGGCGAGGCGCGCGCGCTGTTCGCCCTTTTCGATCTCGGGGATCATCGCAAGCCCGCGCTGGCGCTGGTCGAGCGGGATCAGATTGTCGAGCTGCGCAAGGCGTGCCGAGGCGATTCCGAGCCCCGCATCGCTCGCACGCTTGGTCAGCGCATAGGCGCGCGGCCAGTCTTTCGCCGCAAGATCGCCGTTGAAGTGCGCGGTGCCGAGCACATATTGCGCGCGCGGTTCGCCGCGCGACGCCGAAGCGAGGATGAAGGGCATCGCCTCTTGGCGCCGGTTCGCGGTGAAGAGCACGAGGCCGAGATTATCCTCCGCCTGCAAATGCCCCTGTTTCGCGGCGCGGCGATACCATGCTTCGGCCTGCGCCATGTCGGCGGGCACGCCGCGCCCCAGCTTGTACGCCTGGCCGAGGTTGAATTGCGCATCGGCATCGCCCGCGAGCGCGAGCGGACGCCATTCGGCTACCGCGGCCTGGTAATTGCCCGCCTGCCAGGCATCGACGCCTTCCTTGACGTCGGCATGGGCGGGCGCCGCGAGCATCGATACCGCGATCAGCGGCGACGCCAGCAGGGCGATGGTGCGGAATGAACGCATCTTATTCTCCAATGACTTGCGACGTCCATGGCGGCCGCAGTCCCCGGATGCTTCATAGCGCCAATTGGCTAACACCGCGTTAGCGACAAAAGCGGACGCCGCGAACCTGATCCGTTTTGGGACAAGTCCATATTAGGCAGCTGTTTACCATAAGTGCGAGGGAGTCGTTCACTCTCTTTTTATCATCGTTAACCCAATTTTAGCGCCCCGCATGGCATCCCTTCGCCGAATATTGGATTTTCCGAGGGGGTAACGCAGTGCGCGTATTGGCATTGGCTTCACAGAAGGGCGGGTCGGGTAAGACGACGCTGTCGGGGCACCTCGCGGTGCAGGCGCAGCTTGCGGGCGCAGGTCCGGTCGTTCTGATCGACATCGATCCGCAGGGCTCGCTCGCCGATTGGTGGAACGAGCGCGAAACCGATCTTCCGGCGTTCGCCCAGACCACCGTCGCACGGCTTGCCTCCGACCTCGAAATCCTGCGGCAGCAAGGCTTCAAGCTCGCGGTTATCGATACGCCGCCGGCGATCACCATGGCGATCCAGAGCGTGATTTCGGTAGCCGAACTGATCGTCGTCCCAACGCGCCCCAGCCCGCACGACCTGCGCGCCGTCGGCGCCACCGTTGACCTCTGCGAACGTGCGGGCAAGCCGCTGGTGTTCGTCGTCAATGCCGCGACCCCCAAGGCGAAGATCACCAGCGAGGCCGCGGTCGCGCTGTCGCAGCATGGCACCGTCGCCCCCGTCACGCTGCACCACCGCACCGACTATGCCGCGTCGATGATCGACGGCCGCACGGTGATGGAGGTCGACCCGAACGGCCGCTCGGCCGACGAGATTCGCCAGCTCTGGACCTATATGAACGATCGCCTCGAAAAGAATTTCCGCCGCACCGTATTCGCCGCGCCGATCCCGACGCAGGGCAATTATGGCGCGGTCCGCCCGATGGGTGGTGGCTTCGGCCGCCGCATCGCTGGTCAGTGACGGGAGCGGGAACCATGGGCGAACCCAAACCCCTCGCATCGCTGAGCGCAGGCCTCCTTGCCCGCAAGGGCGGCGCGCGTCCTGCCATGCGCCGCCAGCCGCTCGGCAGCGGTCCGGCCCCCCTCAACAGCGGTGGTTACGACGACCTCGGCTGGAACGACATGGGCTATGATGTCGATCCCGACCAGTCGGCCGAACCCGCGCGGATGCTCGACCTGAAGCCGCTGCTGACCGGTTCGGTGCTGGCGCATAATGTCGAGGCCGAACATGCGGTCGACGACGGCGCCGGTCACGAATTCCCGGCAGGGCTTTCGGATGATTTCAACGGTCTGACCGACGATTACGGCGCCGACCAGTTCGAAGCCGAAGCACCCGAAGTCCCCGAAATCGTCCGCCAGCAGGAATCGCTGATCGAACGCGTCGCCGCGGTGGCGCGCAAGGTCGAGGCGCGTCCCGCGCCGAAGCCGAAGAAGGAAAAGGCGCCGCGCGCGCTGCGTGCCCGTGAAAAGGCGGCCTTCACGCTGCGCCTCGACGCCGAACGCCACCTGCGCCTGCGTCTTGCGAGCGCGGTGACCAACCGGTCGTCGCAGGTCATCCTCACCGATTTGCTCGACGAATATCTGTCGTCGCTGCCCGAAATCGACGCGATGGCGAGCCGCCTGCCGGCGGCGCGCCCGCCGCGCCAGGCGCAGCGCTAAAGAAAAAGAGGGGGAATCGTCATGAACCGCAAGATGCTGATGAACCTGGCCGTTTCGGGTTTTGTCCTGAGCGTGGCCACCGGATGCAGCGGCATGGGCAAGATGGCCGACGCGCCATCGCGCGCCGCCGGCAAGCCAGCGATCGCCGCCAAATCGGCCGACCAGGCCCGCGCGGCGCTCGAAGCGGGCAAGGCCAGCAAGGCCGTCGGCCTCGCCGAAGCCGCGGTGGCGGGCAGTCCCCGCGATGCGGGCTACCGCGCACTCCTCGGGCAGGCGTATCTGAACCATGGCCGCTTTGCGTCGGCAACCGCCGCGCTGACCGAAGCGGTCGAACTCGGCGCGACCGACAGCAACACGATCCTTTCGCTGACGCTCGCGCAGATCGCGCAGGGCAAGAATGCCGACGCGGTCGCGCTCCTCACCCAGCACCGCGACACGGTGCCGGCGTCGGACATCGGCCTCGCCCTCGCGCTTGCAGGCGACAGCGAAGGTGCGATCTACGTGCTGAGCGAGGCCGCACGCGCCGAAGGCGCCAGCGCGCGCACGCGGCAGAATCTTGCACTCGCCTTCGCCCTTTCGGGGCGCTGGGCGCAGGCGCGTATCCTGGCATCGCAGGACCTGTCCGCGGCGAAACTCGAAGCCCGGATGGCCGAATGGTCGAAACTGGCCGAACAGCCCAGCGCGCAGATCCGCGTCGCGAGCCTGATCGGGACGAAAGCGCAGCAGGATGCCGGTATGCCGGTGCGCCTCGCGCTCAGCAATTTCGGTGAAACGCAGATGGCTGCAGTCGCGCCCGCGGTCGAATTCGCGAGCGCCGACCCGGCGCCTGTCGCCGCCTATGCGCCGCCGCCGCCCGTTCTGGCCGACGCGGGCGGCGCGATCCGCAGCGTCGAGCTTCCGATGCCCGAACGTGGCGCCGATGGCGTCGTGCCGGTGACCGAACTGCCGCAGCCGAAACCCGCGGGCGAAGTCATCCTCGCCGATGCGGCGCCCTACCGTGCCGCACCGCGCGTCGCGGGCGAGGGGCGTATCCGGCCGGCGCAGAAACAGGCGCTCGAACTCGCGACGGTGCTGATCCCGAAGGCGATGGGTTTCGATGCGAAGAAGCCGAACGGCTGGGCCGTGCAACTCGGCGCCTATGACAGCCTCGGTATCGCCAAGGAAAAATGGAGCACGCTGAAGAAGCGGAACGGGGTTCTCGCGAATTTCCCGGCGTCCAGCCATGCCGCGACGGTGAACGGCCGCAATTTCTATCGCCTGACGGTGAACGGCCTCGCGACGCGCGCCGACGCGACGAGCCTGTGCAACCAGCTCAAGGCGCAGGGGCAGACCTGCTTCATCCGCGCGATGGGGGGCAGCGAAAGCATCCAGTGGGCCGCGAAGGGCAGCCCGCTGCGCCTCGCTTCGCGCTAAGACAGTTTTACGAAATATGGGGGGAGGGGCGTGGTCGCGAGACCGCGCCTCTCTGTTTTTGCGCGTCGGCGGCGATCGCCGGCGCGGATTGCAAATGTTCGGGGTGGGCCGGGCCCACCCCGCGCATCCTACATGCCGTCGAGGCCCTTGCTGACCAGAATATTCACCGCAACGCGGCGATTCTGGGCCTTGCCCTCGACCGTGCTATTGTCTGCCGCCGGGTCGGCTTCGGCCATCCCGGTGGGGGTCAGCATACGATAAGGCTTCCAGCCGCACGCCTGCTGCAGGTGATTGACGACGCGGCTTGCCCGCTTTTCGCTCAGCACCTGGTTGAGTTCCTGGCTGCCCGTCGAATCGGTGTAGCCAACGACCAGCAACAGGGCGTTGTCCATGCCCTCGGCCTGACTTGCCGCGCTGCACAGATCGGCTTTCGCCTGCTCGGTCAGCACGGCCTTGCCGGTGTCGAAGTTCACGTTCGTGGTGCCCTTGACATTATACTGGTCGATATCGCCCACGCGGCTGCGCAGTGCTTCGGTGGCGGCCGTCTGTTCGGCAAAACGCTGGTTGGTGCCGGTGTGGATCATGTTCGCGGTCCGGAGATCCTTGTTCTTCAGGACGACCTGGTTCGCAACCAAACCTCCATCCCACTGCAACGTCTCGACGGTGACCGGCAGGCCGTTGAGCAGCGAGTTCGCGGCGAGCTTGTCGCGGTCGAGGCCCAGGAAGCCGCCGCTGCTCTTGATCTTCGTGTAATCGGCGATCGCGATCGCCGTATTGTTGCCGTCGGCGGTCGTGACCTGCATCCGGCCATCGCTGCGCGCGGAGATAATGCCTTCGACCTTCGGACCCTTGGTCATCTGGTCGGGCGAGGGCAGCTCGGCGGTGACGGTCGCCATCGGCTCGGCTTCGGTCGTGTCCTGTGCGGCCAAAGCCGCTGGTCCGGCCAGCATCGCCAATGCCAGCATTGCCCCGGAAGTCTTGAAAACGGAACCCATACGCTACTCCTTCTGTTGGATCGGCAGGGCAGCGCGTGTCCACTGGCCCCTTCAGGCAGAGCGACTCTCGATGAGGGCGAAAGTTGCGCGGGTTGTCGGGCCAGTTGCACGGGACGCCGACAATATGGGGCGGTTCAGCGCTTTTGGCGCTCGCGCGCCCGTATAAAGCCCTCGCGAGCCGTGCAGCGCGCGAGCCACGACTTGGTCGCGTCGCCGAGCACGTCGTCGGCGCTAAGCGTCGTCGCGAGGAAGGCGGCATAGCCGATCGCGATGTCGGCGTTGGTGAACCGGCCCGCGACGAGCCATTCGCGCCCGTCGGCGAGCGCGGCCTCGATGCTCTTCGCCCGCCCGCCGAAGAAGGCCTTATAGTCCTCGACCGCTTGGTGCAGCCGCCGCTCGGGCACTTCGACGCGGGTGTAACGGATCATGATCGCGAGCGGGAAGGTCAGCGTCGCATCGCTGCGGTGCAGCCAGTTGCGGGCATCCCAATAATCGGCTTCGTCGCGGCGGACCTCGAGCGGCGTGCCCTCCGCGATGCGCTCACAGATCGCGGCGGACTCGGTCATCAATCGCCCATCCTCGACCCAGCCGGGAATGGTCATGAGCGGGTTGATCGCACGATAGTCGGGCTCGAACGCGCGCGGCGGGAATTTCAGCAGCTTGAGGTCGACGTCGATCCCGGCCTCCTCGACCGCCCACAGGCAGCGCAGCGAGCGCGCATCGGGACAATGATACAGAATGGGGAGTGTCATGCGGCAACCTCCTTCGGCCGGTCGATATGGCGGCGATGCTCGCGCCAGGCGATGAACAGGCCCGACGCGACGATCAGCGGGGCGCCGACCCATGTCGTGTCGGCGGGCAGGGTGCCGAAGAACCACCAGCCCGCGGCAATCGCCCAGAGCAGGCTCGAATAATCCATCGGGATGACGACCGACACGGGGGCGAGGCGCAGCGCCCCGGTCAGCGACATCTGGACGATCGCGCCGAGGAAGCCGAGCCCGGCGAGCAGCAGCCATTCAGGACCGTCGTGCGGCGTGATGACGAAGGGCAGGGCGATCCCCAGCGGGATCATCGAGAGCAGGCTGAACCAGAAGACGATCGTCGCGGCATTTTCGGTGCGGCCGAGGTCGCGCACCGCAATCGTGATCAGCGCGGTCATGATCGCGCCGGTCAGCGCCACCAGCGTGCCAAGGCCGTGCTCGCCGCCGAACCCGCCGGCAAAGCTCGCCATGGGGTTGAGCACGACGAGCACGCCGACGAAGCCGATGATCACCGCGCTCCAGCGCTGCCATCCGGTTGCCTCGCCGAGCAGCAGTGCGGCAAAGATGACCGCGAAGATCGGCACCGACAGGCTGATCGTCGTCGCCTCCGCCATCGGCAACAGGATCATCGCGCCGAAATTGCACGCCATGCCGGCGAGGCCCATCAGCATCCGCCGGGCGTGTGCCCCGATCCGCTGCGTCTTCAGCGAGGCCAAGCCACCGGTCGCCATCACCCAGACGAGCAGGAAGGGCAGCACGAGCGCCTGCCGCCAGAACAGGCTTTCGACGACGTGGATTCCCGCGGCGTCGATATATTTGACCAGCACGAACATCAGCGACAGGCTGATCATCGCCAGCAGTCGCAGCCCGATCCCGCCCAGATAATTCTGCGGGGCCGCCGTCGACGGGGGCGCGGAGGGGGCGGGGAGGGGCGCGTCGCTCATGCGAAATTGCGCATATCAGCCCGGCCCGCGCGCGCAACCCGTCATCCCTCTTGCCCCGTCCCCGCAATCCGGCTAGTGGCCCACTCCGGCCTAGGGGTATAGCTCAGTTGGTAGAGCATCGGTCTCCAAAACCGAGGGTCGCGGGTTCGAGTCCTGCTGCCCCTGCCAGGCCGCCTTGAAGAGGCCACGTCCTCCCCGCGCGATGCCGCGGGTTTCAAGTCCGGGGCGGCCCGGCAGTCCTTGAAGGAGGCTGCCATGGCCTGGGTATATTTGACGATCGCCGGACTTTTCGAAATCGTGTGGGCCTATTCGATGAAACAGTCGGAGGGTTTTACGCGCCCCGGCGCGACCGCGATCACGATTGGCGCGATGATCGTGAGCTTCGCCTTGCTGTCGTTTTCGATGAAGTCGCTACCGCTCGGCACCGCTTACATGATCTGGACCGGCATCGGTGCGGTCGGCGCGTTCCTCGTGGGCATCTTCGTCCTCGGCGAACAGGCGAATGCGATGCGCATCGGCGCGGCGATCCTGATCGTCAGCGGCCTGCTGCTGATGAAGCTGTCCTCGCCCGCCTGAACTGGCACGACCCTTAACCAGCGAGGCCACGTCCTCCCCGGCGCCTTTTTTCGCAAAGGTGCCGGTATCAGGTCCGGGACGGCCCGGCGACTTCGAAGGAGGCCGCCGTGCTGTCCCAATCCGTCTCCGGCGCCCATGCGGCGTCGTCATCCGCGCTATTGCTCGAATATCTTCCGATCCTGATCTTCCTCGGGGTCGCGCTGGCGCTGTCGCTGCTGTTCGTCTTCCTGCCGATGGCGGTGTCGCGCTTCACCGGCGCGCATGCACCGGACAGCGAGAAGCTCTCCGAATATGAATGCGGCTTCCCCGCCTTCGAGGCGCCGCGCAAACCGTTCGACGTCCGCTTCTATCTCGTCGCGATCCTGTTCATCATCTTCGACCTCGAGGCCGCCTTCCTCTTTCCCTGGGCGGTGGTGGTCGACGATCTCGGCTGGGAAGCGTGGGGCGCGATGATGGTCTTCCTCGGCATCCTGACCATCGGCTTCATCTACGAATGGAAAAAGGGCGCGCTCGACTGGGACTAGTCGGCTTTCCTCCCGAGCACGAGGCGATTGCATGATCTTATAATGACAAGTATCATATCAATGTAATACCAATTTTCATCTGGGGGAATGATGATGCGCGGTGGATGGGGATGCCGGTTCGGTATGGCTTGCACGGCGCTTCTGTCGTCGTCCGTGACGGCGCAAGAAACGCCAAAGGGTAGCTTCGAACTCGTCTGGGCCGACGAATTCGACCGCGACGGCGCCCCCGACCCCGCGAAATGGAACTGGGACATTTTCGCCAACAAGACCGGCTGGCACAATGGCGAGCGGCAATATTATGCGGCGGATCGACCCGAAAATGCGCGGATCGAAAACGGCCGGCTGATCATCACCGCGCGCAAGGAGACGCTGTCCGACCGCGCCGACCATGGCGGGCAGGGCTATAGCTCGGCGCGGCTGACCACGCAGGGCAAGGCCGAATTCACCTCCGGCCTGATCGAGGTGCGCGCGAAGCTGCCGTGCGGCGAGGGGCTATGGCCGGCGATCTGGACGCTCGGCGCGACGACGCCCTGGCCCGACAGCGGTTCGATCGACATCATGGAGTTCGACCGCAAGGCGTCCGCGGTGACGGGCACCGTCCATAACATCTCGACCAGCGGCACCGCCGGGAATGGCGGCAGGGTCGATGTTGCGGATGCGTGCGGGGCGTTCCACGATTATCAGCTTTTGTGGACGCCGCGCGAGCTTCGCTTTGCGATCGATGGCAAGCCTTATCACCGCTATGCCAATGCCGGGACCGGAATGGCGCAATGGCCGTTCGACAAGGCGCACTATCTGATATTAAGCCTTGCGGTGCGGGGTGCGGACGGCGAGGTCGCCAACGACGCGATTTTCCCGGCCCGGTTCGAAATCGAGCATGTGCGCATATACAGGCAAAGGCCGCGCGGATCAGTCGCGGTTGATGGCGCGGGTCAGCAGGTCGGCGACGCGGCGGTGGTCAGCAAGTGACGGGTGGCCGTGGCATCCGCCCAGGTCGAGCGCGGTCAATCGCAGCGTTTCTACGCGGCCGCCTAGCGCGGTTTCCAGTCCTGCCGCGACCTGTTCGACCTGCGCGAAGAAGAGGTCCGATCCGACCAGGATGAAGCGGGCCTGCGGCTGGCGCGCCGCGAGATCCTCGACGAAGGCGGTATAGCGGCCGCGATAGGCGGCCTCGAGCGCCGCCGTATCGGCCCAGTGCTCGCCGGGTTTCAGCGCGGTCGAAAAATCATTGCCGCCAAGGTTGATCACGATGGTCTGCGGGCGCCAGCCGGCATCGGCTGCGGCGGGCGCGGCGTCGCCGGGGATCGCGCGCGGATAGAGGAAGGGCAGGCTCTCGCCCGGCACGTTGCCGTCATAGTTGCGGACCATTCCGAAACCCGAAAAGGCGTTGATGCGATAATCCGCATCGAGCGCGCGCGCCGTGAGCGGACCGAAGGCCTGGCTGGTGTCGGTGCGGTCGTGCACCTCCTCGCCGGTACAGGCGGTCGTCGCGGACATGTTGCCATAACCGACGGTGAAGCTGTCGCCGATGAACTCGATCCGGCGCACGCGCGGACGCGGCGCGAGCGGCTTGCCTGCCACCTCGAAGGCAATGAAACGGCTGGCGCCCGCCTGGCTTTCGGTCAGCTTTTCGACGCGCACGATATGCGTGCCCGCCGCCAGTCCGCCGATCACCGTGTCGACCTTGCCCGGCGCGCGAAAGATGGCGCGCTCGACCCCGTCGATCGACACGCGGATATGGTCGGTGGGCGCCGCGAACCGCACCCGCACGGCGGTTCCCTCGAACCGGCCCTCGATATAGACCCCCGGCCAGCCGAAATCGACGCCGCCTTCGGGCGCCACGACTACGCGGCCGCCGATGTGGACGGGAAGTGGAACCCACCGGGGCGGCTCGGGTGGAGCCGCCCCGGTGAGCATTAGGACGAGCAGCGGGAAGGCCGCCGCCCTAATCATGCAGAATGTGGAAAATGCCGGGCCCGGGCTGGGTGACCCCGCGCGCCAGCCGTGCCAGCGCCCCGTTGTCGACGCGCGCGGCATCGGCCAGCTCCACCCGGAACCGGCCGTGCAGCGTCTGCACCGCCTGCACATTGGCATTGCCGCCGAGCGCGTCGAGCAGGTCGGCGGGAAGCGCGGATGGTTCGGCGCGCCCGGTCGCGGGCTTGCTGACGATCGGGGCCGAATGGCCTCCGCCTGCCGCCAGCGCTCCGCGAATTTCCTCTGCAACGAGATCGGCGATCGGTCCGAGCACGACCTGTGCGGCGTTCTCCGACGGGCGGATGATCCCGCGCGCGCCAAGCGCCGACAGCGCGGCGTCGTCGACCGCATCCTGGTCGGCGACGATCAGCCGCAGGCGCGTGGTGCAGGCGTCGACGCTGACGAGGTTGGCCGTCCCGCCCAGCGCCGTGACGAAGGCATCGCCGCGTGCACTCCCTGCCGCCTGGACGGTGGCTTCGGTGACTTCGCCCTTCTCACGCCCCGGCGTCGCCAGATCGAAGCGCCGAATGAAGAAACGGAACAGGCCGTAATAGAGGAGCGCGTAGACCGCCCCGATGGGGAGCAATAGCCAAGGCCGCGTCGCGAGGCTGAAGTTCAGCACATAGTCGAACAGGCCTGCCGAAAAACCGAAGCCGAGCTTTATGTCGAGCGCGTTCATCAGCGCCATCGAGGCGCCGGTGAGCAGCGCGTGGATCGCGTAGAGCAGGGGCGCGACGAACATGAAGGTGAACTCGATCGGCTCGGTCACGCCGGTGAGGAAGCTGGTGAAGGCCAGGCTGAAGAGCATCCCGCCGACCGCCTTGCGCCGCTCGGGCCGCGCTTCGTGATACATGGCGAGGCACGCGGCGGGCAGGCCGAACATCATCACCGGGAAGAACCCGCTCATGAACGCGCCCGCGGTCGGATCGCCCGCGAAGAAACGCCGCAGGTCGCCCGTCGCGCCTTCGAAATCGCCGACGACGAACCAGGCGGCGTTATTGATGATGTGGTGCAGCCCGGTGACGATCAGCAGCCGGTTGAGCGCGCCATAGACGAAGAGGCCGATCTCGCCCGAGGCGACGACAGCCCGGCTCGCCGTATCGATCGCGCCGCTGATATGCGCGTAGCTGTAGCCGACCAGCGCCGCGAGCAGCAGCCCCGCGACCCCGCTGGCGATCGGCACGAAGCGTCGGCCGCCGAAGAAAGCGAGATATTCGGGCAGCGCGATCGTCGCGAACCGGTTGTAGAAATGGCCGCCGATCAGCCCCGACAAGATGCCGACGGGCACTTCGAGCCGGTCGATCAGTCCGACCGCCCATTGCTTCGCCGTCAGCGCCGCCGCGGCCTCCGGAAGCCCCGCGCCGATGTCGGGCGGCGGGGTCATGAAGGTCTGCGCGCCGTTGGTGGTGACGAAATAGCAGACCACCCCGGCGAGCGCCGCCGCGCCGTTGCCGTCGCGCGCGAAGCCGACCGCGACGCCGATCGCAAAGAGGATGCCGAGATTGTCGAAGATTGCGGCGCCCGCGGCCGAGATGAAGGCGATGTCGAGCAGGTCGGGCTGGCCGATGCGCAACAGCAGGCCCGCGATCGGCAGCACCGCGATCGGCAGCATCAGCGCGCGGCCGAGCGGCTGGAGCGCTTCGAGTATCTTCCTCATCGCCGTGTCTCCTCGAATGCGCGGGCGAGCGCGCGAACCTCGGCCGCCGACTTGCATTGCAGCGCAAGTTCGGCGTGCGCGCGCGCCTCGACCAAGGTCAGGCCGCGCACGATCTGTTTCGCTTCGGCGACGAAGCCGGGGACCGCCGAGAGTTCGGTGATGCCGAGGCCGATCAGGATCGGTAGCGCCGCGGGATCCGACGCAAGGCCGCCGCACACCCCAACCCAGCGTTCGTGGACGGCGGCGAGGCGGCAGGTTTCGCCGATCATGCGCAGCACCGCGGGGTGCATCGCGTCGACCCCGGCGGCGACCGCCGGATTGCCGCGGTCCATCGCGAGCACATATTGGGTGAGGTCGTTGGTGCCGATCGACAGGAAATCGGCTTCGGCGGCGAGCAGGTCGGCGGTCATCGCAGCCGCGGGCGTTTCGACCATCACCCCGACCTCGACCGGCGTCGGGATGCCCATTTCGCCGCGCAGCCGGTCGACAAGCGCGCGGACCTGACGCAGTTCGTCGAGGCTCGCGATCATCGGGATCATGATCTTGCACTGGCCGACGGGCGCCACGCGCAGGATCGCGCGGAGCTGCGTTTCGAGGAGATCGGGCCGCGCGAGCGCGACGCGGATGCCGCGTTGGCCGAGTGCCGGATTTTCCTCGGCATCGATCGGGATATAGGCGGCGGGCTTGTCGCCGCCGATGTCGAGCAGGCGAATGATCACCGGCTTGCCGGCGAGCGCGTCGGCAATTCCCTGATAGGCGGCGTGCTGCTCGTCCTCCGACGGCGCGGTGTCGCGATCGAGGAACAGAAATTCGCTGCGCACGAGCCCCGATCCTTCGGCGCCCTGCGCCGCGGCGAGCGCGGCATCCTCGACGGTGCCGATATTGGCGAAGACTTCGATGCGCGTGCCGTCGGCGCTGTGGCAGGCATCCTTTGCCGCCACCTGCGCCGCTTCGCGCCGGGCATCGCGCTTTGCCAGCCGCGCCGTAAACGCATCGGCGTCGGCGGCCGACGGGTGGGCGGTGACATGGCCCAGCTCGGCATCGAGCAGCAGCGGCGTGCTGTCCTCGACCGCACCGAGCGCATCGCCCATCGCGACGAGCGCGGGCAGCCCCATGCCCGCGCACAGGATCGCGACATGCGAGGTCGGGCCGCCGCGCGCGAGGCAAATGCCGGCGGGCTTCGCCGCCGCGAGCGTGACGAGCTGCGACGGCAGAAGGTCGTCGGCGACCACGATCGCCCCCGCCGGGACCGCGGTCCCGTCGAGCGTGGTGCCGGTCAGCGTCGCCAGCAATTGCCGCTCGATGTCGACGAGGTCGTCGACGCGTTCGATCAGGTGGGCGTTGCCCGTCGCGCGGATCGCGGCGATCTGGTCGTGGATCGCGCCGCGCCAGGCGAAACCGGCGCTGTTGCCTGCCGCGATCCGGCTTTCGGCGGCGGCGAGCAGTTCGGGGTCGTCGATCAGTGCGAGATGCGCCTGCATCACCGACGCGACGCTGCCGCTTGCGCTGTCGGCGCGCGCCGCAATGCTGGCGCGCACCTCGCCGCGCGCGGCGAGCAGCGCCGCGCGTTCCTCGACCGCGCCCGTGCCCTCGCGCGCAACCGCGATTTCGGCTTGCCGCAGCCGCGCCGCCGGTCCCATGGCGAGCCCGGGGGAGGCGATGACCCCGCCGATCTGTCCCGCACGAAGCGATGCGAGGGGAGCGGCCGCAACCGATGCCGCCGCAGGCTTGCCTTCGCCCATATCGGTCGCGAGCAGCGCGACGATCGCCGCCAGCGCCGCCTCGGCATCGTCGCCGCGCGCCTGCACCACCACCTCGTCGCCGAACGCGGTGCCGAGCGCGAGCAATCCGACCGTGCTGCGCGCATCGCCGCGCTTGTCGCCGTTCAGCAGATGCACGTCGGCCTCGAAACCGCGCGCGACTTCGCCGATCCGCGCCGCGGGGCGCGCGTGAATACCGTGCGGCAGCGACAGCGTCACCGCCTGCTCGACCACCGTGCCGTCGTCCGAGCGGCGGCGCGTTTCGGCCTGCACGGGGACGAGCGTCATCAGCGCCTCGCACGCGCCGATCGCGGCGTCGGTGGTGCGGCGGCTGATCGCGAACGCCTCGGCATTGGTCACGATCACCGGGGTGATCAGGCTCGTCGCCGCGAGCGCGACCGCGTCGAGATCGAAACGGATCAACGGGTCGCCGCGCGTCACCGTCTGCCCGGCCGCGACCAGCGGGGTAAAGCCGTCGCCCTTCAGCATCACCGTATCGAGCCCGATATGGATGAGCACTTCGGCGCCCTCGGCGCTGCGCAGCGACACCGCATGGCCCGCATCGTGGATCGTCACGACCTCGCCGTCGAAGGGCGCGACGACCGTGTCGCCGAGCGGCTGGATCGCGACGCCGTCGCCCATCATCCGCTGGGCAAAGACCGGATCGGGAACGCTGTCCAGCGTCGTCGCCCATCCTCTGAGCGGAGAGGTGATGATCAGGCTCATCGATTTAATCCCCAAAACTTCCGCCGCTTGTTTGTGCGGCTTGTGTATCATTGTGCGGCGTGAGCCAGGTCCGATGCCGTTTCGGGGACGATCCATCCCCCGATCCATGTCGCGCGCGGATCGAGCCCGGCGTCCAACCACACCCAGTCGGCGCGCTGCCCCGGCGCGATCGCGCCGATGCGCCCCTCCAGCGACAGGAAAGCCGCGGGTGTCGCGCTCGCCATCGCCGATACGTCGGGCACGGGCAGGCCGGTGACCTCGACCGTCTTGCGCAGCGCCGATGCCATGTCGAGGTGCGTTCCCGCGAGCGTGCCGTCCTCGAAAATACAGACGCCGTCCTTCACCGCGATGCGCTTGCCCTGCAGCGTGAATTCGCTGACGTCGGTGCCGACGCTCGGCATCGCGTCGGTGACCAGCATGATGCGGTCCTTGCCCTTCGCGCGGACCGCGAGCCGGACGACCGCGGGGTGCAAATGCACGTCGTCGACGATCAGCCCGCAATAAGTGTCCGAATCGAATGCCGCCCCGACCGCGCCGGGCTGGCGGTGGTGGAGCGGCGACATCGCGTTGAACAAATGGGTGAAGCCCGAAAGCCCCGCGCCGATCGCGCGCTGCGCCTCGTCGTAGGTCGCGTCGCTGTGCCCCGCGCTGACGATCACGCCATGGCGGACGAGGGTGCGGATATCCTCCTCGTCGCACAGTTCGGGCGCGAGCGTCAGCATCACGCGGCCGCGATGCGGTGCGGTAAGCGTCGCGAGGATGGCGTCGTCGAGGCGGCGGATACGATGCGCCTCGTGGATGCCGCGCTTCACCTCGTTGATGAACGGGCCTTCGATATGGATGCCGACGACGCCGGGCACGCCCCGTTCGATCGCCGCGTCGACCGCGGCCAGCGCGGCAGCGATCTGCGCCGGCGTGTCGCTGATCAGCGTCGGCAGGAAGGCAGTGGTGCCGAAGCGCGCGTGCGCTGCGCCGATCGCGGCGATCGCCTCGACGTCGACCTGGTCGTTGAAGAGGACGCCGCCGCCACCATTGACCTGCGTATCGACGAAGCCCGGCAGCAGCCAGCCGCCGCCGAGATCGATCTCGCGGTCCGCGGGCTTGTCGCCGGCGGCGGACACGGCGGTGACGGCACCGTCGGCAACGGCGATATCCGCCGCGCCGACGGCGCCGCCCGGCAGTGCGACCCGGCCGTTGTGGAAACGAAAGATCATAGCGTCTCGGTAACCTTGTTGAGATGCGGAGGCGAGTCGGGGTTATGGCCGCGTGCCAGCGCCAGCGCGCTCGCCATGCGGTAGAAACTCTGGATCATCAGGATCGGCTCGATCGCCGGATGCGCGGCGATCACGGGCAACTCGCCGCCTTCGGGGTCGGCAAGCAGGACGGTGGCGCCCCGGCCGCGGAATTCATCGGCGACGGTACGGACGCCTGCGGCGGCGCGGTCGGTGCCGCCGAACGCGAGGACGTGAAAGGCCGCGCCGACGATCGCCATCGGGCCGTGCCGCACTTCGGCGGCGCTGAAGCTTTCGGCGTGGAGCCCCGAAGTCTCCTTGAACTTGAGCGCCGCCTCCTGCGCCACCCCCAGGCCATAGCCCCGCCCGAGGACGAACAGGTTGGTCGCGTCCCGAAACGCGCCGACCGCGGGCGACCAGTCGAGCGCGAACGCCTTCATGAGTTGGGCGGGGAGGGCGGTCAGCGCGGTTTCGAGCGCCGCGTCTTCCGCCCACGCGGCAACCAGCGCCGCGATGGCGGCGAGCGAGGCGATATAGGATTTGGTCGCCGCGACCGACCGCTCGACCCCGGCCGAAAGCGGGATGACGACATCGGCGAGGCCGGCGAGCGGCGAGCCGCCGGCATTGACGAGCGCGACGACGAAAGCACCGGCGTCGCGCTGTTGCTCGACCGCGGCGAGCAGGTCGGGGCTTTTCCCCGACTGCGAAATCGCGAGGCACAACCGGTTTCCGGCGACGGCGGGCGCATCATAGAGCGAGGCGATCGACAGCGCCGCCGATGCGGTTGGCGTCCCCGTCATGGTTTCGATCAGATATTTGGCATAGGTCGCGGCGTGATCGGACGATCCGCGCGCGCAGGTGACGACGGCGACGGGGGGCGAGGTGCGCAGGCGCCGGCCGATTGCAACAAACGCCTCGCGATTCGCGGCGAGCATCGCTGCAACCGCTGCCGCCGCCTCACCCGCTTCCCGTTCCATCAGCGTCTGTCCGTCACCCGCGGCGTTCGGCGTCATGTCATCTTGTCTCCGGATCGGTGACATGTCGCCACTCGATATATTGGTACTATATAGGTTATATAGGTCTCATCAAGAGGTATGTTTTGAAAATCAGATTTTGATGATCCAGCGCTTGCGACGCAGCCATTCCATCGCCCCCCAGATCAGCAGCATATAGAGGATGACGGGCAGCAAGGAGGCGATCGGATCGCCCAGCGCGTCGCGCACCGCGCGGAACGGCAGCAGCAACAGATCCCACGTCACGACGCCCGCGGTCACCTGGTGCAGCGTATAGGCAGCAATCGCGTTGGCGCCGAAGGCAAGCATCGCGGTCGCCGCGACACCGGGTTCGCGGCCCTCGCGGTCGAGCCGGTGGTGCAGCAGCGCGAGCGCGAGGATCGTGATCCCGCTGGTGACGAGCACGAAGCTGCTCGACCAGATATCCTTGACGATCGGGAAGGCGAGGCTCCACGCGCCGCCGATGGCCAGCATCGCGGCGCCGATAATCGCAAGCTGACGGCCGGCCGGGCCGTTGCGGCGAATCAGCATCTCGCCGATCGCAACCCCGATCAGGCCCTGCGCGATCGCGGGCAGGGTGCCGAGAATGCCTTCGGGATCATAGCCTTCCGGCCCTTTCGCATAGAGATGATTGCCGAGGAAAAGGCGGTCGACCGACGCGATGAAATTATGCCCGCGGACCCAGATATCGGTCGCAAGGCCGTCGAGCGAGGGTAGCAGTGCAAGCGGCCAATAGGCGGCGAGGATCGCCGCGGCGATGATCATCCGTGCGCGCCCCCCCGCGAGCAGGAACAGCAATGCGCAGGCGCAATAGACCAGCCCGATTCGCTGCAAGACGCCGAACAGACGCCAGTCGCCCGACGCGAAGCTGGTGAACCAGTACAGGTTGCTGAGGATGAAGCCGAGCAGGAGCAGGCGGCCGGTGCGGCCGAAGATGTGGCGGCGCTGCGCCGGATCGAGCTTCGCCTCGCGCATCGAAAAGGGGATCGCGATCCCCACCATCGTCAAAAATCCCGGAAAAACGAGGTCGGCGAGGGCGAGTCCGTCCCAGCTGACGTGCAGCAGGATCGGTGCGACGTCCGCCTCGGCTCCATATTTCATCGCCGCCGCCGAGTTCACGAGGATCATTCCCGCGACGGTCAGCCCCCGCAGCACATCTAGTGAAATCAAACGCATGGCCTTGCCTCCCCCGTTGCGGCCACTCCCGCCGCCAGCATCTTTGCCCTGCCATAAATTTGCAATGGACAGCGTGCTGGATTTGTAGTCTATTGGTAATAGTCCAAGGACGCAATTGGTCTTATAGAGATTGTGGGAAGGCAATCTGGGCCGTTCGGGATGGGGGAAAATAAAAATGAACAAGGGGCCTGCCACTAGTAATTCTGTTCGCCGCGGTCTGCTTCAGGGCATCTGCGGCGCCGCGCTCGCCAGCGCGATCACGCTCCCTGCAGCGGCGCAGGACGGCACCGCGCCGGTCGCGGCCGATGAGGAAAATTCGGACGACATCGTCGTCACCGGCATTCGCGCCAACCTCGAATCGGCGCAGAACCGCAAGCGCAGCGCCGATACGGTCGTCGATTCGATCACCGCCGAGGATATCGGCTCCTTCCCCGACAAATCGGTCGCCGAAGCGTTGCAGCGCGTTCCCGGCATCACCGTGATCCGCTTCGCCGGCACCGACGACACCTCGCACTTCTCGGCCGAACCGTCGGGCGTCATCGTTCGCGGTCTCAACCAGGTGCGTTCCGAATTCAACGGCCGCGATACGTTCAGCGCCAATTCGTCGCGCGGATTGAGCTGGCAGGATATTTCCCCCGAACTGCTCGGCGGCATCGACACCTACAAGAACCAGACCGCCGACATGATCGAGGGCGGCATCGCGGGCACGGTCAATTTGCGTACGCGCGTGCCGTTCGGCCAGGACGGTCGCCTGATCTCGATCTCGATCAAGAACACTTATGGCGACATCGCCAAGAAATCGACGCCCGAAATTTCGGGGATCATCTCGAACCGCTGGGAAACCGGGATCGGCGAGATCGGCCTGATGATCAACGGCGCCTATTCGCACGCAAAGACCTCGAGCCAGGGCATCCAGTTCGAGCGTATGGGCATTTTCGACGGCGTGTTCGGGCCGGGCAAGCAATATGTGCCGAGCGGCATTTACATGCGCGAAAATGAATATGACCGCAAACGCTATGGCGCGGCGGCGGCGTTCCAGTGGCGCTCGAACGACGGCGATATGGAACTGACCGCGCAGTATAATCGCTCGCAATATAACAACAGCTGGCGCGAATATGCGGTCTTCTCGTCGGCTTTCTATGCCGACCTTTACGGCCAGCCGAGCGACTTCACCTTCATCGACCCGTCGCTGGTCGCGCCGCTCCAAGGTACCGCGCCGTTCGCCTTCGATGCCGACGGCAATTTCCAGAGCGGCTGGTGGTCGGCGATGCGCCCCTATGTCGGCGACAATCCCGGCGACGAACGCGGTCTGGGCCTGAACCAGAACGGGCAGGCCTTCTTCAATCGCTGCTATTCGTGGGAAGGCTGCACCAACGGCCGCCGCGCGCCGCAGGTCGACACCGCCGCCAACGCGTTGCGCAACCGGCAGGTCACGCAGGATTTCGGGCTGAACTTCCGCTGGGACGTCAGCGATCGCGTGCGGGTCACGCTCGACGGCCAATATGTCGATGCCAGCGTCAGCAACTATAACGCGTCGGTCACTTCGCGCAGCTATGCCAATACCTTTGTCGACCTGTCGGGCAAATATCCGACGCTGACCTTCACGCCGACCCGGGCGGATAACATCAATCTTTCGCCTGGCGGGCTGACCAATCCCAACAATTATCATTTCTATTCGGTCACCGACCACACCGAGGACAGCGACGGCAAGGAAGTCGCGCTGCGCGCCGACGTCGAATATGAAGTCGATTCCAGCTGGCTCAGCGCGATCAAGGTCGGCGCGCGCTATGCCGATCGCGACCAGACGGTGCGCTGGGGCGCATATAATTGGGCGAATATCTCGAACACCTGGACCTATACACAGGCGCCCTATTTCAACACCGACAGCCCGGTCTATCCTGCGGGCGCGACGCAGATGCGCACCTTCGGGAGCGATTTCTTCGCCGGCAACCAGATGAACCACCAGTCCTTCATGTTCTTCAACATGGACAAGCTGGTGAACCGCGAGGATCTCGCGGCGACGCTGGGACGCCCGTCGATCGGCGTGGGTGACTATTATCCGGTCTGCTCGAACGCCGGCTATCGCGCGGGCGAAACGATCACCAAGAAATATGGCTGTTACCTGCCGAGCGAGGTGCTCAAGGTCGGCGAACGGACGATGGCGGCCTATGCGATGGCGAAGTTCGGGGGCGATGGCCTTGCGATCGGCAATATCGGCATTTCGGGCAACCTCGGCGTGCGCCTGATCTGGACGCGCAACGATACCCAAGGCGCGACGACCTTTGCCAATCCGTTCACCGCCTCGCAATTGACCTGCGATCGCGCGGTCGTCGATGGGCGCCCGACAGCGACCTCGGGCTGCGTGGTGACGGCAAAGGAACTCGCGTTCAACAATGGCGCGACCGTGGCCGACACCACCAAGGCCAATCACTTCCACGCCTTGCCCAGCTTCAACGTCAAGTTCGACCTGACCGACAAGCTCGTGTCGCGCTTCGCCTATTCGCGGGCCATGTCGCGGCCCGACTTCGGATTGCTGCGCAACTTCCTGACGATCAACCGCCTGTCGCCCAATCTCAACGACCTTTCCGATCCCAATGTGACGAGGAATTCGGCGGGCGAGGCGATCGCCTATGACTGGCAATATACGGGCAAGTCGGGCAATCCCGGGCTGAAACCGATGACCGCGGACCAGTTCGACCTGACGCTCGAATATTATTTCGGCCGGGCGAGTTCGTTCACCGCCACCGCTTTCTACAAGAAATTCTATAATTATATCCAGGCGGGCCAGTTCAGCCTCGAGGTCAACAATGGCGGGGTCACCGAAACGGTCCGGCTCGAACGGCCGGTCAACGGCGACGGGGCCAAGATTTATGGCGCCGAATTCGCCTTCCAGACCTTCTTCGACTTCCTGCCTGCACCGTTCGACGGCTTCGGCGTGCAGGCGAACTACACCTATGTGAAGAACAACGGGATCGAAACGGTCAACCTGACCAACGAGACCGCCGGCGGGACCGCGGGCGGCGGGATCACCTACGAGAACAGTACGGTCAAGCCGAACGCGCTCGAAGGCATCTCGAAGCACAGCTACAACCTCGTCGGCATGTATGAAAAGGGGCCGGTGTCGGCGCGCGTCGCCTATAACTGGCGCTCCAAATATCTGGTGACCGCGATCGACTGCTGCGTCGGTTTCCCGATCTGGCAAAAGAGCACGGGCTATCTCGACGCCTCGCTGCGCCTCCGCGCGAGCGAGCGGATCGAGTTCATCCTCGAGGCGACGAACCTGCTCGGCACCGATACCGTGCTGATGCAGCAGGTCGACTCCGACGGGCTGCTCAAACCGAACGCGTGGTTCAAGAACGACCGGCGCTATCAGCTCGGTGTGCGGCTGAACTTCTAAAGGGGGAGCGGCGCCAGTCCCTCTTCGGGCTGGCGCCGGCTTTCTCCAACGCTAAGCTGGGTCAAGATGGGGGACAAATTCGATCTGGTGATTGTCGGCGGCGGGACCGCCGGCTGGATGTGCGCCGCGGCGTGCGCCGCGAAGCTCGATCCTGCTCGTTTCCGGGTCAGGCTCGTCGAATCCGAAGAGATCGGGACCGTCGGCGTCGGCGAAGCGACGCTGCCGCAAATGAAGGACTTCAACGACTTCCTCGGGCTCGACGAGGTCGAGTTCATGAAAGCGACGCAGGCCAGCTTCAAGCTCGGCATCGAGTTCGTCAACTGGGGCCGCCAAGGCCACAACTATGTCCATCCCTTCGGCACCTTCGGCCGCCCGATCGGTGAGGCCGACTTCTTCAGTTACTGGATCCGCGCGCATCGCGCCGGTACCGCGGCGTCGCTCTTCGACTATTGCTTCCCGATCGTCACCGCGCTGCAGAACCGCTTCATGCTCCCGAACGGCGACTGTAGCGACGTGCGCAACGCCTTCGCTTACGCCTATCACCTCGATGCCTTTCTCTATGCCCGCTACCTGCGCGGCTGGGCTGAGGCGCGCGGGATCGAGCGTGTCGAGGGGAGGATCGTCGGGGTCGAGCAGGATGGCGACAGCGGCAATATCGCGGCGTTGACACTGGCGTCGGGGACGCGCGTCGCGGGGGACCTGTTCGTCGACTGTTCGGGCTTCCGTTCGCTGCTGCTGGGCGCAACGCTCGGCGTCGATCTGGAGGATTGGTCGCACTGGCTGCCGTGCGACAGCGCGCAGGCGGTGCCGTCGGTGCGCTCGGCCGATTTCACGCCCTATACGCGCTCGACGCGGCGCAAGGCGGGCTGGCAATGGCGCATCCCGCTCCAGCACCGCACCGGCAACGGCTATGTCTATTCGAGCGCCGACATCTCGGACGACGAGGCGGCGGCGACCTTGCTTGCCAATCTCGACGGTGAAGCGCTCGCCGAGCCGCGCGTGCTGCGTTTCAAGGCGGGCAAGCGCGAACAGGCATGGGCTAAGAATTGCATCGGCATGGGGCTCGCCGGGGGCTTCCTCGAACCGCTCGAATCGACGAGCATCTACCTCGTCCAGATGGCGATCATGCACCTGCTGACGCTGATGCCCGACAGCCCCGCGATCGACCCTGCGCTGCCGGCCGAGTTCAACCGCGTGATGGACGTCGAATATGATCGCATCCGCGATTTCCTGATCCTCCACTATGTCGCGAACGAGCCCGACGCGCCGTTGTGGGAACGGGTGACGGCGATCGACCTGCCCGACACGCTTGCGGGGAAGATCGAACGCTTCCGTCACCGCGGCCATGTGCAGGCGTATCGCGACGGGCTGTTCGGCCCGCCGAGCTGGCAGGCGGTCTTCGTTGGGCAAGGCTTCGAACCGCTCGCCGCCGATCGCCTCGCCGACGCGCTGCCCGCCGCGACGCTGGACGAGCGGCTGTCGAAACTTGCGGCGACGATCGCCGATGCGGCGGCAACGGTGCCGTCGCACGCCGACTTCATCGCGCGCTATTGCCCGGCGCCCGCACCATGACGAACGCGGTGCAGCAAGTGATCGTCTACGGCGGCGGGATCGCGGCGGCGATGGCGGCGCTCGCGGTCAGTCGCGCCTTCGCGCGGCTTGGCACGCAGGTGACCTGGGTCGATACGGGCGAGGCGTCAGCGCCGCACGCCGCGCTGGTCGCGCCGCCCGATCTTGCGGCCTTCCACCGCCTGCTCGGCATCGACGAGGACGCGTTGGTCGCGGGCGCCGCCGCGACGATCAATATGGGGCAGCAATTCGCCGGCTGGTCGGGCGGCGACGACGCTTTTCTCCATGCCTATGGCGATGCGGGCAGCCCCTTCGCGTCGCTGCCCTTCGTCCAGCACTGGACGCGCGCGCGGCAGGCAGGGTTGCGCGTCGCACTGGAGGATTTCTGCCTCGCCGCCGCGACCGCCAAGCAGGGGCGCACCGGCGCTCCGCGCGATGCGGCAACGCGGCAGGCGGTGAAGCAGGGCTGGCACCTCGACGGCGCCGCCTATGCGCGGCTGCTGCGTGCGGCATGCGAAAGTGTCGATATCCGCCTCGTCTCGGGCGAGGGCGCGATTTCGTGCGTCAGCGATGCGCGACTGGACCGGATCGAGCTTGCCGATGGCGAGCCCTTGCGCGCCGACCTGTTCATCGATGCGGACGGGGCGCTGATCGCAGCACTCGATCCCGATAGCGCCGTCGAACAAGCGGGTTTTTGTGACCGCATGATCTGCGGCTCGGCGCCCGCATTCGATCCGCTGCCGCTCTACAGCCGTGTCGCCGCGCACCCCGCCGGGTGGCTGGCGATGATCCCGCTATCGAACCGCACCGCAATCGAGTTCGCCTATGACGGCGGGCTGTTGTCCGATGCTGATGCGCCGGCGGCGCTTGCCGCTGCGGTGGGGCGGCCGGTCGATACGGGTCCGCCGACGCCGCTTGCAGCCGCCGCGCGCCCGCGCCCCTGGGTCGGCAATGTCGTTGCGGTCGGCGCAGCGGCGGGCGATGCGCCGCCACTCGACGGCGGCGAGATGCTGCTCCTCCAGCTCGCGATCGCGCAGCTTGTCCTGCTCTGGCCGATCGATCGCGCCGTGATGCCCGAAGCCGATATCTACAATGAGGAAATCGCGGGCGCCCGGGCGCGCGTCGCCGATTTTACCGCGCAGCATTTTCGCCTCAACGCGCGCGTCGGCGAACCCTTCTGGGATGCTGCCCGCGCGGCGTCGATCTCGCCCGAACTGGCGGCCAAGATCGACCTGTTTGCCGCGCGCGGCATGTTCGCGCATTTCAATCACGAGGCGCATGTCGAGGACAGCTGGGCGCTCGTCATGGCGGGGCATGGCGTGATCCCGCGCAGCTTCGACCCGCAAGCGCTGCTCGTCGAGGATCAGGCGCTGATGGCCGAGTTCCAGCGCCAGCTGCGCGCCGTCGCGAGCGATGTTCACGCCATGGAAAGCCACGCCGACGCGCTGCGGCAGATACGCGGGTGAGCGCGTGTCAGCGCCCGGTGCGGCGCATCGTCATCGTCGGCGGCGGCAGCGCGGGCTGGATGACCGCCGCGGCGCTCGGCCGCGCGCTGGCGGGGCAATCGCACACAATCACGCTCGTCGAATCCGAAGCGATCGGCACCGTCGGGGTCGGCGAGGCAACCGTGCCGCCGATCCATGAATTCAACCGCTATCTCGGCCTCGATCAGGCGGAGTTTCTGCGCGCGACGCACGGTACGATCAAGCTGGGCATCCAGTTCGACGGCTGGGGTGGCGTCGGCCATCGCTATTTCCACCCCTTCGGCTATCTCGGCGTCGAGATGTCGGGGATCCATTTTCACCATTATTGGCTGCGCCACCTCGCGGCGGGCGGCGATGCCGATCACGGTCCCTATAATCTCGAAACAATGGCCGCGCGCGAAGGCCGCTTCGCGCCGATGACGCGCCTCGGTCCGGTGCATCACGCGGTCCATTTCGACGCCGCGGCCTATGCCCGCTACCTGCGCAGCTACGCAGAGGAGAAGGGCGTTGTCCGGATCGAGGGGAAGGTCGCCGAGGTTCGCCTCGATCCCGAGGATGGTTTCATCACGGGACTCGCGATGGAGGACGGCCGCGCGATCGACGGCGACCTGTTCGTCGACTGCTCGGGCTTTCGCGGGCTATTGATCGAAGGTGCGCTCCGGACCGGCTATGCCGACTGGAGCAACTGGCTGCCGTGCGACAGCGCGGTCGCGATGCCGTGCGAGGGCGCGGGCGACCCGTCGCCCTTCACGCGCTCGACCGCGCGCGAGGCGGGGTGGCAATGGCGCATCCCGCTCCAGCACCGCGACGGCAACGGCTATGTCTATTCGAGCGCGCATCTGGAGCATCACGAGGCCGAGACGTTGCTGCGCGCGCGGCTGCCCGGCACTCCGCTCGCCGACGCCAACCTGCTGCGCTTCACCGCAGGGCATCGCAAGGCGATCTGGAACCGCAATTGCGTCGCGATCGGGCTGGCGGGCGGCTTCCTCGAACCGCTCGAATCGACCTCGATCCACCTCATCCAGACGACGATCATCCGGCTGCTGGCGCTGCTTCCGCGCGATGCGATCGACCCCCATGTCGTCGCGCGCTTCAACCGCGACGCGCTTCACGAATATGAGACGATCCGCGATTTCGTGATCGCGCATTACGCACTGGCGGGCCGCGACGATACGCCCTTCTGGCGAGATATCGCGGCGGCGCGAATGCCCGACAGCCTTGCCGAGCGGATCGAGGCGTTCCGCGCGACGGGCAACATCTTGTTCGAGCCCGGCGACCTGTTCGGCCCGACGAACTGGTATGCGGTGCTGACGGGGCAGGGGCTGCGGCCGCAAAGCTGGCACCCGATCGCCGACGGCCTGTCCGATGAAGAGCTGGCGTCGCGCCTCGCGACACTGCGCGGACGCGTTGCCGAACAGCTCGCCGAACTGCCGCCGCACATCGATTTTTTGCGGCGGCTCGGTTAGCCGTTCAACTCGGCCACGACGTCATAGGCGTCGCCACGATAGAAGCTCTGGGTGAACTCGGCGGTCCGCCCGTCGGACAGGAAGCCGCGCCGTTCGATGAACAGGCCGGGCGTGCCGGGCTCGATCTCCAGCATGTTCGCCTGTTCGGTGGTCGCCGCGATCGCGCGAAGCCGCTGGAGCGCCCGGACGGGCAGATGCCCTGCCGCCTCAAGCGCTTCATACAGCGACGCGCCCACCGCATCGACCGACGGCAGGCAATAGGCCGGGATCGTCGCAATCTCGAGCGCCATCGACGTGTCGTCGGCGTAACGGATGCGATGGAAGCGGTAGACGAGCGAACCCGGCGACAGACCGAGCGACAGTGCTTCCTCGGGGGTGACCGCGCCTGCGGTCTTGCTCACCCATTTGCTGTGCGGTTTGCGCCCGCGCGAGACCATGTCCTCCGAAAAGGAGGTGAGCTTGGAGAAGCTCTTTTCGACGCGCGGCCGGGTAACGAAGGTGCCCGCGCCGCGGCGGCGCGTGACGATGCCGTCGCTGACGAGTCCGTCGATCGCCTTGCGCACCGTGATGCGCGACACGTCGAATTCCTCGGCGAGGTCGCGTTCGGTGGGGATCGCCTCTTCGGCCTTCACCACCTGCCCCTCGATCGCGTCGCGGAGGATTTTCTGCAGTTGCAGGTAAAGCGGTGTCGGGTCGTCCTTCTGGAGCGGACCCACGCGTTCGATCAATGACAAGGACGATGCTCCACACGATTGCCGGTCATGCCGGTCGATAGGACCAGCCATAACGCAGCATGTGTTGCATTGGTATCCTTAGTTGCGCTTGTTGCGAATTATTCGCGTGAAAGTCCGCGCGCGATAGCATGGGTCAAGGCATGGTCCGGACTGTCTTGCGACAGCTCCCACACCATCACGCCGCCCGCCTTTTCTGCGGCAAGGCGCGCCTTCTTCCCGATCGTCGCGGGACTGTTGTGCGTGATATAGCGGCACCCGGCGCAGAGCGTGCCAACGACGTCAGCTTTGGTCGCATTTATGCCATGTGCCGCGGCGAGCTCTCGATAGGACCAATTCGCCTTCTCGCCGCCGAATCCATAGCCGTAGAAAGGGACCCCGAGCACGAGCCGCTCGCGCGTGACCCCGCGCGCCAGCCACAGGTCAAGGTCGCGCGCCGCCATGGCATAGCTGCTATGTTCGGCGCCGGCCGGGCCCCAGCTCGGGCCGATCGCGTCATAGGACATGACGTTGACGAGGTCGAAATAGGGGATCGAGCTGACCGGGATCATCCCGCCCTCATAGGATGCGGTGGCGCAGGTCAACAGCTTGCCGCGGACTTTCATCGCCTTCGAGAGCGCCGCTATGAACGGCGTATAGTCCTCAGCACGGTCGATGTCGGTGAGCAGCTGCCCCTCGATGTCGATATCGACCCCGTCCAGGCCCAGCGTATCGGCGAGTTCGACGAGCGCAGCGACCGTCGCCGCGCGGCGGTCGGGCGCAAGCAAGGCCTTCCAGTCGCCCGAACAGCCGGGGATCACGCCGCCCGCCGTCGAGATCAGCACCTTGGCGCCGCGCGCCTGCAACCGCGCGACAGTCCTGCGCAGCGCGTCGACCGACAGGTTCGCGCCCCTCTCGTCGCCCATGCACGTCGTCCGCCCATCGCGGATAAAGCGTCCGTCGGTATCGGGGTTGGCAAAGGCCAGATTGTAATGGGTGAAGGCCGACAGGTCGGTACGCGCGATCGACAGCTCGATCCCCTTGAACGCGGCGAGATAGCCGACCACAACGGGGCGCGGCTGCTCCCCGGCGGTCGCTGTCGATGACAATACTAATGTAAAACCAATCAGGATCGACGCGATGAAGCGAAAAGCGCGAATATCTGCCATATTGTCATTTATCCTTTCAATTCCGTCGAATCCGAAAGGCGTTGACCCGCCCGCGACTGCATGACAAATTAGATACAAATTGTCGAGCGGGAGAAAAGACATGCGGGCTGCGGGTTGGATGACGATGGCAATGGTGGCGCTTGCCGCGCCGCAGGCGCTGGCAGCCGAAGCCCCGTCGCAGGCGTCGCTCGACCGTCTAGCCGACACGCTCGGCTACCGGCTCACCATGGTCGATAATGGCCCGGCGTGCCCGACCGGGATCGACGGATGTTTCCTGTCGACGATCACGCTGACGCTGCCCGAAACGCTGCAGGCCGATGTGCCGACGAAGGGACTTTCGCTCTATTTCAGCTTCGTCAACCGGCTGCCGCTCGTCGAAAGCGATATCTTCACGCACCGACTGGTGAACGGCGACGTCCAGCAACTGGTGCTCAAGCCCGGCGTTACACTGCGCCCGGGTGCGAAACATGAAATCAAGCTGTGGGGCGTTGGGTCGAACTTCTCGAAGGCGTTCGGCATGCCCAACGCCTATCTCGTTGCCGACGGACTGAAGCCGCGCACGATCACGGCGACGCGCGCGGTGATCGACCCTGAGACGGGCCTCGAAATCCTGCCCTTCGTCGCGCCGATGACCGACGAGGCACGGCTTGCGGCCAAGAGCGACGCCGACAAGACGCGCTGGCTGACCGCCGAGCGCGCTTTCGACGTGCAGGCTGGGCGGCTGGCACCCGAAGCAAAGGGCGTGGTGATCCTCCCGAAGCCTGCAAAGGCGGTGCAGGGTAAGGGAACGGTCGACCTCAGTCGTGGCATCGCGCTGTCGCTGACCGGCGTCGATCGCAGCGCTGTCGCGCCTGCATTTGCGGCGTTGGGCGTCGCTGAAACCGGCACACTGCCGCTGGCGATCCGTATCGACCCCGCCGCTGTGGCCAAGGCGGAGGGTTATATCCTCGACGCCAAGCCGTCGGGCATTGCGATCACCGCGCACGACGCGGCGGGCGCGAGCCACGCGCTGCGCTCGCTCGCGCAGCAGGCGGCGTTCGAGAGAGGAAAGCTGACCTCGCTCCGCGTCGAGGATGCCCCCGAATATGGCTTCCGCGGCCTCCACATCGACCTCGGCCGCAATTTCCATAGCCGTGACGAGATATTGAAGATCGTCGAGGCGATGGCGGCGTACAAGCTCAATAAATTGCACCTCCACCTCGCCGAGGACGAGGGATGGCGCATTGCAATCCCGGCGCTGCCCGAGCTGGCCGAAATCGGCTCGAAACGCTGCCATGATCCGTCGGAGCAGACCTGCATCCTGCCGCAGCTCGGCGCGGGTCCCGACGGAACGGGCGGCGTCAACGGCTACCTCACCACCGCCGACTATGTCGCGATCGTGAAGGCAGCAGCCGCGCGGCAGATCGAGGTTATCCCGTCGATCGACATGCCCGGCCACAGCCGCGCCGCGATCAAGGCGATGGAGGTCCGCCACGCCCGCCTGACCGCCGCGGGCAAGAAAGCCGAAGCCGAGCAATATCGCCTGATCGATCCCGCCGACACGACCGAATATCGCAGCATCCAGAATTACAGCGACAATACGCTGAACGTCTGCCTGCCCGCGACCTATCGCTTCGTCGATACCGTCGTCGACGCGCTCGCCGCCATGCACGGGGAAGCCGGCGCGCCGCTCAGGACCTTCCATCTCGGCGCCGACGAGACCGCGGGGGCGTGGGTCAAATCGCCCGCGTGCAAGGCGATGATCGCCGAGAATGGCGGCGATGCGGGCAAGCTGACCCCGCGCTTCATCGAACGCGTGACCGCCAGCCTCGCCGCCAAGGGGCTGCGCACCGGCGGCTGGAGCGACGGCATGGGCCACACCGAAACCGCGGCGATGCCGAAGGCGCCGCACCTCGTTCAGACGAACATCTGGGGCGTGCTTCACACCGGCGCGATCCGCGAGGCGCACGATCAGATGAACCGCGGCTGGGACGCGGTGCTGTCGATCCCCGACCTTGGCTATTTCGACATGCCCTATGCCCCGCACCCGGACGAGGGCGGGTACGACTGGGCGTCGCGCGGCGTCGATCCGTATCAGGTCTTCGGCTTCATGCCCGACAATCTGCCCGCCAACGCCGCGACGATCCGCAACATCCGTGCCGAGGGCAAGGCGATCGAGGACAAGCCTGTTCTTCAGCCGGGCCACCGGGTCGCGGGGTTGCAAGGCCAGTTGTGGAGCGAGACGATCCGCACCGACGCGCAGGTCGACTATATGCTCTTCCCGCGCCTGCTCGCGCTCGCCGAACGCGCATGGGCGCCGGCGCCGTGGACCCCGGCGTATCAGGCGGGCGCCAGCTATGAATGGGGTGACAAGCGTGTCGATGCGGCCAAGCTCAAAGCGGGCTGGCAGGATTTTGCGGGACGCACCGCGGCGCAATTCCCGATGCTGGAGAAGATCGGGGTCGCTTATCGCGTCGCACCGCCGGGGGCGCGGATCGCGAACGGCAAGCTCGAGGCGAACAGCATGTTCCCCGGCACCGCGATCGAATATCGTGTCGAGGGCGGCGCGTGGACGCGCTATGCCGGGCCGGTGGCGGTCAGCAGCGCGGTCGATCTGCGCAGCCGCTCCGCCGACGGCAAGCGCGCCAGCCGGACGGTTCGGGTCGAACCGGCCCGGTAGGGGCAGGGGAGGTCGCGTGAACGGGGCATTGGACGAACTCGACGGGAACGACGTCGCCGCAATCACGCGCGCGGTCGAGACTGCCGACCGCCCCGTCATCATTCGCGGCATCGCGGCGGACTGGCCTGCGGTTGCCGCGGCGCGCAAGGGCGACGAGGCGATCGCCGCCTATTTGTCCGCGCGCGACAACGGCAGGCCGCTGACCGTCCTCGTCGGCCCGCCCGAGACCGGCGGCCGCTATTTCTATTCGGACGACATGCGCGGGGTAAATTTCCGCAGCGAGACAATGCCGATGGCGACCCTTGTCGCGCAATTGCTCGCGCTGCGCGGTATGGCCGATGCACCGAGCCTCTACGCCGGATCGACCCCGACGGCCGAAAGCGTCGCGAGCTTCGCGGCCGAAAATCCGCTGCCCGTCGACACCGGCGTGACCCCGCGCATCTGGGTCGGCAACACCAGCCGCATTGCACCGCATTACGACATGGCGGCGAACATCGCGGTCGTCGTCGCGGGCCGGCGGCGCTTCACCCTGTTCCCGCCCGATCAGATCGCGAACCTCTATGTCGGGCCGGTCGAACGCACGATTGCCGGACAACCGACGAGCATGGTCGATCCCGACCACCCCGATTATGCGCGCTACCCGCTTTATGCCGAGGCCGAGCAGCGCAAGCTGGTCGCCCACCTCGCGCCCGGCGACGCCATCTACATGCCGCCGATGTGGTGGCACCATGTCCGGTCCGATGGCGCGCTCAATGTGCTGGTGAATTACTGGTTCGGGCAGCGGCAGGACCGTTTTCCTTTCGCCGCGCTGATGCTCGCGATGCATTCGATCCGCGAACTGCCCGACAGCGAACGCGCGGCATGGCGCACCTGGTTCGACCATTATGTCTTCGGCGAGGGCGCGAGGGGCGCGGTCGATCACCTGCCGCCGCACGCGCAGGGCGTGCTCGGCCCGCCGTCACCGCAGCGCGACCGGATGATCATCGACTATGTCGTCGGCTTTTGCCGCAGCGGCGGGAGCGGCTAGGCGGCCTTCATCCACACGACGAGCGCAAAGCGTGTCGCGCGCGCGGGCAAGGTGCGGTGCGGGGTGAAGCGGTCGAGGAACAGCACCGTCCCTGCCGGGCATGCGGGCTGCACGCGCGGCAGGCCGGCGAGTCGCCATTCGGGGATTTCGAAGCCCTCGTCGCCCTCGCTCGCGAGCGGCGCGGGCTGGCGCTCCGCTGCAATCTCCAACCCGCCGCTTTCGGGACCGGCGTCACTCAGCGGGATCCACGCGGTCACAACGACCTTGCCGCAGCCCGTGCCGTCGTCGCGCGCGACATCGCTGTGCCACGCGTGGCGGTGCTCGGGAAAGCAGGCGATGCTGGCGCGGACGCGCGCGATCCGGCCCGCCAGCGGACGCTCGCTCAGCTCTTCGGCAGCCGCGATCAGCCGCGGATCGTTCGCCAGCGCCTGCAGCCGCGCGCCGCGATGCGCGTCGGTGCAGACCGCAACGCGCAGCAGGTTCGCGACGCTGCGTTCGTGCGCATAGACTTGGCCGATCCGCTCGTTCAGCGGGGCGTCGGGGCAGCTCTGATCGAAAGGCAGGTAGAGCGCGCGCGAGACGCGATTGATATGCTCGGCGACATCGTCTGCGGCCGCGCGGACCAGTCCGGGATCGAACAGCGGCACCGCGGCATATCCCTGCTCGGCGAACAGTGTCCCGGCGCTCATCGGGCGCGCCCGAACAGCGTGATCGTCGGCCACTCGCCGCCCGTCTCGACCGCAGCCTCGATGCCATAGACCGCGCGCAACCGCTCGGCGGTCAGCACCTCGGCGGGCGTCCCGTCGGCGACGATCCGCCCGCCGTCGATCAGCAGCAGCCGATCACAATAACGCGCCGCGAGCGTCAGGTCGTGCAGCACCGCGATCACCAGCGCGCCGCCCGCCGCTTCGGCGCGCAGCATGTCCATCACGTCGATCTGGTGTCCCGGATCGAGGCTAGCGAGCGGTTCGTCGGCGATCAGCGCGGGCGCCTCGACCGCCAGCGCGCGCGCGAACAGCACGCGCGCTCGCTCGCCGCCCGACAATTCGGTCGCGATCCGGTCGCGCAGGTCGAGCACGTCGGCGCGCGCCATCGCGCGCTCGATCGCCGCCGTATCGGCGCCCGAAATCCGCGACATGGGGGCAAGGTGCGGTAACCGCCCCAGCCCGACGAGCCGTTCGACCGTCAGCGGCCAGTGCAAGGTCTGCCCCTGCGGAACATAGGCGATCCGCCGCGCGAGGTCGGCGCGCGGCATCGCGGCGGCGTCGACGCCTTCGACGCGTACCGTGCCGGTCGCCGGCACCAGCGCGAGCATCGCGCGCGCCAGCGTCGACTTGCCCGCGCCATTGGGGCCGACGATCCCGGTCAGCGTGCCGGCGCCGAATGCGGCGCTGACATCGTGCACGACCGCGCGGCGGCCGAGCGTGACGCTGACATGATCGAGGGTGATGCTCACCATATCCGTCGCTCCCGCATCAGGTGGACAAGGAAGACCGGTACGCCGAGGAAGGCGGTGACGACGCCCAGCTTGAGCTCGTTCGTCGTCGGGATGATCCGCACGCCGAGGTCGGCGAGCGTCAGCAGCGCCGCGCCGCCGATCGCCGAGGGCAGCAGAATCGCCGACGGACTGCGGTCGGTGAGCGGGCGGATCAGGTGCGGCACGATCAGCCCGACGAAGCCGATCGCCCCCGCCACCGCGACCGCGCCGCCGACGCCGATCGCCGTGCCGACGAGCAGGCGGAGCCGCGTGCGCCGCAGGTCGGTGCCGAGCGCTTGCGCCGCGTCCTCGCCCAGCGTCAGCGCATCGAGCGCGCGGCCGTTCCAGAGCAGCATCGCGGTACCGATCGCGATGCACGGGAGCGCGATCCACACATGGTCGAACGACCGGTTCTCGAGGCTGCCGAGCAGCCAGGTCATGATCTCCATCGCCGCAAACGGGTTCGGCGACAGGTTGAGCGCAAGGCTCGTCCCCGCGACCGCGAGCGTGCCCACCGCGATCCCCGCGAGGATCAAGGTCAACGGGCTTTCGGCCTTGCCTGCGAGCACGAACAGCAAGGCGAGCGACACGAGCGCGCCGCCGGTCGCGAGCAAAGGCAGTACCACGGGATGAATTTCAGCCAGCCCGAAATAGATCGCCGCGACGCCGCCGAGCGCCGCCGCGTTCGAGGTGCCGAGAACCGAAGGTTCGGCGAGCGGGTTGCGCAGATAGCCCTGCAGGGCGGCGCCCGCGAGCCCGAGCATCGCGCCAACGGCGAGCGCGAGCAGCGTGCGCGGCAGGCGCAGGTCGAAGAGGATGACGCTGGCAACCTTGTCGCCGTCGCCCGTCGCCGCGGCGATCAACCGCGCGACCGACAGATCGACCGCACCGAACAGCAGCGACGCGGTCGCGGCGGCCAGTGTCAGCGCCGCCAGCGCGGCGATCAGCGACCAGCGGGGCAGGGCAAGGCGGCTCATGCGCCACCCCCGTCGAACTTCGCGATCTGCGCCGCCATGCTGCGCGCGGCCTGCGTATAGGCGGGGCTGCCGCACACGGTCCACGCCTGCGGGACGCTGATGCGCGGGATATCCTTCAATGCCGGATGGTGCAGCATTTCGCTCCCCTGGTCGGTGACTTTGTCGGTCGCGCTCTCGACGATCAGATAGTCGGGCCGGGCCGCAACCATTTCCTCAAGGCTCAATTGCGACAACGGCGGCTTGCCGAGCTTTCCGGCAAGATTGACGAGCCCGACGCGCGTCATCAGCTCGTCGATCAGCGTGCCGGTCCCGGTCATATAGCCGCGGCGCTGATAATAGGCGGCGACGCGGCCCTTGCCGGGCTTGGACAAGCCCGCGAGCTCGCCTTGCATCCGCGCAATCAGCGCATCGCCGCGCGCGGGATGGCCGACGGCGACGGCGGTCTTGCGGATCGACGCATAGATTTCATCGAGCGTGTTTGCGGTGTCGAGGTCGAGAAGTGGATAGCTCTGCTCAGGCAGCGCCCGAAGCGCCGCGCTGCGGCTCGCAGGCATGCCGACGATCAGGTCGGGTTCGATCGCCAATATCTGCTCGGCTGAATTGCTGAGCAGCGGGATGCCGTGCGCCTTCTCCGCCTCGCCCGACATTTCGATATCGGTGGCGTTTTTCGTCAGCCCCGCGATCTGGCCGTGATCGGCGAGCGCAAGTACGAGCTGGTCGGCGCACAGGTTGATCGACACGATGCGCTGCGGAAGCGCGGGCGCTTTGGCTGGCGCGGCGGGGGACGCCGCCCACAAGAGCCCCGCGCCGCCCGACAGCGCGCCAAGCGCTATAAGGACGCGGCGGGCCATCAGAACTCGATTCCCCGCTGCGCCTTCACATTCTGCTCGCGGAACGGATGCTTCACCTGCGCCATTTCGGTGACGAGGTCGGCCGCGTCGATCAGTTCCTGCGGGGCGTTGCGGCCGGTGACGATGAAATGCGTCATATGCGGTTTGCCCTCGATGGCTTCCAGCACCTCACCCACCGGCAGATAGTCATAGCGCAGCACGATGTTGAGTTCGTCGGCGATCACCATCGCATAGGAGGGGTCGGCGATCATCCGCTTCACCTCTTCCCACGCTTCCCGCGCGACCGCGATGTCACGCGTCCGGTCCTGCGTGTCCCAGGTAAAGCCTTCGCCCATCGGCTTGAACTCGATCAGGTCGGGGAAGCGATCGAACACGGCTTTCTCGCCCGTCGCCATCGCGCCCTTTACGAACTGGACGACACCGACTTTCATGTCGTGACCGATTGCGCGGATGGCCATGCCGAGCGCGGCGGAGGTCTTGCCCTTGCCGGGGCCGGTGTGGACGATCACCAGACCCTTTTCGACGGTCTTCGCCGCGACCTTCCTGTTCTGCGCGGCCTGGATCTTCTTCATCTTCGCCGTGTGCTCGGCGTCGGTGCGCGCCTTCATCAGAAACGCGCCCGCACGCCGCCATAGGCGGCCCGGCCATAGGTGCCGTAGCCCGCCGCGGTTGCGTAATCGGCGTCGAACAGATTGTCGACGCGGCCGTAAATCTCGAAATGGCCACCCACGGGGAAGGACGCGCGAATACCGGCGAGCGCATAGCCGTCGAGCGGCACATTGTTCGCGGCATCGTCGAAACTGTCGCCGGCCAGCGTCAGCGTCGCGCCGGTCGACAGGCCGAACGACCAGTCATAATCGGCCGACAGGCTGACCGCGTGCGCGGCACGGCGGGGCAGGCGCTTGCCGTCGAACGCCGGGCGCCCCGACCGGTCGCGTGCGTCGATATAGCTGTACGATGCGGTGACGTTCAGCGCATCGACGGGCTTCAGTGCCAGCGTCGCCTCGATCCCCTTGGCGCGCGTGCGGTCGATATTGCCATAGGTGAAGGTCGCATTGTCGTAATTGATCTGGTCGTTCGTGTTGCGCAGGAACGCGGTCAGCGAAACGAGCGCGCGGCCGTTTGCAAGACTTTGGTCGATGCCGATATCATAGCTTTTCGACCGTTCGGGGCGGAGCGCAGCATTGCCGCTGAACGCGTCGTAAAGCTGGTAGAGCGACGGTGCCTTGAACCCTTCGCCATAGCTCAGGCGGACATTGGTCGCGCCCGCGTTCGGCGAATAATTGGCGTTGGCGCCGAATGTCGTCGCGCCGCCGAACTGGCTGTGATCGTCGTGGCGAATGCCGCCGGTCAATGACAGGCCAGTGAATGGTTGGACGATCCCCAGCGCATAGACGCTGTCGATATTGGCCTTCTGGCTGTCGGTCGATCCAAAGCCGAAGAAATCATAATCGGGGCGCTCATGCTCATATCCGAAGATCAGCTTCGCTTGGCTGGCCGGCGTCACGACGCCCTGATATTCAAAACGCAGATTGGTGCCCGAATAGCCGTAATCGGGCGCGGTCCCGCGCACGAAATAATAGTCGCGCTCGTTGCGCATCCACGTCACCGCCGCGCGGCTGGTGAAATTGCCGTCGAACAGGGCGAGGTTCACCCCGGCATAGCCGATATATTGGTCGAGCTTGGCGACGTCGGCGCTGTCGGCTGGCGCGCCGAAGAAACTGTCATAATCGAGGTCGGCGTTGATGTAATAGCCGCGCAGATCAAGGCTCAGCGCATCGCTGAATGCGACCTTCAGCCGCGCGTTACCGGCGAAATTCTTGTATCCGTCCTTCTCGGTCCCGACGGCGGCCGACGAAATGCCGTCGGTGCGGAAATAGGCGCCGCCGATCCCGCCCGAAATCGCCCCGGCGGTGCCCGACACATCCGCCTTGGCATTGACCGTATCGCTATAGCCATATTCGGCCGAAGCGTTCGCCGCGAAGCCTTCGGCCGGCGTCGCGGTCATCAGGCTGACGACGCCGCCGATCGCCTGACTGCCGTGTACGACCGAATTGGATCCGCGCAGTATTTCGATCCGGTTGATGTTACCGGTCAGCAGGTGGCCGAAATCATATCCGTCGCCGATGCCGCTCGGATCGTTGACCTTCACCCCGTCGATCAGCACCAAGGTCTGCGTCGTCTCCGCGCCGCGAAGCGACACGCCGGTCACCGAGCCGGTCCCACCCGTGCGGCTGAAGCGCACGCCGGGCGTCGTTACCAGCAGGTCGACGACGTTGATCGTCTGACGCTTTTCGATCGTGTCGGCGTCGAGGATCGTGATCGCCTGTCCGACTTCGTCGCGCGATTGCTCGACGCCCGATGCAGTGACCACGATATCGTCGCGGTCGTTATCGGCGGTTTCGGCGAAAGCCGGCGTCGCTGCGGTCAGCGCGATCAGGGAAATGCTCGCAAATTTCAACATGGGAAAGCCCCCGACGCCGGCAACGAAGGGCGGAGCCTGTCGATACGCGGACGCGATCGACCGATGCCGGCATCGCAAGTGGCGTAACGCCTGCGGCACCGGCACCGAGGCGGCTCCGGCCGCCTGGTCGTCGCTCGACGGAAACCTCCGTGCCGCGGCCTTTCCCTGGACCTTGGCATTGAGCGACCCACGCCGGCAGGTCTCCTGGCTCGCGGGTCAGGGCTCGATGCACGCCTTCCCAGGTGACCCCAGTGGCTGATCCGAAAATCCGGACCGGTGCATCTCGCTCGCCGCTTACAGTTGCAGGGACAGCCTCGGCTTTCAGGGTTCAGGACGAACCCCTTCACCGCGTTCCCGTTTTAAGCCCTTTCGGGCACCGGCGCGATCATGCGCGGGGCAACCCCGCACGCGCCGCCCATAGCGGAATGGCGGTTTTGCGCAATGCCTATTGCCGCTCGACGATCATCGCCGCGCCGACCCCCATCGCGCCGGTCAGCACGACGAGCCCGTATCGGCCGCCGCACGCGTCGAGAGCGTCGAGCAGCGTCGATGTCAGAATCGCGCCGCTCGCACCCATCGGATGCCCCTTGGCAAGGTGTCCGCCCGACACGTTGATGCGCGCCGGGTCGGCGCCCCGGTCGCGGTGGAATTTGGCGATGGTGACCGCGAAAGCTTCCATGAACTCGATCCGGTCGATGTCGTCCAGCGCCAGTCCGGCGCGCGTCAGCACCTTGTCCATCGCTGCGAAGCCGGCGGTCAGCGACGCCGCAGGATCGCCGCCGCTCTCGGCAAAGGCGATCACGCGCGCACGCGGGGCGATGCCGAGCCCTTCGCCGCCGACGAGCGCCAACCCCGCGCCGTCGCAGATCGGCGGGGCGTGGGCGATGCTGTGCAGCGGCTCGAAGGTCGCGCCTTCCAGCGCCCCCGCATATTGCGCCTGCAACTCGCCGAAAGCCGCGGGCGCGGCGGCGAGCGATTCCGGGCTCGTTTGCGGCCGGATACATTCCTCGCCCGTCAGCGCGCCGGTCGTGATGCGCGACGCTTGCAGCGCCGGATCGGTTTCCGCCGCCGCGGCTTTCTGCTGCGAAGCGAGCGCGACAGCATCGAGCTCACCCCGCGTGATGCCTTCGGCGTGCGCCAGCCGGTCGGCGCCGAGCACCGGCGGCACGAAGCGCGCGCGCGGCGGCAATTCGTCATTGGTGTAGAAACCTGCGCGGTCGCCGAGGAAGTGGCTTGCGCTCATCGACTCGACCCCGCCCGCGAGGATATGCGTCGCTTCGCCGCTTGCGACCTTTGCAACGGCTTGACCGATCGCCGACAGCCCCGACGCGCAATAATTGTTGATGCTGTGCGCGGCGGTGTGGTCGGGCAGGCCCGCGTGCAGCTTCGACACCAGCGCGATATGCCCGCCCTGCGCACCCGCTTGCGTCACGCAGCCGAGCAGCAGCGCATCGGGCGTCGCCGCGATGTCACCGCAGCGCGCAGCGAGTGCCGCCGCTTGGCTACGCACCAGCTCCTGCGGGCTCAGCGCCGCAAGCCCGCCGTCGGGCCGCGCCTTGCCGCGCGGCGTGCGCACGGCGTCGTACAGATAGACGGGATGCGGCAAGTCAGGTGCCGACCACGAAGCTGACCGCCGTCGTCGCGCTGCCACCGACGTTGAAGGTCGCGAAGTTGCGCGCGCCCTCGACCTGATAGTCGCCCGCGTTTCCGGTGACCTGCCGCCAGCTGTCGAGGAGCATGCGCACCCCGGTGGCACCCACAGGGTGCCCCAGTCCGATGAGGCCGCCCGACGGGTTCACCGGCAGCTTGCCGCCGAGCGCGATCGTCCCATCCTCGACCGCGCGCCAGCTTTCGCCGGGCTTGGTGATGCCGAAATGGTCGATCGCCATATATTCGGTGATCGAGAAACAGTCGTGCACCTCGACCCCGTCGCACGCGTAGATGTCGGGCATCTCCGCACGGCGCAGCGCGTCCATCATCGCCTTGCGCACGCTCGGGAAGACATAGTCGCCGCCGCGGCTGTCCGCGACCTTGGTCGAATAGAGCAGGGGGGCGGTGGCATGGCCCCAGCCCTTGATGCGCGGAAGGCTGTCGATGGGGATGCCGCGGCGTTTGGCATAAGCCTCGGCCACCTCGCGCGAGGCGAGGAAGATGGCGGCGGCGCCGTCGGTGACCTGACCGCAATCGGACTTGCGAAGCGACCCCTCGATCAGCGGATTGACCTCGTCATTCTCGGCCAGATGGTCGTCGGTGATCGCCCAGCCGCGCGTCTGCGAGTTGGGGTTCTTTTTCGCATTGGCAAAATTGTTCGCCGAAATAGCGCGCAGATGCGCGCGGTCGAGCCCGAAGCGTTCCTCATATTCCTCGGCGACACGCGCGAACATGTATGGCCAGAGGTAACGCGCTTCCTGCGCCTCACGCCCCGCCCAGGCGGCGGCGCCGAGATATTCGGCGGCGCGCTGGCCGGGGACGTTGCGCATCAGCTCGATGCCGAGCACGAGCGCGAGGCCGTAGCGTTCGGCCTCGATCTCGGCGGCGGCGGCGAGGATCGCGATGCTGCCCGACGCACAGGCCGCTTCGTGCCGCGACGCGGGGATGCCCGCGAGATCGGGGTGGACGTGGCCGAAGAAGCCGCCGAGCTGGCCCTGTCCCGCGAACAGCTCGCCGACGAAATTGCCGACATGCGCGGTCTCGATCTCTTTGGGCTCGATGCCCGTCGCGACGAACGCCGCTTCGGCGACGTCGCGGAACAGCTCGAACAAGCCGCCGCCCTCGCGTTCGAGATTGCGCGCAAAATCGCTCTGCGCGCCGCCGAGGATGAAGACGTCCTTTGCCATGTCAGGCTTCCTTTTCGAGAGTGGCGAGCGCCATTTCGCGCACTTCGCTGCGCATCACCTTGTTGGTGACGTTGCGCGGCAGCGCGTCGAAGCGGAACAGGCGTTCGGGCAGTTTGAACACCGCGAGATCCTTTTCACGGAGATAGTCGGCGACCTCGCCGATCCCCACATCGTCCGGCCCGCGCGGGACATAGGCGAGGCCGATGCGTTCGCCCATCGTGAGGTCGGGGAGCGAGAAGACGCACGCCTCGGCAAGCAAAGGATGGCCGCCGAGCAACTGGTCGATCTCCTCGGGCGAGATGTTGACCCCGCCACGGATGATCAGATCCTTGCAGCGCCCGACGAAGCGGTAGAAATCGCCCCCCTCGGCGATCTCGAACAGGTCGCCGGTGCGGAACCAGCCGTCGTCGGTGAAGGCTTCGGCGGTGCGATCGGGGGCGTTGTGATAACCCTCGAACAGCGTTGGCCCGCGGATCTGGAGCTCGCCCGACACGCCGTCTTCCTCGATCGGGTCGCCGCCGCCGGGTGATACGAGCCGGCTTTCGATATTGGGTGCGCGGCCCTCGCCATAGGGGCGCTGATAGGTGCCGCGGCGCGGGAACAGGCTCGCGCGCTTGTCGGGGTCAGGCATGTCGCCTTCGCCGGTGATGAAGCTCATCCCCTCGTTCGATCCGAAGACGTTGACGATGATGATGCCCAGCTTCTCTTGGAAACCGCGCACCATCGCGGGGGCGAGCGGCGCCGAGCCTGAAGCGATGACGCGCAGGCTGGAGAGATCGACGGACGCGAGCAAAGCCTCATTTTGTAGCAGCATGTTGAGTACGGCGGGCGGCGCGATCGTCAGGCTCGGCCGTTCGGTCGCGATCTGCTTGAGATAGACGGCGGGATCGAAGGGATGGTGGAGCACCATCGTCCCCGCGCTGGTCAGCCAGCACATGGTGATGCCCCCGATGCTCGCCATGTTGATCAGCGGGAAGGGGTTGAGCAGGATGTCGCCCGGCCCGACCTTCATCGCCTCGTAACCCGCCCCCGCGACGGCGATCCAGTGATTGTGGCTGCGCGGCACGCCCTTGGGCACGCCGGTGGTGCCCGAGGTCCAGCAGATGGTGAAGATATCGTCGGCGTCGACCGGGTTCGCGGCAACATGCGCGGCGAGGGTTCGCTCGTCACCCCGAACAGTCGACAGGTCGAGTGCGCCGGCGGGCGGGTTCGGGCCGAAGGTCATCAGCCGGACACCGTCCAGCAGCGGCTGCACAACGCCGACATGGTCGCAGCCCTTCACCTGCGTCGCGCAGACGAAGGCCTTGGGCTCGACCACGCCGATCATGCCCTTCAGCTCATGGCTGCGATATTGCACCGCCGCGGGGCTGACGATCGCACCGATCTGCGCGGCGGCGAAATAGAGCGCGACGAATTCGCTGATGTTGGGCAACTGGACGAGCAGCACATCGTCCTTGCCGACCCCCGATTTGACCAGCGCGCCCGCGAGCCGGTCGATCTCGGCTTCAAGTTCGGCGTAGGTCAGCCGTCGCGGCTCGCCGAACGCGAAGTCCGCGCGATTGGGCGCATCGACCAGCGCCAGCCGGTCGGGGTGCGCCACCGCGTTGGCGAAGAACAGGTCGGCAAAGCTCTTGTCGCCCCACCAGCCGCTGTCCCGATGCTGTCGCCGTTTATCCTCTCCCGCGGCGATCATCTCAGGCGGCCAGCACGCTGTTGGCACCCATGCCGATGTCGTCGCCCGACGCCCAGACGGTATGCGTTCCCGAACAGATGCGTTCGGGCAGGATGATCCGGCACACCGGCCCCGCCGCAATGTTTTTCGCGTCGATCAGCACGCATTCGGAGCGGTCGGTTTCGAGGTCGGCGATAAAGGAGACGAGATAGCCGTCATCCTCGTCCTTCGCATCGATGCGCGGCGCAAAGGGCGCTTCGCTGCCGAAGCGGCCGGGACCGAATTCATATTCCTCGCTCGTTCCGGCATTCAGGTCGTGCTTCACCAGCCCGCGGAACAGGAACCAGCCCGGCTCGGGGATCGCGCTATACGCGTAGCGATAGGGTTTGCCCGCATAGCGGTGGTTGAACATGCCGAATTCGAGGTCGCGATCGTCGAGCCGCTCTTCCTTCGTTTCGCCGGTCTTGAGGTTGAAGCGCCAGCGATGGAGGCGCGGCTTGAGCAGCCCCTGATCGAGATAGGCCATCATCCGTTCGAGCCCCTCGGGCGCGTTCGGATAGGATTTCGGCATCGGCTCTTCCTGATAATAGCCGTCGAGGATGATCTCGTCGCCTTCCTCCCACGCGTTGAGCCAGTGGAGCGTATAGGTCGGCTCGGCCTCGAACCAGCGGATATCTTCGGGCTGGCCGTGGCGCGGGATGATCGCGAAGCGCGTCTTTTCGTCGGGGTGGAACTGGACGACGTGCAGATTCCGCTCGAGCAGTTCCTCGTTCCAATAGAGCGGCATGTCGTTGAGGATTGTGTAATTCTTGGTGAACGCCATGTCGTGCGGCAGTCGCGGCCCGGCGAGCGGGACTGGGATATAATGCTTCAGCTTATTGTCCGCGCCGACGACACCGTAGTGCATGTAGGGCGCATGCTTCGAGTAATTGAAGAACATCAGCTCGCCGGTCGCGAGGTCGACTTTGCAATGCGCCGAAATGCCGTCGAGCGGCACCCAGCTCTCAGTGCCGAACTGTTCGAGCGTGAACGGGTCGAGCCGGTAGGCTTCGCCGCACTGGTAGAAGGTAGAGATGATCCTGCCCGCGTGGATCGCGACGTCGGTCGAGCTTGAATCCTTCAGCCATTCCTGCGCGCCCCAGCCGTGGCGCGTCGACTTGTGCGGGGGCTCCATCAGCCCCGCCCAGAGCGAGCGACCGGCTTCCTTTTCGGCCTCGAACCCCTTGGTGCGCACGAAACGGCTGCGATAGCTCGCTCGGCCGTCCTTGAAGCTGATCGAATGGATGAAACCGTCGCCGTCGAAGGGGTGGTAGCGCCCGATCGGCTCGTGGATCTGGTTTTCGCCGGTGCGCACATAGACGCCGTTGATATCGGTCGGGATATTGCCGATTACCTCGGCATCGCCGTTCGCGAAGATCGCGTTCCATTCATTGTAGGTCGGGCGCCAGGCGCCCTTCATATAGGGATGGTCGTTCGGCTGAATCGTCGTCTCGATCGTGTCGACAAGCTGGGCGGTCATGCGATGACTCCTTCGGCAGGGGCAAAGCGCGGCCTCGCGGCGGCCGCATCATATTCTTTCACAAGGCGGTCGACGATGACGGCGACGGGTTCGACGCCGCGCACCGCGCCGACGCCTTGTCCGGCGGACCAGACATTCTTCCACGCTTTCGCGTCGCCCTGCGCGTCCGAGAAATTGGGGCGCTTGTCCTCGGGCATGTTCGCGGGGTCGTAACCCGCCGCAACCAGGCTCGATTTCAACCAGTTGGCGGTCACCCCCGTGATGCCCTTTGAAGGGATGATGTCCTCGGCGCCCGCCGCGACGACCATATCCTTATAGGGCTGCACCGCCATGCTTTCGGTGCAGGCGATGAGCGACGTGCCGAGATAGGCGAAGTCGGCGCCGAGGATTTCTGCCGCGCGCACGGCATGACCCGTCGAGATCGCGCCGCCGAGCACGAGCGGCCCGTCCCAGAATTGCCGGACCTCCTCGACGAAGGCGAAACCCGCGGTCGCGCCAGTATGGCCGCCCGCGCCCGCGGCGACGAGTACCAGCCCGTCGACGCCCGCAGCCGCGGCCTTCCGCGCAAAGCCGACCGAATTGACGTCGGCAAAGACCAGGCCGCCATAGCTATGAATTTCCTCGACCACGCGCGCCGGGCTGCCGAGCGCGGTAATCACGAGCGGCACCTTGTGGCGCACGACGCAGGCGAGGTCTTCGGGCAGGCGGCTGTTCGACGGATGGACGACCAGGTTGACCGCCCACGGCGCAGCGTCGGGATCGTTCGACAGCGCGGCGTCTATCCGGCTGACCCAATCCTCCAGGTCGGCGGCGGTGCGCGCATTGGGGGCGGGGAAACTGCCGATCACGCCGGCGCGCGAGGCGGCGATCACCATCTCGGGCCCAGAGACGAGGAACATCGGCGCCGCGATCGCGGGCAGGCGCAAATTGCGCGTCAGCGCTGGTGGAAGGCCGTGTCCCGGCAAGGTCAATCCTCTCATAAATTATCTGACTTGCATAACGATACTTAAAGCCTTTATGAGTCGCAAGGCAAGAAAAACATCGCGGGCGGTGGTCGCCAAGACGATGGTGCGTGGGAGGACCCTATGAAGAAGAATTTTGTTGCGCTGCTCGCCGCATCGGCGCTCGCCAGCCCCGGTATCGCTTTCGCACAAGACGCCGCGCCCGCCGAGGAGCAGGGTGGGCTGGAAGAAATCATCGTCACCGCGCAGAAGCGCGCCGAGGGCCTGTCGGACGTGCCGATCTCGATCTCGGCGATCAGCGGCAAGCAGGTCGAAAATTACGGCCAGACCAATCTCGAACAGATCAGCTCGTCGGTCCCGAACCTCAAGATCACGCAGACCGCGATTGCCAACCGCATCGCGATCCGCGGCATCGCATCGGGCGACAACAAGGGGTTCGAACAGTCGGTCGCGATGTTCGTCGACGGCGTCTATTATGGCCGCGATCAGCTCTCGCGCCTGCCGCTTGTCGACATGGAACGCGTCGAGGTGCTGCGCGGGCCGCAGCCGACGCTGTTCGGCAAGAATGCCATCGCCGGCGCGGTCAACATCACGACGCGCAGTCCGACCGACGAATTCGAAGGCTCGGTCAGCGGCCTCTATGAATTCAACCACAAGGAATTGCAGCTCACCGGCGTCTTGTCGGGGCCGCTGAGCGACGGGGTCGAGGCGCGCGTCGTCGGCTATTACCGCAAGATGGACGGCTATTTCTACAACCAGAAGCTCGACCGCGACGAGCCGAACGTCGACGAGAAATATGTCCGCGGCAAGCTGGAGTTCGACAAGGGCGGTCCGTTTGCCGCCGAGCTCAAGCTCGAATATGCCGACTTCGAGATGAAGGGGCAGCCGCGCGACGTCTTCGGCGCGGTCGGCAATTACAACACCGTCTTCCAGGGGCCGTTCTTTGTCAGCACGAACCCTGACTATGTTCGCGAAGACAATGGGTATGAAAGCAAGAACAAGGTGTTCGGCGCGACGCTGAATGCCGATCTCGAACTCGGCGAGCATACGCTGACATCGGTCTCGTCGCTGCTCGACTACAAGACGCGCGAGATCGTCGACGTCGATTTCTCGGGGATCAGCTTCCTCGATGGCACCAATCTGCGCGAGGATTATCGCCAGTTCAGCCAGGAACTGCGGCTGACGTCGCCGGGCGGCGAGACGTTCAACTATATCGGGGGCGTCTATTACCAGCACGCCAAGCTCGATGTGCAGGATTTTACCCGCTTCAACTCGACCTTTCTCGCTCTCGGCGCGCCTTTCAACGCGCTCGGCGACACGCGTAACGACCGCGATTATGCCCAGAAGTCGGACCTGATCTCCGCTTTCGCGCAGGGCGAGCTGTCGGTCACCGACCAGCTACGCATCACGGCGGGCGCGCGATTCAATCATGAAAAGAAGAGCGGCAGCCGCAGTCTCGCGATCGTGCAGGGGCCGCTCAACACGTTCAACCCGCTTATCGTTGCCGCCACCTTCCGCGCGCTCAATATCGAGGCGCACAGCGTGTCGGGCAAGCTCAGCGAAGACAGCTTCAACCCGATGGTCAACGTCCAGTTCGATGCGACCGACGATCTGATGCTCTATGCTTCCTATGCCAAGGGGACGAAGGCGGGCGGCTTCGATATTCGGTCCAACTCGTTGCCGGGGTCGACGACGGTCGCGAAGCCGGGCGCGTTCATGTTCGAGGATGAAAGCGCGGACAATTTCGAAGCGGGCCTCAAATACAAGGGCCGCAATGTGGCGTTCAACCTGTCGCTCTATCGCACCGATTATAAGGATCTTCAGGTCAATATCTTCGACGGCACGCTGAACTTCAACGTTCGCAACGCCGCCGAAGCCCGCACGCAGGGCGTCGAGGCCGATTTCCGTGCCGCCGTGGCGCAGGGGCTGACGATCAGCGGTGCCGTTGCCTATCTCGACTTCAAATTCTCGAACTTCACCGACGGCCAATGCTATTATCTGCAAACACCGGGCGCGAACGGCTTCTGCGACTATTCGGGCAAGCGCAACGCCTTGAGCCCCAAATGGTCGGGCAATCTGAACGTCGATTATACCACCCCGGTGACCAGCGACATGAAGGTCGCGTTCAACGTCAACGCCGACTTCTCCTCCTCCTATATCGCGTCGGCGAACCTCGATCCGCGCACGCATCAGGACGGTTATGTGAAGCTCGGCGCACGTCTGGCGCTGGCGCAGGTCGACGATCGGTGGGAGGTCGCGCTGATCGGGCGCAATCTCACCAACCAACGTATCCTGCAGACCGCGAGCTCGATGCCGCTGGCGACGACGATCACGCGGAACGCAGGCAACGCCTATAACGGCATCGTCGACCGGCCGCGGACGATCGCGGTGCAGCTGACCGGGCGTTTTTGATGCAGCGGGAAGGGCGGCCCGGGCCGCCCTTCCTGTCGCGGGTGCCAGCCTTGTCGATACATCGCCCTTGGTCTAGGGGCGGGGAGAGGTAAGGACGGCTTATTTGAAACACGACCGCACGATCAGGGCCTGTTCGATCTGGCGCGCGCTCGATGTCGTCGGCGATGTTCCCGTGCTGCTGCTGATGGAGCAGGCGTTTCTCGGCACCCGCAATTTCGATGAGTTCGTGGCGCGTACCGGACTCGCGCGTTCGGTGGTCAACGGCCGCCTCAAAAAGCTGGTCGAAGAGGATTGCCTCGCCAAGGCGCCGAAGAAGGGCGGCCGCGGTTATCGCTATTATCTGACGGAAAAGGGCCGCGATCAGTTCCCGAACGCGCTGATGATGCTGCGCTGGCAGCATCACTGGGAAGCCGACAGCCGCGATTTCCGGGTGCAGCTCCACCACGCGGCATGCGGCCATGCGACCGAACCGGTGCCCGCGTGCGCGCATTGCCATGCCGAGATCGACCCGCGCGACGTCGACTGGCGCGAAGGGCCGGGGCTGGCACAGGTCGTCCCGCATTACGAGCGCCGCCGCTTCAACGGCGACGTCGGCGCGCGGCGGCCGGGCGGTCGGCCGCTCGTCGACACGATGATCGAATTGTTCGGCGACCGCTGGGCAACCCTCGTCGTCCGCGCGATGTTCACGAGCATCAACCGCTTCGACGATATCCAACGCGACACGCTGATGGCGACGAACATCCTGACCGGCCGTCTCGAGCGGCTGGTGCGGCAGGGGATCTTGAAGACCGTTCCCTATTCGACGCATTCCGATCGGGTCGAATATCGCCTGACCGCCAAGGGCCGCGACCTCTATCCGGTGCTCCTCGCGCTCCTCCAATGGGGGGACAAATGGTTTTCCGACGAGCGTGGACCACCCCTGCTGCTCACGCACCGCCCGTGCGGTCACGACCTTCATATGGTTGCCGCGTGCAGCCATTGCGGTGACGAGCTGCAACTGTCGAACAGCGGCTTCACGATCGAGGCGACCGAGAGCGGAGCGTGACATCGCGCCGGCTCGCGACTATAGGCGCGATATGCGGACGCTGATGCGCCTCCTGACCGGCCTGCTGGTTTCGCTCTCGATCGGATTCGGGAGCATCGCGCATGCCGCCGAAGCGCCGGCCGCGATCACGGCGGATATCTGCGCCGAAGAAACGGGGCATACGCAGGGCGAACCCGCGAACGATCCCGACAAGATGGGTCTCCACAATCACGGCGGCTGCCATGGCCACCATCAGGTCGGCGCCGTCGGCACGCCCGATTCGGGGCTCGCATTGCCGCTCAACGGCCTGAATTTTGCTGCCGGTGCCGATTTCGTGCCACAGCTGATCCCCGACGCGAACCTGCGGCCGCCGATCGCCTGAACCAGCCCGCGCTGCCGGAAATCCCGGCGGCTGATTTTGGCTTGTTCAGGATAATCCACGATGAAATCATTATGGGCGGCCATGCTGGCCGCGCCGCTCTGTGCCTTGCCGGCGCAGGCGCAAACCTCGCCCCCGTCCGCGGGCGGCGACGTGCTGACCCTAGAAGAAGCGCTGGCTGACGCCGGTGCGACGACCCCGCTGACACAGGCGGCCGAAGCCGGCGTCTGGGCCGCCGAGGCCGGGCGCAGCGTCGCGAAGCTTCGGCCCAACCCGTCGGTCAGTGTCGACACCGAAAACGCGCTCGGCACCGGGCCGTATCGCGGGTTCAATGAGTCCGACACGACGGTGGCCTTCGCGCTGCCGGTCGAACTCGGCGGAAAAAGATCGGCGCGCGTGGCGGCCGCCGACGCCGGTATACAGCGCGCGCACGTCGACCTCGCCATCGCGGAGGCGGATCGGCGGGTCGCGGTGACCGAAGCCTATGTCGCGGCGATCGCGTCAGAGCGCCGTGCCGTCGTTGCCGAAGCGCAGGTCGCGGTCACGACCGAGAATCTGCGTATCGCGCGCGATCGCGTGATGGTCGGCGCCAACTCGCCGATCGACGAACAGCGCGCGGCGCTCGAACAGGTGCGCGCGACGACCGATGCCGAAACGGCGCGCCTGACAGCGGCGGCAACGCGCGCGACGCTGGTGCAATATGTCGGCGATAGTGCGCGGACGGCGCTCGATCAGCGCTGGTTCGACGGCGCCGCGGCAAGGGGGCAGGGGCCATCCGTGCCGGTCGACGCCCGCGGCACGCTGGCGTTGGCGGCGGCTGCGGCCGATACCGCCGCGGCAGAGGCAGGGCTCCGACTGGCGCGCAGCCAGCGCGTCCCCGACCTGACCCTGACCGCCGGGACGCGGAGGCTCGAGGCGAGCAATGATCAGGCGATGGTCTTCGGCGTGTCGGTGCCGTTGCCGCTGTTTAACAGCGGCAAGGCGGCGGTAACGCAGGCGGCGCGCGAGCGCGACCGCACCGAAGCGCAGGGCCGGATCGCGCTGTTCGAGGCCGAGCGCGCGATCGCCGCCGCCGAGGCCGATCGCGATCGCGCTGCGACGGCAGTGCGGGCGTCCGAACCGGCGCTGGCCGCGGCGACCGAGGCCGCGCGGATCGCGCGCGTCGGCTATGCCGAGGGCAAGTTCGACCAGCTCATCCTGCTCGATGCCGAACGCACCCTGCTCGACACGCGCCGCGCCGGAATCGACGCGCGCGCCGCTTACCATGATGCCGTCGCGCGCCTTGAGCGGCTGACGGTCCGGCTGCCCGCTGAGGGAGACAGATAATGACCACCAAATCCAAATATCGGGCGGCGCTGCCGCTCGCGCTGACGCTCGTTCTGGCCGGTTGCGGCCAGCAGGCGGCGGTACCGGCCGAAAAGGCCGAAGCGAAAGAGGCCGAAGCCGAGGGCGCCGTCCATCTGACCGCAGAGCAGATCAAGGCGGCGGGGATCGTCCTCGTTCGCCCGACCGCGGGGGCGGGGGTGCTCAGCCTGCCCGCGACGATCGAAAGCGACCCGCAGGCGACACAGGTCGTCTCGGCGGCGATCGGGGGCCGTGTCGTCGCGCTCAACCGCAATCTCGGCGAAGGCGTCCGCCGCGGCGAGGTGGTCGCGGTCATCGAGAGCCGCGATGCCGCAGGGCTACGCGCCGAGGTCGAGGCCGCGCAGGCGCGCGCCAATCTCGCGCGCTCGAACCTCGCGCGCGAGGAGCGGCTTTTCGCGCTCAAGGTCTCGCCAGAACGCGATCTGATCGCCGCGCGCACTGCGATGACCGAGGCGAACATCGCGCTTAGACTCGCCTCGCAGCAGGTTTCAGCCGCAGGTGTCGGCGGCGGCGCGCTCAACCGCATCGGCGTCGTCGCGCCGATCGGTGGGCAGGTGACCGCGCGCAGCGTCGTGCTGGGCCAGACCGTCGCGCCCGACGCCGAACTGTTCCGCGTCGCCAATCTCGGCCGCGTCGCGATCAACCTGTCGCTGACCCCGGCCGATGCCGGACGCATCCGCGCGGGCACACCCGTCGAGGTGCGGTCGGGTGCGCGCTCCGCGACCGCGCGGGTCCATTTCGTGTCGCCCGTCCTCGACGCCGCGACGCGCCTCGTTCCGGCGGTCGCCCTGCTCGAAAATGGCGGCGGCGTGTGGCGGCCCGGCGAGCCAGTGACCGCGCTGCTGCAAATCGGCGTATCGGGCGACGCGGTGAGCGTCCCCGACAGCGCGATCCAGACCGTGGAGGGCCGGACGAGCGTGTTCGTCCGTACCAAGGACGGCTTCCGCGCCGTCCCGGTGACGGTCACGTCGCGCGTCGGCGGCATGGCCACCGTCACCGGCCTGTCGGGCCGCGAAAGCCTCGCAGGCGAGGGGAGCTTCACCCTGAAGGCCGAACTTGCCAAGGGCGAAGCCGAGCATGGGGGCCACTGACATGATCGCCTCCATCGTCAATTTCGCGGTCGCGCGGCGCTGGTTCGTGCTGCTCGTCACCGCCATCGCCACGCTGATCGGCGCCTGGGCCTTGGCCCGTCTGCCGATCGACGCCGTTCCCGACATCACCAATAATCAGGTCCAGATCACCGCACGCGCGCCCGCGCTGTCGCCCGAGCAGGTCGAACGGCAGGTCGCCTTCCCGATCGAAACCGCGCTGGCGGGGATTCCCGGGCTCGAAAGCACGCGCTCGCTCAGCCGCAACGGCTTTGGACAGGTCACCGCGGTCTTCACCGATGCGACCGATATCTATTTCGCGCGCGCGCAGGTCGCCGAGCGGCTGCGCGATGCCGAACGCGCGCTGCCCGAAGGCGTCGACCCCGAAATGGGGCCGATCGCGACAGGGCTGGGCGAGGTCTTCATGTGGACGGTCCACATGGAACACCGGAAGGACGACAAGCACAAGCCGGGCGAGCCCGGGATGCAGCCCGACGGGAGCTATATTACCCCCGAGGGTGACCGGCTGGTCACCGACGCCGAAAAGGCGACCTATTTGCGCACCGCGCAGGACTGGATCGTCACCCCGCTGCTGAAGCCGATCCCGGGCCTTGCCGGCGTCGACACGATCGGCGGCTATGTGAAGCAATATCAGGTCGTCCCCGACACGCAGCGGCTCGCCGCGCTCGGCCTCAGCCTTGGCGATCTGGCAACCGCGCTCGAGGCGAACAATCGCGCGATCGGTGCGGGGGTCGTCGACCGCAACGGCGAAGGGCTCGCGGTGCGCTCCGACGCGCGCATCGGCGGGGCCGAACAACTGGCGCAGACCGTGATCGCGACGCGCGGCGGGGTGCCGATCCGGCTCGACCAGGTCGCAAGCGTGCGCACGGGGCAGGCGATCCGTATGGGTTCGGCGTCCGAAAACGGCCGCGAGGTCGTCGTCGGCACCGCGATCATGCGGATCGGCGAGAACAGCCGGAACATCGCGGGGCTCGTCGCCGGGCGGCTCGACGAGATCAATGCGTCGCTGCCGACCGACATCGTCATCCAGCCGGTGCTCGACCGCACCGGACTCGTCAACGCGACGATCCAGACGGTGGCGAAGAATCTGACCGAGGGCGCGCTGCTCGTCATCGTCATCCTCTTCCTGCTGCTCGGCAATTTCCGCGCGGCGCTGATCGCGGCGCTCGTCATCCCGATCACGATGCTGCTGACCAGCTTCGGGATGCTGAAGGGCGGGGTGTCGGCGAATCTGATGAGCCTAGGCGCGCTCGATTTCGGGCTGATCGTCGATGGCGCCGTCATCATCGTCGAAAATGCGCTGCGGCGTATCGGCGAACGGCAGCATCAGCTCGGCCGCACCCTCGACCGCGACGAGCGTCTGGGTGTCGTCGCCGCGGCCGCACGCGAGATGATCCGGCCGTCGGTGTACGGGCAGGCGATCATCATCCTCGTCTATGTCCCGCTGCTGACGCTCACAGGCGTCGAAGGGAAGACCTTCACTCCGATGGCTATGACGGTGATCGTCGCGCTCGCCGCGGCGTTCGTGCTGTCGCTGACTTTCGTTCCCGCGATGCTGGCGATCTGGCTGTCGAAGCCGGTCGATGAAAAGGAAGGACGGATCATGCGCTGGCTTGGCGCGCGTTACGAGCCCGGGCTCGACCGCGCGATGGGCCGGCCGCGAAAGACGATGCTCGCGGCGGTCGCCGCGCTGTTCGTTGGCGCGGGTGCCTATGTCACGCTGGGGCAGGAATTCCTGCCGCAGCTCGACGAGGGCGACCTCACCGCGCAATTGCTCCGCGTTCCCGGCACCTCGGTCGACCAGAGTCAGGCGATGCAGCTTCGCGCCGAACGCGCGCTTGCCGCGCTGCCCGAGGTGAAGTTCGTCTTTTCGAAGACCGGCACCGCCGAACTCGCGTCGGACCCGATGCCGCCGAACATCTCCGACACCTTCATCATCATGAAAAGCCGCAAGGATTGGCCTGATCCGCGGCTGACGAAAGCCGAACTGACGGCGAAGGTCGAAAAGACGCTCGCCGGTCTGCCCGGCAATGCGTTCGAGATCAGCCAGCCGATCCAGATGCGCTTCAACGAACTGATCGCCGGGGTGCGCGGCGACGTCGCGGTCAAGGTTTTCGGCGACGACAGCGACGCGATGGCGGCGACCGCGAACCGCATCGCGGCGGTGCTGCGTCAGACCGAAGGCGCGACCGACGTTCGCGTCGAACAGACCGAAGGGCTGCCGATGCTCGATATAAGGCCGAAGCGCGACGCGATGGCGGGCCTCGGCATCACCGCGGCGGCGCTGCAGGAAACCGTCGCCGCGGCGGTCGGCGGACGCGATGCCGGGGTGATCTTCGAGGGCGACCGGCGCTTTGCCGTCACCATCCGGCTCTCCGATGCCGCGCGCGCCGATTTCGCGGCGCTGGGACAGGTGCCGGTGCCGACCCCGGCAGGCGGCTTCGTCCCGCTCGAAAGCGTTGCCGAACTCGCGGTCGTTGACGGGCCGAACCAGATCAGCCGCGAAAATGGCAAAAGGCGGATCGTCGTGCAGGCGAATGTCCGCGGCCGCGACATCGCAAGCGTGGTCGAGGATGCGCAGGGCGCGATCCGCGAACAGGTCCGCCTGCCCGCGGGGCAATATGTCGAATGGGGCGGGCAGTTCGAAAATCTCGCCTCGGCGCGCGACCGGCTCGCGCTCGTCGTCCCCGCGTGCTTCGCGCTGATCCTGCTGCTGCTTTACGGCGCGCTGGGTAGCGTACGCGATGCGGCGATCGTCTTCACCGGCGTGCCGCTCGCGCTCGTCGGCGGGACGCTCGCGCTGGCGCTGCGCGGCATGCCCTTCTCGATCTCGGCGGCGGTGGGCTTCATCGCGCTGTCGGGGATCGCGGTGCTCAACGGGCTGGTGATGGTGACATCGATCCAGCAATTGATCGCCGAGGGCAAGGCGCGTGCCGAAGCCGCGAAGGCGGGCGCGCTCGCAAGGCTGCGGCCGGTCGTGATGACCGCGCTCGTCGCCTCGCTCGGCTTCGTGCCGATGGCGCTCGCGACCGGCGCGGGGGCGGAGGTGCAGAAGCCGCTCGCAACGGTGGTGATCGGCGGGCTGATTTCGGCGACTTTGCTCACCCTGTTCGTGCTGCCGACGCTCTATGCTCGCTACGGGCGTCCGCGCGCCCGTAGCGCTGACATCGAAACCGCGCCGGCGGGCGGCGTGGCGGAAGGAGCCTGACGATGGGACAGGATCACAGCCACGACCATGTCGCGGGCGCCAATGCCCGGATGCTCGGCTGGGCGTTGGCCATAACGGCGACCTTCCTTGTCGTCGAAGTGGCGGGCGGGCTGTATTTCAACAGCCTCGCCCTCCTGTCCGACGCCGGTCACATGCTGACCGACGTTGCGGCGCTCGCCATCGCGTTGCTCGCGATCCGGCTTGGCGCGAAACCGCCCGACGAAAAGCGAAGCTTCGGCTATCGCCGGTCCGAGATACTGGCCGCAGCATTCAACGCGCTGATGCTGTTCGCCATCGCCATCTATATCTTCGTCGAGGCGATCGACCGGTTCCGCGATCCGCAGCCGGTCCAGTCGTGGGGAATGATGGCGGTCGCCGCCGTCGGCCTTGTCGTCAACCTCGTTGCCATGCGGATGCTCGTCGCGGGCAAGGAGGCGAGCTTCAACGTCAAGGGCGCCTATCTGGAGGTCTGGGCCGACATGATCGGGTCGGTCGGTGTGATCGTCGGTGCGGTCCTGATCCGCTTCACCGGCTGGACATGGATCGACCCCGTGGTCGCGGTGCTGATCGGGCTGTGGGTGCTGCCGCGGACATGGATATTGCTACGCGGGACGGTGAATATCCTGCTCGAAGGCGTTCCCGACGACGTCGATCTTCGCGAGGTCCGCGACACGGTGAAGCGCGTGCCCGGCGTGGTGAAGCTGCGGCAATTGCACGTCTGGTCGATCAGCAACGGCATGAACCGCGCGACGGTTCATGCCGTTGCGTCGCCGGAAAGCGACATCGGCGGATTGCAACGCGATATCGCCAAATTGCTCCACGACCAATTCGATATCGCGGACTCGACCATTCAGGTCGAACCGGCCGTCAGGGCATGAGCCGGCCTTCGTCGCGCCGCGGCATCGGCGCGACGAAGCGCAGGAGTATCGCCGTCAGGACAAGCCATCCGGTCGAGATGAAGAGCGCCGCCGGCAACGACGACAGGTCGGCGATCAGGCCGAGCGTGTAGGCGCCGAGCGCCATCGCGCCGAAGGTGACCGCCTGATAGATCGACAGGCAACGGCCAAGGATTTCCTCGGGCGAGCGGAGCTGCATCGCGACGTTGAGCGTCGTCAGCATCGACACCCACGCCCCGCCGGCGACAAAGGCGGCAACGACGGCCCATGCAAGGCTTGCCGTCAGCGCCACCGGCAGCATCGCGGCAGCAAAGATCAGCGACGCGGCGGTGACGACCCGGTCGCTGCCCCAGCGGTGGCGCGCCGAACTCACCAACAGTGCACCGAAGATCGACCCTGCGCCGAAAGCCGCGAGGCACAGGCCATAGGTGATTTCGGTCCCATGCAGCCGGTCGCGGACGAGCGAGGGCAGCAGCGCCTGGAACCCCGCCGCGCCGAAACCGAAGGCAAAGCCGCGAATGAGTACGCGGCGTACCGGGTCCGAATGCGCGCAGAAACGGATTCCGACTGCAATCGCGGTGAGCATCGACGTGCGGCGGCGGGGTGTGGTTTCGGGATGCCAGCGCAGCAGCACGACGATCAGCACGATATAGCTGATCGCGTTGAGGCCAAAGGCGGCCGCGGTGCCGACAATCGAGATCAGCAGTCCGCCAAGCGCCGGGCCGACGCTGCGCGCGAGATTATAGGCGATGGTGTTGAGCGCGATTGCTTGTGGCAGGTCGCGCGGCCCGACCTGCAGCCGCACGGACGCTTGCCAGGCGGGGCCGTTGAGCGCGGTGCCGCACCCGACGGCGAGGGTGAAGAAGAGCAGCGACAGCGGCGTGATCGCGTCGAGATAGGTCGTCAGCGTCAGCGCCGCCGAGACCAGCAGCATACCTGTCTGTGCGGCAAGCATCACACGCCGCCGGTCGAAATTGTCGGCGATCGCCCCCGCGAATATGCCGAGCAGCAGGATCGGGATCGTCGCGCCCGCCTGCACCAGCGCGATCAGCAGGTGCGATTGGGTGAGTTCGGTCATCAGCCACGCCGCGGCGACCGACTGGATCATCGACCCCATGTTCGACGCGAGGTTCGCGATCCAGATCGCGCGGAACGCCGGGTAGCGGAACGGCGCGAGCGCGGAGGGCGGGGCGGGCGTGTCGGGACTCACCTGTCTGCGCCTAACCCCGCCCGCCAGCCGCGGCAAGGCCGGCCTATTCGGTCAGCTCGAATGCGGCTTCGGGCCCCTCGGCCGACGACGGCCCGACCCATAGCTTGAACTGGCCGGGTTCGCTGCCCCAGCTCATGTCCTGCCGCGTGAACGCCAGGTCGGCGTCGGTCAGCGTGAAGCGGATTGTGCGTTTCTCGCCCTTTTTGAGCATCACCTTCTCGAAACCCTTGAGCTCTTTCACGGGGCGTGTCACCGACCCGACGAGGTCGCGGACATAGAGCTGTACGACTTCTTCGCCATCGCGCGCGCCGCTGTTGGTGACGGTGACGGTCGCGGTCAGTTTCTCGCCCGGACGGATCTTCGCCTTGTCGAGCGTCACCGGCGAATAGGCGAAGCTGGTATAGCTGAGCCCATAACCGAACGGATAAAGCGGGGTGTTCGGCGTATCGAGGTAGCGCGAGACATATTTGGCGCCCGGCGCGCCGAGTTCGATCGGGCGCCCGGTGTTCTTCATGTCGTAATGGATCGGCACCTGCCCGACATTGCGCGGGAAGGTGACGGGCAATTTGGCCGACGGATTGTAATCGCCGTACAATATGTCGGCGATCGCGTGGCCGCCCATCGTGCCCGGATACCAGGCCTCGAGGATCGCATCGGCATTGGCGTCGGCCCAGCCGATGCTGTTCGGACGCCCGCTCATCAGCACGACGATGATCGGCTTGCCGGTTTTCTTGAGTTCCTCGAGCAGCGCCTGCTGGTTGCCGGGCAGGTCGAGCGAGGTGCGGCTCGCCGCCTCGCCGGTCATATTCCAATGCTCGCCCACCGCGGCGATGATGACTTCCGATTTCTGTGCGAGCGCGATTGCTTCGGCGAAGCCGTCGGTCTTGCCCTCCGCGGCGAAATCATAGCTCGCGCCCTTGGCAAAGGCGACGCTTGTTCCCTTCGGCGCGCGCGCCTGCATGCCTTCGAGCAACGTAACGGGCCGCGTCTTGCGGTCGCCTGCTGCCGACCAGCTGCCGATCATGTCCTCCTTGCTGTTGCCGAGCGGGCCGATCACCGCGATCGACTTCGCCGAGGCGGCGAGGGGGAGGGCGTTGTCCTTGTTCTTGAGGAGCACGATCGACTTGCGCGCGACATCGCGCGCGGCCTCGAGGAACTCGGGTTTGTAGATCGTGGCCTTTTCGCGGGCCTCGTCGGCGTAGCGATAGGGATCCTCGAACAGGCCGAGGCGATATTTCATCTCGAGGATCGCCTTCACCGCAGCGTCGATGCGCTTGATGTCGACCTTGCCCTCGGTCACCGATTTCGCGAGATTCTCCATATAGACAGCGCCTTGCATGTCCATGTCGACCCCGGCGTTGATCGCCTGCTCGCCCGCCTGTTTCAGATCCTTCGAATAGCCGTGCGGGACCATTTCGTTGATCGACGTGTAATCGGTTACGACGAAACCCTTGAAGCCCCATTTGTCGCGCAGCACGTCGGTCAGCAGGTAGCGATTACCCGATGCGGGGACGCCGTCATATTCGTTGAACGACGTCATGAAGGTGGCGGCGCCTGCATCGGCGGCGGCCTTGAACGGCGGCAGGTAGACGTCGCGCAGCGTGCGCTCCGAAATGTCGACGGTATGATAGTCGCGCCCGGCCTGCGCCGCGCCATAGGCGGCGAAATGCTTGGCGGTCGCGAGGATCGTGTCGGGGCGCGACAGGTCGTCGCCCTGATATCCGCGCACGCGCGCCTTGGCGATCAGGCTGCCGAGATAGACATCCTCGCCCGAGCCTTCCGAAATGCGGCCCCAACGCGCGTCGCGCGCGATGTCGACCATGGGCGAGAAGGTCCAGTGGATGCCCTCGGCAGAGGCCTCGATTGCCGAAATTCGAGCAGCCTTTTCAATAGCTTGTAAATCCCAACTCGCGGCTTCGCCGAGCGAGATGGGAAAGATTGTGCGGTGGCCGTGGATCACATCATAGCCGAAGATCAGGGGGATTTTGAGCCGCGTCCCTTCGACTGCAAGCGCCTGTAACTCGCGCGTATATTTGGCGGTATAGGCGTTGAAGATCGCGCCGACGCGGCCCGCGCGGACGTCTTCCTTATAACTGTCGCGCATCGTCGGGCCGGTCGATTCCCAATTGCTGGTGAGCAGGTTCAGCTGGCCGACTTTCTCGTCGAGCGTCATCTTCGCCATCAGGTCGGCGATGAAACGATCCATCTTTGGATCGGGACGCATCCAGCCGGCCGAATCGACGGGCGCCTTCTGGCTCGCGCTGGCCGCGGGCTTCGCGAGCAGCGGGGCGGGGGAGAGGGTTGCCCCCACCATCAGGGTGGCCAGCGTCAGGCATGTGAGGTTGCGCGTCATCGGCGGCATGATTCGTCCTTCCCGGTCGGGTTTGCTTATACATTGTCACGAGGATTGGCCGAAATCGGCCGAAAACCGGCTGGCCCCCGATTGCATCCCTCTGTGTCGCTTCCCCCTATACAGTGATCGTGAAACCGGTTACAAACTAAAAAAACAACGACGCGATTTCCCGCGACTCGTTGCTGCACCGGAGGCAAGGCCGGCCAGCGAAGAAGCGACCGCGGGGAATGTCGGGGGCCAAAAAGGGAGGATGCCGTGAAGTTTCCACATGATTTTCAGACCGTTTCCGCGCGCCGGTCGCGCGCTCGCACGCTCGCTGCCGCGCTGGCATGGAGCAGCGCCGGTGCCGCGCTCGCCATTGGGGTGGCGACGCCGGTGCAGGCGCAGGTCGGCGGTGCCTCGCTGCGCGGTACGGTGAAGGCCGAAGGCGGTGTGTCGCAGGTCACCGCGATCAACGTGAATACCGGCCTTACGCGTACCGCCACGGTCGGCGCGAACGGCAGCTATAATATCGCGTCGCTCCCCGTCGGCACCTATCGCCTCGAACTCACCACGCCGGGTGGCGTGCGCCGCACCGACGAATTCACCCTTTCGGTCGGCCAGAGCGCCGTGCTCGATTTCGACTTTTCGCAGCCTGACATCGCCGAGGGCGCGGATGATGCGATCATTGTCACCGGTAGCCGCATCCGCTCGATGGAGGGCGGCGAAGTCGGCACGAACATCACCCAGCGATTGATCGAGCAACTGCCGCAGAACAATCGTAACTTCCTGGCCTTTGCCGACCTTGCTCCGGGCGTGCAGTTTGTCACCAACGGCACCGACCAGTCACGTCTTCAGGGCGGGGCGCAGGGAAGCAATTCGGTGAATATCTTCATCGATGGCATCGGGCAGAAGGATTATGTCCTGAAGAACGGCGTCACGGGCCAGGATTCGACGCAAGGCAATCCGTTCCCGCAGCTCGCTGTCGGTGAATATCGGGTCATTTCGTCGAACTATAAGGCCGAATTCGACCAGGTCAGCTCGGTCGCCGTCACCGCGGTGACCAAGTCGGGCACCAATGAATTCCATGGCGAAGCCTTTATAGACTTCACCAACCAGAGCCTGCGTGATCGCCGGCCGAGCGAGAATTTTCCGACCTACCTACCGAAGACGCGCACCAAGGATCTTCAGTTTGGCGGTGCGCTCGGCGGACCGATCATCAAGGACGTCTTGCACTTCTTCGTGACCTATGAAGGCAAGCGCCGCATCAATCCGCGCGACGTGACCCCGGGCCTCGAGCTGCCGATCAGCTATTTCCCCGAGAAATATCGCTCGGTGTTCGGGCCGCGGAACGAAACCTTCGACGAGAATCTCTATTTCGGGAAGATCAACTTTACCCCGACGAACAACGACCTGTTCGAATTCTCGGTCAAGTATCGCGACGAAAGCGGCGAACAGTTCAACAGCGGCTTTGCGGCATTTGAAACGCGGACGATCGCGAAGGTCGAGGAATGGCGCGGTCTCGCGCGCTGGGAGCATACCGCCGACACCTGGGTCAACGACTTCAAGGTCGCTTATGAAGACGTGACCTGGGGGCCGCGCCCGCTCAATTTCGGCAATGTATCGATCTTCAACGCCGTCGTGCCCAACGCGCCGCCGGCAACCGGAACGCGCCGCGGCGATATCCTGCGCGTCGGGGCGGGAAGCAACTTCCAGGACAAGGGCCAGAGCGGCTGGCAGGTCTCGAACGATTTCACCTACACCGGGCTTGAAGGTCACACCTTCAAGGTGGGCGTGAAGGCGAAATGGGTAAAGCTCAACACCAACACGCAGAACGGCGTGAATCCGGTCTTCACCTATAATGTGAACTACAATCCCGCTGGCGGGACGTTCAACGACACTATCCCCTATCGCATGACGTTCAGCGCGCCGGTGGCCGGGGGCGATCCGAACATCACGTCGAAGAATTTCCAGTTCGGCATTTATGCCCAGGACGATTGGGAAATCGACGACCGCCTGACGCTCAACCTCGGCTTGCGCTGGGATTATGAGCGGACACCGGCGTTCCTCAACTATGAACATGACCCCGCGATCGCCGAATTCGTCGCCGGCCGGGCGCCGTACACGGCGGCGAACGGCACCGTCACGCCGCCCTATCTGAACCTGCGCAACGCCAATTACGATATCAACGACTATATCTCGACGGGCAGCGAGCGAAAGGCGTTCAAGGGGGCCTGGCAGCCGCGCCTCGGCTTCACCTATGCGCTCGACGACGAGAAGCGCTTTGCGATCTTCGGCGGCTATGGCCGGTCCTATGACCGTACGCAGTTCGACTTCATCCAGCAGGAACTGGCACAGGGCCTGTTCGCGGGGCGGACGTTCAACTTCAACAACCCCGGCGAACTGCTTAATCCATGCACGCCGAGCGCAACCTGTATCGCGTGGAATCCCGCTTATCTGACCCCTGAAGGCCGCGACGCGCTGATTGCGGGTCTGCCGGTCGGTGCCGGACGCGAACTGCGCTTCATCAAGAATGATCTCAAGACGCCCTATTCCGACCAGTTCAGCCTGGGCGTTCGCGGACGGTTCAACCTGCTCGACCTCGAAGTCGGCTACAGCTATGTCGAGAGCAAGGACGGCTTTGCCTATGTCCTCGGCAACCGCCGGCCGGATGGCAGCTTCTTCCCGGCAACGGGGCGTCCCGATGCGCCGTTCAACCAGCCGCCGGCGCCGTTCGGCAGCATCATTCTCGGCACCAACGGGATCGAAACGCGCGCGAACACCGCCTATTTCAAGCTGACCAAGCGCTACACCGAATTCTCGCCGTGGAGCCTCGACGCGACCTACACCTTCATCGATGCCGAAGAAAACCGGCAGTTCGGCGAAACCTTCTCGCTCGATTTCCCGGGCATCGAAAACTATCCCTTCATCTCGGCTACGGGCGTGCGCAAGCATCGCTTCGTGATGGCGGGGACGGTCGATATCCCGCTCGGGATCACCCTGTCGGGCAAGTTCCAGATCGCCTCGCCGAAACGCCTCGCGGCGCTGCTCGACACGGCGGGTACGCCGCCGAGCCGTACGGTCACCTCGATCGAGACGAAGGGCAATGGCGATCGCTGGGGATACCGCCAGATGGACCTCTCGCTCACCAAATATGTTCCGCTCGGCTTCCTCAGCGACGAGGCCCGGCTGCGCTTCCGCCTCGACATCATCAACCTGTTCAACGACCGGAACTACGGCGGTTTCAGCGCGGTGACGGGGCTGCGCAATCCGAACGATCTCGGCCTTGATGGTCCGCCGCGAACGATTAAGCTATCAGCCGGCTTCCAATTCTGACCGGCTGACAAGGCGCCCGGCCCGCACCCCCCTCCCGCGGGCCGGGCGCCCAATTTTTGGAGTATCGAATGTCGTTCCGGATCGGGGCGCTCGCCCTGCCGCTTGTCGCGCTGACCGCCGCCTGCACTGCCAGCCCCGCACGGTCACCCGCCGCCCCGGCGGCGACGGTCCAGCCCCCCGAATCGCTGGCGCCGATGAGCGAGGCCGCCTTTTCGGAAGAGCTGACCGAGCGCACCTTCCGCTATTTCTGGGACACCACCGACACGCAGCGCTGCCTCGCGCCCGATCGCTGGCCGAGCAATCCCTTCTCGTCGATCGCCGCGACGGGTTTTGCGCTGACGGCGTACGGGATCGGCGCCGAGCGCGGTTATGTGACGCGCGCCGAAGCGGCGCTGCGCACGCGCGATTGCCTGCGTTTCTACTGGACCGCGCCACAGGGGCCGGAAGCCGCGGGCAAGACCGGTTACAAGGGCTTCTTCTATCATTTCCTGCGAAATGACGACGGTACCCGCTTCAAGACCAACGAACTGTCGACCGTCGACACCAGCCTGTTCCTCGGCGGCGCGCTGTTCGCGCAAAGCTATTACGACCGGGACGATCCGGTCGAGGCCGAGATCCGCGAGCTTGCGGAAAAGATCTACACGCGCGTCGACTGGACCTTCGTCCAGCGCACGAGGACGGGGACGCAGGCGGCGAACCTGGCGAATTCGCACGGGATCACGATGGGCTGGAAGCCCGAGAAGGGTTTCGAAACGCACGATTGGGTCGGCTATAACGAGGGGATGCTCGTCTATGTGCTGGCGCTCGGTTCGCCGACGCACCCCGTCGGCAAGGACGCGTGGGACAAGGGCTGGGCGGCCGACCTCGAAAAGGACTGGGGCAGCTATTACGGGCAGCAGCATCTGCAGTTCGAACCGATGTTCGGACACCAGTACAGCCATGTCTGGGTCGATTTTCGGGGCATTCGCGACGATTTCATGCGCGGCAAGGGCATCGACTACTTCGAGAACAGTCGCCGCGCGACGCTGGCGCAGCGGGCCTATGGCGCCGACAATCCGAACAAATGGACGGGCTACAGCGCGGACATCTGGGGCTGGACCGCGTCCGACGGGCCCGGATATTCGAAGGACAAATATCGTGTCGGCGAAACCCCGCGCTTCTTCAACGGCTATATGGCGCGCGGCGTCAGCGCGATCCGCGTCGTCGACGACGGCACGATCGTCCCGACCGCAGCGGGCGGCTCGGTGCCGTTCGCACCCGAAGTGACGATCCCGGCGCTGATGGCGATGCGCAAGCAATATGGCGCGCGGCTATACACGCGCTACGGCTTCAAGGACGCGTTCAACCCCAGCTTCACCTTCGCCGATCCGGATATGCGCAGCGGCACGGTCGATCCGGTGCATGGCTGGGTCGCGAACGACTATCTCGGCATCGACCAGGGGCCGATCCTCGCGATGATGGAAAATCATCGCAGCGGTTTCGTGTGGAAGGTGATGCGCAAAAACCCGCATATCGTGCGCGGGCTGAAGCGCATCGGGTTCGAAGGCGGCTGGCTCGATCAGGCAAAGGCCGAGTAACGTCGTGCTCCGGCTTTCGCCGGGGCACGCGGAATCAGCAGCCTCTGCCGATGCAAAGGTCCGCCAGCACCGGATAATGATCCGACGGCAGCTTGCCGCCCGTCTGCTGCGTCAGCGTCGCGTGGCGCAGCACGCTCACGCCCTCGCTGACGAAGATATGGTCGATCGGGCTCGCCTCATCCTGTTCGATTTTGAACGCGTTGAATGTACCGGCGGGGCCGAAATGCGGCGTCCGGCTGATCGTCAGCGTATCGCGCAACGCGCCGGCACCCGGCTCGGTGATCGCGGCATAGGCGGGGCTGGCCGTCGGGCTGTTGAAATCGCCCATCAGCACCACGGCCTCGCCCGGCTTGCGATGCGCGCCGATCCAGCGGCGGATCTGCCGCGCGCCTTCGAGCCGCGCGGTGGTCCCGACATGGTCCATATGCGTGTTGACGACGAGCAGGACATGCTTCGATGCCTTGTCGCTGAGCCGCGCCCACGTCGCGACGCGCGGATAGGCGGCGTCCCAGCCCTTGCCCGGCACGTCGGGTGTGGGCGAGAGCCAGAAGGTGCCCGAGGCCACGAGTGCGAAGCGGTCACGGCGATAGCCGAGCGGCGAAAATTCGCCCTTGTCCTTCCCGTCGTCGCGCGCGGCGCCGACAAAGATATAGGCGGGCAGGTCAGCCTCGAGATTCTGCTTCTGGCGCAGCAGCACCTCCTGCATCCCGACGATGTCGGGGGCGTAATAGGCGACGACGCCCGCGAGCGCCTTGCGCCGGTGCGGCCACGCATTGTCGCCGTCCGACGCAAGGTCGAGCCGGATATTATAGCTCATCGCCGCAACATGGTCGGCGCGCGCCTTCGCCGCGACGGGCTGCGCGAGCAGCGCCGCGGCGGCGAGGGCAAGCAGCCAGCGCCTCATCCGAGGTTCCCGCCGTTCGCCGCGATCACGCTGCTGTAGAAACGCGCGCTGCGCTTCGGCGTGCGGACCTGCGTCTCGTAATCGACATGGACGATGCCGAAGCGCTTGGAAAAGCCGAGCGACCATTCGAGATTGTCGAGCAGCGACCACGCCATATAGCCGCGCACATCGACGCCCTTCTTGATCGCGTCGCCTATCGCCGAGATATGCGTGCGAAGGTAATCGCAGCGCAGCGGGTCGTCGATGCCGTCGGGACCGGCCTTCGGCGGGTCATAGAAGGCGGCGCCATTTTCGGTGATATAGACGGGAATATCGCCATAGGTGTCGCGGAACCAGACGAGCATGTCGGTCAGCGCGGGCGGATAAACCTCCCAGTCGGTCGTCGTGTGCGTCGCATTCTGCCGCACCGGCGACGCGCCGACGGGCCACTGGGCCGGATCGGCCTTCACGACGTTGCGCGTGTAATAGTTGATCCCGATGAAATCGACCGGCTGGCAGATCGCCTTCAAATCCTCGGCGGACCATTCGGGCCACGCCTCGCCGAATATCTCGGCGAGTTCGGCGGGGTAGCTGCCCTTCAGTGCCGGATCGAGATATTGGCGGTTCATGTAGGCGTGGGCGCGCGCGGTCGCGGCGATATCCTCGGCGCTGTCGCTGGCGGGATATTTGGGCTCGATATTGACGACGAGGCCGATTTCGTGCGCGCCTTCGCTGCGATAGGCGGCAACCGCGGCGCCGTGCGCGCGCATCAGATTGTGGCTCGCGATCGGGGTCTCGAACAGGTTGCGATGTCCGGGTGCGAGCGCGCCGTGCAGGTAACCGCCGTCGGTGATCACCCATGGTTCGTTCAGCGTCACCCACTTCTTCACCCGCCCGTCGAGGCGGCGGTACATCACCGAGCCATAGTCGGCGAACCAGTCGGCGCTGTCGCGGTTCAGCCAGCCGCCCTTGTCGTCGAGCGCCGCGGGCAGGTCCCAGTGATGGAGCGTCAGCAGCGGCTCGATGTCGTTCTTCAGAAGTTCGTCGACGAGCCGCTCGTAGAAGTCGAGCCCCGGCTCGTTCACGCGCCCGATGCCTTCGGGCAGCACGCGGCCCCAGTTGACGCTGAATCGATAGGCCTTCAGCCCCAGCTCCTTCATCAGCGCGACGTCGGCGGGCATGCGGTTATAATGGTCGCATGCAACGTCGCCGGTATCGCCCTTCACCGCCATCAGGCGCGGGTCGTGGCTGAAGCGTTGCCAGATGCTCGCCCCCGCGCCGTCGGCAAGCGGCGATCCTTCGATCTGATAGGCGGCGGTCGCCGCGCCCCAAAGGAAGTCGTCGGGGAATACGGTCTGCGTCATTTCTTGTCCTTGGTTATGTTCTGTGAAGAGGGAAGTTTCTGTTCGAGCAGCCAGGCGTAGAGCGCCGGGTCGTCGTAGGCGGGATCCCAGGCGTTGTGGCCGAGGTCGGGATAGATGGTCAGGCGGACCTTGCGGCCGCCGCAGGCGCGGATCGCGCGCGCCATGTTGAAGCTGCCTTCGGGGACGACGACATCGTCGCGGTCGCCGTGGAAGGCCCAGACGGGCAGGTCCATCAACCGGCACGCTTCGCCGGGATTGCCGCGTCCGGCGACCGCGGCGACCGCGGCAAAACGCTTCGGTTCGGCGATTGCCCAGCGCCAGCTCGCATGCCCGCCGCGGCTGAGGCCGGTGAGATACACGCGCGCCGGATCGACGCGATATGTCTTCGCGATATGGTCGACCAGCCGGTCGAGCTTGTCGATGTCCCAATCCTGATCGGTGCCGAGCAGGGGCGAAACGGTGAGGAAGGGGAACGCCGGGTCGCGGTCGGCGATCTTCGGCGGGCCGTGGACTTTGACTTTCGCGACATCGTCGCCGCGCTCACCCGACCCGTGGAGGAAGATCAGCAGCGGATAGGGTGTCGCGCTGTCGGCCAGATAGCCTTTGGGCACGAACAATTGGTACGGGTAATTGCCCGCCTCGATCGGAGGTTGCGGGGCCTGCCCCTCGACAACGGTGGGCGCCTTCGTCCTGGCGGTGGCGGGCGAGGCTGCGAGCGCGAGGCCCAGCAGCGCCGCGGTCCAATATGTCATCATTCGATCCTTGTTTGCACGGGTCATCCCTTGACGCTCCCGGTCAACAGGCCGCTCAGGTAAAAACGCTGGAGCGCGAGGAAGAGGATGAGCACGGGGAGGGTGGTGACGACGGCGCCCGCCATCATCAGCTCGTTATCCTGCACATGTTCGCGGCTCATCGCGGCGAGCGCGACGGGGAGGGTATAGAGATCCTGGTCGGCGAGGACGATCAGCGGCCACATGAAGTCATTCCAGCTGCCGAGGAACACGAACAGCGCGAGCGTGACGATGATCGGCGTCAGGATCGGCAGCACGACGCGGCGCAATATCTGCCCCTCGCTCGCACCGTCGATCCGCGCCGCCTCGAGCATCTCGTCGGGGATCGACAGGCAATATTGGCGGACGAGGAAGATGCCGAAAATGCCCGCGAGCCAAGGGATCAGCGCGCCGGCGTAGCTGTTGACGAGCCCCATCGCCTTCAGTTCGAGAAACAAGGGCAGCATCCCGATCTGTCCCGGCACGACGAGCGCGGCGACGAGCAGGCGGAAGGTCGCATCGCGCCCCTTGAAGCGCAGCTTGGCAAAGGCGTAGCCTGCCGGGATGGTGAAGAGCAGCGCGAGGATGGTCGCGAGCGTCGAGACGAGCAAGCTGTTGGCGAGGAAGCGCCCGATGCCGAAGGTGCCGAACAAGGTGCGGTAATTTTCGAGGCTGGGCGTTTCGGGAAGCAGCGGCGGCGGGAATTGCGCCGCCTCGCCCGGCGCCATGAAGCTGACCGAGACCATCCACAGCAGGGGCGCGACGGTGAGCAGCGTGACGAACGCGGCGAGCAGGGTGACCGACCAGCGACGCACGCTCATATCGCACCCCCGCGTTTCGCGAGCTTGAGCTGCACCAGCGTCACCGCAAGAATGCAGAGGAAGAGCAGGAAGGCGACCGCTGCGCCCGACCCGAGGTTCCACCATTTGAACCCTTCCTCATACATGAAATAGAGGATGGTGACGGTCGACTGGGCGGGGCCGCCTTGTGTCATCACATAGGGTTCGGCGAAGAGCTGGAACATGCCCGCGACGGTGAGCACCGATACGAGCAGCACCGTCGGCGCGATCGCGGGCAGGGTGACGTGGCGCAGCCGCGTGAACCAGCCGGCGCCGTCGATCCGCGCCGCTTCGTCGAGTTCGCGCGGCACTGTCTGGAGCGCGGCGAGGAAGATGATCATGTTGTAGCCGAACGTCTTCCACCCGACGAAGATCAGGATCGCGGGCAGCGATGCGTTCGGGCTCCCCAGCCAGTCGATCGGCGCAATGCCGAACAGCGACAGCAGATAATTCACGAGGCCGTAGCGCGTGTGGAGCAGGTAGCGCCACACGACCGCGGTCGCGACGAGCGTCGTCACATAGGGCGCAAACAGCGCGACGCGCCACACCGGGCGCCATTTGAGCCAGCGCGAATTGACGAGCATCGCCGTGAACAGCGACAGGGTGACGATGAAGGGCACGCCGAGGACGACGAACCACAGCGTGTTGCCCATCGCTTTCCAGAACAGCGGGTTTTCGATCAGCCGTTCGTAATTCTGGAGCCCGACGAAGCGCAGATTGCCTGAATCGGCGAGGGCATAGATGTCGAAGTCGGTGAAGCTCAGGAACAGCGATGCGATCGCCGGAACGACGAAAAAGGCCGCGATCGCGGCGAGCGCGGGCGCGCTCATCGTCCAGCCGGCGCGCGCTTCGCGCCTGTGGCCGACCGCGCTCACAGCGCCTTCCCCTTTTCGAGCATCCAGCGCCGCTTTTCGAGCAACCGGTCGGCGCGGCGGTCGATTTCCTTCGCCGCCGCGTCGACGCTCAATTGCCCGCGCACCATACGTTCGGCGACGACCTGCATCTCGGTGACGATGCGTTCCCATTCGGGCACCTTGGGCAGCGCGGTTGCATGGTCGAGCTGGGTGGCAAAGGGCGCGACGGCTGCGTCGCTCGCCAGTCCTGCTTGGCGCCATACCGAGCGCCGCGCGGGCAGGCTGCCCGTCAATTCGTGGAAGTCGAGCTGCGCGGCGGGCGACAGCAGGCGCGTGAGTACCTCCCACGCGGCGCCCGGATTTTCGGTGCCCGCAAAAACGACGAGGCTCGATCCGCCGGGTGCCGCCGACCCGATGCCGTTCGGGCCGGGATTCGGCGCGGTGCCCCATTTGCCCCGCATCGTGGCGGGCAGGCGGCTCTTCATGTCGCCGATCGTCCACGGCCCCGACAGGAAGACGCTGAAATAGCCGCGCGCGAACTCGTTCCACACATTGGAAATCTGCGCCGACGACGCCAGCGGCGCGAGCCCTTCGTCGAACAGCGATTTGTAGAAGGCGAGCGCCGCCTTGAATTCGGGATCCGAAAAGGCCCCGCGCGCGCCATTGTCGCGCAGCATCCGCGCGCCCGCCGATAGCGCGAGCGTCGTGAGCTGCTCATATTCGTTGAGCGGGTAGAGCAGGGCATAATTGCCGTTGCCGGCAAGCTGCTTCACCCGGTGCAGTGCCGCCTTCCAGCTCGCCCAGTCGGCGGGCGGTGCGGCATGACCGGCGCGCGCGAACAGATCCTTGCGGTAAAATTGCAGCCGTGTGTCGACATACCAGGGAACCGCCCAGGTCCGGCCCGCGATACGGTTGGTGTCGACCACCGCGGCGAACTGGTCGGCGAGGATCGGTTCGGCCGACGCGGGGACCGGGGTAATCGCACCGATCGCCGCCATCTCGGCGATCCAGCTGTTGCCGACCTGTCCGATCGCGGGCAGCGATCCGCCGGCAAAGCCCGTGAGCAATTTCTCGTGCGCCGCGGTCCAGGGCAGCGGCTGCACCTCAATCGGCGGCATGGCAGCGGGCAAAGAGAGCGTCTTCAGCAATGCGGGCAGGTTCGCGCCCTCGTTGCCCATCGCCCAGATCGTCAGCGCCCCATCGCGCCGCGCGCCGCATGCACCGAGCATCGGGAACAGGGGCAGCGCGGCGAGCGCACCCGTCAACTGGCGCCGCGTCACCTGCATCGGGCGCCACGACAGGTCATGCGCGTGCGTCGGCCGCCGTCACCGGCTGCGCGGTCGCATTGTTCGCCGCGCCGCCGGTCGTCCCGCGCGCGATCAGTTCGGGGGTCAGGATCGTCGCGCTCGCCGCGCCCAGCGTCTCGCCGCGCAGGATACGCAGCAGCATCATCATCGCGGTCGATCCCAGCCGGTCGATATGGACCTGCATCGTCGAAAGCGAAGGGTTGAGGTGGCGCGCGAGCGGGATATCGTCGAATCCTGCCACCATGACGTCACCGGGCACCGACTTGCCCGCCTCGGCGAGCCCCGCGATCAGCCCGACCGCCATCTGGTCGTTCGCGGCAAAGACCGCGTCGGCGGGAAGCTGTCCCTGCACCAGCAGCCGCGCCGCCTGGGCGCCGCTTTCTTCGGAGAAATCGCCGGGCAGGATCGCCGGATTGCGCACGCCGCCGATCTTGGCCATCGCGTCGACGAAGCCGCGCTGCCGGTCGCGCGCGTCGCGATTGTGCTTGGGCCCCGCGATATGGACGATGTGCCGCGCGCCGCGCGCGAGCAGCGCCTCGGTCATCGCATAAGCGCCCCGGTAATTGTCGACCGCGACGAAGGGCAGGTCGAGCGGCCCCGCATCATAATTGAGCAGCACCGTCGGAAGCGCGGGGTCGAGATAGTCGGCGAGCAGCTCGGGCTTGAGGTCCGGCGGCATCACGAGCAGCCCGTCGACGCGCCCGCGCATCGCAGCGATCGCGGCGGCGGTTTCGTGGGTGCTGCCGTGCATGTTGCCGAGCAGCAGGTGCATTCCCGATTCATGCGCGACAAGGTCGATGCCGCGGATGATCTCGGAGAAGAATTCGCCGAACAGGTCGGGGAGGATCACGCCGACGGTGTCGGTCTTGCGCCGTGTCAGGCTGCGCGCGCCGCTGTGCGGCACGAAATTGAGCTTCTTGACCGCCGCCATTACCGCCGCGCGTGTCGGTGCGGTGACGTTGCCGAGGCCATTGATCGCGCGCGACGCCGTGGCGACAGAAACCCCCGCTTCGCGGGCGACGTCCCTCAATGTGGCCATGCCGCTTGTCCCCTTTCCCTCCATTGGCGCCGGGCCGCCGATGCGACTCCGTCCCTTGTCTTGTTGCCGGGCGCGGAAACGTTCACACCGTAACCGGTTACATGATGCGTAGGCAAGGTCATTCGCGCGCCTCCCCATGCAGCGCGGCGCCCTCGCTATCGAAGAGGTGCAGGCGACCCGCCGGCAGCAGGACCGGCACGACATCGCCTTCGCGCAGGCTGCCGTCGTCGCGAAGCTGGCACGCCAGCGGTTCGTCGCCCGCGGCGCCGTGCAGGTGGATCGTCGCGAGCCCGCCCAGCCGTTCGATGAAGCCGATCCGGTGGGAGAGCGCGCCCGAAGCGGCTCCGATTGCGATATCCTCGGGCCGGATGCCGACGGAGAGGCGCGTTCCGGCGGGCAGCGCCTTCGCGTGCGACGGCAGAGCGACGATGCGCCCGTCGGGGAATGTCGCTTCCCCGGGACCCGAGACCGTCACCGGCACAATGTTCATGCGCGGGGTGCCAAGGAACTGCGCGACGAAGATGTTCGCCGGGCGCTCGTAAAGTTCGCGCGGGGTACCGACCTGTTCGATCCGCCCGTCGCGCAGCACGATGATGCGGTCGGCAAGCGTCATCGCCTCGATCTGGTCGTGCGTGACATAAAGCGTCGTCGTGCCGAGCGTGCGGTGGAGCGCCGCAAACTCGTACCGCATCCGCACCCGAAGGTCGGCGTCGAGGTTCGACAGCGGTTCGTCGAACAGGAATATCTCCGGCTGGCGGACGATCGCGCGGCCGATCGCGACGCGCTGGCGCTGCCCGCCCGACAGGGCGGCGGGCTTGCGACCGAGCAGGCCCTCGATATTCAGGATTTCCGCCGCGCGCTGGACCTGCCGTGCGATTTCATCCTTGTCCGCTTTCGCGATGCGTAGCCCGAACGCCATATTTTCATAGACGGTGAGGTGCGGGTAGAGCGCGTAGGACTGGAACACCATCGCGATGCCGCGCGCCGACGGGGCAAGGTCGGTGACGTCGCGATCGCCGATGCGGATGCGCCCGCCGGTCAGTTCCTCGAGCCCCGCGACCGACCGCAGCAGCGTCGACTTGCCGCACCCCGACGGGCCGACGATGACGGTGAATTCGCCGTCGGCGACCTCGATCGACACGCCTTTCAGTACCTCGGTCTCGCCGAAGCTCTTGCGTGCACCCTCGATCGTCAGTCCGGCCATGGCTTCCCTATCCCCTTGTGTCTGCCGCGATCAGTGGACCGTCGCGCCCGCGGTGGCCTGACGCGCGGGCGCGCGCCCGGCGGCGACGGCGAAGATGCACAGCAGGACGTAGCAGGCGGCGGGCAACGCGAGCGCCGCCGCATAGCCGACCGCGTCGGACAAATGGCCCGCGAGATAGGGGATCGCCGCGCCGCCGACGATCGCAGTGCAGAGCAGTCCCGACGTCGCCTCGGCGCGCGCGGTCGAGCGTTCGAGCGTCAGCGTGAAGATCACCGGGAACATGATCGAGTTGAACAGGCCGATCGACAGCGCGACGAAGCCTCCGCTCACCCCGCCGACAAATACGACATAGAGGCAGAGCAGCGCGGCGATGGCGGTGAAGAGCGCGAGCAGCTTCGCCGCGGAGAAGCGCGCGAGGAGGACGGATCCGATCGCGCGGCCGACCATCGCGCCGCCCCAGTAAAGCGCAACCGCCTTGCCGGCTTCCTGAAGCGAGACGCCGGGAACGCCGTCGCTGCCCATGATCCAGCCGAACAGGCCGAACGGCGCATCCGATTGGCCCCATACGGCGTCGCTGTTGAGGAACAGCGCCATCTGCGTGCCGATCGCGACCTCTGCACCGACATAGAGGAAGATTGCGAGCCCGCCGAGCAAGGCCCAGCGCGACGAAAAGGCCTCGCGGATCAGTTCGCCCATTCCGGCGCGGCTGCCGATTGGGGCGGGGGGAACGGCTTCGTTGACGATGCGGCGGCTGACCCAGAAGAAGAGGAGCAGCGCGGCGATCAGGCCGCAGATCCAGAAATAGGCCGAATCGATCCCGGCGAGCGCCTGCGCACGCACGGCTTCGGTGACCACCGTGCCTTCCTTGACCTCGACTCCTTCGAGGAACAGGTGCGCGCCGATCAGCGGGCCGAGGAAGGTGCCGAAGCTGTTGAATGTCTGGCTGAAGGTCAGGCGGAAATGGCTGTGCTTCGGATCGCCGAGCGCCGCGGCGAGCGGGTTGGCCGCGACCTGCAGGATCGTGATGCCGCTCGCCAGAATGAACAGTCCGGCGAGCACGAGCGGATAGACCGCGAGGTTCGCCGCGGCGAGCATGACAAGGCAGCCGACGACCATCGTCGACAGCGCGGTCAGGATCGACGGCACCGAATGAAACCGCGCGATCAGCGCGGCGGCGGGGAAGGACATCAGGCCATAGGCGATGAAGAAGGCCGAGGCGGAGAGCTGCGCCTCGGCATCGCTCAGCGTGAAGATGCCCTTCACCGCGGCGACGAGCGGGTCGATCAGCGAGGTGATGAAGCCCCAGGCGAAGAAAAGCACGGTCACTGCGGCAAAAGCCGCGACGGCGTTCGACCGTCCGCCACTGTTGGCGGACGCCTGGCTGGGCATGTCCATGCAGATATCCTCTTCGCCGAAACTATGTTATGTCATCGGTCTAACGGGACGCCGGAGCCAATGCAACCGGTTACATTGCGCTGTGCGACATGCGTGAAATCCCGGCTCCGACCCATCGTCCGGACCTGCCGCGAAATATTCGTTCGCCCCACTGGCGCGCTTGGGCTCGACTGGTTACATGGGCCGCCACCAAACGAATCGCGTGCGCGGCTCCGGAAATGCGGGGCAGGCGCCGCCCGCACCAGAAAGTGGCACCCATGGAAATCATCACCGGCCTGACCTTCGACGATGTTCTGTTGGTGCCCGGCGCGTCGGATATCCTGCCGTCGGATGCCAATCTCTCGACGCAGCTGACCAGCGAAATCAACCTCAACATCCCGATCCTGTCGTCGGCGATGGACACGGTGACCGAGGCCGACATGGCGATCCTGATGGCGCAGATCGGCGGCATCGGCGTCCTCCACCGCAATCTGACGATCGAGGAACAGGCCGCGGCGGTGCGGCAGGTCAAGCGCTTCGAAAGCGGCATGATCGTCAACCCGATCACGATCACCCCCGACGCACCGCTCTCCTATGCGACCGCGCTGATGGACCAGCACCGGATTTCGGGCATCCCGGTGGTCGAAACGGGCGGCAAACTCGTCGGCATCCTCACCAACCGCGACGTCCGCTTCGCCGACAATCCGGGCCAGCCGGTGCGCGAGTTGATGACCGCCGACAATCTGGCGACCGTGCGCCCCGGCGTCGGGCAGGACGAGGCGCGCAAGCTGCTGCACCAGCGCCGCATCGAAAAATTGCTCGTCGTCGACGACGATTATCGCTGCATCGGCCTGATCACGGTCAAGGACATGGAAAAAGCGGTCAACTATCCCGAAGCGACCAAGGACGGCACCGGCCGGCTGCGCGTCGCGGCGGCGACCAACACCGGCGACAGCGGCATCGAGCGCGCGGAGGCGCTGCTCGACGCCGAATGCGACCTGATCGTCGTCGACACCGCGCACGGCCATAGCAAAGGCGTCGGTGCGACCGTCGAACGCATCAAGAAATTGTCGAACCGTGTGCAGGTGCTCGCGGGCAATGTCGCGACGGGCGATGCGACGAAGGCGCTGATCGACGCGGGCGCCGACGGGGTGAAGGTCGGTATCGGCCCCGGCTCGATCTGCACGACGCGCGTCGTCGCGGGTGTCGGCGTGCCGCAGCTCACCGCGATCCTCGACAGCGTCGAAGCGGCGTCGAAACTGGGCGTGCCCGTCATCGCCGACGGCGGCCTCCGCACCTCGGGCGACATTGCGAAGGCGCTGGCGGCGGGCGCATCGAGCGTGATGGTCGGCTCGCTGCTCGCGGGCACCGCCGAAGCGCCGGGCGAGACCTTCCTGTTCCAAGGCCGCACCTACAAAAGCTATCGCGGCATGGGCAGCGTCGGCGCGATGGCGCGCGGCTCGGCCGACCGCTATTTCCAGCAGGACATCAAGGACCAGATGAAGCTGGTTCCCGAAGGCATCGAAGGACAGGTGCCGTTCAAGGGCCCCGCGAAGGACGTGATCCACCAGCTCGTCGGCGGCGTGAAGGCGGCGATGGGCTATACCGGCAGCCGCACGCTCAAGGACTTGCGCGAGCGCGCAAAGTTCGTGCGCATCACCAATGCGGGTCTGCGCGAAAGCCATGTCCACGACGTCGCGATCACTCGCGAGGCGCCGAATTATCCGGTCGGCTGAGGCCGGTCGATGACGCCCGCAGCGCGAATTCAGGCGGCGATCGAAATCCTCGACGCCATCGCCGCCGCCGCGCGCGAGGGCGGTGCGCCCGCCGACGCGATCTTTGCCGAAGCGATGCGCGCGCGCCGTTATGCGGGGTCTAAGGACCGCCGCGCGATCCGCGCCCATGTCTATGACGCGATCCGTGTCGTGCGCTCGCCGCCCGCGTCGGGTCGCGCCGCGATGCTCGCGCTCGTCGATACGCAGCCCGAACTGGCGGAGCTGTTCGACGGTTCGTCATACGGGCCGGCCCCGATCGCCGCCGACGAACCGCGCGGCGAAGCCGGGCTCGCCGCGCAGGCGCTGATCGACCTGTTCGACCCGCTCGTCGGCGAAGACGAAGGCGCGGCGATGCTCGCCCGCGCGCCGCTCGACCTGCGCGCCAACCGCATCAGGGCGACCGTTGCCGATCTCGCGGCGCTTTTCCCCGAAGGCGAAGCGATCGAGGGGGCACCCGACGGCTGGCGCCTGCCGCCCGAAACCGCCGCGGTCCAGCATCCAGCCTATGCCGAAGGGCAATTCGAGGTCCAGGACGCCGCGAGCCAATATGCCTCCGCCGTGCTGGGCGCCGCGCCGGGGCACGCGATCGTCGACCTGTGTGCGGGCGGCGGCGGCAAGACGCTCGCAATCGCATCGCTCACCGGAAACGACGCCGACATCCTTGCCTGCGACACGAATCGTGCCCGGCTCCAGCAATTGCCGCCGCGCGCCGAACGCGCCGGGGCGACGCGCATCGAAACGCGGCTGCTCAACCCCGGACAGGAACCCGCGATGCTCGCCGACTGGCAGGGCAAGGCGACGCATGTCTTTGTCGACGCGCCCTGCTCGGGCAGCGGGACCTGGCGGCGTAGCCCCGAACTGCGCTGGCGCCTCACCCCCGCGCGGCTCGAACGCCACCTCGCCGATCAGGCCAAACTGATTGATATCGGCGCCGATCTTGTGGCGCCCGGCGGCAAACTCCTTTATGCTGTCTGCTCGATCATCACGCGCGAGGGGCGGGCACAGGTGGACGATTTTCTGAACCGGCATCCGGGCTGGACGGCCGACGCCGGCTATCTGCCGGACGGCATCGGCCGCACCGCGGGACATGGTTTCCTGTTCACGCCGGGGCGTGACGGTTGCGACGGATTTTTTCTCGCACGACTGACGGCACCATGTTAGCATCCCCTGTATTGAAGCGATGGGAGAATGCGATGCGTGTCGGTTTTCTGGCTCTTTCGGCGGGATTGATCCTCGCCAGCCTGCCCACAGCATCCGACGCGCAGCGCGCCGACAACGACATCTTCCCCCGCTCGATCGCGCTCCAGCAAGAAGGACATAAGGCGCAGGACGCGGGCGATCTCGACCTGGCGATCGACCTCTATGAATCGGCGCTCGCCGCCGATCCGCGCAACCGGTCGGCGATCATCGCGCTCGCGCAGGTCGCGCGTGCGCAGGGGCTGCCGGGCAAGGCGATCGGCCTCTACCGCGAAGCGCTGGTGCTCGAGCCCAATGACGTTGTCGCGCTGACCGGGCAGGGCGAAGCGCTCGCCGACAAGGGTGCGCTCGAACTCGCGCGCGAAAAGCTCGCCGAGGCACAGCGGATCTGCGACAGTAAATGCCCGCAGGTCGCGGCGCTGGAAAAGACGATCGCGTCGAGCGCGTCGAAGCGCGTCGTCGCCGCCGAAGTGCTTGTGCCCAAGCCGGTCGTCGCGACCGTCGGCACCCACAAGCAGAACTGATTTCGGTCAGGCGCCGAGCGCGCGCGCCAGTTCGACCCATTCGGCGACGCTGACCGTCTCCGCGCGCCGGGTCGGATCGATCCCCAGCGTTTCGGCGACCGCGACGGCCCCCTCGACACCCTTCAGGCTCTGCCGCAGCATCTTGCGTCGCTGGCCGAACCCCTTTTCGGTCAGCTTCGACAGCAATTTCGGCGCGACGCCTTCGGGCTGATCGGCTGGCGTGACATGGACGATCGCCGACATCACCTTGGGTGGCGGGGTGAAGGCCGAGCGATGCACTTTCATCGCGATCTTCGCGGTCGACCGCCACTGCGCAAGCACCGCGAGACGGCCATAGGCATCGGTACCGACCGGCGCGACGATGCGTTCGGCGACCTCGAGCTGGAACATCAGCGTCAGCGAAAGCCAGCGCGGCGGCCACGCCGCGGGCTCCAGCCAACGCGTGAACAGCGCGGTGCCGACATTATAGGGCAGGTTGGCGACGATATGATAAGGCGCGCCGCCCGTCAGCGCATCGACGTCGACCGCCATCGCGTCATCGGCGATCACCGTCAGTTGCCCCGGAAAGGCGTCACCCAGTTCGGCGAGCAAGGGGAGGCAGCGATCGTCGCGCTCGACCGCGATCACCTTCGCGCCCGCACGCAGCAGCGCGCGCGTCAGCCCGCCGGGGCCGGGCCCGACCTCGAACACCGTGACGCCGCCCAGATCGCCGGGCATCGCCGCGATGCGGTCGAGCAATTGTTCGTCAAAAAGGAAGTTCTGCCCCAGCGCCTTGCTTGCCGACAGGCCGTGCGCGCGCACCGTCTCGCGCAGCGGCGGCAGCGGGACCTGCGGCTCGACCTTCACTTCGCGGGTGCGCAGCTGCGCTCGCGGGCCAGCGCCATCCGGGCCGCCATCGCGATCGCGGCGATCGTGGGGCCGGGGTCGGCGGTGCCGGTGCCCGCGATATTGAACGCCGTGCCATGGTCGGGCGAGGTGCGGATGATCGGCAGCCCGAGCGTCAGGTTGACGCCGTCGTGGAAATGCAGCGCCTTGAACGGGGCCAGCGCCTGGTCGTGATAGGCGCACAGCAAGGCGTCGTACCGCTCGCGGATCGCGGGCGCGAACAGCCCGTCGGCGGCGAGCGGCCCATCGACGACAAGCCCTTCGTCGGCGAGCTGTGCGACCGCGGGCGCCATGATGCGTTCTTCCTCGCTGCCCAGCTGGCCGCTTTCACCGGCGTGCGGGTTGAGCCCGGCGAGCGCGATGCGCGGCGTCTCGATCCCGAAATCGCGTCGCAGCCCGCGCGCGACGATCCGTGCCTTGGCGACGATCAACTCGGTCGTCAGCCGTTCGGATACCTCGGCGAGCGGGATGTGCACGGTGAGCGGGACGACGCGCAGGCTCGGCCCCGCGAGCATCATCACCGCATTGGTCGCGGTAACGCCGCAGCGTTCGGCGATGAATTCGGTCTGACCCGGATGCGTGTAGCCGATGCCGTGCAGCGCATATTTGGACACCGACCCGGTGACGAGCGCCGAACTCGCCTGATTGCGCGTCAGCCCGATCCCGGTTTCGAGCGTGTGGAGCGCACAGGTCGCGCCCGCGGGCGTCGGCTGCCCGGGAGTCAGCGGGCCGCTGTCTTCGAGGTGCCAGACAGGCAGGGCGTCGCCGAATGCGCGCACGACCTCGTCCATGTCGGTCACGCGCGCGACGGGACCGTCCCATACGGCGGAGATTGCGGCGGCGTCGCCGATGGCGACGAAGGGCGGCAGGCTGTTCTCGCGGCGTGCGTCCCAGGCACGGGCTGTCACCTCGGGACCGACGCCGGCCGGGTCACCCATGGTGACCGCGATCGGACGTCGATTGTTGATATCCGTCATCAGCTATATTCGATCACGGCATCCCGGCGCAGGTCGCGCAGATAGCGCTGGGCCCGCTTGTTGACCTTGTCCTCGAGAATCTTTTCCTCGATCTGGCTGCGGTCCGGCGCGGCCGCCGTCTGCGGCATGTCGCGGCCGCACAGGACGAGGACGCTGACGCCTTCGTTCGCGGCGCCGAACGGCTGTGTCGTCTGGCCGACCTGAAGGTTGGCGAGGGTGGCCTGCAGCGGGGCGGGCAGCGCGCGCATTTCGATATTGTCACGCGACACGACTGTGGCGCCCAGTCCCTGCGCCACCGCGTCGGCGGCGCCGCAACCGGCGATACCGCGCGTCTTTTCGGCGAACTTGCCGGCGAGTTCGGACGCCTTTGCCTGCGTCGTGCCCGCCGGGAAATCGAGCGAAATCTGCTTCAGGCTGAGGATCGCGTCGCGCGGATCGGCGGTCAGGACCTGACGGCGGTCGATCATCAGCATGATCGAGATGCCGCCGGGCACCTCGACCGGGCCGATGAGCTGGCCGGGCTGCATCTGCGTCGCGGCCTCGCCCATCGAAGCGGGGAGCTGGCCGGCTTTCACCCAGCCCAGATCGCCGCCGACGACGGCGGTCGATGCTTCCGAAAACTGGCGCGCATAGGCGGCGAAGCTACCGCCCGCCTGCAACGCCTGGATGATCTTCTTGGCATTCTCGCTGACCGCCGCGGCCGTCTCGGGCGTCGCCGACAGATAGATTTCGCCGAGGTGGAATTCATCCTGCCCCTTGGAATCATTGAGCTGCTTGACGACGATCTCGACCTCTTCGGGCGAAACGTTGGTCGTCGACTGGATGTTGCGCGACAACAGGCGGTCCCAGGCGAATTCGCCGCGGATCTGCTGTTTCACCGCTGCAGCCGACGAGCCTTTGGACGCCAGATAGGTCGCAAACTGGTCGGGGGTCTGCTTGAAACGCGTCGCGAGCCGCGCGAACTGGTCGTTCACGACATTTTCGTCGATCGTGATCTCGGCCGCCTTGGCTTCCTGAATCTGCAATTTCTCGTCGATCAGGTTGCTGAACACCTGACTGCGCAAACGCTGCACCTCTTCGGGCGGCAGCTCGACATTGTTGTTCGCAATGCGGATCAGCGCCATGCGCTGTTCGATGTCGGTCGCCGTGATGATCTCGCCGTTCACCGAGGCGGACGGGCGATAGACGTTCGGCTTTGCATCGCCGAAAAGCTGCACATTGCCGGGAATGTTGAGGCTGGTCGTCGGCACTTCGCTGTCGGCAACGGTCTGGGCCAGCACGGGCGTTACGCCGACGGCGGCCAGAGCGATCAGGCCGGTCATGGTCGAAAATTTGGTCATCTTTACCCTATTCGAGAAAGTCCGGACGCTCCGTATCAGCGGAAACGCCCGATGGTCCAGCGCAATCCGCGATGTGGGACGGTTTGATGCCAGCAGATAGCGTGCGGACGCTGAACCTAGGCTGAGCGGAACCGGTCAGAACCCCAGGTTGCGGAATGCGATGCGGAACGAGAAGCTGTTGCCGCGTTTCGCGTCGCCGGTGTCGGCATAGTCGCGCCGCCAGGTCAGCGCGATCGACAGGCAATCGTCGTCATAAGCGACGCCCAGGCGGTGGCGTATCGGTTCGAACCCATCGGCGCCGCTCAGCGGATCGTCGCTGCGCTGCGTCAGGTCGACGATCGCGGAGCCGAACAGCGACCAGTGTTTTGCAAAGGCGACGCGGCCGCCGGCGCGAACTTCTTCGCGGTCCTGCAAATCTTCGCCGAGCAGCAATATATCGCGGTTGAGCCGCGAATAGCCGATCACCGCATAGGTCGAGCGGCTGCCGATCGTCGCGTCGAATTCGTTGCGGCGAACCGCCAGATTATCCTTGTCGAGCCGGAAACGGTGCGTCAGGCGCAGGAAATCGCGGTATGCAATCGTCGTGCGCCCGACGATGTCCGACGTGCGGTCGGTCAGCCCGGTGCCGTCGGGGAAGAGCGCTGGCTTGTCCGACAGGCGATAGCTCTGCCCGACCATGCTGTTGATATTGAAACCGGGGCGGCTGTAGTTCCACTCGACGCCATAAGTGATGCGCGCGCCATCCTCGAACCGGTCGTGGCCGTTGAAGCGGTTGATCGCGAAGAGATTGCTGTCCTCGAGGTCGAAGGCGCGCGAATCCTCGTTCGGGATGTCGAGATTCTTGATCGGCGGCGTCGCAACCAGCTGCACGCGCGGGGTCAGCGTCTGAGTGCCGCCCGCGAATTCGCCGATGAACGGCCAGCGCATGTCGGCGGCGACCGCGGCGATGCCGCGCGCCTGCCAGCCCGATTTGCCGCGATAGCCGGGGATGGCGGTCAGCAGATTTTCGTCGCTGTGATAAACATCGCCGCGCACGAGCGCGGTCAGCGTCACTTCCTGACCTAGTCCGGTCAGACCGCGCAAATTCCATTGCGCCCCCGCAAAGGCGCGCTGCGTGTCCTGTCCGGCGGTGCGCCCGATCGCGAGCGTGTTCAATTGCAGTTCGAGCTGCCCGCCGAACAGCGGATCGGCGATACGCTGGCGATAGTCGATGATCGGCAGCGCGATCGCCTGCTGCCCCTGGACGTCGTTCGCGCGCAGCGTCTGCGTCGCCCAGCCGGCGATCGAGAGGTAGGAGTTGCCGCCGATTCGTTCGAGCTCGAAGGTCGAGCGCAGCCGGTCGTCGCGGCTGATGTCGTAACGGCGCATGAAGGTGCGGTCGGTCGCGATCCGCCCCGAATAGGTCAGGCTCCAGCGCGGGTCGAACTGGAACTTGCCCGCGCTTTCGAGGTAGCCGCGGAACCGCTTCCGGCTGTCGGGATCGTCGCCCGTCAGCGGGACGAGCGACCCATAGGTTGCATAGCCGTTGATGCGGAACGACCCGATGTCGGTCAGCGCGCGGAACTCGCCCTCCATCATCGGGGCGGCGCTGGTGTAGATGTGCGGCGTGAGCGTGATGTCGCGGTCGGGCGCGATGCGCAGATAATAGGGGACCGCGATTTCGAACCCGTTGCTGCGGTCGAGCCGGATTTCGGGAACCAAAATGCCGCTGCTCGGCTCGTTGTTGATCGAATGGCTGAGGCCGGGCAGCGGGATCAGCGGCAGGCCGAAAATCTCGACGCGCGCGCCCTTGTACCGCACCTTGTTCTTCGCCCGGTCGTACATCACCTTGACCGCGCGAATCTGCCAGCTCGGATTCTTGGGGCAGCCCGCGTCATCTTCGACCGGGCAGGGGGTATAGGCGGCATTTTCGAGTTCGATATTCCCGTTGTCGAAGCGCGTTCCCTTGATCGCGGCGAGGCGCGATCCATTGTCGAGCACGACGAGCAAATTGTCGACGACACCGTCGCGCAAGGTATCGGTCAGCTCGATCTTGTCCCCATAGGCGATATCGCCTTCGGGGTTTTTGATCATCACATTGCCCTCGGCGAACACCTGTCCCGTCTGCCGGTTCCACGTCACCTTGTCTGCGCGCATCTCGACCGCTTCGCGGTTCATCTGGACATTGCCGTCGGCAACGACGACCTCGGTATCGCTGTCGTAATTGAGGTTATCTGCTGCAAAACCGATCTGGTCCTCGGACTGGACTGCCGGGGCATCGAGGGTCGTCGGAACGACGTCGGGCGTCTGGAGGTCGGGCTCGCCCGCCGCCGCTTCCGGCTGGGCCGGATTCGCCTCTGTCTGGGCCAGCACCGGGCTCGCGACCAATGCCAGGCCGCTCGCCGTCGCCAGCCAGAACGGCCGCGCAGGCGCCGCCCGATGGAACAAAGCCCAGCTCATTTAATCCCTTTGTCCCGAACCCTATATAGACATTCGCCGGCTTGGACCGGCAGCTTTGTTTTTGCAACTCGCAAGCGAAACCCCTATCGGTCCGCCACGTTCCAATCAATCATCGCATAAGAAAGTTAAGGCATGGACATTCAGTTTGTCGCGCAAATCGATGCGTCTGCCGACGTCGTCGCTTTTCCGGTCCGCAAGGGCGAAGCGGGCGCGCTCGGCGCGCTGCTGGGCGCCGCGGCGGCGCAGGCACGCTTCGACGGTGCGGCGGGCACCGTGGCAGAGACCGCGGCGATCGACGGCGACCAGGCGAAGCGGTTGCTGCTCGTCGGCATCGGCGAGGGTGGCGAGCTCGACCTCGAGCGTGGCGGCGCCGCGCTGACGGCGAAGCTGCAGACGAGCGGCGCGACCGCGGTCCATGTCGATTTCGCGAGCACGGGGCAGAGCGATGCCGACGACGTCCTCGCCTTTGCCATGGGCGCGCTCCTTCGCAACTGGCGCCTCGATACCTATCGCACGCGCCTCGCCGACAAGGCGAAGCCGAGCCTTAAGACGGTGATCATCGCCTCGCCGCACGGCGACCTGTCGGATCGTTGGGCCGAAAATGAAGCGATTGCCGATGGCGTCGCGCTCACCCAGACGCTCGTCGCCGAACCGCCGAACATCCTCTACCCCGAAAGCTTCGTCGAACGCTGCCAGCATCTGACCGAGCTCGGCGTCGAACTCGAGGTGCTCGACGAACGCCAGATGAAGGCGCTCGGCATGGGGGCGCTGCTCGGCGTCGCGCAGGGGTCGACGCGTCCGCCGCGGCTGCTCGCGATGCGCTGGAACGGCGGCAATCCGGGCGACGCGCCCGTGGTCTTTATCGGCAAGGGCGTTACCTTCGACACCGGCGGGATCAGCCTGAAACCCGGCGCCGGCATGGACATGATGAAATGGGATATGGGCGGCGCGGGCGCCGTCGCGGGCGCGATAAAGGCGATCGCCGGCCGCAAGGCGAAGGCGAATGTCGTGGGCGTCGTCGGCCTTGTCGAGAATATGCCCGACGGCAATGCGATGCGCCCCGGCGACGTCGTGACCACCATGTCGGGCCAGACGGTCGAGGTGCTCAACACCGACGCCGAAGGGCGCCTGGTCCTCTGCGATGCGATCAGCTGGGCGCAAAGCGCCTATGATCCCAAGGTGATCGTCGATCTCGCGACGCTGACCGGTGCGATGGTGATTTCGCTGGGTCACGAATATGCCGGTATCTTCGCTAACGATGACAAGCTCGCCGCCGACCTGCTCGCCGCGGGCGAGGTCAGCAACAACAAATTGTGGCGCTTCCCGCTGTCGCCCGCTTACGACAAGCTGATCGACAGCCCGATCGCCGACATGAAGAATATCGGCCCGCGCGAAGGCGGTTCGATCACCGCGGCGCAGTTCCTGAAGCGTTATGTCGGCGAGGGCGTCGCCTGGGCGCATCTCGACATCGCGGGCATGGCGTGGGCCGACAAGGACGGCCCGGTGTGGGCGAAGGGCGCGACCGGTTATGGCGTGCGCTTGCTCGACCGCTACATCGCCGCCAACCACGAAGGCTGAACGAAGCGGGGCAGGGGAGCATGGCGCGCGTCGACTTTTACCGGCTGACCCGCGACCCGGTCGAACGGGTGCTCCCCGCGCTCGCGACGCGCATCCTCGCGAACGGCGACCGCCTGCTGGTGGTCGCCGCGTCCGCGATGCAGCGGCAGGCGATCGACGAGGCGCTGTGGACGCTGACGCCGGCGAGCTTCCTGCCGCATGGGGCTGCGGGTTCGCCCGACGAAGAGATCGAACCGATCCTGATTTCGGGCACGCTCGCGGCCTCGCCGCCGAACCGCGCCAGCCACCTAGCGCTCGCCGATGGCGAATGGCGCGAGGAGGCGCTGGGCTTCGAGCGCACCTTCCTGCTCTTCGACAACAGCCGCATCGACGACGCGCGGGCGCTCTGGCGCACGCTCGCCGCGCGCGACGATGTCGATAACCGCTTCTGGAAACAGGACGAAAACGGCCGCTGGTCCGAAGGCCCCTGACAGGGCCGGTGTGACGGGGGTCACCGACGCGCCGTGGTGCCTGTCGCATAGGCCGGGCCGCGGTCCATGTGGCCGATCCATCTTTGCACAGGAGCCTGACGATGCGCCCGAATCCGTTTCTTTCCACCGCCCTTGCCGTTTCGCTGTCGCTGCTCGCGGCGGGGTGCGGTTCGAAATCGGAGGCCGAGGTCGCGAGCGGCACCTATACCGACCCCGAAACGGGCAAGACCGCCGACTATAGCATCAGCAGCAAAGACGGCGAAAACGGGAAGGTGACGATCAGGACCGAGGAAGGCGAAGTGCAGTTCGGCGGCGAGGCGAAACTGCCCGCGGGCATCACGCCCTATCCGAGATCGAAGATGACCGGCGGCTTCGCGGGGTCGGGCAAGGACGGGAAGGGCGGTCTTGCGAGTTTCGAGGTGAAGGGCAATGCGGCCGACGTCGTCGCGCACTACCGACGCCAGATCGAGGCCGCTGGCCTCAAGGTGAAGTCCGAAATGAACGCCGAGGACACGATCATCATCAGCGCCGAAAAGCCGGACGATGCGAAAACCTCGATCCAGATCACCGCGACCCAGAATGGCGACATGGTCGAAGGCGCGGTAACCTATGGTTCGGGCGGCTGATCGCCGCGCCGTGCTCGGTCCTTGCAGTGCAGCAAAAGCGCCGCTAGAGGCGCGCGCATCGCAGACAATAACAACACAGGAGCTTCCCCCATGGCGGTCACTCGCACTTTCTCGATCATCAAGCCCGACGCCACGCGCCGTAACATCACCGGCGCCGTCACCAAGATGCTCGAAGACGCCGGCCTGCGCGTCGTCGCGTCGAAGCGTATCCACATGAGCCGCGAACAGGCCGAAGGCTTCTACGCGGTCCACAAGGAACGCCCCTTCTTCGGCGAACTCGTCGACTTCATGATCAGCGGCCCCGTCGTCGTCCAGGTCCTCGAAGGCGAAAATGCCATGCAGGCGAACCGCGACATCATGGGCGCGACCAACCCCAAGGACGCCGCGCCCGGCACGATCCGCAAGGAGCTCGCCGAAAGCATCGAAGCGAACACGGTTCACGGTTCGGACAGCGACGAAAATGCCGCGATCGAAATCGCGTATTTCTTCAAGCCCGAAGAAATCGTCGGCTAAGCCGATCGGCATTTTCCGAAACGAAGAGGCCGCCGGAGCGATCCGGCGGCCTTTTTCGTCGATGCGCCAAGAGGGGCGGCGGTTGCGGTTCCGCCCTGCTTGGCATCCGGTTTGTCGAGTTTCTAAAGCCTGTACTTCCCGCCGTTCTTGCGGGCCTTCTCCTTGAGCTGCTCCTGTTCTTTGGTGACATGCGCTTTGCGCCGGCGTTCTTCCTCCGCCGCAGCTTCGGCCCCCCTTGCGCGATCTACCGCCTCGGCCTTCTGTTTTTCTTCTTCGGCATTCGCGGCGGCTCGGGCGGCCTCGTCTTCGATCCGCTGCAATCCCCGCACGGCGCTTCGGATCATGCTTCCGCCCGAATAGACGGAATAAAGCCCGCAAATTCCCATTATGACAGTTGGATCTCCGGCGAGCTTTCCGATGTCGGCCACGATCTTGATCGTGCCGTGGACCCCTTTCAGGACCAGATCCAGCTTCCTCCGTCCAGGCGTCGGCCCCGACCGACAGACAAATGCCCGCAGCGCGTCGATATCTGCACAAATCTGCGCCAGCGCGCGGTCGGTCAGTTCGACGCGCCTCGTCGTTGCGAGTTTTCTGCGTAACTCTTCGAGCAGCTTGCCCGTCCAGCGACTTCCGATATTCAGTTCGGCCAGCGCCTCGCGCTCTACCGCCAATATTCTTTCGTGGAGCGACCGCCGCTCATCTTCGTCGAACTGGCGCAGATCGGCCCTGACCAACCGCGACCAACGCCCGAAGCGCTTCAGCAGGCCCTCCTTTTCCTGTTCGGCATCGCCGGTCAGAATGGCATGGATATCGGTTAGTTGGCCGCACAGGCGGTCGAGGTGTGCGCGTATCTCGATCGCGTCGCCTGCGTGTCCTTGCCGGGCTTCCAGCGCTTCGGCATCCTGTGCCGCAGCCTTGGCGATCTCTTTTATGCGATCGATTGCTTCGCCAAAGTCCGAATCCATCAAAGCGCCCCTCTTTGCCTAGAAGTCTTCCGCAACTCCCATCAGCCCTGCCAGCTTCTTCGGCGCGATCGCGAGCCAGCTCTTGCGCAGCCATTCGCCGATTGCATCCCAGTCGGTGTCGCCAAGGTCGAGGCGGATGCCGACCCAGCCGTCGCCGAAATAGGCGGGGCGGTAATAGCGGTCTTCGTCGAGTTCGATCAGCATCGCCTGCTCCTCGGCGCCGCTGATCTTCACCAGCAGCGCGATCTTGCCGTCGCCGTGATGATCCTCGGTGAAATAGGCGAATTTCTTGCCCTTCACGATCCCGAAGCAGGGCATGCCGTGCGAGGTGACCTCGTCGGCCTCGGGCAGCGCCATCGCGAGTTCGCGCACGCGGGCGCGCAGATAGTCGGGCGAGCGCTCGCGCGTCACGAACGCGGCGAGGGTGGCGGGATAGAGCTGGTGCTCGGCGAATTGCACCCGCCGCGCGAGCGTTTCGACGGTATCGCCGGGCAGGATCGCGACCGGCGTCTGCGCGAGCACCGGGCCTTCGTCGACGCCCGGCGTCACGACGTGCACGCTGCATCCGCCGAATTTGTCGCCCGCCTCGATCGCCTGCTGGTGCGTGTTCAACCCCTTGTAGAGCGGCAGCAGGCTTGGGTGGATGTTGATCATCCGGCCCGCCCAGCGCGCCACGAACGCGTCGGACAGGATGCGCATATAGCCCGCGAGCGCGACGAACTCGGCGCCGACGCCGCGCAATTGTTCGTCGACCAGTGCGTCGAACGCGTCGCGGTTCATGCCCTTGTGCGACAGGCCCCATGTCGCGATGTCTTCGGCCTCGGCGATCGCCAGCCCCGGGGCATCGGGATCGTTGCTGCCGACAAGCACCAGCTCATAAGGGCAGCTTTCGGCCTTCGCCGCGTAAAGCAGCGCCGCCATATTGGTGCCGGCGCCCGAAATCAGGACGGCGACACGCGCCTTAGCCATTATGCGTCGCGCTCCACGGCGCGCGTGCGCTCCACGTTTCGGCGCCGCCCGTCACGGTGCAGCCCTTTTCGCCCTCGGCGATGTGGCCGACGCGGAACACTGTCTCGCCCGCGGCTTCGAGCGCAGCGGTAACAGTGTCAACATCGCTCGCGGCGACGACGACCGCCATGCCGATGCCGCAGTTGAAGGTACGCGCCATTTCCTCGGGCTCGATATTTCCCTGCGCCTGCAGGAACGCCATCAGCCGCGGCTGCGCCCACGCATCGGCGTCGATGTGCGCGTGCAGCGTCTTGGGCAGGATGCGCGGGATATTCTCGAGCAGGCCGCCGCCGGTGATATGCGCGAGTGCGTGGATCTGGCCGGTCTTCACGAGTGGCAGCAGGCTCTTCACATAGATGCGCGTCGGCGCCATCAGCGCGTCGATCAGCAGGATGGTCTGGTCGAACAGGGCCGGGCGATCGAGTTTCCACCCCTTGTCGGCCGCAAGTCGGCGCACGAGCGAGAAGCCGTTCGAATGCACCCCCGACGAGGCGAGGCCGAGGATCACGTCGCCGGCCGCGACCTTGTCGGCGGTCAGCACCTGGTCGCGCTCGACCGCGCCGACGCAGAAGCCCGCGAGGTCGTAATCGCCGTCTGAATACATGCCCGGCATCTCGGCGGTTTCGCCGCCGATCAGCGCGCATCCCGCCTGCTTGCACCCTTCGGCGATGCTCGCGACGACTTCGGTCGCGACATCATTGTCGAGCTTGCCCGTGGCGTAATAATCGAGGAAAAACAGCGGCTCGGCGCCCTGAACGATCAAATCGTTCGCGCACATCGCGACGAGGTCGATGCCGACGCCGTCATGCTTGCCCGATTCGATCGCGAGCTTGAGCTTGGTGCCGACGCCGTCGTTCGCCGCGACGAGCAAAGGATCGTTGAACCCCGCCGCCTTCAGGTCGAAAAAGCCGCCGAAGCCGCCAAGGTCGGCGTCGGCGCCGGGGCGGCGCGTCGCACGGGCGAGCGGGGCGATGGCACGGACCAGCGCGTTGCCGGTTTCGATCGAGACGCCGGCCTGCGCATAAGTGTAGGAGGCGGGTGGGTTGTGCTTGGAATCCATGGCCAGCGCGACTAACGACTCTGGCCACGAAATGCCATGATTTCCTTGTCCGGGGCCACGCTTTTGGGCAAAGCATAGAGAAGATATGATTTCGGCCGCTTTCCCCCGCTTCGCACCTCGCTTTTCCTTCGACGCGGTTCGCCCGCGCGATTGGCGATGGGCCGCGCTTTTCGGCTTGTTCGCTGCGATTCTTCTCGCCGGAATCGTTGATGGGCAGATCACCCGCGGCGACCGCGGCATCACCCCGATCAACAGCAGCGGCGATTTCCTCGCGAGCGGCATCCTCGTCGATGTGACCGGCGATAACGCCGACGACGCGCGCTCGAAGGGCTGGCGCGAGGCGCAGCGCAAGGGCTGGGCGCAGCTTTATCGCAAGCTGAACGGCAGCGACGGTCCCGCACTCGGCGATTCGGTGCTCGACGGCATCGTCACCGCGGTTGTCGTCGAGGAGGAGCAGATCGGACCGCGCCGTTATGTCGCGCGGCTCGGCGTCCAGTTCGACCGCGTCCGCGCCGGTCAGATTCTCGGCGTCAGCGGGCGGACGCTGCGCTCGCCGCCGCTGCTCGTGATTCCCGTCTATTCGATCGACGGCATTCCGCAGGTGTTCGAACAGCGTAGCGCATGGCAGCGCGCGTGGGCCGAATATAATACGGGGCAAAGCGCGATCGACTATGTCCGCACCGCGGGCACCGGCGCCGACACGCTGCTGATCAACGCGGGGCAGACCGGCCGTCGTGGCCGCGTCTGGTGGCGCGTGATCCTCGACCAATATGGCGCCGCCGACGTGCTGACGCCGATCGCACGCGTCGAATATTCCTATCCCGGCGGACCGATCAAAGGCTATTTTACTGCCCGCTTCGGTCCCGACAGCAAGCTGATTTCCAGCTTCACGATGACCGGACCCAGCCCCGCCGCACTGCCCGACATGATGGAAAAGGCGGTCGCGCGGATGGACCGCATCTATATCGACGCACTGGCCGCTGGCGTGCTGCGCACCGACACCTATCTCGTCCTCGAAAAGCCGGTCGAAAAGGCCGACCTGCCCGAAGAGGTCGCGACCGATGAAGAGGCGCTGCCTACCGAAACCGATGCAAGCGTGCCGACCACGGCCGCCGTCGGGGTGCAGAGCTTCACCGTGCAATATAGCTCGCCCGACGTCGATTCGGTCACCGCGACCGAACGCGCGGTGGGCGGCATAGCGGGCGTCCAGTCCGCCTCGACCACCAGCCTCGCACTTGGCGGCACCTCGGTCATGCGCGTGACCTTCCGCGGCGATATCGCGGCGCTGAAGACCGCGCTCACGGCGCGCGGCTACAAGGTGCAGGAGGGCGGCAGCACGCTGCGGATCAGCCGCTGATGGCGCGCGCCGCTCCCGGCCAGATCGCCTTGCCGCTCGACTGGAGCGCCGGCGGTAGCAACGATGGTCCGCTGATCGTCGGCACCAGTAACGCCGATGCCGTGCGCTATCTGCGCCACGTCGCGACCTGGCCCGTCCGCACCGCGGTGCTCACCGGGCCGCGCGGGTCGGGCCGCAGCCTGATCGGCCGCCTCTTTGCCAGCGACACCGGCGGCCGCGTCATCGACGGTCATGACAGCGTTTCGGAAGAAGAGATTTTCCACGCGTGGAACGCCGCGCAGGCGAGCGATGCGCCGCTGCTGGTCATCGCCGATACGCCGCCTTCGGAATGGAATGTCGCGCTGCCCGACCTGCGCTCGCGCCTCGCCGCGGTGCCGGTGCTGACGATCGGCGATCCCGACGACTGCCTCGCGCGCGACCTGATCGAGGCGCTGTTCGCGCAGCGCGGCATGGCGCTCGCACCCGGCGTCGCCTCCTATATCGTCCCGCGAATGGAGCGCAGCTACGCCGCGATCCACCGCATCGTCGCGGCGCTCGACGCGGCCTCGCTTGAAAAAGGGCGGGGCGTTAGCGTTCGTCTTACTCGTGAAACATTACTGTCACAGGGGCTCATCGATCCCGATTTGCTCGAAAGACAGGATGAAGCGACATGTCGATAGCCGGCGGCCCCCTACGCGCAGACAATGATGCCGCCACCGCGGCGACACCGCCCACTTTCGGCCCCGAACGCTTCTTCAACCGCGAACTCAGCTGGCTGGCCTTCAACCGGCGGGTGATGGAAGAGGCGCGCAATCCCGCGCATCCCTTGCTCGAACGCCTGCGCTTCCTGTCGATTTCGGGCAGCAACCTCGACGAATTCTTCATGGTCCGCGTCGCGGGGCTTAAGGGGCAGCAGCTCCAGGGGATCGATGATCCGTCGGCCGACGGCCGTTCGCCGGGACAGCAGCTGGCCGAAATCGAGGCCGAGGTGAACCGGCTCGTCGACCAGCAGCAGAGCGAATGGCAATTGCTCCACAAGCTGCTCGGCGAACAGGGCATCGTCGTCCACGGCACGGGATCGGACAAGGACGTGCTGCGCGCGGCGCTCCGCCAATATTTCATCGACCAGATTTTCCCGATCCTCACCCCGCAGGTGCTCGATCCGGCGCATCCCTTTCCCTTCATCCCCAACCGCGGCCTCGGCGTCATCTTCGATCTTCAGCGCAAGGCGACCGGCGAGACGATCCGCGAACTGGTGATGATTCCCGCCTCGCTGGCGCGTTTCGTGCCCGTGCCGGGGCAGCCGGGGGCGTTCGTCCCGATCGAATATCTGATCGAGATTTTCGGCGACCTGCTGTTCCCCGGTTTCACGATCCGGTCGCTCGGCGTGTTCCGCATCATTCGCGACAGCGATATCGAGCTCGAGGAAGAGGCAGAGGATCTTGTCCGCCTGTTCCGTACCGCGATCCGCCGCCGTCGCCGCGGGCGCGTGATCCTGCTCGAACTCGAAGCCGACATGCCCGGCGAAATCGCCGAGGTGCTAGGCGCCGATATCCAGGGGCATGAAGCGATCGTCGCCAAGATCGGCGGATTTATCGGGCTCGCGGCGCTGTCCGCGCTCGTCGACGTCGACCGGCCCGACCTCAAATTCCCCGCCTATTCGGCGCGTTTTCCCGAACGCATCCGCGAACATGGCGGCGATTGTTTCGCCGCGATCCGCTCGAAGGACATCGTCGTCCACCACCCGTACGAGAGCTTCGACGTCGTGCTCTCCTTCCTCCGTCAGGCCGCGGCCGATCCCGACGTCGTCGCGATCAAGCAGACGCTCTATCGCGCCGGCAACCAGTCGCCGGTCATCCGCGCGCTGATCGAGGCGGCGGAGGCGGGCAAGTCGGTCACTGCGGTCGTCGAACTCAAGGCGCGTTTCGACGAGGAACAGAATCTCCTCTGGGCAAACCAGCTCGAACGCGCCGGGGTGCAGGTCGTCTACGGTTTCATCGAGTGGAAGACGCACGCCAAGATTTCGATGGTCGTGCGCCGCGAAGGGCAGGGGTATCGCACCTATTGCCACTTCGGCACCGGCAATTACCACCCGGTGACCGCGCGCATCTATACCGATCTCAGCTTCTTCACTGCCGACCCGCGCGCCGGGCGCGATGCGGCGCAGCTGTTCAATTACATCACCGGCTATGTCGAACCCGAACGGCTCGACCTGATCACCATGTCGCCGCTCAACATGCGCGCGCATCTGTCCGAACTGATCGACGCCGAAACCGCGGCGGCAAAGGCGGGGCAGCCGTCGGGCGTGTGGGCCAAGATGAACAGCCTCGTCGACCCCGACATCATCGACAAACTTTACGAGGCGAGCGCCGCAGGCGTGCCGATCGAACTGATCGTGCGCGGGATCTGCTGCCTGCGCCCGGGGGTGCCGGGCCTGTCGGAGACGATCCGCGTCAAATCGGTCGTCGGGCGCTTCCTCGAACATAGCCGCGTCTGGGCCTTTGCGAACGGCGCCCCGCTGCCGCACCGTGCGGCAAAGCTGTATATCAGCAGCGCCGACTGGATGCCGCGCAACTTCGATCGCCGCGTCGAATATATGATCCCGATCGAAAACCCGACGGTGCACGACCAGATATTGGACCAGGTGCTCGTCGCCAACCTGATCGACAATGAACAAAGCTGGATCCTCCAGTCCGACGGCACTTCGGTACGTGTGGCTCCGGGAGACAAGCCATTTAACTTGCATCATTATTTCATGAACAACCCGTCGCTGTCGGGGCGCGGCACCGCGCTTCACAAGCGTCAGGATGTTCCCACGCTCGCTTTCGACACACGTGAAGACTGAAACGGAATCCTGTTTGCTGCGCCCTCCGAAACAGACGGTCCACCGCTCGGCGGTCATCGACATCGGCTCGAACTCGGTGCGTATCGTCGTTTATGAAGGACCCGCGCGCGCGCCGGCGGTGATCTTCAACGAAAAGGTCGCCGCGGGGCTCGGTCGCGGCCTCGCGGTCGACGGCCGGATCGCGCCGCAGGACGCCGAGCGCGGCCTCGTCGCGCTCCGCCGTTACGCGCTGCTCGCGAAGCATATGGATGTGCAGGACGTGCAGTGCGTCGCGACCGCCGCGGTGCGCGACGCCGCGAATGGCCCCGACTTCATCGCCGCGGCAGCCGAGGCGGGGCTGAACATCCGCCTGCTGTCGGGCGAGGAGGAAGCCGAAGCGGCCGGACACGGGGTGCTTGCGGCGATTCCCGACGCGCACGGTATCGCGGTCGATCTCGGCGGCGGCAGCCTCGAACTCGCCGAAGTGTCGGATGGCCGGGTCGGCCGCCGCGCATCCTTCCCGCTCGGCGTGCTGCGCCTGCCTGCGCTGCGCAAAGACGGCGAACAGGCGTTCGAGCGCGCGGTGCGCAAGATGCTCCGGGCTGCGGGCTGGCCCGGCGAAGGCCTCACCGGCTTGCCGCTCTATCTTGTCGGCGGTTCGTGGCGTGCGCTCTCGCGCCTCGATCTCGAACTGACGAAGGACCCGCTCGCGGTGCTCGACCAGCACAGCCTGCCGCGCACCGCGCTACGTCGCCTGACCCGTGCGACCAAGCGGCTGAGTTTCGAGGAATTGCGGGCGATTCCCGGCATGGCGTCGAACCGCGCCGCGGCCTTGCCCGATGCGGCGGCGCTGCTCGCGACGCTCGTCAACATCCTCGACGTGCCCGAAATGACCGTGTCGTCGTCGGGGCTTCGCGAGGGTTTGCTCTACCAGGCGCTCGATGCCGAAACGCGCGCGCAGGATCCGCTGATCGTCGCCGCCGAATTCGAGGGTCGCCGCCTCGCGCGGTTCGCGCCGCACGGCCGCGCGATCGCCGAATGGATCGCGCCGCTGTTCGCCGACGAGGCGCCCGTCGACAGCCGTGTCCGTCTCGCCGCCAGCCTGCTCAGCGATGTCGCCTGGTCGGCGAACCCCGATTTCCGCGCCGAGCGCGGCACCGAAATCGGCCTGCACGGCAACTGGCGCAGCATCGATATTCCGGGCCGCATCCTCCTCGCGCGCGCTCTTTACGCGGGCTTTGGCGGTGCCGATGCCGAATTCCCGGCGATGGGTGGCCTCGTGTCGCCCGAACGGCTGGCGCGGGCGCGGCAATGGGGGCTGGCGATCCGCCTCGCACAGCGCCTGACGGGCGGCATCCAGGCGCCGCTCGGCGGTAGCTCGATCGCGCTCGCCGATGGCAAGCTGCGGCTATCGGTTGCGCCCGAATGGCGCCACCTGATGGGCGAAGCGGTCGACCGGCGCCTGCGCGCATTGGGGAACGCGCTCGACGCCGAACCGGTGATCGATTTGCTGGGTGGCGGCGCGGCCTAGTTCGCGGCCGGAGCCGCGGCGGCGGCCGTGCAAGTGGTCCCCGCGGCCGATGCGATATCCTCGCCGGGCTTCAGCGGCGCGAGCATCCCGTCGGTCATGCCTTTCGTCCACCATTGCCAGCCGTCGCCGACATAGCGCGCTCCGCTCGCGGATTGCGCGACCTTCATGTCGACGGTCTTGCCCTTGTAGACGATCTGCGCCGTATCGGGGGTCGGATAGCGCGCTTCGACGGTCGATCCGTCGGCGCAGCTATAGCGCGTGAGTTCGGCGGCGGGTGCGGCCGCCGCGTCAGCCTTGGGCGCGGTCGATTCCGCCGTTTCCGTGGTGGGGCTTTCGGTCTTTGTCGGAGACGCGTTGCAGCCCGCAAGGCCGATGGCGACGAGGGCGATAGCGACAGGATAACGCATGGTTTGCTCCTTCATTTTCGCAGGAAATTCTATCCGGCTGATTATGGTGCAACACCGGTCGTCACGCAAATGATAAGGCGCTCGGGGCTCAGGCGGCGCTGTCGATCTCGCTCATCACCAGCTTGCCATTCTTGACCGCAAAGCCCATCCGGCCTTCGACCAGGTCGAGCGCGGCGTGGCCGAACACGTCGTAACGCCAGCCCTCCATCATCGCGATGCCTTCGCGCCCGCCCGCGGCCAGTGCTTCGAGGTCGTCGCTGCGTGCAATCAGCCGTGCTGCGACGTTGAGTTCGCGGGCGCGAATCTTGAGCAGCAGCTTGAGCAGGTCGGCGACGAGCACGCCTTCCTTACCGAGCCCGGGTCCGCGCGGTGCACGATCGGGCATATCGTCCTTTGCCATCGGCTTTGCATTGGTCAGCGCGTCCATCAGCCGCGCGCCGATATCGTTCGATTTCCAAGTCGCCGATAGCCCGCGAACGCGCCCGAGCCCGTCCTGATCCTTCGGCGGATGCGCGGCGAGGTCGGCGAGTGTCTCGTCCTTGACGATGCGGCCGCGTGGCAGGTTTTTGGAGCGCGCCTCGCGCTCGCGCCATGCGGCGAGCGATTGCAGGCGGCCGAGCACGTCGGGCTTGCGCGAAGGGATCTTGATCCGCTGCCACGCCTTGTCGGGATCGACGCTGTAATTGGCGGGGTCGGCGAGCTTTTCCATTTCCTCGTCGAGCCAGTGGCCGCGGCCGGTCTTGATCAGCTTGTCGAGCATCATCGGGAAAATCTTCGCGAGATGCGTGACGTCGCCGACCGCATAATCGATCTGGCGCTTGTCGAGCGGGCGGCGGCTCCAGTCGGTGAAGCGTGCGCCCTTGTCGAGTTGCAGCCCGATCCACGCTTCGACGAGATTCGAATAACCGACCTGTTCGGCCTGACCGATCGCCATCTGGCCGATCTGCGTGTCGAAGATCGGGTGCGGGGTCTTGCCGGTCAGGTTGAAGATGATTTCGACATCCTGCCCGCCCGCATGAAAGACTTTCAGCATGTCCTCATTGGCGACGAGCAGGTCGAGCAGCGGCTTCAAATCGATGCCGGGCGCCATCGGATCGATCGCCGCCGCATGGTCGCGGTCGGCGACCTGGATCAGGCAAAGCTCTGGCCAGAAAGTATTTTCCCGCATGAATTCGGTGTCGACGGCGATGAAATCGCTGTCCCGAATGAGGTCGCAAAATTCGACGAGCGCGGCGCTGGTTTCGATCAACGGATGGACTTGCATAGCGCGCCTATACAGCTAGTTGGAAGTAACGGGCAGGAAAAATTGTCCGTGCTCTTCGGGTCGCGGAGCCGGAACACCGGCTGGGGAAAAAGACGAAGGGAATTGGGGCATGATGTGGCTCGGTTGGGCGCTTGCCGCGCTCGGTTTTGCGTTGCTTTTCGGGCAATATGCCGCGGGGCAGGCCGATGTTTTCGTATCGATCGCCAACCCGCGGCCGCTCGACGAGGAATCGATGGTCGTGACGCTGAAGGGTTGGGGCTTTGCGGCGCAGGCCGCGCAGCCCTTCGTGACGCCCGAATCCGATCACGGCCTGTGCGACGCCCGCGTCTTTGCGACGCGGCGCCAGATGCTCGTGGCCATCGCGACCTTCGGCTTTCTTCGCCCGGTAACCGTTGCCTGGCGCGCGCACGCCGGCATCCAGCCGCTGGGAGACGCGTGATGCCCATCGTAAAGCTCGGCGACGAAGGGCGCTGGACCAATTATCATGGCACGGGCACGTGCGAGGCGGCGACGCGCTTTGCGCTGCGTAGCGGCGACGCGCCGCGCGGGCGCGACGAGATCGCGATCGCGGCGAAATCGGTGCAGGACTGGCTGGCGCAGGCGGCCACGGCGAAACGTCGCGTCCGACCGCTCGGCGCGGGCTGGTCGCCGTCGAACGTCAACATCAGCTCGCAAAGCTGGCTGCTCCATACGCGCCGCTTCAATCGCTGTTTTCGTATCGGTGCCGACGACGTTCGCCCCGGCATCGATGCGGGCGCGCTGATGCTCGTCGAGGCGGGGGCGCTCGTCGACGAGGTGTCGGACAAGTTCGAGGAACAGGGGCGTTCGCTGTGGACGAGCGGTGCGGGCAATGGCCAGACGTTCGCGGGTGCCGCGGCGACGGGCACCCACGGATCGATGATCGCGCGCGGGGGTATCCAGGATCACATCCGCGCGGTGCAGGTCGTCACGCCCGCCGGTATCCACTGGATCGAACCCGAAACGGGCGTGATGAGCGATGCCTTTATCGCCGCCACCGGCTCGACGGTGCTGCGCGACGATGCGATGTTTGCCGCGGCGCAGCTTCCGGTGGGGTCGCTCGGTATCGTCACCGCGCTCGTTGTCGACAGCGTCCCGAAATTCCTCGTTCGCCCGATCCAGAATCTGCGCAAGGTCGATGCGGCGGCGCTAGGCTGGCTCGCATTGGGAGATTTTCGGCGCTTCTCGGCCGCCTATGCGCTCGATCAGGATCCCGATTTCGTCCAGATGATCGTCAATCCGTACAAGCCGTTCAAGCGGCCGGCGATGCTGCGTTTCCTCTACCGCGAGCCGTGGCGCGACGACTATCCCCGCGCAACGCCGGGTCAGCTCGGTGCGGGTTATGACGCGCTCAGCCTGCTCGGCCGGTTCCTCAACGATTATCCTTGGGCGCGCGGGGCGCTGCTGCAATTCGCTATGAAGCAGGGCTATGCGAGCGGCCCCGATGTCGACGCGCCGCCGGTTTATGGCAGCTGGGGAGAGGGGCTCGATACGCACCGGCCGCTCGCCGATCTGTTCAACGCCTCGGTGACCATCGACCGCTCCGATCTCGCGCATGTCTTCGAACTGGTTTGCGCGGTCTATGCGCGGCATGGCGGCTCGACCGTCGTCACCGTCCGCTTCATGGAGCGTGCGCAGGGATTGCTGGCGCCTGCGCGCTTCCCGCATAACGCGGTGATCGACTTCGACGGTCCGCGCAGCCAGCGTACTGCCGATGCCTATGCGCGTGTCGTCGAACGCCTCGATGCCGAGGGCATTGCCTTCACGCGCCACTGGGCGAAAAGCTGCCGGCTCGACGCGGCGCGCGTTGCCGCCGATTATGGCGAGGATTTCCGCCGCTGGCGCGCCGCGCGCGACCGGTTGCTTCCGGATCCGGAGCACCGTGCGCTGTTCGGCAGCGAGGTGCTCGATAGCCTCGGATTGACCTGCTGATTTGGCCGTCAACCCTTGACAAATGGCGCGCCGACCTGCCTTAGGCGCGGCCATGTCGGCGCGGCGTTCGCCCGCGCTTCCCCGGATTTTGAAAGACGAAAAAATGCACGCCTATCGTACTCACACATGCGCCGATCTTCGCGCCGCCAACGTCGGTGAGGAAGTCCGTCTTTCGGGTTGGGTGCATCGTACGCGCGAACATGCGAATGTCCTCTTCGTCGATCTTCGCGACCATTATGGCATCACCCAGATCGTGGTGGAAACCGGTTCGGATCTCTATCCCACGGTCAATGCCCTCGGCCCCGAGTCCGTCCTGACCTTCACCGGCAAGGTCGCCGCGCGATCGCCCGAGACGCTCAATCCGAAGCTCGCGACCGGCGAGATCGAAATCTACCCGAGCGCGGTGACCGTGCAGTCGGCCGCCGATCGCCTGCCGCTGCCGGTGTTCGGCGAGACCGAATATCCCGAGGAAATCCGCCTCACCAACCGTTTTCTCGATCTCCGCCGCGAGCGCCTGCACAAGAATATCGTGCTGCGTTCGAACGTGATTTCGTCGCTGCGCCGCCGGATGATCGATCAGGGGTTCACCGAATTCCAGACGCCGATCCTGACCGCGAGCAGCCCCGAAGGCGCGCGCGACTATCTGGTCCCCAGCCGCGTCCATCCCGGCAAATTCTATGCGCTGCCGCAGGCGCCGCAGATGTTCAAGCAGCTGCTGATGGTCGCGGGCTTCGACCGCTATTTCCAGATCGCGCCCTGCTTCCGCGACGAGGACGCACGCGCCGACCGCTCGCCCGGCGAATTCTACCAGCTCGATTTCGAGATGAGCTTCGTCACGCAGGACGACGTCTTCAGCGCGATCGAACCGGTGCTGCACGGCGTGTTCGAGGAATTCGCCGATTTCGACGGCAAGGGTCGCACCGTGTCGCCGCTGCCGTTCAAGCGCATTCCGTACCGCGAATCGATGCTGAAATATGGCAGCGACAAGCCCGACCTGCGCAACCCGCTGCTCGTCCATGACGTGGGCGATTTCTTCAAGGGATCCGGCTTCGGCCGCTTCGCGACGATGGTTGACGAAGGACAGGTCGTCCGCGCTGTCGCCGCCCCCGAAACGCACGAGAAGAGCCGCAAATTCTTCGACGAGATGAACAGCTGGGCGCAGTCGGAAGGTTTTCCGGGCCTTGGCTATGCAACGCAGAAGGACGGGGTGTTCGGGGGGCCGATCGCCAACAACCACGGCCAGGAAGGCATGAAGGCGATCGCCGACGCGATGGGACTCGGCCCGAACGACGGCATCTTCTTCGCCGCGGGCGTCGAAGCGAAGGCTGCGAAGCTCGCGGGCCTCGCGCGCACGCGCGTCGCCGATCAGCTCGACCTGATCGACAAGAGCCGTTTCGAATTCTGCTGGATCGTCGACTTCCCGATGTTCGAGGCCGACGAAGACACCGGCAAGATCGATTTCAGCCACAATCCCTTCTCGATGCCGCAGGGCGAGATGGACGCGCTGACGGGCAAGGATCCGCTCGATATCCTCGCGTACCAGTACGATATCGTCTGCAACGGCGTCGAACTGTCGTCGGGCGCGATCCGGAACCATCGCCCCGATATCATGTACAAGGCATTCGAGATCGCGGGCTATAGCCAGGCCGACGTCGATGCGAATTTCAGCGGCATGATCAACGCCTTCAAGTTCGGCGCGCCGCCGCACGGCGGGTCGGCGCCGGGCGTCGACCGCATCGTGATGCTGCTCGCCGACGAACCCAATATCCGCGAGGTGATCGTCTTCCCGATGACCCAGAAGGCCGAGGATTTGATGATGGGCGCGCCGGCGCCGGTCAGCGACAAGCAGCTCAAGGAACTCAGCATCCGCCTCGTCGACGGTCCGAAGAGCTAAGGTGTGAGCGAGCCGCGGGAGCACCGGCTGGAAACGCCGGAAGGCGACATCTGCTGGTTCGAATGGGGTGAGCGGGGGCATGGGCCTTCGCTGCTCCTGCTCCACGCGACGGGTTTTCACGCGCGGCTATGGGATCAGGTCGTCGCGGCGCTGCCGCCGGGCACCCACGTTATCGCGCCCGACCATCGCGGCCACGGACGCAGCTACCGTCCTGCGACGCTCGCCAACTGGGCGGCGACCTCCGACGCGCTGCTGCCGCTGCTCGACGGGCTCGGCGGCCACCCGCTCGTCGGGTGCGGCCACAGCATGGGCGCCTATGTGCTCACGCGGCTCGCATCGCAGCGGCCGGCCGCCTTCGCTCATCTCGTGCTGATTGATCCGGTAATCATGGACCCCGCCCTATACGCGGGCGACGCCGGCCCGATCCCCGATCCGGCCGATCATCCGGTGGCGCGCCGCCGCAACGCATGGACAAGCGCCGAAGAGATGCGTGCTCGCTTTGCTGACCGGCCGCCCTATGCGAACTGGGATCCGCGCGTTTTTGCCGACTATTGCACCCATGGCCTGCTCCCCGTCGCAGATGGAGAGGGGCTGGAGCTGGCCTGTCCCCCGGCGCTCGAAGCCTCGGTCTACCAGAATGCGCTGCGCACCAGCCCGCACGAATGGCTGCATTATCTGTCGGTGCCCTCGACATTGATCCGCGCCCCGACCGGCGAACGCGGCGGTGCGCTCGATTTCTCGCTGAGCCCGACCTGGACCGGACTCGGCCCCGTGATCGGCGCCGAGCGCGACGAACTGTGGGCCGACCACACCCACTTCATCCCGATGGAAAACCCGGCGCGCGTCGCTGCTCTGCTCGCGGAGTTGCTCTGATCCGCGGCGCGTAACGAACACCGCGCGCGCTGTACCAGAAAATGACATCGGCCGATCGCGCGCTTGGTCGGAAGGCCGGCTCGCGCTAGGGTGGCCGGATGAGCATCTCCCTTTCCGACTTTGAAGCCGGCGCCAAATATGATGGCGACTATTCCGACACTCTCGCGGCGCTCGAAGACCGGCTCGAACGGCTTCAGGCGGCGCATATCATCCACGGCCAGCGCAGCATCATCATGTTCGAAGGCTGGGACGCGGCGGGGAAGGGCGGGATCATCCAGCGGCTGACCGCGTCGCTCGATCCGCGCTATTTCGAAGTGTGGCCGATCGCCGCGCCGAATGACGAGGAAAAGGCGCGCCATTTCCTCTGGCGTTTCTGGAAACGCCTGCCGGGCAACCGCGAAATCTCGATCTTCGACCGCAGCTGGTACGGCCGCGTGCTTGTCGAGCGCGTCGAGGGCTTCGCGAGCGAGGCCGAATGGCGCAAGGGCTATGACGAGATCAACGAGTTCGAGGCGCAGCTCACCGGCAGCCGCACGAACCTCGTCAAACTCTTCGTCCACATCACGCAGGACGAACAGGACAAGCGCTTCGCCGATCGCCTCGACGATCCGTGGAAGCGTTGGAAAACCGGCACCGAAGACTATCGCAACCGCTCGAAGCGCAAGGACTATCTCGCCGCGATGGAAGAGATGTTCGCGCAGACGAACACGCGCTGGGCACCGTGGAAGGTGATCGACGGCAACAACAAGAAGGCGGCCCGCATCGCGGCGCTGACGCATATCGTCGAAACGCTGGAAGCGGCGGTGCCGATGACCCCGTCCGATCGCGACCCGGCGGTGGTGAAGCTCGCGGCGAAGGCGTTCGGTTACAAGCCGAAAGACTAGGTTTTCGGCCTCCTTGGCCTAGCAATCGCCCGCGCCAGCCGCTACATGGGAAAGATGAGCCGCGCCAAGAGATCCGATGATTGGGGTTTTCCCCGCTGGCGCCCCTATGGCTCGTCGCGCGAGGCGCAGAAGGTCCGCCTGTGCGACCGCCATGGCTGTACCGAACCCGGAAACTGCCCTGCGCCGAAGTCGCCGAACAGCCCCGAACGCTGGTATTTCTGCGAGACGCACGCCGCTGAATATAATCGCGGCTGGGACTATTTCGAAGGGCTGAGCGCCGAGGATGCCGCGGCGCGCGCGGCCGAAGAGGCGCGTGGCGCGAACAGCTATGCGCGCGCGCAACATTATGCGTGGGGCGGATCGGGCGATGGCAGCCGCAGCGCGGACGAAATGCGCGCGCTCGAAATCCTCGACCTCGAACCCGACGCCGATTTCGAGGCGACGAAAAAGGCATGGCGAAACCTCGCGAAGGAATGTCACCCCGACGTTAAGCCGGGCGATGCCGAGGCCGCGAAGCGTTTCGCTGCGGGACAGGCGGCGTTCGAGGTGCTCAAGCAGGCCGAAGAGCGAAAGAGCTGGAAGCCGGCGTAACCCGCCCCCTTTCCCCGAAGCAACCACACTCCCGACCGGGCGTTCCTTGTTCAAACTTAACAAGGAGATGTCGCATGACCACGACCAGGACCTTAACTGCACTCGTCTCGGGGGCGTTGATCCTCGTTCCGGGTGCCGCGCTGGCGCAGAGCGGTTCCACCGAGCAGTCGACGACGCAGGAAGACCGGGTGGGCGCGATTCTCGGAACCCTTTTCGGCGACCGGCTCGGTGCGTCGACCTCGATCGAACGGCAATGGGCGGCGGGCCGCAAGCCGCTGGCGACCCAGCGCACCCAGTTCACCACCCGCATCGATACTGATGTCCGATCGGGCAGGTTGACCGCGCGCAACGGAACCCGCGTCAAGGCCGAGTATGATGAACTGGTCGCGCTTGAAGCCCGCTATGGTGCCGACGGCCGGTTTACAACGCAGGAACGTACCGAACTCGGCGACCGCTATGGGGCGCTGACACAGGCGCTGACCGAGGGCGGCTATGCCGATGACGAGGGCTCGACCACCTTGTCGGTTGCGGAGGGGCGTGCCGAATTTGACCGGCGCGTGGATGCAAGAGTCGCTGCCCGCGGTCTGAGCCGTACGCAGGCAACGAGCCTCAAGCGCGATTATGCCGCCTTGATCCAGACCGAGGCCACCTATGCCCGCGACGGGATCAGCGATCGCGAACGGGAAGATCTCGATGCGCGCCTCGATGCGCTCGACGCCCGCGTCGGCGATACCGCCTATGGCGGCGGCCCGGCCGTGCTCGACAACCGCACACGGCTGGCGAACATCGACGCCGCCTTGCGGGCCAGCGGCCTGACCGCCGCTGCGCAGGCACAGGTCCGCGTCGAAGCCGGCGACTTGATGCGTCTCGACGCCGCTTATGCACGCGCGACGCCGAGCAGCGATGACCGGAATTATCTCGAGCGCCGCATCGTGGACCTCGAAACGCGGGCGCGTGTCCGGCGCTAGGCTGGCACGGGCGCGCTATTTATAGACGCAGCTGTCCAGCCCGTCGCGCTTTACCACACCGATGCGCGCGCGGATCGTATTCCCGTAGCGGCGGGTGAAGCCAGACGGGCTGACGGCCTCGCGTTTCTTGGGTAGCGGCAGGATCGCAGCGATGCGTCCCGCCTCTGCGGGCGTCAACTTGCTGGCGCCATGATTGAAATAGCGCTGCGCGCCCGCCTCGACGCCATAAGTGCCGATCCCCGTCTCGGCGACATTCAGATAGACCTCCATGATCCGCCGCTTGCCCCAGATTTTCTCGATCAGGAAGGTGAACCACACCTCGGGCACCTTGCGGACATAACGCGTCCAGCCGCTGCCCTGCCACAGGAAGACATTCTTCGCGGTCTGCTGGCTGACCGTCGATCCGCCGCGCATCCTCTTGCCCTTGGCGTTGCGTTCGATCGCCTGTTCGATCGCGTCGCGGTCGAAGCCGTCGTGCGAACAGAATTTCCCGTCCTCTGCGGCGATCACCGCACGCACCATGTTGCGGTCGATGTTCGACAGGCTCTCCCAATCCTTGGTGATCCCGTTGCTGTCGAGCAGCATCGTCAGCGTCACCGGTGGCGGCACGACGGCATAGACGAGCACCCATGCGACCGAGATCGCGATGAACCACAGCAGCCATTTGAACGGTCGCAGATACCAGGGAAGCTTGCGCGTCTTTGCGCGGGAAGAAGTTGCCATGCGGGCAAATTAACCGGTTGCCGTCCCGAGGCAAGCGGGCTTGATCGATCGCGCGAATTTCGGAAAAGAAGACGGATGAACAAAAACCCGATGCCGCTTCGATCGATATTGCTGCTCGCCGCGCTGACCTGTGCCGCGCCGGCTCTGGGGCAGGAGGATCGCCGCGATCTTTGCCCCGACCGGCCGGGGCTCGGTACCCCCGCCTGCACCGTCGATGCCGGGGCGGTCATGCTGGAGGTCGGCATCGCCGACTGGACGCTCGACCGCAATGCCGCCAGCCGCACCGACGTCTTCGCGTTCGGCGACACGTTGCTTCGCGCGGGGCTCACGCCCTCGCTCGAGGTACAGGTCGGCTGGACGATGCTGGGGCAGGTGCGCGAACGCGACCGGGCGAGCGGCGATGTGACGCGCCGGACGCGGACGGGCGACGTCACCCTCGCTCTGCGCCAGAATTTGAAGAACCCGGATGGTTCGGGCACCTCGATCGCGCTGATGCCCTATGCGACGCTGCCCGTCGGCGGCGAGGGCTTCGGTGCGGGAGACTGGGGGGCGGGGTTGATCGTGCCGGTCAGCTTCGAACTCGGCGCGGTGTCGCTCGGCTTCACGCCGCACGTCGATGCGGCGGTCGACGGCGATGGCGACGGCCGCCATCTCGCCTATGGATCGGTCGTCGGCCTCGGTTTCGGGGTCTCCGACGATATCTCGATGGCGGCCGAAGTGTCGCTGACCCGCGACCGCGATCCCGGCGGACGCTCGACCGAGGCGTTGGCCGGGCTTTCGGCCGGCTGGCAGCCCGATGCCGACAGCCAGTGGGACATCGGCGCCAATGTCGGCCTCAATCGTGACAGCCCCGACGTCGAACTTTATTTCGGTTTTACCCGCCGGTTTTGAGGCTCGCACCTCAGGAATTCGGCGGCGTCCTTCGCATCCGCGCGTTTTAACCGCGGACGCAAAGGAGAGCGCCGATCAGGCGGTGACCAGCCGGCGGTCGCCCGCGAGCTTCAGCATCGCCTTCTGCAGCTTCTCGAACGCGCGCACCTCGATCTGGCGCACGCGTTCACGGCTGACGTCATAGACCTGGCTCAGGTCTTCCAGCGTCTTCGGATCGTCGGTCAGGCGGCGCTCGGTCAGGATGTGACGCTCGCGCTCGTTCAACGTTTCGAGCGCTTCGTTGAGCAGCGAATGACGCACGTCGCGCTCCTGCGCCTCTGCGACGCGTTCGTCCTGCAACGGGCCTTCGTCGCCCAGCAAATCCTGCCACTGGCTGTCGCCGTCCTCGCCCATCGGGACGTTCAGCGAGGTGTCGCCGCCCATCGCCATGCGGCGGTTCATGCTGGTGACTTCTTCCTCGGTGACGCCGAGGTCGGTCGCGATCTTGGTCAGATGCTCGGGCGACAGGTCGCCATCCTCGAACGCCGCGAGGTTGTTCTTCATCCGGCGGAGGTTGAAGAACAGCTTCTTCTGCGCCGCGGTGGTGCCCATCTTGACGAGGCTCCACGAGCGCAGGATGAATTCCTGGATCGACGCGCGGATCCACCACATCGCATAGGTGGCGAGGCGGAAGCCGCGTTCGGGGTCGAACTTCTTCACGCCCTGCATCAGGCCGATATTGCCTTCGCTGATCAGCTCGCTGACCGGCAGGCCATAGCCGCGGTAGCCCATCGCGATCTTCGCGACGAGGCGGAGGTGCGAGGTGACGAGCTGCGCCGCAGCTTCATTGTCGCCATGCTCCTGGAATCGCTTCGCGAGCATATATTCCTGCTCGGGGGTCAGCAGGGGGAATTTGCGGATTTCGGCCAGATAGCGGTTCAGGCTCGCCTCACCGCCGAGCGCGGGCACCGTTGCCGGAACATTGCTTTTGTTAGCCATGGGTAGAGACTTCCCTTATTTTCAGAGGAGAAATATGCCGCGGTTGGCTCCGGCGGTCAAAATAGATTTTCATTCGAAACCTAAACGCGCAATTCATCGATCAGTTCCCGCATGTCCGCTGGGAGTTCGCTGTCGAGCGCGATCCTGTTACCGGTCACCGGATGAATAAAGCCCAAATGGGCCGCGTGCAATGCCTGCCGCGCGAAATTCCGCGCTTTCAGCACCTCCGACAGCGGCTTTTTGGCGCGTCCATAGACCGGATCGCCGACCAGCGGGTGGCCGATGTGCATCATGTGGACGCGCACCTGATGCGTGCGTCCGGTTTCCAGCCGGCATTCGACCAACGTCGCATTCTTCAGCGGTTCGATCGTGCGATAATGGGTGATCGCATGCTTGCCGCGCCCTTCGGCGACGACCGCCATCTTCTTGCGGTTCGTCGTCGACCGCCCGAGCGCGGCGTCGATCGTGCCGTTCGCGGGCATCGGCCGTCCCGTCGCGAGCGCAAGGTAGCGGCGGTCGATGCTGTGCGCGGCGAATTGCTTTGCGAGGCCCTCGTGCGCCTTGTCGTGCTTGGCCGCAACGATCAGTCCGCTCGTTTCCTTGTCGATGCGGTGAACGATCCCGGGACGCGCGACGCCGCCGATCCCCGAGAGCTGTCCCGCGCAATGGTGGAGCAATGCGTTGACCATCGTACCGTCGAGATTGCCCGCGGCGGGGTGGACGACCATCCCCGCGGGCTTGTCGACGACGATCAGATGCTCGTCCTCGTAGGCGATGACCAGATCCATATCCTGCGCAACATTATGCGCGGGCAGGGCGGCGGGCAGGCGGACCTCGATCGTGGCGGGTGCCGCGGCCTTCGCCGATGGATCCCACAGGATGTTGCCGCCCGCGTCGACCACGCGGCCGCCCTTGATCAGGCTTTTCAGGCGTTCGCGCGACAGGCTTGGCAGCGCTTCGGCAAGGGCCCGGTCGAGCCGCAGCCCGGCCGCGCTATCCGCCAGCGCCACGGTCAAAATGTCGTCATCCCCCTGCATTGATCCGAATGTGGTTTTGGGACGCCGAAATTCAAGGGCCACGGCCCACCGTATCGCGCTTGCTCTGAATGGGTCCCGTGCCGTAGGAGCGGCGCACGCCGGAAACGTCCGGACACTGCGCTGGGGAGCCCGTTCATCCATGACCGACGATCGCGTCGATTTCGCCTCGATGCTGGCCTCGCGCCTGTGTCACGACCTCTTGAGCCCCGTCGGGGCCTTTGCCAACGGCCTCGAGCTGCTCGCCGACGAAAAAGACCCGGCGATGCGCGAGCGCTGTTTCGAGCTGCTCGAACAAAGCGCACGCACCTCGGCGAACAAGCTCAAATTCTTCCGCCTCGCGTTCGGGTCGGCGGGCGGTTTCGGCGAGCTGGTTCCGGCGGACGAAGCCAGATCGGCGATCCAGGGCATCATCGGCGATCGCGCGATCGAGCTCAACTGGATGATCGGAACCGACCCGCTGCCCAAGCCCGCGGTGAAGATCATCCTCAACCTGTCGCTGTTGCTGGTCGATGCACTGGTGCGCGGCGGGCGGCTCGACATCGGCTGCGAAAAGCAGGGCGAAGGCAGCATCGAGATCGCGCTGCATGTCGAGGCCGAGCGCATCTTCCTCGACGGCGATGTCGAACGCATCCTCGCCGAGGGCGAGGGCGCGAGCCCGATGACCTCGCGCACTGCGCCCGCGGTGCTGGTGCAGGCAGTGGCGCGCCAGAATGGCGGCACGGTCATGCTCGCGCGCGAAACCCCGACATCGCTGCTGGTCGGCGCGGTGCTCAGGGGACGTTGAACGGGTTTCGGCGGGATACCCCGCCGGAAAGCCGATCGCAAAAGGGCCTCACAAGCGGCGAGGCCCTTTCATCCTCTGCGGTCCTGACCAAAGGAAGCCCCATCGGCTTTCGGGGTCGCACGAAAGCCTCTGCCTGCGCACCCTAGGCTTATTTGACCGAGAGTCGACATCATATCGCGCCGGCGAGAGCGTGGGCGGCGTTCCGCCTCTTTCGCGGCTATTGGGCGGACCCCGGCGTCTATATGTAAAACCCTCCTTAACCATTGTCCGCCATGGTGCAGCCTCAGTTTTTGGGGCGCACCGGGACGGCAATGGACGATCTGCTGAACGACTTTTTGGCCGAAACGGCGGAAATCCTCGCCGAAGCGGGCGGGGCTATCGTTGCATGGGAAGCCGACCCGGCCGACCGCGCGCAGCTCGACGCAATTTTTCGCCTCGTTCACACGATCAAGGGCAGTTCGGGCTTCCTCGCGCTGCCACGCGTCACCGCGCTGTCGCACGCCGCCGAGGATGCGCTCGATCAGGTTCGCCGCGGCAACCGTCAGGCGAACGCCGCGCTCGTCTCGGGCGTGCTCGGAATAATCGACCGCCTGAACGACCTGTGCACGGCGCTGGGCCAGAACGGGACCGAGCCTGCGGGCGACGACCGCGATGTCATCGGCGCGCTCGCAGAAGGGGCGACGCTCGACGCGCCGTTCGAGGTCGCCGGCGTCCCGCTCCGCCGCGACGATGATTTCAGCGCCGAACTCCAAAGCTGGCGTTCGATCCGCGTACCGCTGCCGCTGCTCGACAGCGTGATGACCGGTGTCACCGACATCGTCCTGGCGCGCAACGAATTCGCGCGGATGCTCCGCGAATCCGGGGCCGACCTGTCGGTCATCGCCTCGTTCGACCGCCTGTCCGATTCGATTGCGGGGATGCGCCAGTCGGTCAGCCAGATGCGGATGCAGCGCATAGACAAGCTGTTCGCCCCGCTGCCGCGCATCGTCCGCGACCTTGCGCAGGACATGGGCAAGAAGATCGCTTTCCAGACGAGCGGCGGCGAGGTCGAACTCGATCGCGAGATGATGGAGAATATCCGCGATCCGCTGATCCACATTGTTCGCAACGCGATCGACCATGGCATCGAGGCGCTCGAGGATCGCGTCGCGGCGGGCAAGGACATCACCGCGACCATCTCGGTCTCCGCCCGCCAGTCGGGCAACCAGATCGAAATCGCGATCCGGGACGACGGGCGCGGCCTGTCACCCGATGCGCTCGTCGCCAAAGCGGTCGCCTCGCGCGCCGTCACCGCGGCCGAGGCGCGCGCGCTGGGAACGAAGGAAAAGCTTGAACTGATTTTCCGCCCTGGTTTTTCGACCGCGGCAAAAGTCACCGCCATCTCGGGCCGCGGTGTCGGGATGGATATCGTCAAGGCGAATGTCGAAAAGATCGGCGGCGTCGTCGAACTGCGTAACGAAGAGGGCCGCGGGCTGACGATCCTGCTCCGCGTGCCGATGACGCTGACGATCATTTCGGGCCTGATGGTCCGCGCGGCGGGACAATATTTTGCGATCCCGCGCGGGGCCGTTCGCGAAATCCTGCTCGAAGGCGGGGACAGTGTGCGCATCGACCGCGTCGGTGGCGGCGAGCTCGCGACGGTGCGCGGCGAGCAATATCCGCTGCTTCGGCTCGAAACCGTGCTCGGTCGCGGGCGCCACCATGGGGACGACGTCGATGACCGCGCGCTTGTCATCGTCCGCCCGGGGCAGGGACAAAGTTATGCGCTAAGCGTCGCGGCGATCCACGATCACGAGGAGCTGGTGATCAAGCCGGCGGCGCCGATGATCATGGCGACGGGGCTCTACGCGGGCACGACCTTGCCCGACAATGGCCGGCCGGTGCTGCTCCTCGACGTCCAGGGCATGCTCGCCGCGTCGGCGATCGACGCGAGCGAAGCGGGGCGCAGCCACGACCGGATGGCCGAGACCGAAGCCGAAGCCGCGGCAGCGCGCAACGCCGCGCAATTGCTGCTGTTCCGCGACACCAATGCGCGCGTTCGCGGCGTCCGCCTGTCGGTCATCGAACGCGTCGAGGAAGTTCCCGCATCGGCGCTGTTCGAAAGCGCGGGCCGCGTTCAGGTCCAGATCGGCGACGATATTTTTCCCGTCCACGCAGCGGCCTTGCCGGGCGGCGAGGGGACGCTGAAGCTGCTGCGTCTCTACGACGGACAGTCGGTGCTCTGCTATCCGATCGCCGAGGTGGTCGACATCGTCCGCCTGCCCGACGCGGTGCAGCCGTCGGCTGCGCCCGGGCTGATCGCCGGCGTCGTGCTAGTCGGCGGGGAGCCGGTCGAGCTCATCGATCCATTCTGGTTGATGGAGCAATATGCCGGAGGGACCAGCGTCCCGACGCTGCGCCAGCCGCTCTGCCGCCTTGCCGACGACCATGATGGCTGGGGCGACAATTTCCTCGCGCCGATCCTGCGAAGCGCCGGTTATCGCGTCATCTCCGCCGATGCCCCGTCCGACGAGGCGCCCGACGTGCTGCTGTGTTTGACCGCCGAGGGCGGCGATTGCGATGACGCCGGTGGCGTGCCGGTGATCCGCCTGCGCACCTCGATCGCGGCCGCGGGTCCCGGGGACGAAACCGTCTATCGATACGACCGGCAGGCGCTGCTCGACGCGCTGCGCCGTCAGATCGGGGGAGAATGCGCATGATGGACAAGCTCTACCTCGTCGCGCGCATCGCCGACACGCGCGTCGCGCTACGCAGCCGCGCGATCAATTCGGTCGTCACCGTCGGCACGCCGGTCGAGGTTCCCGCCGCGCCGCCGCATGTCGCGGGACTTTTCGCGCTGCGCAGCCGCGTCTTCACGCTGATCGACCCGCACGTCGTCATTGGCCTCCCTCCGGTGCTGGTCGCGCCGGGGCAGCGTGTGATCGTCGTCGAGGTCGCCGAACATGGTTATGCGCTGCTCGCCGACGAGATCGAGGATGTCTGTTTCATCGAAGCGCCCGAAACGCGGATCGCGGGCAAGCTTCTCCCCGGATGGGCGCGCGTTGCCGATGCGATGATCGAACATCGCGGCGCTTCGCTGCTTGTCGTCGATCCGTCGCATTTCATCACCTTACCAGCCTTAAAGGCTGCATGATTCCTGCCGTCTATTAACGGGCTGAACACCCCTTCACCGTAAACAGGCCCAAATCCCGGGGGTCGGAGTTAATTTGATGTCGAAATCTTGTCTGGTGGTCGATGACAGCAAAGTCATTCGCAAGGTCGCGCGCCATATCCTTGAAAGCATGTCTTTTGCTGTCGAAGAGGCGGCCGACGGGCAGGAGGCGCTGACCTTTTGCCGCGCCAATCGCCCCGATGTCATCCTGCTCGACTGGAACATGCCGGTGATGAGCGGAATGGAGTTCCTCGGTGCGTTCAACGACCTCGACTATGGGCATGAAGAACGGCCGCGGGTCGTTTTCTGCACCACCGAAAACAGCATCGATCACATCCGCGCCGCGATCGAAGCGGGCGCCGACGAATATGTGATGAAGCCGTTCGACCGCGAAACGCTCGAAGGAAAGCTGCAGCTCGTCGGTATCGCTTGAGGCTGTTTCCATGGGCCGGCCACAACCCCTGATATCGGACCCCGAGCCAACGGCCCGCACCGTGCGCGTGATGCTCGTCGACGACAGCCTTGTCGTTCGCAGTATCCTCGAACGGATCGTCGATCAGCGGCCGGGCCTCAAAATCTGTGCATCGGTTGCTTCGGCGCAGGACGCGCTCGATTATCTCGCGCGCGAGCCCGTCGACGTCGTCGTGCTCGATATCGAAATGCCCGGGATGAGCGGTATCGACGCGCTGCCGCACATATTGGAACGCGCCGAAAAGGCCCGCGTCCTCATCCTCTCGTCGAACTGCGTCGAGGGCGGCCCCGCCGCGATCGACGCGCTTGCGCTCGGTGCCAGCGACACGCTTGCCAAACCCGGCCGCGGCAGCTTTTCGGGCCGCTTCGCGGAAGTGCTGACCGAACGGATCATGACGCTCGGGCATCGGCAGGATCATCCCGCGCCGGTTCCGGTCGCCGAACGCCGGGCGCCCGCGCCGCCGGCGCTGGCAATCGACACCGACCAGCCGATCGAATGCATTGCGGTCGCCGCCTCGACGGGGGGCATCCCCGCCTTCACCAATTTCCTCGCGCATCTCGATCCCCGGATCGGCGCGCCAATCCTGCTCACCCAGCATCTGCCCGACGCATTCATGGAATTTTACGCCAAGCAGATTGCGACGATGACGACGCGCCGCGTCTGTGTTGCCGCGGCGGGCATGGCGGTGGAGCGCGGCTGCATCTATCTCGCCCCCGGCGACGCGCACCTCCTGGTCGTTGCAAATGGCGGCCGTCACGAAATCGCGCTTGACCACCGCGTCGTCGACAATGGCTGCTGTCCGTCGGCCGACCCGATGCTCGACTCGCTCGCCGAAGTGTATGGCAAAGGCGGCATTGCGGTGATCCTGAGCGGCATGGGCCGCGACGGGGCGATCGGCGCGGCGCGCGTGAAGGAGGCTGGCGGGACGGTCTTCGCGCAGGCGCCCGAAAGCTGTGTGATCTGGGGGATGCCGGGCGCGGTCGCCAAGGCGGGTATCGCCGCCGCGACGCTCAACCCCGACGCGATCGCACTGATGCTCGGCAGCTTCCTGCCGGGGCGCGGACAGGGGCGCCGCAAGCCATGATGGGCGGCAGCGCCAGCGAATCGGCCTATCGGGTGCTGATGGGGGTGCTCGAATCGCGGACCGGCCAGACGCTGTCGCCGAACCGCATCTGGCGGATCGAAATGTCGCTCAAACCGGTGATGCAGCGTCATGGCATCGACGACCTCGACGCGCTGGTCGCGGCGCTCGTCACTTCGAACAGCCGGCAACTGCTCGACGATACCGTCGACGCGATGCTCAACAACGAAACCTATTTTTACCGCGAATATAGCGTCTTCGACGAAATAGCTGCGACAGCGCTGGAGCAGATACGCGAGATCAACAAGCTGCGGCGCCGGGTGACGATCTGGCATTGCGGCGTGTCGACGGGGCAGGAAGCCTATTCGATGGCGATGCTCATCGCCGAACAGGGCGAGAAATGGGCGGGCTGGCAGGTCGATATCGTCGGCACCGACGTCAGCTATCACGCGATCAGCCGCGCGCGTGTCGGCCTTTACAGCCAGTTCGAGATCCAGCGCGGCCTGCCCGTGCAGCGCATGGTGCGCTGGTTCGACCAGACCGAGGGGGGCTGGCTCGCCAAGGCCGACCTGCGCCGCCGGATCGATTTTTCGGTGCAGAATATGCTCACCGACCGGCCGCCGCTGGCGAGCCCCGCCGACCTGATCTTCTGCCGCAATCTCCTCCTCTATTTCTCGGCGCCGATGCGCCAGAAGGCCTTCGCGCGGCTGCGCGCGATGGCGGCGCCGCAGAGCTTTCTCGTGCTGGGGGCGGGCGAGACGGTGCTCGGACAGACCGACCAGTTCGTCGCGAGCCCGCGCCTGCGCGGTCTCTATGAGCCCGCCGACCAGCAAGTGCGCCGCGCCGCCGCGGCCTGACTTGCAATTTCCACCGTGCTGGCGCAGGTGGGGTGCCAATCCGCTTAGGGGCGGCGCAGGCAGGAACCGCGATACGCATGAGCGATTTTATCGAACGCTGGTCTCCCAATTTCGACGAACGCGCGCTGCCCATCTCGATGATCGTGCTGCATTATACAGGTATGAAGGACGGCGCCGAAGCCATTGATTGGCTTGCCAATCCCGAAGCCAAGGTGTCGGCGCACTATGTCGTCAGCGAAGACGGCCAGATCACCCATATGGTGCCCGAGGACAAGCGCGCCTGGCATGCCGGACAGTCGCATTGGCGCGGAGTCAGCGACGTCAATTCGGCGAGCGTCGGGATCGAGATCGTCAATCCGGGGCACGAATGGGGCTATGTGCCCTTTCCCGACCCGCAGGTCGCATCGGTCGTCCGTCTGGTCCACCTGATCAAGGACCGGCACGCAATCACGCGCGGTAATGTCATCGGCCACTCGGACATCGCCCCGACGCGCAAACAGGACCCCGGCGAACTGTTCCCATGGGAAGAACTCGCGCGTCGCCGCCTCGCGCTGCCGCGCCCGACAAAGAAGCTGACCGACCCGCTTTGGACCGACGCCGGCTTCCTGCTCGCGCTCGAACGCTTCGGCTATGATGTGACCGACGGATTCGCCGCGACGGTCGCGTTCCAGCGGCGTTTTCGGCCCGAACTGATCGACGGCACGATCGATGGCGAATGCCGCGCGATACTGCTCGCGCTGCTGCTCCCGCAACCCGAGGGAGGGTAGCGGAAGCCGTAAGGGAAATCGTCTCCCACTGCTTCGTGCGGAGCCGCGTTTTTGATGCGCCGTCGGCATCCTGTTGCAAATAGGTCACAATTTGCAGGAAATTTCGGGCCGGGCCTGAAACCTCCTTTACGCGCCTGGCCGGAAGGCCCATCGGCCCCGGCAGGGGGGGCGGCGCAAGGTTGCAATCCTCCCGGGTGCCGTCCCTTCCTATTCTGCCATAAGCAGCGAGGAATACTGCACAGTGAAAAAAGCTTATCTCCCCCTACTGAAATTGACTGCCGCTCCGCTCGTCTTGAGCGTGGTGATGCTTTCGGCTCCGGCGCACGCGCAGGACGCTGCCGCCACCGAAGAAGCGAGCGAAGATACGATCGTCGTGACGGGCTCGCGCATCGGGCGCCCCGAACTCGAGGGGTCGAGCCCGGTCCAGGTGCTCGGCGAAGCATCGATCCTTCAGCAGGGTTCGCAGAATATCTCGGACGTCCTGAATGAAATGCCGTCGATCGGCACGGGCATCGGACGCACCAACTCGAACTTCCTGACGAGCGGCAACGGTGTCGCCACGGTCAATCTTCGCAACCTCGGCAACAACCGCACGCTGGTGCTGGTGAACGGCCGCCGCGTCGCGGCCGGCCTCGGCGGGACCTCGGCCGTCGACATCAACAATATCCCGACGGACCTGCTGCAGCGCGTCGAAGTGCTCACGGGCGGTTCGTCGGCCGTTTATGGCTCGGAAGCGATGGCCGGTGTGGTCAACTTCATCCTGAAGGATGATTTCGAAGGCATCCGCGGCCGCGCCCAGGCCGGTATCACCGATGAAGGCGACAACGGCCGCCAGATGCTCGGCCTGACGGTCGGCAAGAATTTCGCGGACGGCCGCGGCAACATCACGCTGGCCGGCCAGTATGACCGCGACACGGGCCTGCGTTCCTACAAGCGCGCCATCTCGGCCGAGGACGTCCCCTTCCGCAGCGGCTTTACGCCCCAAGGTCGCTTCTTCGTCGGCGACACCAGCTACACCTATGATCCCGCGGGTAACCTCAAGGAAGGTTACAACGCGCCTGTCGATGGCTACAACCGCAATGGTGACCGCTATATCGCCGTCCCGCTCGAGCGTTACCTGCTCAACGGCCTCGCGCACTACGACATCAACGATTCGCTTACCTTCTTTGCCGAAGGCACCTATGCCAAGGTGAAGTCGCGCTCGCGCCTCGAACCCTATGCGTTCGACAATTCGGATGCGCAGTTGCCTGACGGCACCATGCTGCCCGGTCTGGCATTCGACAATCCGTTCATTCCCCAGGCGCTCCTTGATCGCGCCGCGGCGCTGAACAGCGATGCCAATCCGGATAATAACGTGTCGGAAATCGGTTTCACGAAGCGCTTCAATGGCGTGTTCGATCGCTCCAATCGTGCGGACCGCGAATTCTACCGCGCGGTGGCGGGCCTTCGCGGCACGCTGTTCGGCGACTGGAAGTGGGATGCGTACTACAACCGCAGCCAGACGGTCGAAAATACGGCGTCCGAAACCGCGCTGCGCGATCGCCTCTACTATGCGCTCGATGCGGTAGGCACCAGCCCCGCCACGGCAGTGTGCCGCGATGCGGCGGCGCGTGCGGCGGGCTGTAAGCCGTTCAACATCTTCGGCGCAGGCACGGCTTCGCCCGAATCGGTCGCGTACATCACGAACAACGGCCAGCTTTCGACCTACAAGGCGAAGATCAACCAGGAAGTGTTCGCCTTCAACACCTCGGGTTCGGTCTTCCGTCTGCCGGGCGGTGACGTGAAGGTCGCCGGTGGCATCGAGCATCGCACCGAGCGCAGCAGCGAAGTTTATGACGCCGCGACGCAGACGGGCAATACGCTGAGCAACATGCTGGCCAACACCACGGGCAAGTATCGCGTGTTCGAAGCCTATGGCGAAACGGTCGTGCCGATCCTGTCGGACGTTCCCTTCGCCGAATATCTCGGCCTCGAAGCCGCGGTGCGTTACGGCGATTATTACGACACTGTCGGATCGGTCTGGAGCTACAAGATCGGCGGCGACTGGGCGCCGACGTCGGATATCCGCTTCCGTGCGGTCTATTCGCGTGCGACCCGCGCACCGAACATCGGTGAATTGTACCAGGGCGCGTCGCAGACCTTCCCCTCGGGCTTGGTCGATCCCTGCAATGGTGTGACGGCGACGTCGAACCGGGAGGGATCGAACGACGCTTATTGCCGCACCATCCCGGGTATCGCCCAGCAGATCGCGGCCAACGGCGTTTTCAGGTATAATCCCAATTCCGATACTCAGAGCATCGAGGGTGAAGACAGCGGCAACCTCAACCTGAAGGAAGAAACCGCGAAGACGTGGACCGCTGGCGTGGTGTTCACGCCGAGCTTTGTGCCTGGCCTCAGCGTCACGGTCGACTATTTCAACATCAAGGTGAAAGATGCGATCCAGCTGATTCCGCGCCAGAGCTCGGTCAACGAGTGCGTCATGTCGGGCGGTACGTCGCCGCTTTGCGCCCTGATCGTCCGCGAACAGGTGGGCACGCCGCGTCCGCGCACGCCGGGAACGCTCTATCAGATCAACGCATACCCGATTAACTCGGCAAATATCGAAACCGCGGGTGTCGACGTTCAGGCGCGTTACAAGACGAGCTGGGGCGAAGACAGCAGCCTCGACGTCGCGTTGCTCTACACCTACCTCGACAAGCTGACGCTGCAGTCCTTCGCGGGCGGCGACGTCCAGGACAACCGCGGCCAGCTCGACGGTGACGGTCGTCTTGGTGCCGGTTTCAAGCATCGTGCGAACCTGTCGGTGACGTACCAGACCGGGCCCTTCAGCCTGAACTGGCGCACCAACTACCAGAGCAAGATGCAGGATACGCTCGGCGGCAACCCGGGCCTCGGTGACGAGAACTCCATCAAGGCATACTGGTACCATGACGTCCAGGCGCGTTTCGCCGTCGACAAGGATCGTCTGGAATTCTACGCCGGTATCGACAATCTGTTCGACAAGAAGCCGCCGGTCATCAACCAGAATGGTGCGTCGAACATCACCGGCACCGAAACTGCGGCGGACAGCTATGATCCGTTCGGTCGCAATCTCTACGTCGGGGCGGTTTTCCGCTTCTAGAAATCGGGCCCCGGTTCGCCGGGGGCCTGCAAACAGGAAGGGGCGGCTCCTCGCGGGGCCGCCCCTTTTCTTTGGCTTCAGCCCAGCACGTCGGTGAGCACGCGGCGCCAGTTCCCGCCCATGATGCGCTCGATGTCGCGCGAGCGGAACCGCGCCTTTTCGAGCGCCGCAGCGATCGTCGCCATGCGGCGGATATTGTTCAGTTCCGGAATGACGACATGCTCGGGCGTCCAGTCGAAGCCGGCGATCCTCTGCTCGCGCATCGCCTGCCACCAGGGCAGATATTCCTTCACGCCTTCGGCATTGTCGTTGTTCAGCGCCACCAGATTGGTCTGTCCCGCCATCGGGAAATCGTTCGATATCCCCACCGCTTCGATCCCCGCGATATTGGCGACGTGGCGTATCTGCGCGATCAGATGATCGACCGTCGGTGTCGCGTCGCGGGTCAGCCAGAAGCTCATCATGAAGATGCCCATCATCCCGCCCTTGTCGGCGATCGTCTTGATGACGGTGTCGGAGGCGCAGCGGGGGTGGTCGACGATCGCCTTGCACGCGCCGTGTGACAGCAGGATCGGCGTCGAACTGCGTCGTGCCGCATCCAGCATCGTGGGTTCGGACCCGTGCGAGACATCGGGGACGATCCCCACGCGATTCATCTCGGCCAGCCCTTCGATGCCGAGCGGAGTCAATCCGCTCCATTCGCGTTCGAGCGCACCGCCGGCGAACAAATTATTGTTATGATGTGTGAATTGCAGGACGCGGAGACCACGACGTTGGAAATCGGCGATGCGCGCGAGGTCGGTGCCGACAGGCTCGCACGACTGGAACTGCAGGAAGGTGGCGCAGCCCGGACGCGTGCCGATGTCCGATCCCTTAAGCGCGACGAACGCTTCGGGCCGATTCGCCAGTCGTGCGACGGCCGCGTCGAGTGCGGCGCTGCATTTTTCGAAGGTCCTGAGGTAGCGCGGCACATTATCCTTGTCGCGAACCTCTTCGATTTCGGAAATGTCGCAGATCATCCCCCCAAGGCCTGCAGCTCCGATTTCGGCAAGGTCTTCGGGCAGGAAGCTGAGGCCGTCCATCATGAAGCGCGGCTTCCCGGCCGCGGCGGCGCTGTATCCGCCCAAGGCAAGGGCCATGGCGCCTGCCGCGAGGAAGGACCGGCGGTCGATCGGGGGTTGGCCGGGTTTAGTCACATATTGCTCCTGTTGTGCATCGATTGGCATTTGCCTCCCTATGGCCGCGCCTGCGGGCCAAGCGCGAGCCTTTTTCGTACCGCTCGCCAACCGTCTGCAATATTGCTATACCCGGGCGTGCCAGAGGGTCGGGCGATCGCCGCTTTCGCAAGGAAGGGGAGGAAAGTCCGGGCTCCACGGAAATCACGGTGCCGGATAACGTCCGGCGGATCGGTCTTCGGGCCGGTTCAGGGAAAGTGCCACAGAGAGCAGACCGCCAACGGCTTCGGCCCGGCGAAAGGTGAAAGGGTGCGGTAAGAGCGCACCGCGCGGCTGGTAACAGGCGCGGCACGGCAAACCCCACCGGGAGCAAGGTCGAATAGGGATGGTACGAGGCAACTCAGGGCTGATTCCGGCCCAACCGTCCGGGTTGACTGCTTGAGCGTTCGGGTAACCGTTCGCCTAGAGGAATGATCGCACAGTCCCCGCAAGGGGATGGACAGAACCCGGCTTATAGACCCTCTGGCACCTCTCCCCAACGCCGCAATCGGGAACCGCCCGTGCGCGGGCCGCGTTCTACGCGGACCAGTTGAAAGGGAACGCATCATGAAAGTCGTCGATGACCATGTCGAAGTGACCGAGACCGAGGCGAGCAGCGGCGTAAAAGGACATAATGTCCGCTATGTGCTGGCTTTTTCGCTGGTCGCGGTGATTATCGTGATGTCCGCGATCTGGATCATCCCCGCGCTGTTGCAGCCCTGATCGCGGGCTTCATTTCGCTTTCGTGAGGCGAACAAGCTCCTCTTCGGCGCCCGGCGTGTCCTCCATATAGATTGTGCGGACGGGCTGCCTGAATTTGCGGGTATGAAGCTTGTCGTACCCACGGTCGCCGCTCGTTGCGACCTGGAGCAGGCTCGTGATTGTGTCGCCGGTGGCCACGTTCCAACTCATTTCGTTGCCGTCGTGCGCATAGGTCCGGCTGTATACCGTCGCATCGAGCCCGATCAGCCGCATCCGCGGCCCGTCTTTCGTCGCGGCGGCGCGGTAGCGATAGGTTGCCGACAGCGCCGTGGTGCCGCCCGTGAGGTCGCGGATCGTCAGTACGCCCTTGTCGATCGTCAGCCCCGCCGCGCCCAGCCGATCGGGTTCGAGCTTCAGTTCGCCCGCGGGCGAATGCCCGATATCGACCTCGCTGCGATAGCTCAGCATGACGCGGAGCGTCCGTGCATCGGGACTCGCGACGACATAGACCGTATCCGTGTCGCCATCGCCGTTGAGGTCGCCGTCGACGCGCGTCTCGATCTCTTCGCCGGCCTCCAGCCAGTCGTTCAGCATCGCGTCCGTGATCGGCGGCATTGGCGGTCGGCCGGGCGCGGCGTGGGCCACGCCGCACAGCGAAAAGGCTGCGATCCATCCCAGACTGCGCATCGCTTATTCTCCCCCTCGGCTACCGACAGATTATCAGTTGCTACCATATCGTCCAGCCGCCGCGGGTGATCCGGCGCACAGGCCAGTTTTCCGCTTTCCTACATCGTCCTGCTGACCTACCTTTGCCTTGGGGTCGCCTGGAACCGCACATATGCGAATTCAGAGTGAAGTTGCGCAGATTTCCGCCATTCTTCGTGCGAGTGGGAAAATGCGTCGAGGGGGCAGGCAGTTGGGAAAAATATGGCGGATCGGCGCGCTGGGCGCTGCGTTTATCGGACTTGTCCCTTCGGCTCCGACCGCGATGGCGCAACCGTCGGGTTCCTGCGGCACCGCGCCGCTACGGGGTGACCGCGTCGCGCTGCTGATCGGCAACAGCGCCTATAATGACTGGGAATGGCCGTCGCTCAAAAATGCCGTGAACGACATTGACTATGTTTGCGATGCCTTCGCGAAGGCGGGCATCGCGCCGCGTATTGTCCGCAACGCCGACAAGGCGGCTCTCGATGCCGCGCTCGCCAAATTCGCCGCCGAAGCGAAAGGCGCGAAGTCGGTGGTCCTCTATTATGCGGGACACGGGTTCGAATATGGTGGCCGCAACTGGCTGGTGCCGATGGACGCGCCGCCCGCGACGCGCCGTGCCGACGTCGAAAAACGCTATCTGTCGATCGAGGCACTTGTGAAGCACGTCGTCCCCGAGGGTGCCTTCACCTTGCTGTTCGTCGACGCGTGCCGGACGGCCGAGCCGGTGGTTCGGGTGGAAGACGTCAATATAACGGGCGGTGAGGCCGGATCGGCGCCGCTGGGCCTGCTCGATATCGGGCAGGGGGCGGTTTTCTATTCGACCGCCAAGGGGCGCCCGGCGCTCGATTTCGCGCCGGTGGGCTCGCCGGTCAGCCCGTTCGCGGCGGCGGTGGTCAAGGAACTCGGGATTCCGGGGCTCGAAATATCGGACTATTTCAAGGTCGTGTCGCGCGAAGTTTACAAGCGGACCTTCGGGATGGAGCACGGACCGCAGCAACCCTTTCATTACGGTAGCTGGTTCGACGATTATTATCTTGTCGCGCCGCCGGAGATGTCTCGGACGCCGTCGGTGACGCCGGCCCCCGCTGCGGTTTCGGGGTTGGCCGCGACACGCGGAGCGAAGCCAGCGGTCGATCCGCTCGCCGGCATTTCGCTCGACCGCCTCGCGATCGAAGACGAGCCGATCCTGATTGCCGACGTGCTGTCGCGTCACAGCGCGGGCGAGATTGTCACGCTCGCCGACGGCGGGCATCCGCTCGCCCAGCAGCTCGCCGGTTATATGCTGTCGCTCGGCGTCGGGCTCAAAAAGGACTTGCCGCGCGCGCGTGCCTATCTCGAAGCGTCGGCGGCACAGGGCTTCCCGGCGGGGCAGCAGGAACTCGCCTATCTGCTCCTCGAAAACGATCCGGCACCCGCCGATGTGAAGCGCGCCTATGACTTGTATGTCGCCGCGTCGGATGCGGGTTTTTCCAAAGCGAAGACGCATCTCGCCTATCGGCTGGCGGCGGGCACCTTCGGTACCCCAGACTTCGTGCGATCGCAGGCGCTCTATGCCGAGGCGGCGGAAAAGGGGCATCCGGCCGCGATCTTCGCGCTGACCTATTTTGCCGATACGCGCGCCCCGAACCTCGCACGGCTACGTACCATCGCGGATGCAGGCAACCCCGAGGGCAGCCACTGGCTCTGCGAGGCGCATTTCGCCGACAAGACGCTGGCTGGCGCGATCGAGGATTGCGGTGTTGCGGCGCGCGCCGGTTTTGCGGGGTCGCGTGCGATCATGGCATATGCCTATGCGAAGGGCGACGGGGTCACCGCCGATGTAAAGGAAGCCGCCCATTGGGCGAAGCTCGCACGCGACCTTCCCGAACTCCGGAAGGATCAGCGCGACCTGATTGCCGGGATCGGTGCGTGACGATCAGGGATAGCTGACCGCGATCACTTCCCATTCCTTGGGACCCGCGGGCAGTTGCACCGTACGCAAATCGCCGATGCCGGCGCCGCGCAGCGCGCGTGCGAGGGGGCTGTTCCAGCCGATCCGGCCTTCGCCCGCCTCGGCTTCGTCGTCGCCGACCAATGTGACGATCCGCCGCGCGTCGTCATCGTCGGCGAGTTCGACGGTCGCGCCGAACCAGATGCGGCTCTTGTCGGGTTGCTCGGCCGGATCGACGACGCGCGCCGCCTTCATCCGCCGCGCGAGAAAGCCAAGCCGTCGGTCGATTTCGCGTAGTCGCTTGCGGCCATAGATATAGTCGCCATTCTCGCTGCGGTCGCCATTGCCCGCCGCCCAGCTGATCACCTCGACCAGCTTCGGCCGCTCGTCGCCCAGCAGCGCGTCATATTCGGCGCGCAGCGCCGCGTAGCCCGCGGGGCTGATGATGTTCGTCTTCTCCCCCGCCATTCGGTGTCAGCCGGGGGTGCGTTTGCCGAGGTAGAAGCTCAGCGGTGCCTGCTGCCGCGACCCGCCGCCGTCGCGCAGCGTATCGTAGACGACGGCATTTTCGAGCACGCGCTGGACATAGTTGCGCGTCTCGAAAATCGGGATCGCCTCGATCCAGTCGATCATTTCGATCCCGCCGCCGCGCGGATCGCCGTTGGCGCGCAGCCATTTGTTCACATTGCCCGGCCCGGCGTTGTACGCCGCGACCGCTAGCGGATAGCTGCCGCCGAAATAGCGCAGCATCTGCTGGAAATAGGTCGATCCCAGCATCATGTTGTAATTGGTGTCGGTGGTCAGCGAGCCCGCGTCATAGCTCATGCCGAGCTTGCCCGCGACTTCGCGCGCCGTGCCCGGCATCAACTGCATCATCCCGCGCGCGCCGGCGTGGCTGACCGCCGCGCGGTCGAACTGGCTTTCCTGCCGCGTGATCGCGTGGATGAAGGTCCAGTTGCTTTCGTGGCCCGCGGGGACGCGCACGGTCGGGAAGCCAGACACTTCGACCGCATCGAGGCTGTTCGCCTGCGCGCTGCGCCCGATCATGACGCCAAGGTCGGGGCGCCCGATCTGTGTCGCGAGCTTGCCCGCGAGCACATGGTCGGCGGGCGAGGTCGCCTTTTGCGCAAGCGCGCGCAGGAACATTGATTGCTCGCGCCAGGCGCCGATCTCGCCGAGCGCGCGCGCGGCGCGGACCAGCCGGTCGTCTTCGAAGGTGCGGCGCTCGTCGTTGCTCACCTGGATCGTCGGGTCGGGCGTCGGCTTGGGCTGCGGGCGGTTCAGTCGTTCAAGCGACAACTGGCCGTAATATTGGTCATAATGCTGCGCTGCATCGGTGAAATGCGCGTTGGCGGTCGCGCGGTCGCCCGCCGCCAGCGCGGCGCGGCCCGCCCAGTAAAAGCCCTTGGTGCGCGTCTGTGCCGACCGGGCGGCTTCGCCATAGGCGCGGTACAGGCGCACCGCCTCCGCCGGACGGCGCAGGTCGCGATACGCGAGCTGCCCGGCAAGCCAGGCGAGCGACGTATAGTCGTCGCGCACGCCGAGCGGGGTTTCGCGGATCACCGTGCCCGCGGGGAAGGCGTCGTCGAGCTGGCGCGCGATATTATAGGCGGTGGTCTTGTCGCCGCCTTCGCTTGCCTGCCGTGCGTTGGTCAGGAGGGTTTCCAGCCATTCTTCGGTATCGGTCGGAGGCTTTGCGAGCGAACGCGGCGAGGCGAGCAACGCGCGCGCTTCGCCGACGCGGCCCGCCTTGCGCAGCCAGGTCGCCTTGTCGGTGATATAGCCGGCATCGGTGCGGGTCAGCGACGGATTCTGGCTTTCGACCGCCGATGCCTGGAAGGCCGCGTCGACCGACGCGTTGCGCATCGCAAGCCGCGCCGCGAAGACGCTGCGCTTGTCGGGTGAGGTATAGGCGAGCTGGCGGCTCGCAGCCGAAGTCGCGCCGAGCCACAGCAAGCGGTCCATCCGTGCATCGTGATCGGCCGGTGTGATCGCTCCGGGGAACATGCTCAGCGCGCGGCTCGTCTCATAATCGTCGAGTGGCCCGCTCGTCCATGCGCGGCGGACTGCGTCGGCGGCGTCCCCGCGGCGGCCCGAGGCGTTGAGTGCGAACGCATAGCGGAGCTGCCCGCTTGCGGTCTGGGGCGGATAGGCCTGGAAATAGGCGAGGGTGCGGGCGGGGTCGTAGCTGTCGAGCGAGATCGATTTTTCGGCGCGCTTGCGCATGGCGTCGCTATCGGGCCAGCCCTTGTTAGCCATCAGGAAACGCGAAAGCTGGTCGAACGAGGCGCCGGTGTTCGCCGTCAGCCGCCGCCATTCGAGCACGGCATCGCCGACTGAATTTGTCGACGGCGGCGCGCCCGACTGGGCGGCGAGGCCCATCTGCGCGCGATACCAAGCCATTTGTTCGGGGGTCAGTTCGCTGGCATGGGCGGTGGTCGGGATGAGAAGGGCCGCGGCGAGCGCGAGGCGGGAAATGCGGGACAGCGAGATCATACCGGCCATGCTAATGCCAAACTCCTTGCGGGGCGCTGAATAGACGTCCAATAGCGGCGCGCTGGCCGGATTCTATCGGCCTTCGCGGGTTCTTGTAAAGGAGCGGAGCATGTTTTCGGGGTCGATTCCCGCTTTGGTGACGCCATTTCGCGATGGGGCGTTCGACGCCCCGGCCTTCGCACGCCTCGTCGATTGGCAGATCAAAGAGGGGACGAGCGGCCTCGTTCCATGCGGAACGACCGGCGAAAGCCCGACGCTCGGCTTCGACGAACATTATCAGGTGATCGACAGCTGCATCGAGGCGGCGGCGGGCCGCGTGCCCGTGATTGCGGGTTGCGGATCGAATGATACGGCCACTGCCATCCGTCACATGCGCCATGCGCAGGCCGCAGGCGCGGCCGCCGCGCTGATCGTCGCGCCCTATTACAACCGGCCGAGCCAGGACGGGATGATAGCGCATTTCAAAGCGCTCGCGGACGCCAGCGACTTGCCGATCGTCGTCTACAACGTCCCCGGCCGCACCGTTGCCGACATCAGCGCCGAGACGATGTGCCAACTCGCCGAAATCCCCTCGGTCGTCGCGATCAAGGATGCGAGCGGCGATCTGGCGCGCGTCACGATCCACCGCGCGGGCGCGGGCGAAGACTTCTGTCAATTGAGCGGTAATGACGATCTGTGGCTGCCGCACGCCGTGATGGGCGGCGCCGGTTGCATCTCGGTCACCGCCAACGTCGCGCCGCGGCTGTGCGCCGATTTCGCCGCCGCTAGCGCTGCGGGCGACTGGGCGCGCGCGCTGGTACTGCATGACCGGTTGTTCGACCTGCACCGGGCGATGTTCTCCGACACCTCGCCCGGACCGGTCAAATATGCGCTGTCGCGCGTCCATGACTGGTTTTCGCCCGAAGTGCGCCTACCTATCATCCCGGCGAACGCCGCATCGCGGGCGGCCGTCGATGCCGCGCTCTCGTCGGCAGGAGTAATCTGAGCTTTCGTCATGGCCCGTCCCCAGTCCGCCGCCGAATTCGACAAGAAGAAGGTCGTCGCCGAGAACCGGCGCGCACGCTTCGACTATGCCATCGAACAGGTGTTCGAGGCAGGAATCGCGCTGCAGGGGACCGAGGTGAAGGCGCTTCGCTTTGGCGAAGGGACGATCGCCGAAAGCTATGCCGAGGTGACCGGCGGCGAAGTGTGGCTGATCAACAGCAACATTCCCGAATTCAGCCATGGCAACCGGCATAATCACGAGCCGCGCCGGCCGCGCAAATTGCTGCTCAAGGGACGCGAGATCAACAAGATGCACGCCGGCGTGATGCGGCAGGGCATGACGCTCGTTCCCTTGAGCGTTTATTTCAACAGCCGCGGTCGCGCAAAGGTCGAACTGGCGCTCGCCAAGGGCAAGAAGGCGCACGACAAGCGGGAGTCGATCAAGGAGCGCGACTGGAAGCGCGATAAAGAGCGGCTGATGAAGGACCGCGGATGAGCGGCGGCAAGCCTCGCGACAAGGCGGCGGTGATGAACTGGATTCGCCGCAATTCGCCGTCGCGCGAAGAGCTGCTCGAGAGCCGCTTCGTCAAGCCGTTCGCGCACCGCGTCGCGCACAGCCATTTGTGGCGCTTCACGCGCACTTCGGTGCCGCGCGGCACCGCGCTCGGGCTGTTCGTCGGCATCTTTTTCCTGATCCCGGGGGTGCAGATTCTGGGCGTCGCGTTGCTCGCGCTGCCTGTCCGCGCCAATATCCCGATTGGTGCCGCGATGACTTTCCTGTCGAATCCGGTGACGACGCCGTTCATCATCCTTGCATCGGTGTGGCTCGGCGACTGGCTGTTCGGACTTCATGCCAACAGCGCAACCTTTTCGGCGATGATCGAGCATGGCGCGTCGGCGGGCGACTGGGTGCGCTGGGTCTTTTCGGATGCCGCCCCGGCGATGCTGGCCGGGCTTTTCGTCATTTCGGTCGTTTCGGCGGTGGTCGGCTACATCCTCGCTTCGATCTTCTGGGACAACTGGATTCGCCTCCGCTGGCGGCGCAAGCTGGCGCGCGCGCGCGACCAACGACATGAGGCATCGACCAGCGACACCGCGGCCGGTTGAACCCCCGAACGGCGAGCGTATAGCTGTCGCATCGCTAAATTGCGCCGCGTCCGTGCGGCGCGGTTTTTAGCTTCATATTGAAACCGGGGAATATCATGACTCTACATATTTCTTCGCGCCTCATGGCGACCGCCGCGCTTGGCGCGCTGATGATTGCCGCTGTTCCGGCGACCGCCAAGGACAAGGCCGAGACCGCACCGGCCGCTGCGCAGACTGCGGCGAAGCCCGAAATCGGTGATTTCGGTTTCGACCTCAGCGGCATGGACAAGAGCGTCCAGCCGGGTGACGATTTCTATGGCTATGCCAATGGCATCTGGGCGAAGAACACGCAGATCCCTGCGGACAAATCGAACTATGGCATGTTCACCGCGCTCAACGACCTGTCGCAGACGCGCACGCGCGAAATTCTCGACACGGCCAAGGGCGATCCAAACAGCATGATTGGCCGCGCTTACAGTTCGTATCTCGATAGCGCGCGCGTCGAAAAGCTTGGTCTCAAGCCGATCCAGCCTTGGCTCAAAAAGATTCGCGCGGTCAAGAAGCCCGGGCTGGCCAAGTTGCTCGCCGAAGCTGACCGCAATGGGATCCAGCATTTCTTCGGCGGCTATGTCGGGCAGGACGACAAGAATCCCGACGTCTACACCTACATCATCTTCCAGGGCGGCATCGGTATGCCCGACCGCGATTTCTACCTGAAGGAAAATGAGCGGAACACCGCGTTGCAGGCGGCGTATCTGAAGCATCTGGAGAATATCCTGGCGCTTGCCGGCGAGAAAAACGCCGCGGCGCGCGCCAAGGCGATCTACCATTTCGAAAAGCAGGTCGCGACCGTCCATTGGGACAAGAACGACAGCAGCGATGCAACCAAAGCCTATAACAAGATGACCGTCGCCGAACTTGCGAAGGCTGCGCCGGGCTTCGACTGGCCGACCTTCATTCGCGGTCTCGGGGTCAAGGAAGATACGCTGATCGTGTCGCAGCCGAGTGCATTCACCGGTGAGGCGAAGCTGCTTGCCGATGCGCCGATCGAGGTGATCCGCGACATGCTGATCGTCCGCAGTCTCGACGGTTTTTCGGGCGTCCTGCCCGACGCGGTCGCAAAGGAAACCTTCTCTTTCTACAACACCGCGCTGTCGGGCACGCCGCAGATGGAGGAACGGTGGAAGCGCGCGGTCGACTTCACGACGGGCAATCTCGGCGATGCGGTCGGCAAGGACTATGTCGCGAAGTATTTTCCGCCTGAAACCAAAGCTGCAATGGACGAGCTGGTGAAGAACGTCCTCGGCGCGATGGGCCGCCGCATCGACGGACTGGCGTGGATGCAGCCGGAAACGAAGGTCAAGGCGCGAAAGAAGCTTGCCAATTTCACTACCAAGATCGGCTATCCCGACCAGTGGAAGGATTACAGCAAGCTGGAAATCCGTTCGGGCGACCTGTTCGGCAACGCGCTGCGGTCGAACCAGTTCGCGCATGACGATAATATCGGCCATCTGGGCGGTCCGATCCGTCGCTGGGAATGGTTCATGACGCCGATGACGATCAACGCCTATGCCAATTTCGGCATGAACGAGATCGTCTTCCCGGCCGCGATCTTGCAGCCACCCTTCTTCGATCCGCACGCCGATGCGGCGGTGAACTACGGCGGTATCGGCGCCGTGATCGGGCACGAGGTCAGCCATCATTTCGACGATCAGGGCGCGAAATATGATGAGACCGGCAAGCTGGCCGACTGGTGGACGCCCGAGGACGTCAAGGCGTTCGAGGCCGCGGGCGCGGCGCTGATTGCGCAGTACAACGCCTATGAAATCCTGCCCGGCGAACATATCGACGGCAAGTTTACGCTGGGCGAGAATATCGGTGACCTTGCGGGCCTGACTGTCGCCTATGACGCCTACAAGGCGTCGCTGGGCGGCAAGGAAGCCCCGGTGATCGACGGCCTGACCGGCGATCAGCGCTTCTTCCTCGGCTGGGCGCAGGTGTGGCGGCGCAATTACCGCGAACAGAATCTGTCGCAGCGGATCACGACCGATCCGCATTCGCCCTCGATCCAGCGGACTTGGGTCTCGCGCAATCTTGACCCTTGGTATAAGGCCTATCAGATCAAGGAAGGCCAGAAGCTCTATCTGGCGCCCAAGGACCGTGTCCGCATCTGGTGATGCGCTGAAAAGAAAGTCTGTCGTTGACCGCGCAAAGCCTGCCCTCCGCTGATGGTGATTTCATCAGGGGGGCAGGTCCCGCCGGGCCGCTGTCGGCCCCGGCGGGGCTGTCGCGGCTCGACATCGCGCTGCTCGGCGGGCTTGCGCTGCTGTCGGCGGGGCTACTGTTCTGGGCGACGGGCAATCCGATCCTGGCGGCGGGTTTCCTCGCCGGGCTCGCGGTTGCTGCCGGCGGCGTGCTGTTCGCACGGCGCCTGTTCCCGGCGGCAATCATCGGCGAGGCCGCGCTGCCCGACTGGACGATGCTGCGGCAGGCGGTCAATCATGACGATGTCGCAATTGCGGTTACTGATCGCGCGGGGCGGATGGTGTGCGCGAACGACCTCTTCGCGACCTGGTTCAATGGCTTCGTCACCCCGCCGGGCCTACCGCTCGAAGGCCGGGGCGCCGACGTGCTCAAGAATGCCGGCCGGGTCGCATGGCGCGACGGCGAGGGGCGCGCCGACGATATCGCGATCGGCCCGTTGCAGTTGCGCGCGCAGGTGACGCGCACGGGGCAGGCGGAGGATTATCTCGTCTGGCGCTTCTCGGCGCTCGAACGGCTCGATCTTGCATCGGAAATCGTCCGCCACCTCGATGGTCCGGCGGGCCGGACGCTGGGACATGCCGGGATCATGGCCGCGCTGGTGAGCGCCGAAGGGCGGCTGCGGGTCGCCAACCAGGGCTTCCTGCTTCGCGCGCTGGGCGAGGATGACGCTAGCCATTATGCGGGCCGCGACGTCGCCCCGATGATCCGGCTCGATGAGGGCGGCGCGCTCTATTTCGCGCGCGAGGGCGACCGCGCGACGCCGGTGCGGATGATCCAGATCCCGCTCGCGCCCGCCGATCCGAATACGCCGATGCTGCTCGCGCTGCTCGACGAGGAAATGGGGCCGGCCGATCGCGGCACGGCGCAAACCTATGTCGAAACCTTGTTGTCGCTGCTCCCATTCGGGCTCGCGATGGTCGATCGCGATGGGCGCTTCCTCTATATGAACCGCGCGTTCGTGCGCGCCGCAAGCGTTCCCGACGGCAAGATGCCGCGTTACCCTGGCGACATTGTCGTCGGCGAGGACAAGGGGCCGCTCGCCGACATGATCCGCCGCCACAGCAGCGGGCAGCAGGTCGGCGGCGACCTGTCGATCCGGCTCGCGGGGCAGAGCGGCGACCCGGTGTCGATGCGCGTCGTCGGCGTGCGCGGGCTGGGTGAGGCGGCGGTGCTGCTCAGCCTCAAGGATTCGAGCGAGGAATCGCGCCTGAAGCGCCAGGTCGCGCAGGCGTCGAAGATGCAGGCTGTCGGCCAGCTCGCCGGCGGCGTTGCGCATGACTTCAACAATATCCTCACCGCGGTACTCGGCGCGTGCGACCTGATGCTGATGCGCCACACGGCGGGAGACAGCGATTATGACGACATCCAGCAGATCCGCAGCAACGCGAACCGAGCCGCCAGCCTGACGCGGCAGCTGCTTGCGTTCTCGCGGCAGCAGACGTTGCGGCCGCAGATATTGCAGCTTCCCGACGTGATTTCGGAGGTGTCGCACCTGCTGAAGCGGCTGATCGGCGAGACCGTCCAGCTCGCGGTGCATCACGGCCGAGGGCTCGGCGCGGTGCGCGCCGACCCCGGTCAACTCGAACAGGTGATCATCAACCTTGCAGTCAATGCGCGCGACGCGATGCCGGGCGGCGGCACGCTGACGATCGAAACCTATCCGGTGTCGGCGGCCGAAGTGCGACAGATGGGCAATGAATTCATGCCGCCCGCCGACTATTGTGCACTCAAGGTTAGCGATACCGGCACCGGCATCCCCGCCGACGTGCTACCCAAGATTTTCGAACCCTTCTTCACCACCAAGGATGTCGGCAAGGGCACTGGGCTTGGCCTCTCGACCGTATACGGGATCATCAAGCAATCGGCGGGCTTCATCTTTGCCGACAGCAAGCCGGGGCAGGGGACGAGCTTTTCGATCTATCTGCCCGTTCACCGGGCCGAAGGCGATGTGCCGGTCGTTGCGCCGCCGCCGGCCAAGCCCAAGAAGAGCCAGTGGGGCACCGGCACCATCCTGCTCGTCGAGGACGAGGATATGGTGCGCGCTGTTGCGGAACGCGCACTGACCCGTGCAGGTTATAGTGTCGTCACCGCCTCGCAGGGCGAAGAGGGGCTCGAACGTTTTGCCCAGATGGAGAAGGTCGATTTGATCATCAGCGACGTTGTGATGCCAACGATGGACGGCCCCGCGATGGTGCGCGCCATGCGCGCCAAGCGCCCCGACCTGCCGGTGCTGTTCATGTCGGGCTATGCCGAGGAGCAATTGCGCCAGTCGATCGACATCGACGATGTCGCCTTCCTGCCAAAACCCTTTTCGGTTGCGCAGCTGGCCGAGGCAACCTCGGCGGCGCTCGACGACGCAGCGCATCGGGTGTCCAATGGCGAGTAATCGCCGCATCCTGCTTGTCGAGGACGATGTGCTGATCGGCATGATGCTCGCCGACATGTTCGATGCGCTGGATCTTCCCGAACCCGCGCAGGCAACGAGCAACGAGGAGGCGCTTGCGCTCATCGCTGCCGAACCGCTCGCCGGCGCGCTTGTCGATATCAACCTTGGCGATGAAAAGGGCTGGCCGGTGGCCGATGCGCTTGCCGAACGCGGCATTCCGTTCGCCTTCACCTCGGGAGGGGGCGATGTTATTCCGCCCGCGCATGCGCATCGCAAACTGATTACCAAGCCATTTCGGATCAGCGATATCGAGGCGGCTCTGGAAGAGTTTTCGGCTGAATAGCAAGCTTCTCGCCGAAACGAATTTTATTTTGTTCTCTACTTGTTCATGGAGAACAAATGTGGCACATAGTTCCGGCGTTGCGATGCTTCTGCTGTCGCTCTAGAGCTGGAAAGGGACGGTTATGGCCGGACAATTGTCACTCGTCGAATCGGGGAAATCAGTGAACAACACGGACAGGCAGAAGGCGCTCGACGCCGCGCTCGCACAGATCGATCGCGCGTTCGGCAAGGGCTCGGTAATGAAATTGGGCTCGAAGGAAGCGATGCAGGTCGAGGCGATCTCGACCGGTTCGCTCGGCCTCGATATCGCACTCGGCGTCGGCGGCTTGCCGCGCGGCCGCGTCATCGAAATCTACGGCCCTGAAAGCTCGGGCAAGACGACACTTGCGCTCCACACGCTCGCCGAAGCGCAGAAGACCGGCGGCACCGTCGCCTTCGTCGACGCCGAACATGCGCTCGACCCCGTCTATGCACGCAAGCTTGGCGTCAATATCGACGAACTCATCGTGTCGCAGCCCGATACCGGCGAACAGGCGCTCGAAATCGTCGACACGCTCGTGCGGTCGAATGCGATCGACGTGCTCGTCGTCGACTCGGTCGCGGCGCTCGTTCCGCGCGCCGAAATCGAAGGTGAAATGGGCGACAGCCACGTCGGCCTGCAGGCGCGCCTGATGTCGCAGTCGCTGCGCAAGCTCACCGGCTCGATCAGCCGCTCGCGCTGCATGGTGATCTTCATCAACCAGCTGCGCATGAAGATCGGTGTGATGTACGGCAACCCCGAAACGACGACCGGCGGCAACGCGCTCAAATTCTACGCATCTGTCCGCCTCGACATCCGCCGCACCGGCCAGATCAAGAATGGCGACGAAATCGTCGGCAACACGACGCGCGTGAAGGTCGTGAAGAACAAGGTCGCACCGCCGTTCAAGCAGGTCGAATTCGACATCATGTACGGGCAGGGCATTTCGAAGATCGGCGAGATCCTCGACATCGGCGTCAAGGCCGGCCTTGTCGAGAAATCGGGCGCGTGGTTCAGCTATGACTCGATCCGCATCGGGCAGGGCCGCGAAAATGCGAAGAATTTCCTGACCGAGAATCCCGAATTGCGCGAACGGCTCGAAGCTGCGATCCGCGGCCGCACCGACGCGGTGGCCGAAGAAATGATGGCCGGCCCCGACGTTGAGGGCGACGACGACAATTGATAGCCTTCCGGCCGGTTCGCCTTGGTGGATCGGCCGGCGAACGGCGGCGGGCCTCCAGCCCCCTCCTTGCCCCTATTGGGGCGCCTGCATTCCCTCTCCCCTGCAGGTGGGTCCGCCCGCCGTTGACTTCGCGTGACTTTTCACGCCCTTTCCGCTTGATCCTTGCCTGACCGCGCCCAGCGGGTACAACGCGCCATGCCCGCGATCCGTCTCTTCGGCCTGCCGACCGATATCAACAGCAGCTTCGAACGCGGCGCAGCCGCCGGCCCCGCCGCGATCCGTGCGGCCCTGTGGAGCGACCGTGGCAATATGGCGAGCGAACTGGGGCCCGAGATCGGTGCCGAGGTTGCCTTCACCGACGATGGGGATTTGCCGCTGACCGAAGATACGGCGCGCGACGACGCGGCGATCCGCCGTCACGTCACGATGCTCCACGAAGATGGCGAGGTGCCGCTCGCGATCGGCGGCGACCATGCGGTAACCTTCCCGCTTGTCGAGGCTGCGGCGACCTGTTTCGGCCCGGTCAATATCCTCCATTTCGACGCGCACCCCGATCTCTACGACGATTTTTCCGGCAACCCGCGCAGCCATGCCTCGCCCTTTGCGCGCATCTGCGAAGCTGGTCATGCCAAGCGGCTGGTGCAGGTCGGCATTCGCACGCTTACCGGCCACTGCCGCGAGCAGGCAGACCGGTTCGGCGTCGAGATTGTCCCCATGGCGTGTTTCACTCCCGATGCGGTCCCGGTGCTCGAGGGACCGCTGTATATCTCGATCGATCTCGACGGCCTCGATCCGTCAGCAGCGCCGGGTGTTGCGCATCCCGAGCCGGGCGGGCTGACGGTGCGCGAGATGCTCGCCATATTGCACAAGCAGACCGCGCCCATCGTCGGCGCAGATATCGTCGAACTGCATCCCGGTCGCGATATCGGCGGTGTCACCGCGATTCTCGGTGCCAAGCTGGTTCGCGAGCTGGCGGCGCTGATCGACCGCAACGGTCCTTGCCAAGATTGAACCCCTGAGGAGAGCGCCATGAGCCTGATCGTCCACCATCTGAACAACAGCCGCTCGCAGCGCATCCTGTGGCTGCTCGAAGAAATCGGCGCGCCGTACGAGGTCAAATATTATGATCGCGATCCGGTGACCAACCTTGCGCCACCCGAACTGCTCGCGGTCCATCCCCTCGGCAAGTCGCCCGTGATCGAGGAGCTCGACGATGCCGCCCCTGGCGGAAGGGGCCGCGTGATCATCGAATCGGGCGCGATCACCGAATATCTGTGCGAACGGCACGGCGGCGGGCATCTGGTGCCCGAACGCGGCACCCACGATCATATCAGCCACCTCGAATGGCTGCATTTCGCCGAAGGGTCGGCGATGACGCCGATCCTGCTGCGCATCTATACGGCTCGGCTCGGCGAAGCCGCCGCGCCGATCGAACCGCGTATCGCGCAGCAACTCGACGCCCATTTCGCCTATATGGAAAGCCGCGTCGGAGCGAACGGCCATTTCATCGGCAACGACCTGTCGGCGGCGGATATCATGCTGAGCTTCCCTGCCGAAATCGCGATCATGCAGGGCATGGCGCCCCGCTATCCGAAGCTCGCGGCGTTCGTGAACAGCTGTCACGACCGTCCGGCCTGGCGGCGCGCACGTGAAAAGGGCGGCGCCTATTATGGCTATTGAGTATCGGGGCCGCGCCATGCTGGCGGCCGCGGTCCTGCTTTTCGGAACCTCCGGCGCGACCGCGGCACCACCGGCGCTCGCGCCCGAGGTGGAGCGGGAGGTGGTCGCTCCAGAGGGTGTCACGTTCAAACCGTCGGCATTCGACGAGGAAGGCGCCATCGACCGCTTTGCCGAATATACGCTTGCGCTCGAACGCCGCGATTTCGCGGCAGCCTATGCGATGCTGCGCTTGTCGTTCCAGGCGGCGAACCCGCGGCTCGAATGGGAAATGAACCTCCGCAAGCGAACCACCCTGTGGGCTGACGGCCAGATCCGCCCGCTCCGCCTCAGCTGGTATCTCGATCCCGCAGGGCAGCCGCCAGGGCTTTATGCCGCCTTCGATTTTCGTGGCGACCGCAAGGACAGGACGATGGATTGCGGCTATGTCGTCGTCCACCGTGCGACGCCCGCCGACGGATGGACCGTCGTGCGTACCGATACGTCCGAAGTGCCCGCCGACCTGATCGAAGACGGGGTGCCCAAGGCCGACGTACTGCGACAATTGCCCTGCTATCTGGGCAAGGGGATCGCGACCAATTTCTGACCGGTTGCGTCGATGATGGCGATTGACACTAATCACCTTGTCGCATCGCCCCAAAATGCCTAATTCGCGCGCATGACATCGACCAACGACATTCGCCGCTCTTTCCTCGACTATTTCGGGGGGACGGGCCACCATATCGAGCCGTCGGCGCCGCTGGTGCCGTACAATGACCCGACGCTGATGTTCGTCAACGCGGGCATGGTGCCGTTCAAGAATGTCTTCACCGGCCTTGAGACGCGGCCGTACAAGACCGCGGTCTCGTCGCAGAAATGCGTGCGCGCCGGGGGCAAGCACAACGACCTCGACAATGTCGGCTTTACGGCGCGACACCATACTTTCTTTGAAATGCTGGGGAATTTCTCCTTCGGCGACTATTTCAAGGAGCAGGCGATCCACCACGCCTGGACGCTGATTACCAAGGTGTGGGGTCTCGCGCCCGAGCGGCTGACCGTTACCGTCTATCACACCGACGACGAGGCGTTCGACCTGTGGAAAAAGATCGCGGGCCTGCCTGAAGAGCGGATCATCCGCATCGCGACGAGCGACAATTTCTGGTCGATGGGCGACACGGGGCCTTGCGGTCCGTGCAGCGAAATCTTCTATGACCATGGCGAGCATATCTGGGGCGGCCCCCCGGGATCGCCCGAAGAGGACGGTGATCGCTTCGTCGAAATCTGGAACCTCGTGTTCATGCAGTACGACCAGCGCGGCCCGGGCGACCGGATCGACCTGCCGCGGCCGAGCATCGACACGGGCATGGGGCTGGAGCGCATCGCGGCGGTACTGCAGGGCGTCCACGACAATTACGACACCGACACGTTCAAGGCGCTGATTGCGGCATCGGTCGACCTGACCGGCGTCCCGGCCGAGGGCGCGACGCAGGCGAGCCACCGGGTGATCGCCGATCATCTTCGCGCATCGAGCTTCCTTGTCGCGGATGGCGTGCTGCCGTCGAACGAGGGCCGCGGTTATGTGCTGCGCCGGATCATGCGGCGCGCGATGCGCCACGCGCACCTGCTCGGCGCCAAGGACCCGCTGATGTACCGGCTGTTGCCGTCGCTGACCGCCGAGATGGGCGCCGCCTATCCCGAGCTGATCCGCGCGCAGCCGCTGATCGCCGAGACGCTCGAGCGCGAGGAAACGAAGTTCCGCCAAACGCTCGACAAGGGTTTGCGCCTGCTCGACGAGGCGACCGTGGGCATGAGCGCGGGCGCAACGTTGCCCGGCGACGTCGCGTTCAAGCTCTATGACACCTATGGCTTCCCCTATGACCTGACCGAGGATGCGCTGCGCACGCAGGACATCGCGGTCGACCGTGCGGGCTTTGACGCCGCGATGGCACAGCAGAAGGCGGCGGCGCGCGCGGCGTGGAAGGGCAGCGGTGAAAAGGCGTCGGACGAAATCTGGTACGATATCGCCGAGACCAACGGTAGCACCGAATTCACCGGCTACACCTCAACCGAGGGTGAGGCGACGGTGATCGCGCTCGTCCAGGAGGGCAAGTCGGTCGAGCGGATCGATGCGGGCGGCGAAGCCGTTGTCATCACAAACCAGACACCCTTTTACGGCGAAAGCGGCGGCCAGATGGGCGATGCCGGCACGATCACCAGCGACCACACCCGTGAGACCATCGTGCTCGATACCTTGAAACCCCTGGGGCGGTTGCACGCGCATCAGGTCAAGGTGGAGGAAGGTGCGATCGCGATCGGCGACACAGTGAAACTGACGGTCGATGCCGCGCGGCGCGACCGCATTCGCGCCAACCACAGCGCGACGCACCTGTTGCACGCGGCGCTGCGGGGCCGGCTCGGCGGACATGTCACGCAGAAGGGCAGCCTCGTTGCCGAGGACCGCTTCCGCTTCGACTTCTCGCATCCTAAGGCGCTTACGCCGGAGGAAATCGCCGATATCGAAGCCGAGGTGAATGCGCAGATCCGCGGGAACGAGGCGGTTACGACGCGGCTGATGACCCCCGACGACGCGGTCGCGGCGGGCGCGCTCGCGCTGTTCGGCGAGAAATATGGCGACGAGGTGCGCGTGCTCAGCATGGGACATACGGACGATCATAGCTATTCGGTCGAGTTATGCGGCGGGACGCACGTCCGTGCGCTGGGCGATATCGCCCTGTTCAAGATCGTCAGCGAGAGCGCGGTCTCGTCAGGCGTGCGGCGTATCGAGGCGTTGACCGGTGACGCGGCGCGCGTCTGGCTGAACGGCCGCGACGAAGCGCTGAAGGCAGCGGCCGCGGCGCTCAAGACCTCGCCCGACGATGTGCCGGTGCGCGTCGCACAGCTGGCCGAGGCGCTGAAGAAGGCCGAGCGCGAGCTGGCCGATGCGAAGAAGGCGCTCGCGATGGGCGGGAGCGGCGGTGCCGCCGCGGGTCCCGCGGTCGAGCAGGTTGGCGAAACGGCGTTCCTCGCGCAGGTCGTCGACGGGCTCGATCCCAAGGAATTGCGCGGGACGGTCGACGGCCTCAAGAAGCAGGTCGGTAGCGGCGTCGCGATGCTCGTCGCGGTGAACGACGGGCGCGCTTCGGTTGCGGTCGGCGTGACCGACGACAAGACCGCCAGCCTCAGCGCAGTCGAGCTGGTCAAGGCGGCGGTCGCCGCGCTTGGCGGGCAGGGCGGCGGCGGACGGCCCGACATGGCGCAGGGCGGTGGTCCCGATGGCGGCGCGGCGGACGATGCCGTCGCGGCGGTCAAAGCCGCGCTCGCTTGAAACCGACCAAGAAGACGCGGCGCATCGATCATGCCGAACGGCTGGTCGCCGCGCCGCTGGTCGATGTCTTTGCGGCCTTCACCAGCGCGACAAAGCTCGCGCAATGGTTGCCGCCCGATGGGGCGACGGGGACGTTCGACCATGTCGACCTGCGCGCGGGCGGCGGCTTTTTGATGCGGCTGACCTTCGACGACGCCGATGTCGAAACCAAGAGCGACGACGATAGCGATATTGTGGAAGTCTATATCCCGACGCTCGACGACGGGCGGCTGGTGGTGTGGCAGGTCGAATTCGAGTCCGACGACCCGCGCTTTTCGGGGACGATGGAGATGCACTGGTATCTGTCGCGGCAGGGCGGCGGTACGCTGGTCACGATCGACGCGCATCACGTGCCGCCGGGTATTTCGGCGAAGGATCATGTGGAAGGGTTGAACAGCTCGCTCGCGAATCTGGCGGCGGTGGTCGAGACTTAGCCTTCGACCCCCTTCGCTTTTCCCCACGCCCGCGCGGCGGTGTAGCCCAGATAACCCGTGCCGAAGAGCGCGTAGAGCGATTCCGGGATGCCCGCGAGATAGGCGTTCATGCCGTCGGCGATGCCCTTTGCCATGTCGGGGCGTGCTGCGGCGATCAGGCCCATCGGGATCGCCCAGAGCAGCAGGGCATACATGACATAGAGGAAGCTCGGCCGCGCGCGGCTGGTCCACGGGTCGGCGCTGTTCGCCTCGGCGACGATCGCGGTCATCCGGGTACGGATCGCCTCCATTTCCTGGCTGCCCTCCATCTTCAGCAGTTCGAGCTTGGCGCGGTCGCGCGCTTCGGGGTCGGGGATGATCTTGTCGATCAGCTTCGCAATGGGGCCGATCAGGCCTTCGATAATGCTCATGGTAATGCTCCTGCAGGTTCAAAGTTCAGGGAAGTTCAGCCCAATGGCGCGCCGAGAGGCATCAGCCGTTGCCGATGCGATTGGCGAGCCAGCCGTACAGGAAGACCTCCTGGCTCGGGCGGCGTTCGGCGAGCGCGATATAGCGTTCGCCCTGTAGCGCCTCCATCGCGCGCAGGAGGACGGTTTCGCCCGTCTTGCCGCGCGCATTCAGAAAGCCGTCGAGTGCCGACAGCGTCCGCGGGCCGATCTCGCGGTCGACGGCGATGTCGGGATAATCGCGCGCGGTCCGGTTGAGCGCGTTGAGTACGCGCTGGAGGAAGCTCGCCGCGGTGCCGGTGCCCATGTTGACCCCGGTATCGAAGAGTTCGGCGGCGATTTTGGGGGCGCGGAGCGCGACCTTGTCGAGGCCGGGACGCAGCCAATAGAGGCGTCGATAGATTGATGCGGCCTCGCTGCGCGGCAGCTCGCGCATCGGACCCGCATAGCCCTGCGCGCGTGCAACGGCTTCGGTGATTCCCCAGCAGGTGGGGCCGCCGCGGTCGGCGGGGTGGTTTACATATCGGCCTTCGCGGTCGATGACGGCGTCGATCAGCGTGTCGGCATCGCAAGCCGATGGGTCGGGTCGTGGCATGATTCGTTCCTTTGGTTCGGTGAACTATAAAAATGAACCATATAGGAATATTGTAGGAAAGGGTTTTCGCCATGCGGGCTTTGCAGGTACGCGAATTGCGTCCCGATCACGCGGGCGCGGCGCTCGAGGATTTGCCCGTACCTGTCCCTGGACCCGGCGAAGTGCGCGTGCGCGTGCGCGCGGCGGCGGTGAACTTCCCCGATCTGTTGATGACCAGCGGCGGTTATCAGTTGAAGCCCGACCTGCCGTTCGTTTCAGGGCTGGAATTTTCGGGCGAAGTCGACGCGGTCGGCGAAGAGGTGGACGGCTGGGCGCCAGGCGACGCCGTCGTAGGCGGCAACCGGTTCGGCGCAATGGCCGAATATACCGTCGTTCCGGCGGCCAGCCTGCGTCGAAAGCCCGGTGCGCTGGGATGGGACGCCGCCGCTGCCTACCCGGTCGCGTATCTAACCGCGTGGGTCGCGCTGGTCCGCTGCGCGCGGGTCGAGCCGGGCGAGTGGGTGCTCGTCCATGGCGCGGCGGGCGGCGTCGGGCTGGCGGCGGTCGATCTGGCGAAGGCGCTGGGTGCGCGCGTGATCGCGGTCGCGAGCAGCGCGGAAAAGCGTGACGCGATCGCGCGGCTCTATGCACCCGATGCCCTGATTCCTGCCGGTCCGGGTTTTCGCGAGGCGGTGAAGACGCTGACCGACGACAAGGGTGCCGATGTCATCTTTGATCCGGTTGGCGGCGATGTCTTCGACGAATCGACGCGTTGTATCGCGTTCGGCGGACGCTTGCTCGTTATCGGCTTCGCGTCGGGCCGCATCCCCGAGGTGTCGGTGAACATGCCGCTGATCAAGGGCTTTTCGGTCGTGGGGGTGCGCGCGGGCGAATATGGGCGGCGCTTTCCCGAACGGGGGGCGGAAAATGTTGCGGCGATCGATGCGCTGGCGGCGACGGGGAAAATCCGGCCGCACGTCCATGCGTCGCTCGACCTCGCCGACTGGCGCGAAGGGTTCGCGATGCTCGAACGGCGCGAGGCGGTGGGCAAGGTCGTGCTGAAACCGTGACGAGCCGAAGCCGCTGCCATGGTTTTGCACCGCGCAAGCTGTCATGGCCGCAGCGGGGCGTCCCGGCGCATGCGCCGAACAAGACCAAAGGACATGATATGACGAAATGGACGATGATCGCCGCAGGCTTCGCGTTGGCGCTTCCCGCGGCAGCCGCGGCCCAGCCGCCGCAGGATGGCGGCCGCATGTTTGCGACGATCGATGCCAATGGCGATGGCAAGCTGGACAAGGCCGAGCTTACCAAAATGGCCGAAATGCGCGCCCGGCAGCAAGGCGATCCGGCGATGGCCGCTCCCGAAAAGATCGACGCCTTCATCAAATTTATCGATGCGAACGGCGACGGTGTCGTCGACAAGGCGGAGCTGGCAGCGAAACAGAAGGCGCGTGCGGAGCCGCCGCCGCCAGCCGAAGACCAGCGCTAGAAGAGCGTCCACAGCGGGTTGGCGGGGTCGGCCAGCAGCTTCGCGGTCAGGGCAAAGGACATGATCACGAGCAGCGGCCGTACCCCGCGTCCGCCGAAGCGGATCGCGAGCCGCGCGCCGAGCTGGTTGCCCGCGACATTCGCGGCCGCCATCGACAGGCCGAGCAGCCAGAGGACATGGCCGCCGACGATCATCGCGAACAACGCCGCGATATTGGTCGCGAGGTTGAGGAATTTGGTGTTGCCAATCGCGCGAACGAGCCCGAGGCCGCCGAGTGCGACGAGCGTCAGCGTCATGAAGGAACCGGTGCCGGGACCGAAAAAGCCGTCGTAGAAACCGAGCGCCGCGACGATGAGGGTGAGCCCGATGGGGCCGACGCGCGCGTGGCGGTCGACGCTGCTCATCGGCGGGGCGAGCAGGAAATAGAGCCCCATCGCGATAAGCAGGATCGGCACGAGCGCGGCAAGGAAATCGGAGCGCACATATTGCACCGCGGTCGCGCCGAGCACCGAACCGGCAAAGGCGCCGGCGGCGGGGAGGGCGAAGCGACGGAGGTCGACATGCCCGCCGCGCCAGAAGGTCAGGAAAGCCGACGAGGTGCCGATGGTTGCTTGCAGCTTGTTGGTGGCCAGCGCAGCCACGGGGGGAATGCCCGCCGCCATCAGCGCGGGAATGGTGAGCAGGCCGCCGCCGCCCGCCATCGCGTCGATCGCGCCGGCGAGAAAGGCCACGGCGATCAGGAAGGCGAAAATTTCGGGGGCGAATTCCATGCGGGGCCTGTTAGGCGCGGGGCCACGGTTTGGCCAGTGGCGCGCGCGCGAATAGCAATGCGGCTTCAGGCAAGGGCGGTCCGGAATGCCTGCACGAGGAAAGTGGCTCCGACGATGGTGATGATCCAGCGGCGGCCGGCGCGGAAGTGCGCCTCGCTGATGCGATCGAGGATGATTCCGCCGACTATGATACCCGCCATCGACGCGAGAATCGCGACGGCGGTCACCGGCAAGGGGACGACCGCGCGCGCCGGAGCGCTGAGCAAGAGCCCGCCATAAACGAGGATCTTCGAGGCATGGCCGATCGCCTGCATCATCGCCTTGGTTGCGACGACCTGATGCCGGTTCAGCTTGCTGTGGACGAACAGCAGGTCGGTTACCGGGCCCGAGACGCCCGATACGAGCGCGAGGCCGGTCGAGACGAAGCCGCCGCCGATCGCGTGCCCGGGCCGCGTCGCGTCGAGTGACAGCCAGCGTTCGGGCAGCCAGACGAGGATCGGCATCAGGCCGAGGCCGAGGAAGACGTAAAATCTGGTCGGCGAGAAAATCAGCAGCGAGAAAAGGCCGATGGCCGCCGCCGCGCCGATCCCGAACCACAGCAGCACCGGCCATGCGACGTGACGGCGGTGCAGCAGGAAGCGCCACGTGTTCGATGCGAACTGGATGACCCCGTGCAGCGCCAGCGCGAACGCTGCAGGAAGCAGCCATGCGAGCAGGCCCATGAAGATGAGGCCGCCCGCCATGCCGAAGACGCCCGAAAGGATGGAGGTCAGGAAGGCGGCGATCACGATCAGCACGCTTGCCTGCATCGTATCTCGCTTTCCGTGAGGATGCGGACCGCAATATCGGCGGTTCAGAATTTGGTCGGGACGAGAGGATTCGAACCTCCGACCCCCACACCCCCAGTGTGATGCGCTACCAGGCTGCGCTACGTCCCGACCGGCCCTGTTGGGCAGGCGAGGCCCCTAGCGCGGGTTGGCGGGCGATGCAAGCGGCGATGGTCTGTTATTGCCGCGATCGATGGTGCGGGGTTGATCTGATGAGGATGCTTCCCATTTCGGCGAGGCTTGCCAAGGGGGAGGGGCGCGTACGCCCGGTTGCGCGCAACGCCCCTGCGTGATAGGCGCCACGCCATCTTTGCGCGCCGGTTCCGGAGGGGAACGGGCTGCGCGTTCGAACGGAAAGTTTTTCATTCATGTCGACGCAATTGCTTCTGACCCAGGCGGCCGGATCGGGCGGCGGGGCTGCCGGTTTCCTGATGCTGGTCCCCTATCTGCTGATCTTCGCGGTGTTCTGGTTCTTCCTGATCCGCCCGCAGCAGGTCCGCGCCAAGGAACATCGCGCCAAGGTTGCGGCGGTGAAGCCGCGCGACCAGGTCGTGACCGGCGGCGGCATCGTCGGCAAGATCACGCGCGTCGACGATGATTTCGTCGATGTCGAAATCGCACAGGGCGTGAAGATCAAGGTCGTGAAATCGACCCTCGCCGACGTTCTCCAGCCCGGTGGCAAGCCCGCCAACGACTGACGCGGCGGTGGCGGCGTTCGCCGCGGCCCCGCGCTTGCTATCGGATTTCTAGACCATGCTCGATTTCCCGCGCTGGAAGACCATCAGCATCAGCATCAGCCTGCTGCTCGGTATCATCTTCTCCATTCCCAGCTTCCTTCCCGAAAAGACGGTGAACAGCCTGCCGTCCTTCCTGCAGGCGAAGGTCAATCTGGGCCTCGACCTTGCCGGTGGTAGCCACCTCTTGCTCGAAGCCGACATCGCCGACCTGCGCAAGACGCAGCTCGCGAATATGGAAAAGACCGTGCGCACCGCGATGCGCGGCGAAAGCGGTCCCGACGACGATATCGCAATCGGCGAGCTGTCGACGGCGGGCGGCAAGATCAGCTTCCTCGTTCGCGACCTTGCGAAGCTCGACGAAGCGCGCGAGCGCCTGTTTAACGAGACGCGCGGCGCGCAGCTGACCGGGCAGCGCGACTGGACGGTCACCGTCGTCAATTCGACGCGGATCGAAATGACCCCGACGAGCGCGGGGCAGACGCAGGCCGTGGCGAACGCGATGGACACCGCGCGCGACATCATCGACAAGCGCGTCAACGCGCTCGGCACGCGCGAGCCGACGATCATCCGCGAGGGCACCGACCGCGTCGTCGTGCAGGTGCCGGGCCTCCAGGATCCGGCCGCACTCAAGGAACTGATCGGCAAGACCGCGCGCCTCGAATTCCGCATGGTCGACACCAACGCCGATCCCAACGAAGCCGCCGCGGGCCGCGTTCCCGTGGGCAGCGAGATCGTTCCTTATGCCGAAGGCGAGGGCAATGGCGCGGCGTTCGAAGTGCTGCGCCGGCAGGTAATGATCAGCGGCGAACAGCTGATCAACGCCCAGCAAAGCTATGACCCGCAGAACAACCAACCGGTCGTCTCGATCCGCTTCGATTCGGGCGGGTCGAGCACCTTTGCCAAGGTGACGGCGCAGAATGTCGGCAAGCGTTTCGCGATGGTGCTCGACGGCAAGGTACTGTCGGCGCCGTCGATCAACGAGCCGATCCTTGGCGGCAGCGCCCAGATTTCGGGCAGCTTCAGCGTCGCAAGCGCGAACGCGCTGGCGATTTCGCTGCGCTCGGGCGCGCTGCCGGTGAAGATGACCGTGGTCGAAGAGCGCACGGTCACCCCCGAACTCGGCGCCGATTCGATCCGTAAGGGTGCGATCGCTGGCATTATCGCAACGGTGTCGGTGCTGGTGCTGATGCTCATCGTATACGGCCGCTTCGGCGTCTATGCGTGCGTCGCGCTCGTCTTCAACGTCTTCATGATCATCGCGGTCATGGCGGCGTTCAACGCGACATTGACGCTGCCAGGGATCGCCGGCTTCGTGCTGACGATCGGCGCCGCGGTCGACGCGAACGTGCTGATCAACGAGCGCATACGCGAGGAATTGAAACGCGGTCGAAAGGTCTTCCAGGCTGTCGAGCTGGGTTATAGCGAGGCAAGCCGCGCGATTTTCGACGCCAACGTCACCAACGTCATCGCGGCCGCGTTGATGTTCTGGTTCGGTTCGGGCCCGATCAAGGGCTTTGCGGTGGTTCTGACCATCGGGATCGTCACCAGCGTCTTCACCGCCGTCACCGTCACGCGCATGTTCGTAGCCCATTGGCTGCGGACCAAGCGCCCGACGTCGATCAATATTTAAGGGAGCGAAACGATGCGCTTGCTGAAACTCGTTCCTGACGACACCAATATCGACTTCCTGCGGTGGCGGAAAGTCGCCTCGTTCATGAGCTTTTTCCTCGTGGCCGTGTCGATCGCACTGGTCGCGGTGAAGGGCCTGAACCTCGGCGTCGACTTCGTCGGTGGCCAGTCGGTTCGCGTCGAATTCACGCAGGGGATGCCGCCCATCGACGAAATTCGCGAAAAGGTCGGTGACATCGGCCTTGGCGAAGCGACGATCCAGCAGTTCGGATCGGACAAGGCGGTGTCGATCCGTACCGCGCTTCCCGACGGCGACAAGGCCGCCGCCGAGCGTGCGGGGCAGCAATTGGTCTCGGGTATTCACAAAGCCTTCCCGACTGCGAAGACCGGCTCGGTCGAAACCGTTTCGGGCAAGGTTTCGGGAGAATTGATACGCACCGGCGCGATCAGCCTCGGCCTCGCGATCCTCGGCATCTCGATCTATATCTGGATACGCTTTGAATGGCAGTTCGGGGTTGGTGCGCTCGGCCGCCTGTTCCACGAAGTGTCGCTGACATTCGGCCTGTTCGCGGTGACGCAGATGCAGTTCGACCTGAACAGCGTCGCGGCGCTGCTCACGATCGTCGGCTATTCGCTCAACGACACGATCGTCGTCTATGATCGTATTCGCGAGAATCTGAAAAAATATCGCAAGATGGAGATTATTCCGCTCCTCAATCTCAGCATCAACGAAACGCTGTCGCGTACGGTCATGACGACGGTCGCGATGGTTCTGGCGCTCGGCATGCTGCTGATCTTTGGCCCGGACGTGATTTTCGGCTTTACCGCTGCGATGCTGTTCGGCGTGTTCATCGGCGGCTATTCCTCGGTGCTGATGTCGACCCCGGTGCTGGTGTGGCTGAAGGTCGGTCCGCACAGCTTTGTCCCGCGCACGGTCGCGGGCATGGACGGCGGCGAACGCATCGAGCGCAAGGACGACGGCGCGGTCGTCTGAGACAATCCCGTTTCAAAGAAATCGGCGCCGGTCCGCTCTGTGAGCGGGCCGGCGTTGTCGTATCTAGAGACCGGCGCAGCCGTGGAGATGCGCGGCGAGTTCGCGGCCGTTGCGGTCCCAGTCGAACCGGCCGCCGAGGCTCGCCGCAACATCCGGCGAGGCGGGCGGGTTTGCCAGAATGGCCGCGACGGCTTTGGCAATTGCGCCCGGTGTGCGCTCGACGATCCGGCCGGCGGTTGGCGACGTCACCAGTTCGGCGGCGCCGCCCGCGTCGCTGATGACGATCGGCGTGCCGCAGGCGAGCGCCTCGACCCATGCATTGGCGAGGCCCTCGCTCGCCGATGGCATGACGACGGCATCGGCTGCGCGGTAAAGCTGCGGTAGCTCGGCGTTCGCGACGGGACCCATGAAGTGGACGCGGGTGTCGACGCCGAGCTTTCGCGCGAGCGCGCGGTAGCGGCCTTCCTCTTCGCCGGCGCCCGCAAGCCAATAGTGGACGCCGGGAAGCGCGGGCAGCGCCTCGATGACCAGCGCCTGCCCCTTGCGCGGGATCAGCGCGCCCACGGTCAGGATGGCGGGCGCATCGTCCATGCCGGGCGCCGCGTGCGCGGCAGCGCGGTCGCCGGGATGGAAGCGTGCGGTGTCGATCCCCGTGTAATGAACTGCGACCTTGGCCGGGTCGATACCGATCGCGGCCATATCGCCCCGCATCGCGTCCGACACGGCGAGCAGGCGGGCGGCTTTGCCGGCGGCCTCCATCACTTGCGCTTTCGTCGCGGGGTCATGCCCGAAATGGCTGATATCGGCGCCGCGCGCCTTGACCGAAAAGGGCAGTCCGAGCCGGTCCGCCACGTGCATCGCGGCGGGGCCGTCGGGATAGAAGAATTGCGCATCGACAACATCGAACTCGCGACCGCGCACCGCCGCAAGGACCGCGCGCGCGACCCGCTGCGGGTTGAAGCGGGCGCCGTAGCGCGGGATCAGCGTGAAGCGCGGCCGCAGGACGGTGAGGCCGTTCCACGTCTCGGCTCGCGGCAGGTCGCGCAGCGCGCGATAGCGTTTGTGGAGCGACAGGGGAAAGGGCGGCAAGCCCACCGGGGCGACGACTATGAGCTCGATGCCGGGCTGCGCTGCGAGCGCGCGCAGGCTCTTTTCGACGAAGAGACCGAAGTTCGGCCGCGCCGCATCGGGGAAAAGCGTCGCGATCGAGAGGACGCGCAGGGGTGAGGGGGCGGGCACTCAGAGCGAACGAAGCAGGCGAACCGCAACCGCGGCCCATGGCGGGTTGCTGACGACCTGCTGGCGCTGGCCGGTGCCGAGCGGGAGCAGGTGGAGTTTTTCGCCGTCGACATTGAGCAGGCGCGCAAAGAAGAAGCGGCCCGCGGGGCGCGGCACGAGGAGGTCGCGGTTGAGCACGCTTGCCCAGTCGCCTTCTATCCGGCGACACCAGATTTCGTCGCCGGCGCGATAGTCGCCGATCGACGACGTGACGCGAACCGCGACCATATCCTCGCCCGGACGCGCGGTGAGCGCCTGCTCGACGCGCGTCGGCGCCTGCGCGCCCTCGGCACCGAGCAGCGCGGTGATGGTGAGCTGCGTATCCTGCGGCAACTGGACGAGTTCGGCGGCCTCGACACCGAGCGCCGCCGCGATTCGGTTCATCCAGCCCAGCGAAAGCGTCCGCGTCCCGGTTTCGAGGCGGCCGATCGTCTGCGCGGTGGTCGGCGGAACGCAGCGCTGGCCGACTTCTTCGAGGGTGAGGCCCTTGGCACGACGGACAGAACGGATGCTGTTGATCATGGCGGCAACCTTCAGATAACCAAATCGGTTTCTTCTTTCCTACAAAATATTCCAGTGTCAAGCCCGCGGTGAAGCAAAGGAGAATCGCATGACCGCACGCCGCCTCGAGACGCGCCTTCACCCTGACGACCGGATCGATCCGGACAAGGCGGGGCCGCAGGTGATGCGTCATGTGACGGTCCATGTGGCCGAAAGCCCGATCGCATGGCTTGCGTCGCGCGGACATCTGACCGACGCACAGCTGCGCGCCGGCGAGCGGCTGCGCGCCGATTATGAGCGTGCGGAGCTGGCGGCGCGCGTCACGATGCGCTGGGATGCGGCGCCGCCCGCGAAAAGCCGCGGCGGCGCGCGGGCGTCGGATGCGTCGCTGGCGCGGATCGACGCGCACCGGCGCTTTCATGGCGCGCTCGACGCGGTGGGGCCGGGGCTGGCCGATATTTGCTGGCGCGTCATCTGCGCGGGCGAGGGGATTGGGGGTGCCGAGAAAATGCTGGGGTGGCCGGCGCGATCGGGCAAGCTGGTGCTGGGGCTGGCGCTCGACCGGCTGGCGCGCTTTTACGGGACGGGGTGAGGCCTAGCCGAATATTTGCTGCGCTTCGGATTTATCGTCGACATAGGTGTTCGCGACGCGTCGGGATTTCATGAGGTAGAGCGACCAGATCGTCGCAAATATCAGCGACTGGAAGATGCCCTTTATATACTCAGGGTCAAGTTGCGCGATATTTTCAGGCCATAAAATGCTGGCGACGATGAAGTCCAGTGCAAGGGCACCGACAGTCACTACCCATAATCCTCTGATAACCAGGCGCACGGTGGATCGATTCTGAACCCATATGAGGCGATAGGCGAAATAGAGGGTCGCCATGGCCATGGCGGCTGTCAGGCTCCAGGTAAAGGCTTCATATATTGTCCACTTCGTTCCCAATTGCGCTTTGATATCCGGCGCAATCTGGAGAGTCGCACTAGTCTGGATGATGCTGCGCAGCGGCGAGATGGCCGACAGAATGATAACGAATAGGCGCAGCCAGCCTGCAACGCCCTTCAGTTCCGGTATTTCCGATTCCGGCATTTCCGAATAGTTGGCCATGTCTTTTCCCCTCCTTTGTCCTTCTGAAGGGGGGCGTAATATTTGGCAACCTCGTGATTATCCCAGCGCTTCAACCTCTTCGGCAAGCGCCAGCCAGCGATCTTCGGCAGCCACTTTTTCATCGCGCAGCTTGTCGAGCTTTGCTGTCAGCGCGGTAAAGCGCGCATTGTCGCGCGTGAAGAGGGCCCCGTCGGACAGCTCGGTTTCGATCCCCGCCATTTCCGTCTCGATCTCCTCGATGCGGCCGGGCAGCAGGTCGTAGTCGCGCTGATCCTTATAGCTCAATTTCTTGCGCGCGGTCGGCGGGGGCGGTGGCGCGGCGGTCGCGGCCTTGGCCTTGACGCTGTTGGGCTTGACCCGCTTCGCTTCCCAGTCGGCATAGCCGCCCGCGACGATGTCGACCCTGCCCGACCCGTCGAGGCCGAGGGTGACGGTGACGGTGCGGTCGAGGAAGTCGCGGTCGTGGCTGACGAGCAGCACGGTGCCGGCATAGTCGGCGATGACTTCCTGCAACAGGTCGAGCGTTTCGAGGTCGAGATCGTTCGTCGGCTCGTCGAGGACGAGCAGGTTCGATTCGCGGGCGAATTCGCGCGCGAGAAGGAGGCGTGAGCGTTCGCCGCCGGAGAGCGCGCCGACGCTGGCTTCGACAACGCCGGGGTCGAAGAGGAATTCCTTGAGATAGCCCTGGATATGTTTTTTGACGCCGCGCACTTCGACCCAGTCGCCGCCGTCGGCGAGGATGTCGCGCACGCGTTTATCGGGCGAGAGCAGGCTGCGCTGCTGGTCGATGATGATGCCGTCGAGCGTCGGGGCGAGGGTGATCTTGCCCTCGTCGGGCTGGATTTCGCCGGTGAGCAGCTTGAGCAGGGTCGACTTGCCCGCGCCATTGGCCCCGACGATGCCGATGCGGTCGCCCCGCTGGACGCGGAAATCGAAATTCTTGATGATCGTACGGTCGCCGAAACTTTTCGAAACGCCTTCGGCGACGATCACCGATTTCGAGCGCACATCGTCGTTGGCGAGTCCGAGCTTGGCGACGCCGGGTCCGCCGATCATCGCGGCGCGCGTCGCACGCATTTCCTTGAGCTTTTCGAGCCGGCCCTGATTACGCTTGCGGCGCGCGGTGACGCCGCGTTCGAGCCAGTGCGCCTCTAGTCGGAGCTTCGAGTCGAGGCGCTGCGCGGCGCGCGCTTCCTCGGCGGCGACGGCGTCGCTCCACTCTTCGAAACCGCCGAAGCCGATTTCCTTGCGGCGGATGCTGCCGCGGTCGAGCCACAGGGTCTGGCGCGTCAGGCGGGTGAGGAAGGTGCGGTCGTGGCTGATCGCGACGAAGGCGCCGGTGTAGCGGGCCAGCCAGCTTTCGAGCCAGTCGATCGCCGCGAGGTCGAGATGGTTGGTCGGTTCGTCGAGCAGTAGGACGTCGGGGTTCTGCGCGAGCGCACGGGCGAGCGCGGCGCGGCGGCGTTCGCCGCCCGAGGCGCTGGCGGCAGTGCGCGACATATCGATGCCGAGCTGGTCGGCGATCGCGGCGACTTCAAAGGCTTCGGGTGCGTTGGGCGCAGCGACCGCGAAATCCATCAGCGTTGCAAAACCCGAAAAATCGGGTTCCTGCTCGAGCATCACGACATGCGTGCCGGGGACGATCATGCGCTTGCCCTTGTCGGCGTCGATCTGGCCCGCGAGTAGCTTGAGCAGGGTCGTCTTGCCCGCGCCGTTGCGGCCGATCAGCGCGAGCCGGTCGCGTTCGCCGACATAGATGTCGAGATCCTGGAACAGCCAGCCGCTGCCCTGCACAAGGCCGAGGCCTTCATATGAAAGAATGGGAGCTGCCATGATGAACGGCGCGCTACCGATACGTTCAGCATCATGCAAGCGCGCTGCGCACAAAGGCCGGAACGGGTTCGCTCCGTCTGCGTTACGGGGCGGACATCACAGATGACCGGAAGCCCGGTTCACAGGAGAATGAAATGACGAAGCAATTGTTCGCCGTTATGGCAACCGGACTGGCGCTGATGGCGGCGACGCCCGCGCTTGCACAACAGGGAGGTTCGACGGTGGCAGCAGCAACGACCCAGGGTCCGATCCTGACCTTCTCGGTCAGCGAAGAAGTGCGTTCGCGTCCCGACCAGGCGACCGTTGGTGCCGGCGTGACGACGACCGCGCCGACCGCGGTTGAATCGATGCGTGCCAATGCGGCGGCGATGGACAAGCTGATCGCCGCGGTGAAGGCGCGCGGGATCAAGGCCGAAGATATCCAGACGAGCGGCATCAACCTGTCGCCGCAATACGACTATAACAATCGCGGTGACGGCCAGCCGCCACGCTTCCTGGGCTATCAGGTGTCGAACAGCGTGCGCGTGACGACGTCGAAGATCGAGGATATCGGTTCGCTGCTCGACGCGCTCGTCGCCGCGGGCGGTACGAACATCGACGGCCCGTCGTTCGGGATGAAGGACCCCGACGCGCAGCTCGTCGGCGCGCGCGGCACCGCGATCAAGGCGGCCGAAGCGAAGGCGCAGGATTATGCGCGTCTTGCCGGTTTCCGCGGCGTCGAGCTGGTGTCGATCAGCGAAGGCGGTAGCTTTGGCCCGCAGCCGCCGATGCCGATGGTGCGCATGGCGATGGATGCCGGTTCGGCAAAGGCGACGCCGGTCGAGCCGGGTCGTGTGTCGAACACGTTGACGCTGAATTTCCAGTATCGTCTGGTGAAGTAAAAGCGGGGCAGGGAGTTGGCCTAGGCCAGCTCCCCCTCGGCCCACGGCCAGGGGCGTTCGCGAAACCATTTCGTGATGATATATTTGCGGCCCTTGCGCACCTTCATCCCGTGGTGGAGCGTGTCGGGGTTGGCGGTGCCGTCGGGGTGCACATTGTTCCACGCGAGCAGCTTGCCCGCCTCGGGCTGGTGCATTTTTCCGGTCGCGAGGAAGCGCGTCGCGCCGCCCGCGGCGGGCTCGTTCAAATAGATCATCAGCGTCCAGCTGCGCTGACCGGGAATCGCGCAATAGGTTTCCCAGTCGGTGCCGTGCGGGTCGAAATAATCGGTGTGCGCCTTGAATTCCTGCCCGACGTCGTAGCGCTGGCCCTGCATCGGCTCGCCATATTCGCGCGGAATTCCGGTGAGGTCGTGGAGACGGTTGTTGACCGCGATCACGATCGGGTCGCGATGGTCGAGGTCGCAGGTCGTGCTGGTTCGAAACGCCTCGTCGCCGTTCGGATCGGCGATCGTCGAAGGCCGTACGTCGCGATCGATCTGCGCGATCAACGCGGCGCAGGTTTCGGCGTCGAGGAAGCCGGACAGCATGAACTGCTGGAGCTTCGGCGATGGTGCGCGGCGGATGCCGGGGACGGCGGCGAGCCGCTCGGCGGTGCGGTCGGCGCCCGAGGTCGCCATGTCGACATGATCATTTCCGGCCATGGCGCGCTTTTTAGCAGGGAAGCGCGTGCGAACAATGCTTGACGAACGGGGGGATGCGCGCCTATTCGCCGCGCGCTGTCGAGGGCGCTTCGCGCGCCGCTCTTCGCTTATGTGGCGACCATAGCTCAGTTGGTTAGAGCGCCGGTTTGTGGTACCGGAGGTCGCGGGTTCGAGCCCCGTTGGTCGCCCCATTTTCTCTATCATCGCGCATAGACGCTTTTGGGGTGACTCGTCGCGCTCGTTGCATTATTGCGTCCTGACGTAATTTTCTAATACGAGGATGAGCCTATGTCCGCTGTCTGGGATTTCGCCGATTTCGACGATCACGAGCATGTCCACATGTTCCGCGATCGCGCCAGCGGGCTGACCGCGGTCATCGCCGTCCACTCGACGCACCTCGGCCCCGGCGCGGGCGGCGTGCGGTACTGGCATTATCCGCAGCGCAAGGCCGCGATCACCGATGCGCTGCGCCTGTCGCGCGGCATGAGCTATAAAAATGCCATGGCGGGCCTGCCGATGGGCGGCGCCAAGGGCGTAATCCTGGCCGACGAAGGGGCGGAAAAGACCCCCGCAATGCTCGCGGCGTTCGGGCGCGCGGTCGATTCGCTCGGCGGCGCCTATGTCACCGCGGAGGATGTCGGCATGTCGGTCGCCGATATCGTCGCGATTTCGCACGAGACCAAGCATGTCAGCGGGCTGCCCGTCGCGGGCGACGAAGTCGGCGGCGATCCGGGTCCGCAGACCGCGCTCGGCGTCTATCTGGGTATCCTCGCTGCGATCAGGCAGGGCCTCGGTACCGACAGTGCAAAAGGCGTCCGCGTCGCGATCCAGGGCGTGGGCAGCGTCGGCGGCGGCGTCGCGCGGCGGCTGGCGGCCGACGGCGCGATCCTGACGCTTGCCGACGTCAACCTGACGCGCGCGAAGGCGCTGGCCGACGAGCTGGGCGCCGAGCTCGCCGATTCGGCGGCGATCATGGAGATCGAAGCCGATGTGCTGAGCCCCAACGCGCTCGGCGCAATCCTGACCGAAGACAGCATCGCAAAGCTGCGCGTGCCGATCGTTGCCGGCGGCGCGAACAACCAGCTCGCGACCGCGACCGACGGCCAGCGCGTGCACGACCGCGGCATCGTCTATGCGCCCGACTATGTGATCAACGCGGGCGGCATCATCAACGTCGCGCTCGAATATCTGGGGCAGAGCAGCCGCGAGGAAGTCGAGAGCCGCATCCGCCAGATCCCCGGCCGGCTGGCCGACATCTGGGCCGAGAGCCAGGCGAGCGGTACTCCGGCGTCGGTCGTGGCCGACCGGATGGCGCAGAAGCTGATCGGGCGGGGCTAACCGTCGAGGGCTGGCGCGCGGTCCGATTTCCGCTAAGCCAGCCGTCGATGAAACGGCATTTCTACCTGATCGCGGGCTGGGCGTCGCTGGGCCTTGGCGCGATTGGCGCTTTCCTGCCGCTGCTCCCGACCGTGCCGTTCGTGATCCTTGCCGCCTTTTGCTTCGCGCGCTCGTCGCCGCGGCTCGAAAGCTGGCTGCTGACGCACCCGCATTTCGGGCATCATATCGTCGCGTGGCGCGAGAAGGGCGCGATCAGCCGCAAGGGCAAGATCGCGGCGACGGCGGCCTTTGCGTTCAGCATCGTCCTCGCGGCGATCTTTTCGCCCTGGCCGTGGGTGATGTTGCCGGTCGTTGCGGCGGCGGTGACGGGCGCCTGGATATGGACGCGGCCCGAGGGGTAAGGGCGCTCCTCACCTAATTCGCAATAGTTGCTCTTTTTGACCTTGCTCAATTGGGGCGATGGCGAACTGCGTTATGCGCGGCGGGTTGACGGCGTGCACGCGGGCGGCAAGAAAAGGGCCGCCGGGTCGCGCCGGGCAAATTGCTGGACCCCTTTCTCCGGCTCGCCTAAGGACGACGCGATCCGATGCACGCCTACGCCAATCCCACGCGCTTTCTTGCGATAGCCAAGCCGCTGACGCCCTGGTTGCTCGGCATCGGGCTGCTGCTCGTGCTCGCGGGTGGCTGGGCCGGGCTGGCGATGGTGCCGGGCGATTACAAACAGGGCGAAACCGCTCGTATCCTTTATGTCCATGTCCCGTCGGCGTGGCTCGGCATGGGCGGCTGGACGTCGCTCGCCATTGCCGGTTTGATCCAGCTTGTCTGGCGACATCCGCTGTCGGGCATCGCCGCGCGCGCAATCGCGGTGCCGGGGATGCTGTTCACCGCGCTTTGCCTTGCGACCGGTTCGATCTGGGGGCGCCCGACCTGGGGCACCTGGTGGGAATGGGACGGCCGGATGACCTCGATGCTCGTCCTGCTCTTTCTTTATGCGGGCTTCATTGCGCTGACGAGCGGCGACGACGGCCAGCGGCAGGGCGGTTCGCTGTCGCGCGGCGCTGCGATCTATGCGCTGGTCGGCGCGATCAACATCCCGATCATCAATCGCAGCGTCGTTTGGTGGAACAGCCTGCACCAAGGGCCCAGCATTACGCTGCGCGGATCGAGCATCGACGGGGCGCTGCTCTGGCCGCTGCTCTTGACGGTGCTGGGTTTTTCGCTGTTATTCGGGGCTATCGTGCTGATGCGGATGCGGCGGATCATCGCCGACAACCGTGTCGCGGCGCGATTGCGGCGACTGGCCGACGAGGAGGATTAAGGGGTGACGGGGGTGATCAGCGGGGGCGGCCAATGGGCGTTTGTCGCCGCGGCTTATGGTCTGACGATCGTGCTGACCGGGCTTGTCCTGTGGACGAGCTGGAGCGCCATGAAAAAAGCCGAGAAACGCAGCGACGCGCTGCGAAAGGATCGTAAGTGAAAGCCAAGCACCAACGGTTGATTCTGGCGCTGGTCGCATTGAGCGGCGTTGCGGGCGCAGGCGTGCTCGCGGCGAGCGCGCTGCGCGACGAAGCCGCCTATTTCCGTACCCCGGTCGAGATCGAGGGCGGCAAGGCCGAAGTCGGCGAGGCGATGCGGCTGGGCGGCATGGTCGCGAAGGGCAGCATCGTGCGCCAGAGCGACGGGCTGACGATCCGTTTCGTCGCAACCGACGGCAAGGCGTCGGTGCCGGTCGAATATACGGGCATCGTCCCCGACCTGTTCGGCGAGGAATCGGGCATGGTCGCCGATGGCCGGATGCGCGCCGACGGGACCTTCGTCGCCGACCGCATCCTCGCCAAGCATGACGAGCGCTATATGCCGCCGCAGATGGGCGATATGCCGAAGAATATGAAGGCGCCGGCAACGACATGATCGCCGAACTCGGTCTCGCGCTGCTGTGGATGGCGGCTGCGCTCGCGTGCCTCTCGCTTGTTGCCGGAACCTTGTTCCTGCGCGGCGGTTCGAAGGATCTGGCGGCGCTCGTGCGGCCGGCAAGCGTCGCGCAGGGGGTACTGACAACGGCGGCGTTCGGCTTGCTGATCGCGCTGTTCGTGCGGTCCGACATGTCGGTCGAACTCGTCGCGCGCAACAGCAACAGCCTGAAGCCGATGATCTTCAAGGTCGCCGGCACATGGGGCAATCACGAAGGATCGATGCTGTTGTGGCTGATGATCCTGTCGCTGTCGGGCGGGCTGATCGCAATTTTCGAGCGAAGGCTGCGCGAGGACACGCTCGTCGCCACGCTCGCGGCACAGGCTGCTCTAAGCCTCGGTTTCTTCGCGTTCCTCCTCTTCTCCTCGAACCCGTTCAAGCGGCTTCCGGTGGCGCCGCCCGACGGGCAGGGGCTCAACCCGCTGCTCCAGGACATCGGGCTCGCCTTCCATCCGCCGACGCTTTACGTCGGCTATGTCGGCCTGTCGGTCGCGTTCAGCTTTGCCGTCGGCGCGCTGATCACGCGCGAGATCGGACCGGCCTTCGCCCGCGCGATGCGGCCGTGGGTGCTCGGGAGCTGGATTTTCCTCACGCTCGGCATCACCGCCGGCAGCTATTGGGCCTATTATGAGCTCGGCTGGGGTGGCTGGTGGTTCTGGGACCCGGTCGAGAATGTTTCGCTGATCCCCTGGCTCGCAGGCGCGGCGCTGCTGCACTCGGTCGCGGTGACCGCCACCCGCAATGCCCTCCGCGCGTGGACGGTGATGCTCGCGGTGATCGGCTTTTCGATGTCGATGGTCGGCACCTTTATCGTCCGCTCTGGCTTGCTGACCAGCGTCCACAGCTTTGCCGTCGATCCCGAGCGCGGCACCTTCCTGCTCGCGTTGATGGCGATCTATATCGGCGGCGCGCTGACCTTGTTCGCGCTGCGCGCCGGGAGCGTCGCCGAGGGCAAGAAGTTCGCGCTGCTGAGCCGCGAAGGCTCGTTGGTGATCAACAATCTGCTGCTGACGACGATCCTTGCGCTCGTGCTGCTCGGCACGCTCTATCCGATCGTCGCCGAGGCGATGGGCGAGAAGATTTCGGTCGGGCCGCCCTATTATAACCGCGTCGCGGGACCGCTCGCGCTCGCGCTCTGCCTCGTGATGGTGGCGGGGCCGTTGCTGAGCTGGCGCAAGGACGATGGCAAGCGGCTCTGGTCGCGGCTTCCGCTGGCGATCTTTGCCGGTGCGGCCGTGCTGTTCGCGCTTATCCTGTTCGGCGGCAAGGTCGGCATATTGCCGCTGCTCGGCATGACCGTCGCGGGCATCGTCGCGGTCGCGAGCCTTGCGCCATTGTGGGGCCGCAACCTTCGCCGCACGCCGCTGCCGACGTGGGGCATGGTGGTCGCGCATTTCGGCGTGGCGGTGTGCCTTGCCGGCATGGGCGCCGAAAGCGCGTTCATCAAGGAACGGCTCGTCGCTGCGGCGCCGGGCGATGTGGTGAAGGTCGGCGATTTTTCGGTGAAGTTCGTTGGCGTGAAGCCGATCGCCGGACCGAATTATACCGCGATCGAGGGCACGCTGGTCGCGACGACCTCGTCGGGCGGCAGCTTTACCATGCGCCCCGAAGCGCGCACTTTCCCCGGGCTGATGGGCACCGCGCCGACCGAAACGAACGAGGCTGCGTTGCTGACGCGGCCGGGCGGGCAGCTTTACGCGGTGCTGGGGCAGCCCGTGACGGGTGACGACGGGCGCGCCGACCGCTACCAGATACGCCTGTGGTGGAAACCGCTGGTCTGGTGGATATGGCTCGGCGGTGGGCTGATCGCGCTCGGCGCGGCGCTGTCGCTGCTCGGACGTGCGCAATTGCTGACCATCTGGCGCGCCCGCCGCGCGCGTAAGGCTGAGGAACGTTTCGCGTGAAGAATCGCTGGGTCCTGTTTGTGCCGCTCGCGATCATGGGATTGCTGTTCGGCGCCTTCGTTTACCGGCTGGTGACGCCGGCAGAGACGTTGATCCAGTCGCAATGGATCAACAAGCCGATGCCGCTGTTCGACCTGCCGCCCGCGACGGCGGGGGTCGAGGGGCTGAAGAGCAGCCAGCTGGCCGACGGACGCCCGCGCCTCGTCAATGTGTTCGCGAGCTGGTGCATCCCGTGCCGCGCCGAGGCGCCGCAGCTCGAGGCGTTGAAGGCCGCGGGCGTGCCGATCGACGGCATCGCGATCCGCGACCGGCCCGAGGATGTCGCGATGTTCCTCCGCGAATATGGCAATCCCTTCGACCGCGTTGGGGCCGATATGCAGAGCAGCGTCCAGATCGCACTGGGATCGTCGGGCGTGCCCGAAACCTTCCTGATCGACGGCAAGGGTATCATCCGCGAACAGATCCAGGGCGTGATCCTTGCCGATCAGGTGCCCGAGATCGTCGCCAAGCTCGAGGCGATAAAATGAAGGGCGCGACCCAAAGCGACCGTGCCCCTGCGAAGGCAGGGGCCCATCTCCGGTCGTCGCGCCATCAAGCAACCGGCGGTTCTATGCTCTGCCGTCGGGTGATGGACCCCTGCCTTCGCAGGGGCACGGCGGCCTTTTTTGTGATGTTGTGTGTTGTCGCTGGTTTCACCGCAACGCCCGGAACCGCCCAAGACCGGCTGCCGCCCGCGCCCTACGCCTATCAGCAGCTCAAGGACCCGGCGCAGGAAGCGCGCGCGAAGGCGCTGATGGAGGAATTGCGCTGCCTTGTCTGTCAGGGCCAGTCGATCGCCGATTCGGACGCGCCGCTCGCGGGCGACATGCGGCATGAGGTGCGCAGCAAGATCGCGGCGGGGGAAAGCCCGGCCGAAATCAAGACCTGGCTCGTCGCGCGTTATGGCAATTGGGTGAGTTACGACCCGCCGTTCGATACGGCGACGGCGTTCCTGTGGCTCGGGCCGCTGTTTTTCCTCGCGCTTGGTGGATGGCTGGCGTTCGGCCGGTTCCGCCGCGGCGAGGGCGACGCGGAGGACGCGGCATGATCTGGTTGTGGGTCCTGCTTGTCGCGCTGCTCGTCATCGGCGGCATCTTCTGGTTCGGCAAGCTGCCCGCCGCGGCACGGCCGCTGGCGGGCGCGGCGATCATGCTGGGCCTCGCCGGCTATGCGTTGCAGGGCAGCCCGTCGCTGCCGGGCAAGCCCGTAGCCGCGCCCGAGGAGCCCGAAGGCTTCGGCGATGCGATCACCGACCAGCGGCAGGGGATGGCCGAACGTTTCGGCCCCGCGGCGCAGTGGCTCGGCATGTCCGACGGCTTTGCGCGCACCGGCAAGACCGAACTCGCGGCGAAGACGCTCGAAAAGGGGCTGGAGAAATATCCCGACAATGTCGACCTGTGGGTCGGATTGGGCAACGCGCTCGCTGCGCACGGCGGCGGCGCCATGTCGCCGGCGGCGGCGCTGGCGTTCGACGAGGCGGCACGGCGCGATCCGTCGCATCCCGCGCCGCCCTTCTTCGCCGGGCTGGCGCTGGCGCAGGGCGGCGACCTGAAGGGAGCCGAGACGGTGTGGAGCCAGTTGCTCGCGCGCAGTCCAGCCGACGCGCCCTGGCGGCCCGACCTCGAAATGCGGCTGGCGCAATTGCGGCAGGCTCTCGGCCCGCAAGCGCCACCTGCCGGCGCAGCGGATGGGTCCTGATTTGAAAGCTATTCCAACGGCGCGGGCTCGTCTAAAGGCGCGCGATGACTGCTGAGTCGCACCAGGGGGCAGGTGGCGCCGAAAGCGCTGCCCCGGCCGCCGCCGAAACGGTCCATCCGGGCCATGGACATCATGGCGACAGCAGGCTGAAGCTTGCTGTCGGCGCGGTCGGCGTCGTGTTCGGAGACATCGGCACCAGCCCGCTCTACGCCTTTCGCGAAACCTTTGCCGGGCACCATCCGATCGAGGCCGACCGACTGCACATCTATGGTGTGCTCAGTCTTGTGTTCTGGTCGATGATGCTCGTCGTCACCTTCAAATATGTGCTGACGATCATGAAGGCCGACAACAAGGGCGAGGGCGGCAGCCTCGCGCTGCTCGCGTTGATCAGCCGCTCGTCGGGCGAGAAGCGCTGGACCTGGCCGATCATCCTGCTCGGCGTCTTCGCGACCGCGCTTTTCTATGGCGACAGCATGATCACCCCGGCGATGTCGGTGCTGTCGGCGACCGAGGGCCTCAGCTACGTCAACAAGGGGTTCGAGCCGTACATCGTACCGATCGCGCTCGCGATCCTGATCGCGCTGTTCGCGATCCAGTCGCGCGGGACGGCGAAGGTCGGGATGCTGTTCGGGCCGATCATGCTCGCCTATTTCACGATGCTCGCGATCCTCGGCCTGATCCACATCGTCGATCATCCGGGGATCATCATCGAGACGCTGAACCCGGTGAATGCGCTTCGCTTTTTCTATGTCGACGGTTTCACTGCCTTCATCGCGCTCGGCGCGGTCGTGCTCGCGGTGACGGGGGCCGAGGCGCTCTATGCTGACATGGGGCATTTCGGGCGCGGGCCGATCGGGCTCAGCTGGCTGACCTTCGTGCTGCCCGCGCTGATGCTCAACTATATGGGGCAGGGCGCGATGGTGCTCGAGGCCGAAATGGGTCCGCGCGCCGACCTGATCGCCGATCCTTTCTTCCAGATGATGCCCGAAGCCTGGCAGGTTCCGGTGGTCATCCTCGCGATCCTCGCGACGATCATCGCGAGCCAGGCGGTGATCTCGGGCGCCTTCTCGCTGACCCAGCAGGCGATCCAGCTCGGTTTCATGCCGCGCCTGCGCGTCGAGCACACCAGCGCTTCGGCGGCGGGGCAGATCTATATCCCGATGGTCAATTGGGGGCTGATGGTGATGGTGATCATCCTCGTGCTCTTCTTCGGATCGTCGAGCAACCTGGCCGCGGCCTATGGTATCGCGGTGACGGGGGCGATGTTCATCGACACCTGCCTGCTCAGCGTCGTGCTCTTCACGCTTTGGAAGTGGCCGGCGTGGAAGGCGCTGCCGATCCTCGCGGTCTTCTTCATCGTCGATATCGCCTATTTCGGCGCAAACCTGATCAAGGTGCCCGACGGCGGCTGGGTGCCGCTGGCGATCGGCCTGACCATCTTCACCCTGCTGACCACCTGGTCGCGCGGGCGCAAGCTGATGCAGCAGGAAATGGCCGAGGGCGCAATGCCGATCCCGGTGTTCGTCAAATCGGCGGCGAACAGCGCGACGCGCGTGCCCGGCACCGCGGTGTTCATGACGTCGAGCAGCGATGGCGTGCCCCACGCGCTGCTCCATAATCTGAAGCATAACAAGGTGCTCCACGCGCGGATCATCCTGCTGACGATCAAGATTGCGGACGTGCCGTTCGTGCAGGCGGAGAAATTCTGCCTGCTCGAGGATCTGGGGCAGGGATTCCACCGGCTGGTGCTCAATTACGGGTTCATGCAGCCGATCGACGTGCCCGAGGCGTTGACCCGCGTCACGAGCTGCGGCGGCGAGTTCAAGATGCTCGAAACCAGCTTTTTCCTGTCGCGCCAGACGCTGATCGCGGCGAGCAAGCCGGGGATGCCGATCTGGCGCGAAAAGCTGTTCGCATGGATGCTGCGCAATTCGGAAAGCGCGATGGAATATTTCCGCCTGCCCACGAACCGCGTCGTCGAACTGGGAAGCCAGGTCGCGATCTGACGCGGGGCGCGCAAGGTTAACTTCCCGACATGTGCCCACTAAGCGTTTGAACATTGCGGCCAGTCTTGCGATGCAAGCGCGAACCCGAAAAGGCCGTGCAACGCGATGGACGACGGCAACCGCGATACGATGATCCTCCCGGTTCCGCCGGAACCCTTTGCGCTGATTGTCGGAGCGGCGATGCAGGGCGCGCCTGACGGCGCGCTCGAAACCTCGCTGCGTCACATGGGGCTGCGGCCCGAACCGGTCCGCGCGGACAATCCCGACGGCGCAGCGCGGATCGCCGCCCCCTGTTTTCGCCTGACCTTCGGCGCGGTATCGGTGCTGGCCGGTCCCGCGGCCGAAGCGGCACTCGACATGGCGGACCCCGAGCATCCGTCGACGAGTCTGCTTGCGGCCAGCCTGTCGCCGACATGGCGCGATCGCGGCGCGTGCTGGATTTTCATCCCCGAACCCGGCGAGGCGCCCGGTACGCCGACGCGGATGCGCGAATTCTTCAAGATGATGGTGCTGCTGATCGACCTGTTCGACGCCAGCCATATTTTCTGGTCGCCCGCGCGGCTCTGGTCCGACGCGCCCCAGTTTCGCGCGTCGGTCGCCGAAATGCTGGCGAGCGGTATGCCGCCGGTGCTGCATCTCGTCGCGTTCCGGCGTCAGGAAACCGATACGGGTGCGAGCATGGGAACGCGGGGGCTGGTGCTCTTTTCGGGGCAGGAACTGGAAGCGCGGATACCCGGCGGCTGGACGGTCGCCGAAATGGTCCGGCGGCTTTCGCGGCTCGCGCTCGACATGATGCTCAACGGCCCGGTCCGCGACGATCGAACGATGCGGGGATTGGAGGCGGGTGAGTGGATCGACCTTTCGCCGCGCGCCGCGAGCGGTAACCTGCGATCGACCGTGGTTGTCGAGTTCGGCCGCGACGCTTGATACCGCCGAGGGGATGGCACGGCGCACCGCCGCCGCAAACCGGGTTCCAGCGCCATCACCTCATCCCCATCGCCCTGTCGCGGCGCCCGCAAATGGCGACGATGTTCGAGCAGCTCCATAGCGAGGGGTTCGCGCTCCAGCATTTCGGCCGCAACGGGTTGATGCTCCCCGCGTGCGAGCCGGCGGCGCTGCGGTCGGGCCATGCGCTGCACCGCGGGCCGCACCATGGCTATAGCGATGTCATCGCGGCGCGGGTCGAGCGGATCCGGGCGCATTTCGCGCTTCACGCGCCCGCCGACATGCGGAGGGCGCGACGCACCGCGGTGATGCGTTTGCGCCTGTTGCAGGACACGGCACGGCGCGCGCTCACCGACCGCCATGGCGCAGGCTTCTGGCTCAATCGCCGCGATCCCATGCGGCTGTTCGTCGATCGCCCCTATCTCGATGAGGCGATCGACAAGCTGTTCGGAGGCGATGTCAGAGCCTGACTTTCGCTTCGAGCTCGCGGCGCGCCGCAAGATATTGCGCTTCGAGTTCGGCGACGAATTCGGCAACCGGGCGCACCGCGGAGACGGGGCCGATGCCCTGGCCCGAGCCCCAGATGTCCTTCCACGCCTTGGCCTTGGTGTTGCCGCCCGAGCCGAAATTCATCGTCTTGAGGTCGCCTTCGGGCAGGTTGTCGGGGTCCATGCCCGCCGAGACAATCGACTGGCGAAGATAGTTGCCGTGGACCCCGGTGAAGAGGTTCGAATAGACGATGTCGGCGGCGCGTCCTTCGACGATGCCGTCCTTATAGCCCTGATCGGCATTGGCTTCGGCGGTCGCGATGAAGGCGCTGCCGATATAGGCGAGGTCGGCGCCGCACGCCTGCGCGGCGAGGATCGAACCGCCGTGACCGATCGCGCCCGACAGCGCGACGGGGCCGTCGAACCATTCGCGGATTTCCTGCACGAGCGCGAAGGGCGATTGCCGGCCGGCGTGGCCGCCCGCGCCCGCAGCGACGGGGATCAGGCCGTCGGCGCCCTTTTCGACCGCCTTGCGCGCGAAGCGGTCGTCGATAACGTCGTGGAGCGTAATGCCGCCCCAGCCATGCACCGCCTGATTAAGCTCCTCGCGTGCTCCGAGCGAAGTGATCGTGATCGGCACCTTCCACTTGGCGCAGGTCGCGATGTCCTGTTCGAGCCGGTCGTTCGATTTATGGACGATCTGGTTGACCGCATAGGGTGCAGAGAGGCGATCGGGATTGTCGCGGTCCCAGGCGGCGAGTTCCTCGGTGATCTGGTGCAGCCATTCGTCGAGCAAAGATTGCGGGCGCGCGTTGAGCGCGGGGAAGCTGCCGACGACGCCGGCCTTGCACTGCGCAATGACGAGTTCGGGGCCCGACACGATAAACAGCGGCGAACCGATGACGGGCAGGCGCAGGCGGTCGAAAATCGGGGGAAGGGCCATGAATCAGTCTCTCCGGTTGCGGTTTGCAACTGACCTTAACGTAAACGGAAGGCAGCGCAAGATGCCAGGGTCAGGACCCATGAATTTGCGCGATCGAGGTTTGAAGCGATTTTGCTCAGGGCGAGGAGGCAAGGCGCAGGAATATGTCAATATTTCAAGACTTGCCGACGAAGCCATGGGCAAAATCGATCAAATCCCGAAGGGACGCCGAAATGGCTTCGATCTTGGGTCCGCGCGGCCTTGCGAGTAGCGATGCTACCCGCGGCGGCCACCCGAACCCCATATCTTCGCCATTTCGACGCCTCGGTCGCGTAATCAATGGGTCCTGACCCTAGTCGAAGGCGGGACCCTTGAGTTCGACGATATTGCCTTCGGGGTCGCTGATGTAGATCGACGGTCCTTCGCCCTCGGCGCCGTAGCGCGGACCGGCCTGTTCGACCGCGACGCCATGGTGATCGAGATGCGCACGAATGGCCGTCTCGTCGAACGGAGCGACGGCGATGGCAAAATGGTCGACGTTGCGGCCCTCCGTTCCCGGAGCCGCGCCGCCCATCGCGCCGAGCTTGCCGTCGATGGTGACGAGGTCGATCAGCGAACTGCCGGCGCGCAGCTGGAAGAGCCCGATTTCCGATTGCGCGCGCTCGTCGGTGCAGCCGAGAACTTCGCGATAAAAGCCCGCCATGCGGTCGAGATCGACGACCCGAAGTACGACATGGTCGATTGCGCGAAGGGCAAAGGGGGGTGTCGTCATGGCGATCGCTCCTCGATTTTTATGCGCGGCCGGAGCGTTCTAGTTGGTGAGCGCCCCTGCTGTCCATCGACCGGTAACGGGGGTTGATCCGGTGGCGGTTGCGGTCGGCCGTGCGGCGCGACAGGGTGCGATCATGCAGTTGCTCCAGCCCAGCCTGTTGCCCGCCGCCGCCGAGATCGCGCGGCATCATCACCGCGAACCCTATGCAACATTGGTATTGGCCGGAGCTTATGAGGAAGCCGGCGACGCCGGGCGGATCGCGGCGCAAGAGGGCGAAGTGCTGCTTCACGGACCTTTTTCGGCGCATCGTGACCGGGTTTCGGCGAAACGGACGGTCGTGCTCGACCTGCCGCTGCCGTTCGACGGGCGCGATTGGCCGGCACGCGCGGATATCGCCGATCCCGACCAGATCGTCCGGCTGGCCGGGCGTGATCCAGCCGAGGCTGTTGCCGCGCTGCTCGAAGGCCTTGCTCCCGCGACCGTGCCCGAAGACGGCGACCTGCCCGACCGGTTGTCGGCGGCGCTGCGAACATCGGCGTCGCTGCGGATCGGCGAATGGGCCGCGGCGCACGGGCAATCGCGCGAACATGTCTCGCGCAGCTTCGAGAAGCTCTATGGCGTGTCGCCCGCCGCCTATCGTGCCGATTGCCGGGCGAAGCGGGCGTGGCGGAGGATCGTCGCGTGCGGCGACAGCCTTGCCGGGGTTGCGGTCGAGGCGGGTTATGCCGACCAGGCGCATATGACGCGCGCGGTGACCCGATTGACCGGGATGTCGCCGCGGCGATGGCGGGTCGGGGTGGGGTAGGGAGGTCGGCTTCGGGGTGGATTGCAGACGCTGCGATTGAATGCAAAGGTGCGTGATGCCTATCTGCCGACCGATTGATCCGGGAATACAGCTTAGCGCCGTCGCAAGCGACCTCGTTGGCTTTCAATGGGAGACAAATGGGATCATGGCTGATTTCATATTGCCCGATCGACCAGAGCAACTCCTACGTGTTTCCTTTGATCTTCCCTGCATCGTCAGGATGCTCGACGAAATGGCATTGAGCACTGAGCAGGACGATGCGTCGGACGAGGGTCGGGTGGCGAACCATTTCGCTTATGAAATAACCGGGAGCCGATTTGCCCGCCTGCAATCTGAAACATGGAAAGAAGCAAGTGGACCAGTGGCGCATTATCAGTTCGTGACTGGTTGGGCCTGTCTGGACGTCTTGACGAGGGCTACGCCGCAGTTTTCCATTATCGAGCGAAATAGCTAAACGTCCGCAATCGGTCGTTTCCAGACACGCCCGGGGAGCGTGATACGACAGCAAGGGCCATGTCAGGGCGATTGTTCCTTCGTACGCTGCGTCCACAGAATGCTGGGGATTTCCCTTTTTCCGTCCTGGACGGTGAAGCGCGTAAGGTCGAAAATCCCGGTCCGCCGGTCGATCTGCGCCTCGCCGACCTGCTCCCCTTCCATCCAGCGCGTCTGTCTGACGTCGAAACCGCAACGCCATGACCGGGGCGGCTGCTCCGACTTGTCCACTTCCTCGCAAACGACATTGCTGACGGCATAACGGGTGTTGAAGCGTATCTGCCGCCCTTCGTGATCGCTGCACCCGTCGACAGTGACGGTACAATATTCCTTCCTGAGCAAAAGATACTCGATGACGCTCGCGTCGGGTGGGCCGGCCGACGCGGTGCTCAGCATCATCAGCGCCGCGATCATGACGGCCGGGTGCCTGCAAGGTCTCCGGCGCCCGCGGCCTGCTCCGCGTCCCGGCTCATCAGCGTGCGATATGGGGCGAGTATCGTCATTACGCGCGTCTCCCATTTTGACAGCGTCGATGGCATCCCGCGCCATCCGGGCGTCCGAGTCAATACCTCCCCGACACACATCACATTCGTTCAAGAAGTGCGGGGCGCTTCGCGCCTAGACCCGGCGTATGACAAGTCTCTCCTCCGCTTCGCCGCGCCCGCTTGCGGCGCTTTCCGATTTTCGCTTCCGCTTGTGGCCGATCGTTCTGGCGGCGGTGCTGATGCAGGTCATCCTCGAACTCGGCCGTATCCCGGCGCGTGAAATCTATCGCGCGGGGGCGCCGCTGTGGGATGGCTATGTGTCGGTCTTCCTGCTCCTCGCGATCGCCTTTCAGGCGTTGCTCGGGCTCGCCGCGATCCTCGTCATGCGCCGGTTGCTCCCCGCGGCCGATCCGCATCTGCGCTGGCCGCCAGGCGCGAGTTATGCGGGTGTCGCGGCGCTGATCGGTATCGGCATGGGGCTGGTGATGCTGGTCGCCGATTACTGGCCCGCGCTCGCGGCGCAGACGCCGCCCGACATGAGCTATTCGAAAGCGCCGCTCGATTCGGCGGGCTACCTGCTCGGGATGATCACGACGGGGCTGGCGGAGGAGACGATCTTTCGCGGATTGCTCGTCGGAATGCTCGTCGTGCTGGTGCCCGGACGGCTGCGGATCGGATCGCTCGACCTGCCGGTCGCCGCCTATCTGGTCGCGCTGATGTTCGGGTTGGCGCACTGGAAGTCGTTCACCGTCGATCCCTTTTACCAGGCGCTGGCGCAGCAGGTTTATGCCTTTGCGTGGGGGCTCGCCTATGTCTGGCTGATGGAGCGGTCGCGGAGCCTGCTCGCGCCGATCGTTGCGCATGGGCTCGGCAATTTCACCGAGGTCGGGATCGTGATTGCGCTCAACGCGCTGTGGGCCTGACACGAAGCATGACACGAAGCCTGACGTGACAAGGGCGGCCGTGGGGCCGCCCTTGGAATTTGTCCGGCCGGAAGATCAGGCCGCGATGGGACGGCAGCTCGCCTTGACCGCGAAATAACCGAAGAGGATCGCGGCGAGGAGGAGCGCGCCCTGTGCTGCGGCGAACGGGGGTTCGGTGCCGTTCGGGGCCAGCGCGTTGAGCGCGGGGACCTTGAGGAAGGACTGCACGACCAGCACGAAGAGGTTGAGGTAGAGCGCCGCGGTCGCGCTCACGGCGTAGACGGTGGCGGCGCGGCCGGCGAGCTTGCGGCCATAATAAGCGACGAATGCGAAGATGAGGATCAGCGTCGAGAGGATGCCCGTGCCGAGCGCCGGGGTGAAGGCGACGATCGGGAAGAGGAAGCCGGTGAGGCTGGTCAGCAAGGTGAACCACAGGAAGACCGCGTTGGTGCGGGGCAGGATGCGGCCGCGGGCGAAGGCGGGAAGGGCGATAAGACCCGCGCCGATGCCGACGAAACTGATCAGGACATGCAGCGCGGTGAATTGCGGGATGGTCAAACCGAGGATCATGACACGTCTCCTTGAAGCGAGGAGGCGCGGTCGGGGGCCCGCGCCTCTTCCTTATCAGCTGTTGATGAAATCGAGAAGGTCGGCGTTGAACCGGTCCTGATGCGTAACCGTCAGGCCGTGGTCGGCGCCTTCATAGACCTTGAGCACGGCGTGCTTGACGATCTTGACGGTCGAGAGGGCCGCGGCGCCGATCGGCACGATCTGGTCGTCGTCGCCATGGAGGACGAGCGTCGGCTTGTCGAACTTCTTCAAATCTTCGTTGAAGTCGCTTTCCGAAAAGGCGCGGATGCTGTCGAGCAGGCCCTTGAGACCGCCGTTCATGCCCTGCCGTACGAAATCGTCGCGGATCGCTTCCGAGACCACCGCACCGTCGCGGTTATAGCCGTAGAAGGGCAGCGTCAGGTCCTTGAAGAACTGCGGCCGGTTGTCGAACGTGCCCTTGCGGATGCCGTCGAAGACGTCGATCGGCAGGCCGTCCGGATTGGCTTCGGTCTTGAGCATCAGCGGGGGGACCGCGCCGATCAGCGCGACCTTGGCGACACGGCTCGTGCCGTGGCGGCCGATATAGCGGGTGACTTCGCCGCCGCCGGTCGAATGGCCGACGAGGATGACGTCCTTGAGGCCCAGCTGTTCGATCAGTTCGGCGAGGTCGTCGGCGTACTGGTCCATATTGTTATTGTCCCAGACCTGATCCGAGCGGCCATGGCTGCGACGGTCGTGGGCGATGGTGCGGAAGCCCTGATTGGCGAAGAAGACCATCTGGGCGTCCCACGCGTCGGCGCTGAGCGGCCAGCCGTGCGAGAAGATGATCGGCTGTCCGTCCTTCGGACCCCAGTCCTTGAAGAAGATGTTCGTACCGTCCTTGGTGGTGATGGTGGTCATGATGGTGTTCCTTTCGATTGGGAAGGGCGGGGTGTCCGTCCCGGTGATTGGGAGATAGGCCGGACCGCGCTTGCATGGGATTGGCGGATACGACATTATGCGGGTCGATTCCGACAAGCGTGCGATTGGGGAGCCGATATGCCCAAGCTGAACGTGCCCGACGCGGCGACCGTGCCGCTGACCGAGGTCGGGATGATGACCTATCCCGACTGCCAGATGGGCATGGTGCACGGCATCACCGACCTGTTCGATGTCGCCGGGCGCTTCGCGATCGACCATGGCCGCCGCCCGATCCGCGCCAGCCACTGGCGCTTGCAGGAGGGCGGGGGTTTTGCGCGCTGGTTCGACAGCCATCCGGGCGAGCCCGCGGGCAATTCGCCCGCGGTGCTGATCGCGCCGGGCAGCCTGCACAAGCTGCTCGAACCCGGCGAGGTCGAGCCCTATGCCCGCTGGCTGCTCGACCGCCATGCGCACGGCGCGGTGCTGGCGTCGAATTGCGGCGGCGCCTTTGCGCTCGCGGCAACGGGGTTGCTCGCGGGGCGGCCGGCGACGACGCACTGGTTTTTCGCCGAAGAGTTCAAAAACCGCTTTCCCGATGTACGGATGGAGGCCGACCGGATGGTGATCGACGACGGCGATATCGTCACGGCGGGCGGGCTGATGGCGTGGACCGACCTTGGCCTGCGCATTGTCGAGCGATTGCTGGGGCCGACGGTGATGATGGAGACCGCGCGCTTCCTGCTGATCGACCCGTCGGGTCGCGAGCAGAAAAATTATGCGAGCTTCGCGCCGAAGTTGAACCATGGCGACGAGGCGATCCTGCGCGTCCAGCATTGGTTGCAGGCGCGCGGTGCGGGTCCGGTCGCCGTCGCCGAGATGGCGGGGGAGGCGGGGATGGAAGAGCGCACCTTCCAGCGCCGATTCAAGGCGGCGACGGGGATGACCCCGGTCGAATATGTCCAGCATCTGCGCGTCGGCAAGGCACGCGAATTGCTGGAGTTCACGAAGCGCACGGTCGACCAGATCGCGTGGGCGGTGGGGTATGAGGACGCGGCGGCGTTCCGCAAATTGTTCCACCGCCTGATCGGCCTGTCGCCGAACGAATATCGGCAGCGTTTCTCGACCCCGCAGTCGCTCGCCGAGGTCGCCTGAATTTTTTTCGTACCCCGTGTCGATTTGGCGTTGGCTCGTTCGTCGTCTGGATACGAGCCGCTGTTGGCCCGATGAAAAAGGAGATGGACGATGCGTGTGATGGTTTTCGTGAAAGCGACCGAGGACAGCGAACAGGGCATGACGCCGTCGCCCGAACTCGATCAGATGTTCGTGGACATGGGCAAGTTCAACGAGGAGCTGGTCAACGCCGGCGTGCTGGTTGCCGGCGATGGTCTCAAGCCTTCGTCATTCGGCAAGCGTGTCGCGTTCGACGGCCCCAGCCGCACCGTGATCGACGGTCCTTTTGCCGAGACGCGCGAGCTGGTCGCGGGCTATTGGCTTTGGGAAGTCAAGGACATGGACGAGGCGGTGGAATGGGTGAGGCGCTGCCCCAACCCGATGTTCGGCCCGAGCGAGATCGAAATCCGCCCGCTTTATGAGATGGAGGACTTCGCCGATCTCATCCCGGCCGAAGCCGCCGCGATCCACGACGGCGTCGGCGACAAGCTCGCGAACCGCTGATCCCCTTGCCCGCCGCGCCATGCGCCACTACCCCTTGCGCATGGCGGCGGATGCAATCCATCGGGCGATCGAGGCGGTTTTCCGGATCGAACGAGCGCGGCTCATCGCGGGGCTTGCGCGGCTCACCCGCGACGTCGACCGGGCCGAGGAACTGGCGCAGGAAGTGCTGCTGATTGCGCTGACCGAATGGCCGAAAAGCGGGGTGCCGGACAATCCGGGAGCCTGGCTGATGGCCGCGGCGAAGCGGAGGGTGATCGACGGCGTCCGGCACCATGCGATGCGGGAGCGGAAACATGCCGAAATCGCCCGCGAACTCGACGAGGAGCGCGATATGAGCGCGGAAGCCGTCGAAGCGGCGCTCGACGATCCGCTGGGCGACGAACTGCTCGGCCTGATCTTTGCCGCCTGCCATCCCGTGATATCGCCCGAGGGCCGCGCCGCGCTGACGCTGCGGCTGGTCGGGGGACTGACGGTCGAAGAGATTGCGCGCGCCTTCCTGTCGAACGACGCCACGATCGCGGCGCGGATCACGCGGGCCAAGAAGGCGATTGCCAAGGCGGGGGTTCAATTCGAGGTGCCGCGCGGCGGCGAATTGACCGCGCGGCTAGGGTCCGTACTCGAGGTCGTCTACCTGATCTTCAACGAAGGCTATGCCGCGACCGCGGGGCCGTCGCTCGTCCGCCCGCCGCTCTGCGGCGAGGCGCAGCGGCTGGCGCGTATCCTAGCAGGACTGATGCCCGAACAGCCCGAGGTGCTGGGATTGCTTGCGCTGGTCGAGATCCAGGCGTCGCGGCTGGCGGCGCGTGCGGGGCCTGATGGACGCTTCGTGCCGCTGACCGAACAGAATCGCGCGCGCTGGGACCAGTTGCTGATCCGGCGCGGGCTCGACGCGCTGGACCGCGTCGAAGCGCTTGGCGGCAGCGACGGGCCCTATGCGTTGCAGGCCGCGCTGGCGGCGTGCCACGCCCGGGCGCGCTCGGCCGAGGCGACCGATTGGCAGCGCATTGCGGCGCTTTACGATCGGCTGGGACAGGTGATGCCGTCGCCGGTGGTCGAGTTGAACCGCGCTGTCGCACATAGCATGGCGTTCGGTCCCGAAGCCGGGCTGCGGCTGGTCGACGAAATGGCCGATGCGGCGATGCTCCGCAACTATGCGCCGCTGCCCGCCGCGCGCGGCGATTTCCTGTTTCGCGCCGGGCGGCGGGAGGAGGCACGGGCGGCGTTCGAGACGGCGGCGGCGTTGACGGGTAACGAGCGCGAGCGCGACTTCCTGCTGGCGCGCGCCGCAGCGTGCAGCGAATGACGGCCGTCCGTTTCGAGACGATCGGCGCGGAGGCGCAGCCGCTCGCTATCCTCGACGATTTCGCGCCCGACCCCGATGGTTTGCGAAGCTTTGCCATGGGGGCGGACTTCACCGTGGCGCTCAATCATTTTCCCGGCGTCCGCGCGGCGTTGCCCGAGGCCTATTTGCACGCACAGCTTCCCGTCATCGCTGCGGCGGCGGCCGAAGCCTTTGGGCGTGCGGGTCCGGTCACCATTGTCGATGCGAGCTTTTCGATCGTCTCGACGCCCGCCGAGGCCTTGAGCGTTGCGCAGCGCCTGCCGCACATCGACGCCTTTACCGAGGACCGCATCGCACTGGTCCATTATTTGTCGCCGGCGGGAGGCGACGGCACGGCATTCTTTCGCCACCGCGCGACCGGGTTCGAGACCGTCGACGAGGCGCGGCGCGACCTGTTCTTCCGGCACCTCGACATCGAGATGCGGCACGGCGGGGTGCCGCCCCCAGGATATGTCCGGGGCGACACGCGCCTGTTCGAATGTATCCGCACCGAGCCGGCGCGTTATAATCGGGCGCTGCTCTACCGGAGCTGGAACCTCCACAGCGGCGCGATCTCGCCCGCCAATCCCCTGTTGCCGGATCCCGGTGCAGGGCGGCTGACGGTGACCGGCTTCCTGTCGATCGGCTGACGTGCCGACCAGAAATGCCCCGTCGCGATTTTGGCACGGCTTCGCGCGCTTTTTGGTGGCTGTTCCAGAACGGGACAACGGTCCGTCGCACTTCGGTGTAAGGCGGGCGACGAACGCCCTATGGGCGCCCCCGTAATTTGCGACCCTTCCCTTTGAAATATGGACAACAACGCCGTGGCTTTCCCGACCCGCATCCTGTTCCCCGCCGTGCTCGCTGCGGCTTCGCTGACGCTGCCGGTGCTGGCGCAGAACAAGGCGATCACCGGAATCGACGCGCTGCGCGAATGGAATCTCGTCGTGCTCGGCAATCTCGACTCGTCCTCCGAGGTTGAGGGGCGGACCTTTGTCGGCGGCAACCTGACCGGCAATTCGTCGAACTATGGCATCCGCGCCACCACGTCGCCGAACGGGCAGCCGGGGCTGACCGTCGTCGGCAATGTCAATGGCGGCCACAAGAACCTCAACAACGGGTCGGGGGCGGTCGTCGGCGGCAATGTGAGGAGCGGTTTCAACCTCAACGGCCCGAACCAGACGGTGAAGGTCGGCGGGATGATCAACAATACCAACGTCAACCAGAATATAGTTCTGTCCAATCTCGATCGGAGCGATCCCGGATTTGGGCTTCGGCTTCAGCAACAGAAGGCGGAGCTCAAGAGCAGCATGGGCAGCCTGTCTTTCGACATGGGCACGCTGACCGCGAACAGCCAGCTGAGCGTGCAGGGCAATCGCGGCACCTTCAACGCCCAGCCCAATGCGCAGGGGCTCGCGGTGTTCAACATCACCGCCGCCGACCTCGACAAGATCGGCGAGATCCAGTTCAACCTGAACGGCGCCGACACCGCGATCGTCAACGTCAGCGGGCGGACGGTGAACCTCAACGACAATTTCCTCGGCGGCACGAACAACCTCGGCGAACGGGTGATCTGGAACTTCCCCGAAGCCGAGGATCTGAAGCTGACCACGGCGTGGGGCGGTTCGGTGCTCGCGCCGCTCGCCGATGCCGAAACGCGCAATTACATCCAGGGATCGGCGGTGTTCGGCAATCTCAAGCAGAATGGCGAGATGCACATCGGCACCTTCAAGGGCGGTTATGTGACCCCGCCGACGGGCGGCACGTCGACCGGCGGTGACAGCTCGACGGGCGGATCGTCGGGCGGCGGGTCGAGCGGCGGCGCCGTGCCGGTGCCCGAGCCGGGGATGTTCGGGCTGTTCGGTCTGGGGGTTGCGGGGTTGATCCTGTGGCGCCGCCGCCGGGCGAAGCGGGGCGGCGAATAACCAACGCCCGCGGTTGCCGGGCCGGGCGCACCCGGAAACATCGATGGCTCTTCCCCGGCCGGACGCAAGATGTCGGGCGATGACGCGTGAGACATCGCGCCATCGCCCCGACGAGATAGTTACATCGTCGTCGTTTGTGCGGGCGGCAGGCCGGTCGATTTGGCCTGCGCCGTCAGCTCTTCCTTGCGCGCGAGCATCTGTTCGCCAAGTGCGTCGAGGTCGACATCGGCGGCGCGCGCTTGCTGGAACATATTGTCGTGTTGCTTCTCTTCCTCTTTCACATGATGCTCGATTTCCTCCTTGAGCACGGTGACCTTGGAATCGAAAAACTCTTCGTCGGGGCTGGAGGCAACGATCTCGTTGATCAGAAGCTTTGCGCCGTCATGTTCGACATAGGCTTCCTTCAATAGGTCGTCGTCGATCTTGCCCTTGAGTGCCGGGTAGAAGACCTCTTCCTCGATCTGGGCATGGATTTTGAGCTCGGTGCAGATTTGATCGGCGATGCGGCCCTTTTCCTTGCTGCCGCTGGCCTTTTCGAAGCTGGCGAACAGAGCCTCGACCGCGCGGTGGTCCTTGGTCAGAATGTGGGTGGCGTCGGTGTCTTCGCGGTTCATTGCAGTCTCCGTTCATTGCCCCCGGCGTGAAGGAGAAACGGAGCGCGGCCGCGAAGGTTGCGCACGAGCCGGCGGTTAATATCCGCCCTGTGCGCCCGGCGGGCGGTAAAAGCGGTGACGGATGACGGCGCCGTCGATGATGTGACCGCGCAGGCGCAGGCGCATTTCCTCGGCGCCGGTGGCGGTGGTGCAGACGAGGCGGGTGCCGCCCGATGGCAGCGGCTCGATCGCACTGATGCTGACGCCTTGTGACAGGCAGATCTGCTTCACCTCGCCTTCGGGGAGCGCCAGATTCATCGCGCGGCTCATTCGAAGCCCGGATCGCGTGCCCACGCACGGATCGCATCGGCGACCTGTTCATAGCCCTCTGCGCTGGCCGTCGCCAAGGCGAGCGGGCGGCCGCCGAGTTCGGGATTTTCGGTGTTGAGAAAAGCGATGGCAGGATCACGGCCACCCATTGTCAGGAAGGCGAGCTGGCTGATGTCGCCCTGTCGCTGGGCGTCGTCGCGCGAAATGGGAGTGCGTTTCTGGCGGAAGAAGCCGTTCGACCGGAATTTGGCAGGCGGCGCGGTTTCGTCGGCCTTTGGCTGATTGTCGAGGGTCGGGGTGGCGGGGCTGGTTTCGGGAATCATGGGCGCGGCTCCTCCTTGTAAGCGGGAGCGCACACGTCTCTCAGCCGCGGCGGCCTACGAAGAACCTGTGCCGCGATAAGGTCTATATGGGGGCGCGGCGGGACATTGTAAGGCGCCGCCAGCGAATGACTCCGCGGCGGCGCTTTGGCTCAGGCGATCGCTTCGGCGAGCGGACGGACGGCTAGCGGCCGCCTGTCCGGCCCCACCGCGACGAAGATGAAGACCGCCTGCGTGACCTTGTTATCCTCGTCGGCGTGGCGGTCGCGTGCCCAGGCTTCGACCTCGACGTGCATCGAGGTGCGGCCGACTTTTACCAGTCGCCCGAACACCGATACCTCGTCGCCGACGAAGACCGGACGGTGGAAGGTCATGCCTTCCACCGAGATCGTCACCGCGCGGCCGCGCGCGTGGCGCGAGGCCACCGATGAGGCCGCAAGGTCCATCTGCGCCATCAGCCAGCCACCGAAAATATCGCCATAGACATTGGCGTTGGCGGGCATGGCGGTGACACGGACGGCGGGCTGGCCATCGGGCATGATGGCTTCAGTTTGCATCATAAGCCTCCTTGATCCGCGCTTTCGTACGCATCGCCTGCGCGGCGGCGACCATCGCGGTCAGTGCCGGGCGCACCTCGTCCCATTTGCGCGTCTTGAGCCCGCAGTCGGGGTTCACCCAGATTTGCTGCGGCGGCAGATGCTTGCCCGCCAGTGTCAGCAGGTCGGTCATCTCGCGCTCCGCGGGGATGCGCGGGCTGTGGATGTCATAGACGCCGGGGCCGACCTCGTTCGGATAGGCGTAGGTCGCGAAGGCGTCGAGCAACTCCATCTGCGACCGCGCGGTCTCGATCGAGATGACGTCGGCGTCCATCGCGCCGATTGCACGGATGATGTCGTTGAACTCCGAATAGCACATATGCGTGTGGATCTGGGTGTCGTCGCGGACGCCGCTCGCGGTGATGCGGAAGCTTTCGACCGCCCAGTCGAGGTAATGCTGCCATTCGCTGCGGCGAAGGGGGAGGCCTTCGCGCAGCGCGGCTTCGTCGATCTGGATGATCGCAGCGCCGGCGGCTTCCAAGTCCTGCACCTCGTCACGGATCGCGAGCGCGATCTGGCGGCAGCTCGTTTCGCGCGGCTGGTCGTCGCGGACGAAGGACCAGTTGAGGATGGTGACGGGGCCGGTGAGCATCCCTTTCATCGGGCGCCCGGTCTGGTCCTGCGCAAAGCGCCACCAGCCGACGGTCATCGGCGCGGGGCGCGACACGTCGCCGTAAAGGATCGGCGGGCGGACGCAGCGCGAGCCGTAGCTTTGCACCCAGCCGGCGCGGGTGAAGGCGAAGCCCGCGAGCTGCTCGCCGAAATATTGCACCATGTCGTTGCGCTCGAACTCGCCGTGGACGAGGACGTCGAGGCCGATTTCTTCCTGCCATTTGACCGCGGCGCGCGTTTCGACACGGAGATACTGGTCGTAGGCGGCGTCGTCGATCTCGCCCTTGATGTGGGCGGCGCGCGCCTTGCGGACTTCGGGGGTCTGCGGGAAGCTGCCGATCGTCGTCGTGGGATAGGCGGGGAGGGCGAGACGCTTTTGCTGCGCGTCGCGGCGCGCGGCGAAGGGCGAGGCGCGGTTGGTCGCGCTTTCGTCGAGGGCTGCAAGGCGGGATGCGACCTCTGGATTGTGGATCTTCGGCGAGGTCTGGCGTGCGACCGCGGCGATGCGCGAGGCCGAGAAGGCGGCGAAGCTGGCGTCCTCGCCTTCGTTCAGCGCCTTGGCGAGTGCCGCGAGTTCCTCGATCTTCTGCGCCGCGAAGGCGAGCCATTGGGCGATTTCGGGGTCGAGGCCGGTTTCGAGCGCGAGGTCGACGGGGACGTGGAGGAGCGAGCAGGACGGCGCGAGGATGAGGTCGCGCTTGCCCGCCAGCTCCTTGAGGCGCCAGTAGAGGTCGGGGAGGTTGGCGCGCCAGATGTTGCGCCCGTCGATCACGCCGAGCGAGAGCAGGACGTGCGGCTGGAGCTTTGCCAGCACGGGGTCGAGCTGGCCCGGCGCGCGGACGAGATCGAGATGGAGGCCGTGGACGGGGAGGTCGGCGACGAGATCGAGATTGTCACCGAGGCCGCCGAAGTAGGTGGTGAGCATCAGCTTCGGCCCGCGGGTGGCGAGGCGGGCGTAGGCGCGCTCGAAGGCGGTGCGCTGTTCGGTCGTGAGGTCGAGGACGAGGCAGGGCTCGTCAATCTGGACCCATTCGGCGCCGGCCTTGGCCAAGCGGGCGAGGATTTCGGCGTAGGTGTCGAGAAGCTGCGGCAGGAGCGCGAGCGGTTCGACCGCCTTGCCCTTTGCGAGCATGAGGTAGCTGACGGGGCCGAGGAGGACGGGGCGGGTCGTGTAGCCGAGCGCTTTCGCTTCCTCAAATTCGTCAAAGATTTTCGTCGAGGCGATCTGGAACGTCTGGCCTGCGGTGAGTTCGGGGACCATGAAATGATAATTGGTGTCGAACCATTTGGTCATTTCCTGCGCGGTGGTGTCGTGGCTGTGGCCGCAAGCCGATGGCCCCTGGGCGCCGCGCGCCATGGCGAAATAGAGGTCGGGGTCGACGCTCTCGCCGCTCCAGTCGTAGCGCGGCGGGACCGCGCCGATCAGCGTGCTGGTGTCGAGCACATGGTCGTAGAGCGAGAAGTCGTTCGATGGCAGGATGTCGGCGCCGAGCGCTTTCTGGGATGCCCAGTTGGCGACGCGGAGGCCCGCTGCGGTGGTTTGCAATTCGGCGATGCTGGACTTGCCCGCCCAATAGCTTTCGAGCGCGAATTTGAGCTCGCGGCGAAGGCCGATGCGGGGGAAGCCGAGGGTGGCGACACTGACAGTCATTTCTTCAAGCACCTTGCAAGGGGCAAGGCGCCGGACAGACGCGTACGCACGGGACTCCGCGCCCGCAAAGCAAGGGTGGGGCGCAGCCATGCATGCGGCCTGACCGGACACCCCGCCGGAGGACGTATCTGACGAGGCAGGTCTCCTGGCTCACGGATCGACGCGGCGGTCTGGCCTTCCCGGTTCCTTGCGAACCAGTGACACGTATCGACCGCCGCTCACCGCTTACAGTTGCGGGGGCAGCGCCGGTTTTTCACCGGCTTCCCGTCTTAGCTCCACTCCGTGCAAACGAAACGGAGAACCTCGACAGCTTGGAGCATAGTGCGGGCGCGGAGCCTGTCAATATAGATATAAAGAATTCTTTATATGCTATTCAGCCACAGCCGACCACGCAAGGCGGCGCGCGATGATAAGCAGCGATCGTCAAGTCGTTTGTCGATTCGATAACGCCGCTCGTCGAACGCGCGGCCGCGGAGTGGCAGGTGTATGGCAATGAAATATTATATCTTTTTTGGATTGTGCGCCGTCTATCGCGGCGCCATCCATGTCCTGCGCGGGCCAGAGTGCGGCAAGGAGACGTATCGCAAACCCCTTTCGCCCCGGCGACGGTCCTGGCTGAACACGCCATCGAAACCGTCCCCTTCGTTTCCCCCACCGAAGGCTCCCCCCAATGAAGCTCCCCCAGCCAAATCCCAGCGGCTCCAGCGACGGCGAATGCGACTGTCTGCCGCGCCCCGATGCTCCGGCCGATTCCGCTCCCTCGCTCACCACCTATGTGCTGCGATACCGCGATGCGTGGTTCGGGATGGAAAAGCGCGTGGCGTTCGAGGCTGAGGACGTCGCCGCGGCGCTCGCCTTGATGGAGCGCGAGCCGATCGGCGACTGGGCCGAGCTGACGCAAGATGGCGAAATCATCTGTCGCCGTGGTCACGAGCCGGGCGGCGCGACCGATTATTGGGTCGTCGATTAACCGCACGCGGCCGCTTTCCGGACGCTCCTGGATGTCCTGCAAGGGTTGACTAGAGGGCCTTGCCCATGCGGATCAGCGGCACCGCGACGCCGTCCGGCCCCGGCGCTTCGATCCGCTCGATCGGTTCATAGCCGCACGCGCGGTAGAGCGGCTCGCCCGACAAGGTCGCCATCATCTCGGCGCGGCGGAAGCCCGCGCCGCGCGCCGCATCCTCGCACAGCGCCATCACCAGCCGCCCGACCCCGCGGCGCGCGAATTCGGGGTGCGTGTACATCGCGCGGATGCGCGCGGCGTCGGTCGCGGGGTCGAGCGGGGCGGGATCGCGGAGATCCTTGCTATGGTCGCCGCCATAGAGCGTCGCGCGGTGCGACCAGCCGCCGCAGCCCGCGATGCGGCCGTCCTCCTCGACGATGAAATAGGTGCCGTCGGCGATCAGCTGCGTATCGAGCCCCATCACCGCGTTGCTCGCCGCGATCTGCGCGGGCGAGAGAAAGCCCTTCTGCAGCTCGGCGATCGCGCGCGCCATCACGGCGCGCAGGGCTTCGAGGTCGGCGGGGGCGGCGAGGCGGTGGGTGAACATGCGGCTGCTATAGGGGGTGGCGCAGGGCCGTCCAGCCCCGGCGAACCGCGCGACCGCATCACGGCCTGCCGGCCCCCCGGGCGGCACCGCGGTGGCGCCATTGCCGGATGCCGCCCCAGACCAGCATCAGGATGGCGGCGATGAAAAAGAGGGCGATGGCGACCATCTGCCAGTCGCGCCAGACCTGCGGCAGCGCGGATGGCGGTGCCTTGACGAACAGGACGAGCGGTGCGCCGACGGCGAAGATGAGCAGCGTCTGCCACCAGGGGATCGCGAACCCGCGGGCCAGTTTTTCGGCGCGCGAGAGCGCGCGGACGGGCGGATTGCGGTCGAGCCGCGGCCAGACGCCGGCGACGAACCGCGCGCGCGCCAGCCGCTGGACGACCGCGACGACGAACCAGCCGCAGAGCGCTGCGATCGCGAGGATGCCGAACAGCGGATTGAAGGTAGTCGCCGCGATGAGGAAGAGCGGGAAGCCGATGACGGCGACCCAGGCCGACCGCGAAAAACGGCGTGCGTGGCGATGCGACATCAGATCCAATTCGGTCAGCAGCGCCGCCGCCTCGTCCTCGCTGACCAGCCGTCCCTCGCCGCCGGGGGTGCGCGAATAGACGAGCCCCGCCGGGTCGCGGCGAAAACGCGCGAGAAAGGACGCTCTTTCCTGCTCGATCGTGTCGTTGCGGGCCGCCATGAGCGGGCATTAGCCGAGCGGCTTTAACAACTTGCCAAGACCGGTCAGCCGCTCGCGCTTTTGCGCGCCGCCTTGCCCTCGCGCGCCGGGTCGTTCGCCGGATCGGGCAGCGCGAAGAAGGCGCGGCGCGCGGCCTCGCCGGCGAGGCGCAGCGGCGCGAAGGCCTCGGTGCGGGCGTCCTCCCATGCGACTTCCTCGTCGACGTCGAGCGCGCGTTCATAGTCGGGGTCGCCGAACTGGCCGTCTTCGGTGCCCGCGAAGCCGTCGGGCGGCGGGAAGTTGGTGCGCAGCTCGCTGCTTTCGTCGTCGTACCAGACGGTCATCGAGGCCGCCGCCTGCTCGGGGGTCGGTTCGGCCTCGTCGGCGCCTTCGGCCTCGGCGTCCGAAGCGGCGGAAAACTGCGCAACTTCATTCGCGATCGCGGTGTCGTGCCAGAGGCTGGCGAGCGGGTTGGCGCGGTTGTCGTGGCCCGCGAGCCAGAGCGCGAGCGCGGCGGGCATTCCCTCGGCCGGGCCGGTTGCGGCGCCGGTATCCTGTTCGCTTTCGGGCGTTTCTGCGGTGGCTCCTTCGGCGGCAGCGGTGCGGGCGGCCCCGGCCCCGCCGCGTGCGGCTTCCGCAACGTCGAACAGCGAGAGGAAGCCCGGCCAGTCGCCGGCGACGATCTGTGCGAGCATCTCTTCGCCCGGCCATTCTCCTCTTTTGGGCGCGCGCGTTTCGACCATCTTGTCGAGCCGCGCGAGCATCGCGAGGCCGAGACGGGAATCGAGGCGGCGGCGCTTGACGAAGCTGCGATCCTCCTCGCGCATGATCGTGCTCGTCTCCTCATGCCCCCAGATCGCGCGGTCGAGCAGCTCGTCGACGAGCCGCCCGCGCGCGATGAGCAGCGCCGCGGCGCAGCCGAGCCTGAACGCCGCGCCCTCGGGCCGCTGCTTCAGCTGATAGACGGCGGCGGGCGACATGCCGACCTTCGCCGCCGAAATCTTCACCGACCCGTTGGTGGCGAAGGCTTCGAGAAACTCGCGCTGGAGTTTGGGCGTCCAGTGATAGCTGCCGGGGGCGGGGATGTACGCGGGATCGTGCGGGGAGTCGTCCATCGATTCGTCCTTTCGGTTGGTTAAAACCGACAAAATAAACCATATGGGTAAAATGTAGGAAAGGGTTTTGAGCTTCAACAGGTGGATTGACAAACCAGCGGCAGTGACGCAACCTGACGGCGCTTCTGGATAGAAGCTGAAATGAAGCCTGAGATGGTTTCGGTTATCGGTCGCTGCAAAGCGACAAAATGGTTGGTTCGCCGACATGATGGCACCTATTTCGTGCTCGATAGTCGAAATCAGTCTCTTCAATTGAAGGACTGAAAATGACTGATAAATCCAAACTAATCATCCGATTTTCTCTCGTCGCTGAACAGCCTAGTTCGCGAGATGAAGAGCGCCTTAGTTCGAATTCCAGCGAAAATTCGATCGCCGGGATTAAGCGCTATACGGGCTTCGTCCGAGGGCGCGATCTCTACGCGCTGTTTGATCATGTCTCCCTCGAAGCGAACCCTCGTGCAGCTAAGACGGGTAGCGTGACCAACGGAATCTTAGAGTCATTGGATGAAACTCCCGAACTCTTTCCGTTCAAATCCAAAGGCATCTTGATCGGTACGGCGGGTTACGAAGCTCTCCAGCGGAACCGTTTTGAATTGGTTTTCGAAAACCCAGAGTCGGAAGGCATCCTTGATGGCGGCCACAATATGTTGGCTATCGGCATTCACATGCTTTCGGCTGTCGCGGACGAACGCGAAATCAATCGCATCTCGCTTTGGGAAGACATGAAGGGGCTGTGGGAGGATCGTCGTTCGGAGTTGGAAGAGGTCAAGGAGCAGTTTGATTTTCTTGTTCCGGTCGAGTTGCTTGTACCTTCGGATCCGGAAGACGTGCGGGCGGTTCAGCAGTTCGAGATGTCGGTTTTGGACATCTGCGCGGCGCGAAACAATAACGCCCAGCTGACGCAGGAAACAAAGTCGAACAAACTAGGATTCTACACTGAGATCCGCGAGCGGTTGGATCCGGCGATTGCTTCCCGTGTTGAATGGAAGAGTAACGAATGGGAAAGCAACGAGGCTCGCCCGGTCAAAGTTCGTGACCTTTTGGCCTTGGCTTGGATTCCTCTTAACCGAGCGAACGAAGCGAAGCTTTTGCCACTGGAAATCAATGTAACGCCGCAGAATATCTACCGCAACAAAGGCGAGTGCTCCAAGCAGTTCGACAAGCTTATGTTTGATCCTGGCGTGTCGGAAGCGCGCGATGGTCCGACGCATGAACTGATCAATGATACGGTGGCAAGCTGCTTCGATATTCTTGCCGATCTTCCGAAGCTTTATGATAAGATTTATGCCGATTTTCCGGAGGCGTATAACTCTAACACTTATCGCTTCGGCGCGAACCCGATCGTCAAAATGTACAGCCCGGCTCGGCGAGAAGCAGCAAAAGACAAAAGTTCCTTTGTCCTATCACAGCCGACCACGCATTATCTCAATATTCCGGTCAACTACCGGTACCCTGACGGATTGATCATGCCGCTGGTTTATGGGTTGAAGGGCCTCATGGAAATCGACGGCGACCGCGTTGTTTGGGGCACCGACCCGGTTGAGTTCCTTGATCGTTACCTCGGGGATATTGCTGGAGCTTATCGTCTCGTGCTGGATATGGCGCGTTTCGATCCGCAAAAACTTGCAAAGAATCAGGCCAGCCACGAGTTTGCGGTTGGTGAATTTGAGAAGGCTCTGATCGTCCACCGATCCAAAACGGTGTCGATCATCTGACAACGCGAAACCGCCGATGACCGACAATCATCGGCGGTTTCTATCATTCAGATCGTGCCTGGAAATCGCGAACGAACAGCGTCAATTCCGCATTCGGATCCTCTGCTGAGGGAAAGCTAGCGCCTAGCTGAATGAAGCCGTATTCAGGTAGGATTTTCAGGATCCTGTCAGTCTTGGTTGTCGCATACATGCCATTTGGGGCTGCTGAAATCGCCGCTTGGATAAGGCTTCTTGCTAACCCTTGATCCCGATAATCCGGATGGACAACTACCCAGCCCATTTCGAGCGGAAACTGTACTTCGCGCGCGCGTTCTCCGGATTTGACGAAATAGCCTCGGCGATGGTCGGGATTTGGGTCTTTAATAGCCGCAGTCCCGATCAATCGGTCTCCGTCATATATCGTCACCAGCGCGACCGCACGGTCAACTAGGTTGCCAAGGGTGTGCTTGCTAACCTGAGCGCCTTGATGAACCATAGCTATGAACTCGTCGCGTTGGGCCGACGACAATTCATTGGGTTTAAATATAACCGGGGTCATGCCCCGTTAGCCGCCGACAAAATCGCCCGCACACTCGCCGTCGCAACGTCCGTATCCAGCCCGCAACCGAACAGGCTTTTCCCGTCCGCCGTGCGGCACTCGACATAGGCTGCGGCCTGCACATTGCTGCCCTGGCCGATCGCGTGCTCGCTATAGTCGACGATGTCCATCACCGGGCCGCCGCTTTCGCTGAGCGCGGCGATGACGCTCGACATCAGGCCGTTGCCGCGGCCGCTGACGCTGCGCGCCGTGCCGTCGATGGTAAGCTTGCCGGCGAAGATGCGGTCGGCGCCCGAATGGGTTTCGGACCAGTCGACGAGCTGGAAGCGCTTGGCTTCGGTGGCCAGATACTGACCCTCGAACGCGTGCCAGATATCCTCGGCGCCGAGTTCGCGGCTCGTCTGATCGGCGAGCGCCTGCACGATATGGCTGAAGCTCGCCTGCATCTTCTTGGGCAGTTTCAGGCCCTTGTCCTGTTCGAGCACCCATGCGACGCCGCCCTTGCCCGACTGGCTGTTGACGCGGATCACCGCTTCGTAGCTGCGGCCGAGGTCGGCGGGGTCGATGGGGAGGTAGGGGACTTCCCATTTTTCGTCATTCTGGCGCTCGCGCGCGGCGAAGCCTTTCTTGATCGCGTCCTGATGGCTGCCCGAGAAGGCGGTGTAGACGAGCTCGCCGCCATAGGGGTGGCGCGGGTGGACGGGCAGGTTGTTGCAATATTCGACCGTCTGGATGACCTCGTCGATGTTCGAGAAGTCGAGCTGCGGGTCGACGCCCTGCGTGTACATGTTGAGCGCGATGGTGACGAGGCAGGTGTTGCCGGTGCGCTCGCCATTGCCGAACAGGCAGCCCTCGACGCGGTCGGCGCCCGCGAGCAGGCCGAGCTCGGCCGCCGCGACGCCGGTGCCGCGGTCGTTGTGGGTGTGCAGGCTGATGATCGCGCGGTCGCGGTTCGGCAAATTCTTGCAGAAATATTCGATCTGGTCGGCGTAGATGTTCGCCGTCGAGGCCTCGACCGTCGCGGGGAGGTTGAGGATGATCGGCTTGTCGACCGTGGGTTGCAGGATGTCCATCACAGCTTCGCAGCAGGCGATGCTGAAATCGAGCTCGGCGGTCGAGAAGGTTTCGGGGCTGTATTCGAAGCGCCAGTCGGTGCCGGGCAGGCGCGCGGCATTGTCGCGGAGCTGCTTCGCGCCCTCGATCGCGATGCCCTTGATCTCGTCCATCTCCATGCCGAAGACGATCTTGCGCCACGCGGGGCTGACCGCGTTATAGACGTGGACGATCGCGGTTTTTGCGCCCGCGAGGCTGTCGAAGCTGGTGCGGATGAGGTCGGCGCGGCTTTGCGTCAGCACCTGCGGCGTGACGCCCTCCGGGATGCGGCCCGAACGGACGAGGTTCTGGATATAGTCGAAGTCGGTCGCGCCGCTGGCGGGGAAGCCGACCTCGATCTCCTTGAACCCGCATTTGACGAGCAGGTCGAAGAAGCGCGTCTTCTTTTCGGCATCCATGGGGTCGATCAGCGACTGGTTGCCGTCGCGCAAATCGGTCGAGAGCCAGATCGGCGCCTGTGTGGTGACGCGGGCGGGCCATTCGCGGTTCGTCAAGGGAACCTGCGGGAAGGCGGAATATTTCGCGGACGGATCGCGGAGCATGGTCATGATGGGTAAACTTCTTCCGGTGGTTGCGCTTGCTTGTCGATCGGACCCTTGAGCGGGTGGCCGCGACTAGCGCGCAGCCAGTGTCACGCCCAAGGGCGTGTAAGTCGCAGAAGAAGAAGGGCGTTGCCGCGCATGGGCGCTCTAGTGATGCAAAATGTCGTCGGATGCAAGAGGGGAATGCGAAAATTGCGTGGCTATCACTCCTTCGTCATCCCCGCGAAGGCGGGGATCCCGCTTTCCGCCGCAGAAGCGGGACCCCCGCCTTCGCGGGGGTGACGAGTGAAGAAAGGCGGGGTCAGCCCGTCACCCACTCGACCTTTGGATCGTTGAAATCGACGACGTCGGCGAGTTCGAGGACGTTGGGGTAGCCATAGCCGACGAGGTTGATGAAGGTCTGGATATTGAGCGCGAGCGGTGCCGATTTGAGCGGCACGGGGCTGCGGTGGTTCGAGAAATTATTGTTGCAATAGATGAGGATGGGGCGGCCGGGGTTCGCGCCGACGACCGCGGCGAGGCTCTCCGCGGTGAAGTCGGTGAGCGGCAGGTTGACCGCGCCCTTGATGTGGCCGCGTTGGAAGGCGTCCTTCGAGCGGGCGTCGAGGAGGAGAGTGCCGGGCTTCGCGGCCTCGGCCTTGAAGGCGTCGAAGGCGATGAGGCGCGTCGCGCGCGCGGGGGCGACGCTGGCGGTGAGCGCCTGGAAGGCGGGGTAGTCGATCTGCGGGTTGGCCTGTGCCAGCGCGGGGGTGGCGGTGAGCGCGAGTGCGAGAAGCAGGATATGGCGCATGAGGATCCTCCCTTGAATCGAGGGGAGGCTACGCCGCGGTTGCTGGCCCTGCGATGAACCGAAAATGTCGCCGGGCCGCAAGGGGTCTCGCGGCCCGGCGCAGTGCAGGGGATGTGCGCGGGACGAAGGTCAGGCGGCTTCGCTCGCGTCGTCGTCCTCGTCCCACGGTTCGTAAACCTCGTCCTCGATCAGATTGTCGACCGCGTGGACGCGCACGCCGATGACCCAATCCTCGAGCGGCCCTTCCCATGCGGCCTCGACTTCGGACAGGACTTCGGCGGCATCGCCCGAAGGACGGTCGCCGACGAGGTCGAAATCCTGCACGCCGTCGTCGGGCGGGGTGATATAGACATGCGGGTCGAGCCGGACATTCGCCCAGCCCGCGGTGGCGGCAAGCCCCTCGGCCTCGACGACCAGCAGCGGATTTTCCTCGTCGCCGTCGATCGACGCGTTCACTTCGACAATTTCGCGTACCAGTTCGCTCATCACACGGCTCCTGTACGAAAAAGGGCGGGACCAGCGCTGGTCCCGCCCCATTCATACGGTGCGCGTGTGACAGATTGGGTGCGTCTGTCTGGAAATGCGCCTGACGGCGCATTTCGCGGCACCGGCCCGCTCCCCCACCCGGCCTCCCATAGCCTACTATCGTTGGGGAGGCCCTTCGACGCCACGCGTCGTCTTCGGGCGGTGGGGGAGCGGGCCGGTGCCGCTCTTCGAGCAGACTCGCTTACTGCTTTTCGAACGCGGCGTGGATTTCGAGTTCGACGGCGTCGCTGACATAGGGGATGCCCATGTTGACGCCGAAGTCGCTGCGCTTGATCGTCGTTTCGGCCTGGAAGCCGATGGTTTCCTTCTTGTTCATGCCGACGCCCGCGCCGTGGAAATCGACGTCGAGGGTCACGGGCTTGGTCACGCCGTTGAGCGTGAGGTTGCCGGTGACCTTCGCCTCGTCGCCGTCGTCGTCGAGGACGACGCTGGTCGAGACGAATTTGGCGTCGGCGGGGTTGGCGCCGAAGAAGTCGGGCTTGCCGCCATCCTTGCCCGCGCGGAGCAGGTGGCTGGTGAGGCCGGCGCTGGCGGTGGTGACCTTCGACACGGGGATCGTGACGTCGACCTTGGCCGCGGCGAGATTCTTGGGATCGATGACGAGCGTGCCGGTCACGTCGCCGAAGATGCCGGTATATTTGCTGAAGCCGAGGTGATCGACTTCCCACACGACCATCGTGTGGCCGGCGTCGGCGGCGTAGGTGCCGGCGGTGACGCGCGATTTGTCGGGGGCGCCGGGGGCGGAGCCGCCCTGCGCGAGGACGATCGGGGTCGCCACGACGGCGACGAGGGCAAGGGCTGCATAGGGGAGGATGCGACGCATGGGACAGTCTCCTGTTGGGGAAGGCGCGAAGCTAGGCGAAGGCGAGGGACGGCGTCAACAAGCGCCGGAGAAACGCAGCGTTTCGGTTTGCCTTGCGCCGGCAACGACGCTGCAACATGCTTGTGCGGGGTCCGCTTTCATGCTGCAATGCTATAGTGAACGAAGGCTGGGGGGCCCTTGCGTGATGCTGCGTGATGGATAGCCTGTTTGCCCGCGAAATGGGCGAGGTCGAAAATGCCTTTCTGGCGGCACCGTTCGAGGCGGACGGGTGGAACGCGGCGCTGCGCCTGCTGGCGCGCCGGACGCGGTCGACGCGCGCGCAATTGCTGGGGATCGGCGCCGAAGCGACGCTGTTCAACTTCATGCCCGACATCGACCCCGCCTATCAGCGCGAATTCCTGGAGATCGAGGGCTGGCGGCCCGAGGTGAACTGGCGCGTCGCGGTGAGCGCACGGCCGCTCGAGATATTGAGCGAGGCGCATTACGACATCGCGCGCCAGCACAGCGGCACCGACGATTATGAGGAGCATATCCGCTGCTGGGACGGGGTTCACGGCTGCCAGACCGCGCTGGTCGAGGGCGAAGGGTTCCTCGTCGGACTGGCGGCGTTGCGATCCGAGGACGACGGCCGGACCGAACAGCGCGACCGCAAGCTGTTCGCCGCGGGCGCGACCTATGCGCTGGCGGCGGTGCGGATGCAGCAGGCGATCGCGCAGCGCGGCGCGGCGATGACCGTCGGCGCGTTCGATGCGATCGGCGTCGCGGCGTTCCTGATCGACCGGCATGGCGCGGTCGCGGCGCTGTCGGCAGCCGCCGAGGCGATCGTCGGGGCGGGCGGGGCGCTTTGCCTGCGCCGCGGGCGGCTGGGCGCGGCGCGGCGCGATGCCGACGCGCTGTTGCAGGCGGGCCTTGCACGCGCGCTCGATGACGTGTTGGCAGAGGGTGCGTCGGCAGAGGGGGCGATGCAGCAATATTGGATCGGATCGCCCGAGGAGCCGGAGGGCGGGCTGCTCTGCGAATTGTTCCGCCTGCCGCAGCGTGAATGGGATTTCGGTTTCGAGCCGCGGGTGCTGGTCGTCGCGCGGCGCGCCGCGGATATTCCGGCGATGCGCACCGCGCCGCTGCGCGCCGCACTGGGGCTGACCGCGGCGGAGGCCGAGATCGCGTTGCGGCTGGCGAACGGCGAGGCGCGCGAAACCATTGCCAACGGGCGCGGCACCAGCGCGCAGACGCTGGGCACGCAGATCAAGTCGATCCTGCGCAAGAGCGAGGTCGGGCGCGAGGCCGAACTGGCGGCGCTGGTGAACCGTCTGTTGCGCTAGGCGATATCGGGGAGCGGAAGATACCGGCGGCGGGTCGCGAGCCGCCGATATCCCCCCTCAGGCCGGGCGCCGTCGTTGCCATGCAACGTCGTGCCCACCATCATCCACCGGCAGGCCGAGGCAAGCCGTTGATCGGCGGCGGGTATCATCGATTTGTGAGGGGTGTCATACCCCCCGGGGGGTATATGCCGGCGACGCCTCGCGTCAGGGAGCGCGGCGCGCCTCGAACCACTGGCGCAGCGCCGCGGCGGCGCAGCCGGTGAAACCATAGGAGCCGACGGGCGAGCAGCTGTTCGGGCGGCTCGCCGCCGCGGCGCCATTGGTGTAGCCGTCGACGGCCGAGGCCCAGCTGCCGCCGCCAGCCACCTCGTCCTCCTTCAACTCCTCGCGGAGTTCCTTGGGGACGCGGTAGCGTTCGGATTCGGGCTGCTGCGCGCAGACGACGATTTCGTCGCCCTTCGGTTCGGGGCAGGGCTCGTCGCCATAGGTGTAGAGGACCGAGGTGCGCTCCGGCGGATGGCCCGACTGCGCAAGCGAGCCGTCATCCTGCGCATGGCCCGGCGCGGCGAAGGCGAGCGCCGCGAACAGGGGGAGGAGGAGGACGGCTTTTGTCTGCATGATCGATTTATTCCCGGACCCCATATCCCCTGCGCCGCAGATTGGGCGGCGTAGATGAACCTAAGCCGAACTGCGGGCCCGATCGACGGTGCTTTCGGTGCGCGCGGCATGGGGTCGATGCTGACCAGATGGGGACTCGAACGCCGAAAACCAGACCCTGCCGATAGTTTGATCGGCGTGTCGGTTGCGCGTTGCTCCGGAAGAAAAGGGAGCGCATGAAAGGTGAGACGGACCGATCATGGAATCGGCCCCGGATGCTGCTGTTTTCAGGAGGGGGCCAAAACAGGATGCTTTCCCGTCTCGCGATCGTCGCCGGTGTTTTTGTCGCCTTTGCTGCGCAGCCGGCCCTCGCGTGGCAGCCCTGTCCGAAGGGGGTCGAGATCAAGGCGGGTGCGATCCGGACGGTCGCCGAGGTCGTGCGCATCAAGCGGCTTTATCCGGAGCAGCAGGTCAATTTCGACGGGCTCGTCTTGCCGCACGCCGATTTTTCGGGGCAGGATATTTCGAACCTGTGCTTCAGCAATGCGAAGCTGGTGCATTCGAAATGGACGCGCGCGCGCGGGACGAACAGCCGCTTCGTCCGTGCCGAGCTGAACGCGTCGGACTGGCGGGGGTTCGAGGGGCGTGGGCTGGAGTTCGGCTCGTCGACGCTCGACCGGGCGAATCTGAGCCATGCGACCTTCCGGCGGACGCGGTTTCAGTGGACGACGATGGAGCAGGTCGACGCATCGCATGCGAATCTGTCGGGCAGTTCGTTCGAGGGCGGCGCGCTTCAGTCGATCAGGGGCGCGAGCTTCCGGTCGGCGAATATGACGGGCTTTGAATTCCGGTGCGGGTTGGGGCAGGACGACAATTGCGGGCAGGACAGTTCGGACGTGTCGCTCGCCGGCGCGGATCTCACGGGCGCGGCGTTGCTGATGGCGTCGAAGTCCGACTGGGACCTGACCGGCGCGACGATCGCGAACACGCGGCTGCACATGATCCAGCTCGACTGGCTTCGCCGCAGCCGGATCGCTGGGCCGGTACTGGTCGAGGCGACAAGCTGGACGCCCGCGCGATACGACTGGGTCGGCGCCAAGCCGGAAACGGGCCGGGTCGCGCTGTCGCGGCGCGAGCTGGGGCAGGTGTGGGCCGCGCTCGACCGGCCCGAAACGCCCGCGTTCGATTGCGGCCGTGCGCGTTCGGTCACCGAACATTACCTCTGCCGCGAGCGGTCGGGCGATGAGGCCGACGCGCCTTCGGCCTTCGCCGACGTGGATCGCGAACTGAACGAAGCCTATGTCCTCGCCTGGCGAAACGACCGGTCGGTCGTGGCGACGCAGCGGCAATGGCTGCGCGAGCGCGATACGTGCATGGCGATGATCGAGAAATGGGATCGGATCGGCTGCTTCCGCACGGCTTATCACAAGCGGACCGAGGCGCTGTGGCGGATGGCGGAAGAGCAACCCGACTTCGCGTCGGGCGCCACCCAAATCTATGCGGATCAGGGGACGGCGGGCTTCCTTTCGGCGGTCGACGATCCGGCGCTGCGCCGCAAGCTGGCGCGCGCGGCGTTCTGGAACAGCTGGCAGCTGGTGATGATCGAATCCGAGGGACGGGGGCGGCTGTACGCGCGGGGCGAAGCCATGGGCCCCAATTATCATCTCGGCTCGCTGAACTCTCCCGAAGACGGGATGGTTTACGACCCGATTTCAGGATTTTATGGCGCGCGCGAGAAGTGCCTCGCGGGGTATCGCGTGTGCCCCCTCGTCCGCTTTCGCGGGCGCTATCTGGAGGTTGGACCCGAGCGCGGCGTCGATCCGGCGACCGGCGACCACGGCATCAACGAATATGTGATGACCGGTGCGCGCGCGCAATTCGACCGGCTGGTTCGCGTACCGCTGGATCGCGGCGATGTCGTGCGGCTGGCGATCAGGCCGGATCCCGAGCCGCGCCGAGGGATGCGCTGATCGCGTCCCAGACCTGCGCCAGCTCGGCCGCGGTGATGCAATAGGGCGGCATGACGTAGAGCGTGTTGCCGAGCGGACGGAGGAGGACGCCGCGGTCCCGGTAAAAGGCGATCAGGCGCGGGGCGAGGTTCGAGAGATAGCCTGAGTCCGCCACGACGATATCGAGCGCGGCGATCGTGCCGAGGCAGCGCGGGTTTTGGGCGCGCGGATCGTGCGAGAGGAGCGAGAGATGTGCGGCCTGCGCGTCGGCGAGCGCGTCGATGCGTTGCTGGACGGGCTCGTCGCGCCAGATTTCGAGATTGGCGTTCGCGGCGGCGCAGGCGATCGGGTTCGCCGTGTAGCTCGACGAATGATAGAAGGTCTTCGCGCGGTCGGCCGAATAATGCGCTTCGTAGATCGGCTCGATGCAGAGCGTGACCGCGAGCGGCAGGCTGCCGCCGGTGAGCCCTTTCGAGAGGCAGACGATGTCGGGGATGACGCCCGCCTGATCGCACGCGAAGCGCGTGCCGGTGCGGCCCCAGCCGGTCATCACCTCGTCGGCGATGAAGAGGACGCCGTGGCGCGCGCAGATCGCGCGCATTTCGGCGAGCACCCAGGCGGGATAGATGAGCATGCCGCCCGCGCCGAGGATGAGTGGTTCGACGATGAAGGCCGCAGGCTTTTGAACGCAGGCAGCTTCGAGCGCGTCGAGCGTGGCCTGTTCGCGGCCTTCGTAAGGGAAGGGGATGGTGTCGACGTCGAACAGCAGCGGCTGCCAGGCGCGGTTGTAGACGCCGCGCTCGCCGACCGACATCGTGCCGATCGTGTCGCCATGATAGCTGTGTTCGAGCACGAGGATGCGGTTGCGCGCCTCGCCGATATTATACCAGTAGCCGAGCGCCATCTTGAGCGCGACCTCGACGCTGGTCGAGCCCGAGTCCGAGAAGAAGACGCGGGTGAGCGGGGCCGGGGTGATGCGGACCAGCTCGGCGGCGAGGCTCTCGGCGGGTTCGTGCGTCCAGCCGGCGAAGATGAGCTGGTCGAGCTTTTCGGTCTGGGCGCGTACCGCTGCCATGATGCGCGGGTGTGTGTGGCCGTGCGTCGTGACCCACCAAGAGGAGATGCCGTCGATCCAGCTCTGGCCGTCGGCGGCGTAGAGTTTGGCGTCTTTGGCGTGCGAAATCAGCGGGATGGGGTCGCCGAGGCCGTGCTGGGTGAAGGGGTGCCAGACGGGGGAGATCATGCAAAATCCGCGAGGTCGAAGTTCGCGTTGAACGCCGCTGCGAGCGTTTCGCCGTTCAGCGGGTCGATGATCGGCAGGCGGCCGAGGCGGCGGACGCCGCTGATTTCGGATATGATCGCCTCGCTGTCCTCGACCGCGTCGCCGAGGAAGGCGAGGCCGTGGATCGGGACGCCGCGCGACTTCAGCGCCTCGATCGTGAGCAGGCTGTGGTTGATCGTGCCGAGCGCGGTGCGCGCGCAGACGATCACCGGGACCTGCCATTTCGCGAAGAGGTCGGCGTAGAGCGTCTGCCGCGTCACCGGAACGAGGGCGCCGCCGGCGCCCTCGACGACCAGGTTGCCGGGCGGCGGGGTCAGCGTTTCGACGCCAATGTTAACGCCGTCAATTTCGGCGGCGATATGCGGCGAGGCTGGGGTGACGAGACGGTACGCTTCGGGGCGGATCGGCACGCCCGCGAGCCGCGCGACGATCTCGCTGTCGGTTTCCTCTTCGAGGCCGGACTGGATCGGTTTCCAGTAGGGCGCGCCGGTGGCCAGCGCCAAGCCCGCAGAAAAGATGGTTTTTCCGATGCCGGTGTCGGTGCCGGTGACGACGAAGCGCGTCATGCGGCGGCCATCGCCGCAGCAAGCGCGTCGGCCATGTCGTCGATGTTGTCTTCGTCAACATTGAGCGTGATCGCGATGCGGAGGCGCGCGGTTCCCTGCGCCACGGTCGGCGGGCGGATACCGCGAATATCGAACCCCGCGTCGCGGAGGCTGCCCGCGATACGCATCGTGCGGTCGTTGTCGCCGATGATCACGGGCAGGATCTGGGTGCCGCTGGCGGGGATCCCGAGCGGGACGAGCCGCTCGGCGGCGTGGCGGACGAGGCTGTGGAGGCGCTCCTGCCGCTCGGGCTCGTTCGCGACGATCTCGATCGCCTGACGGACGAGGTACGCCGTCAAGGGCGACGGTGCGGTGGAGAAGATGAAGGGGCGGCCGCGATTGACGAGGAAGTCGCAGGCGATCGCGGGGGCGCAGACCAAAGCGCCCTCGGCGCCGAGCGCCTTGCCGCAGGTGTGGAGGGTGACGAGGTTGTCGCGGCGCGGAAGGCCGTGCGCGAGGCCGGCGCCGCCCGGGCCGAAAACGCCGGTCGCGTGCGCTTCGTCGACCACGAGCACGGCGTCGTGGCGGTCGGCGATCGCGGCGAGATCGGCGAGCGGCGCGCGGTCGCCGTCCATCGAATAGAGGCTCTCGACCGCAATCCACGGCGTGCCCGCGCCGCCGCCCGCACGCCAGCGCCCGATGATGTCGGCGAAGGCCTGCGCGTCATTGTGCCTTGCCGCGATCGCCCCGGCGCGGCCGAGCTTCATGCCGTCGTGCGCGCTCGCGTGGATCAGTTCGTCGTGGACGACGAGGTCGCCGCGCTGGGGGAGCGCCGCGAACAGCGCGGCGTTGGCGGCGAAACCGGTCGGGAAGAAGAGCGCGGCCTCGCTGCCATAATGGCGCGCGGCATGCGCTTCGAGCGCCTCATGTTCGGCGTGATTGCCGCGGAGCAGGCGCGAGCCGCCCGAGCCCGCGGGCAGGCCGCGTTCGATCCCCGCGGCGAGCGCGGTGCGGAGGGCTTCGGAATCGGCGAGGCCGAGATAGTCGTTCGACGCGAAATCGCGCCCCGCGCGCGGCGCGAGGGTGCGGCGGCGGCTGTCGCGCGCGAGTGCGGCGAGGTCGGCGCGGTGCGCGGTGAAGGGAGAGAGGCCCGGCATCGGGGCCCCCCTTAGGCCATCGGATCGAAATGACAAACCCGTGCGTACCGGCTCAGCGGCGGCGGAGCGCAAGCATTTCTTCGTCGGTCAATCGATGAGGTTTGGCGATGGGTTCGAGGGTCTTTGCGTCGAACAGGGGGCAGCGCCGGCGATCGCCCGACAGCAGGTCCTTGATCATGCGCGGGAAGAAGCGGCGCATCAGCCGGCCCATGCTCATTGCGGGCAGCGCGCTCGTGTCGCCGATACCGTCCTGCGTGAAAAGATGGCCGCGCGGCGGGCCGACCAGCGCGTCGCGCTTCGCCGGATCGCAGGCGGCGAGCTGGGTCGTGATGTAAGGAAGCTTGCCGTTCGCATAGGTGTTGAAGAGCGGCATGCCGCAGCAGGACGCGTACCAGCGCAGCGTCGGCTTGTCGGTCAGATGGACGCAGGCGAGCCGCTCGCGGCCGGTGTCGATGCGCAGACGCGCGCAGCGCGACTGGTAGAGCGCGCTTCCGCCATGCGCGTCGAGCACGTGTTCCGCGTGCCCCAGATGACGCGTCAGATCCTGACAGTTGGTGCAATGGCAGACGACATGGTCGCCCTGACCGGGACCGACGTCGAGCAGGGTGCCGGAGATGGCGCCGCAGGCGCAGGCGAAGGAGAGGTCGGAGGACATGCTCCGATCCTAACCCTTCGCCCGCGACCGAGAAAGCGATCAGTTCTTCGATTTATCGACGAGCTGGTTCTTTGCGATCCACGGCATCATGGCACGCAGTTCGGCGCCGGTCTTTTCGAGCTGGTGCGCGGCGGCCGCCTTGCGGCTCGCCTTCAGTTCGGGCTGGCCGGCCTGGTTGTCGAGCACGAAGTCCTTGACGAAGCGGCCCGACTGGATGTCGGCGAGGACGCGCTTCATTTCCTTCTTCGTTTCGTCGGTGATGATGCGCGGGCCGGTCTTGATGTCGCCATATTCGGCGGTGTTCGAGATCGAGTAGCGCATGTTCGCGATGCCGCCTTCATAGAGGAGGTCGACGATCAGCTTGGTTTCGTGGAGGCACTCGAAATAGGCCATTTCGGGGGCGTAGCCCGCCTCGACCAGCGTTTCGAAACCCGCCTGGATCAGGTGGGTGATGCCGCCGCAGAGCACGGCCTGTTCGCCGAAGAGGTCGGTTTCGCACTCTTCCTTGAAGGTCGTCTCGATGATGCCGCTGCGCCCGCCGCCGACAGCCGAGGCGTAGCTGAGGGCGAGCGCCTTGGCGAAGCCGTTACCCGACGCGCCCGCGCCCTGCGCTTCCTGCGCGACCGCGATCAGGCAGGGGACGCCGCCGCCCTTCTGATATTCGCTGCGCACCGTGTGGCCGGGGCCCTTGGGCGCGACCATGAAGACGTCGATGTCGGGGCGCGCGTCGATGAGGCCGAAGTGGATGTTGAGGCCGTGGGCAAAGGCGAGCGCGGCGCCGGGCTTCATGTTCGGGCCGATGTCGTCGGCGTAGATTTTCGCCTGATGCTCGTCGGGGGCGGCGATCATGATCACGTCGGCCCATTCGGCGGCTTCCTTGTTCGACATGACCTTGAAGCCTGCGGCTTCGGCCTTCTTCGCGGTCGCCGAACCGGGGCGGAGCGCGATCGCGACCTCCTTGACGCCGCTGTCGCGCATATTCTGCGCGTGCGCGTGGCCCTGGCTGCCATAGCCGACGACGGCGACCTTCTTGCCCTTGATCAGATCCTGGTCGGCGTCGCGATCGTAATAAACCTGCATTGGAAAACCCTTCTAGTCCTGTGGCCCCGCGAGGGGGGGATTTGATGTGGAGAGTGAGGCCGAAGCCCGATGTTAACGGTGTTTACAGCGCCTCCGACCCGCGGGCGATGGCGACGACGCCGGTGCGGCCGACCTCGACCAGCCCGCATTCGCGCATCAGCGCGATGAAGCGGTCGACCTTGTCGCTCGTCCCGGTGATTTCGAAGATGAAGCTGGTGAGCGTCGTATCGACGACCTTGGCGCGGAAGACGTCGGCCATGCGCAGCGCCTCGATCCGCTTGTCGCCGGTGCCTGCGACTTTTACGAGCGCGATCTCGCGCTCGACATGCGCTTCGCCCGCGTCGTTGAGGTCGATGACCTTGTGGACGGGGACGAGCCGGTCGAGCTGCGCGATAATCTGGTCGATGATCGGCGGCGGGCCCGAGGTGACGATCGTGATGCGCGAGAGTGCGTGGTCGGCGGTGATGTCGGCCACGGTCAGGCTTTCGATATTATAGCCGCGCGCGGTGAACAGCCCGGTGATCTTGGCGAGCACCCCGGCCTCGTTATCGACGGTGATGGCGAGCACATGGCGCTCGCCGGCTTCGGTTTTGATTTTCATAGGATTTACACCAGTGCCTTGGCTTCGTCGTCCATCGTGCCGGTCACGTCGCTCGGCTGGAGGAGCATTTCGGTGTGCGCGGCGCCCGAGGGGATCATCGGGAAGCAGTTCGCGAGCTGCGCGACGCGGCAGTCGACGATGACCGGACCCGGAGTCTCGATCATCTTTTTGATGCCGTCCTCGAGCTGGCCCAGATTGTCGATGCGCAGCCCCGTCCAGCCATAGGCATCGGCGAGCTTCACGAAATCGGGCAGGCTGTCCGAATAGCTGTTCGAGTAACGGCTCTCGTACGTCAGTTCCTGCCACTGGCGGACCATCCCCATCCATTCATTGTTGAGGATGAAGATCTTCACCGGCAGGCGGTACTGGCTGACCGTGCCCATTTCCTGGATGTTCATCTGCAGGCTGGCTTCGCCCGCGATACAGATGACGAGGCGGTCGGGGTGCGCGATCTGCGCGCCGACCGCGGCGGGGAAGCCGTAGCCCATCGTGCCGAGCCCGCCGCTGGTGAGCCAGCGGTTGGGGGCAGAGAAGCCGAAATGCTGCGCCGCCCACATCTGGTGCTGGCCAACCTCGGTCGTGATGATCGGGTCGCGCCCACGCGTCGCGTCGAACAGCGCCTTGACCGCGCGTTGCGGCATGATGTCGGCGCCCGCTTCCTTCTTTTCGGGGAAGTCGAGGCAGCGCGTCGCGCGCCAGCCGTCGACGCGGCGCCACCATTCGCCGAGGTCGCGCGCCTTGTGGCCCGCGTCCTGCCAGCCCGCGATGATCGCATCGAGCGCGCGGCCGGCATCGCCGACGATCGCGAGGTCGACGGGGACGATCTTGTTGATCGAGCTGCGGTCGATATCGATATGGATCTTTTTCGAGTCCGGCGAGAAAGCGTCGAGACGCCCGGTCACGCGGTCGTCGAAGCGCGCGCCGACCGCGATGATCAGGTCGGCGCGGTTCATCGCCATATTCGCTTCATAGGTGCCGTGCATGCCGAGCATGCCGAGCCATTTGTCGTCGTCCGACGGGAAGGCGCCGAGGCCCATCAAGGTCGAGGTGATCGGCGCGCCGGTGAGCGCGACGAGCTGGCGCAGCGCCGCGCTCGCATCGGGGCCGGCGTTGATCACGCCGCCGCCGGTGTAGAATACCGGGCGCTCGGCCGCGGCGATCATCGCGACGGCCTGTGCGATCGCGTCGGCGTCGGGTTCGACCTGCGGGCGATAGCTTTTGTGCAGGATCTTTTCGGGCACGACATATTCGCCGGTCGCGACCTGCACATTTTTCGGGATGTCGATCACGACGGGGCCGGGGCGACCGTGCGTCGCGATGTGGAAAGCCTCGTGCAGGATCGGGCCGAGGCGATCGGGGTCCATCACCAGATAATTATGCTTGGTGCAGTGGCGCGTGATGCCGACCGTGTCGCATTCCTGGAACGCGTCGGTGCCGATCAGCGCGGTCGAGACCTGTCCGGTGAGCACGACCATCGGGATGGAATCGAGCAGCGCGTCGGTGATGCCGGTGACGGCATTGGTCGCGCCGGGACCCGAAGTGACGAGCACGACGCCGGGCTTGCCGGTCGAACGCGCATAGCCTTCGGCCGCGTGCGTCGCCGCCTGTTCGTGGCGGACGAGAATGTGCTTGATCGTCGGGTGATTGAAGAGCGCGTCATAGATGGGAAGGACCGCGCCGCCCGGATAGCCGAACACCGTATCGACCCCGAGGTCGACCAGCGCCTGAACCACCATGTCGGCACCACTCATTTCCGTCACGACGAAACTCCTTCCAGCACAAAAACGCAGCGCTTGTGCGCTGCAACAGGGTTGCGGGCAATAGGTGTATGATTCTATCCTGTCAACAGTCTATCACGTAATATTATTACTAAATTTTTGATCGAATCGATGTTTAATGATTCCTCATGGCGCGGCCAATCGGGCGGGGGCTGGTGTCGGAACCACGTAAATTGGCGCTTTGCATATTGGCGGGTGGCGGCTTGCGCGGCTTCGAGCGCTTCGTCGCGGTCGATCTCGCCGCGCAGATGGCTGGCGATTTGCGGGACACCGATCGCGCGCATTGCGGGGAGGTCGGGGTCGAGATGGCGCGCGAGCAACGCCTCGGTTTCTGCGATCGCGCCCGCGTCGAACATCTGGACGAGGCGCCGGTCGCAGCGGGCGCGGAGCCAGTCGCGCGGGGGCAAAAGGATCAGCGGGGTGAGGGAGACGGTGCCGGCGATGCCGCCTTCACGCGCCTCCTGCCACTCGCCAAGCGTGCGGCCGGTCGAGCGGACGACCTCGAGCGCGCGCGCGACGCGGGTGGTGTCGGCGGGGTTGAGGCGTGCGGCGGCGGCGGGGTCGACGGACGCCAGCGCGGCGTGCGCATCGGCGACGGGGAGTGCGCGGACGGCGGCCCGGATATCGGGGTCGATTTCGGGGACGGGCGCGATGCCGTCGAGGAGGGTGCGGAAATAGAGGCCGGTGCCGCCGACGAGGATCGGGACGTCGCCCGCGGCGTGCGCGGCGGCGATGACGGCGCGCGCTTCATCGGCCCAGCGCGCGGCGTTATGCGCCTCCGCGGCGTCGACATGACCGAAGAGACGGTGCGGCATACCGTCCATCTCGTCATCGGACGGGCGCGCCGACAGGATGGCAAGGTCGGCATAGACCTGGCTCGCGTCGGCGTTGACGACTGTTCCGTTTCCGAGCGCTTTTGCGAGCGCGATCGCCAATGCGCTCTTGCCGCTGGCGGTGGGGCCAGCAATAAGTGCGAGAGGCGGCGCGTCGCCGGAGAATGAAGAAGGAGCAGCCATGTTCGTAGCCACGCTGATAGCAGCCGGAAAGCTGACCGACGAGGTGGTTCGCGAAGGGATAGACCGGCTGGCGGCGACGGGGCACGATGTCGGCGCCCCGCACTGGCTTGACGAGCATGACGCGGCGGATATCGTCTTTCACGGCAGCCTCGTCAGCGCGCGCAAGGAACTGGCGCATATGGACCATGGCGCGCTCGACATCGTCGTCCAACCGCTGGGCGACCGTACCAAGAAGCTGATCATCGCCGACATGGATTCGACGATGATCACGGTCGAGTGCATCGACGAGCTCGCCGACTATGCAGGGCTGAAGCCGCAGATCGCGGCGATCACCGAACGCGCGATGAAGGGTGAACTCGATTTCCGCGCCGCGCTGATCGAGCGCGTCGGGCTGCTCGCGGGGATGCCCGAATCGACGTTGGTCGAATGCCGGATGGAGCGGGTCAAGCTGACGCGCGGCGCGCGTACGCTGGTGCAGACGATGAAGGCGCATGGCGCGCATTCGGTGCTGATTTCGGGCGGCTTCACCGCCTTTGCCGGCCCGGTGGGCGAGGCGATCGGATTCGACAAGATCGTCGCGAACGAGCTGGAGATCGCCGGCGGCAAGCTGACCGGCAAGGTGGTGGAGCCGATCGTCGACAGTTCGACGAAGCTCGAGACGCTGAAGGCCGAGGCGGCGAAGCACGGCCTGCCGCTCGCCGAGACGCTGGCGGTCGGCGACGGCGCGAACGACATTCCGATGATCACGAGCGCGGGGCTGGGCATCGGCTATTACCCGCACCCCGCCGCAGGCGAGGCGGCGGCGGCGGTGATCCGCCATCATGACCTGACCGCGCTGCTCTGGGCGCAGGGCTATTCGCGGCGGCAGTGGGTGATGGGGTGAGAGAGCCGCGATAGATTGGAACCGGAGATGTCCCTTTGATGTTGGGAATTGTCACGGCGTTGATGCTGGCGGGCCAGCCTGCCGTATCGCGAGACGATTTTCGCCCCGGTCAAACGGCGTCGATCTTTTCGACCATCGGTGGGTCCGAATGGTGCCCGGCGGGTCATGTGCAAATCGACCTGATCACGGGGACATATTCGTTGACGCCGGTGGCTTTGCGGGAGCGTTGCGAAGATCCCGATCTGGAACGAACGGTCAAGAAGGGTCAGCTTGGCAAGGCGAATCTCGCAACGCTTCGCGCGGCCTTCCAGCGCGCTAGCGGCGACGGCTTGAACCGCTGCCCGCCAGGGACTCGCCCCGAAGGAATCATTGTGGGCAATGGAGGCCCAGCCATCCTCTTGCTGGTTACGGGTGCGCGGTCCGCGGCTGCGCCCGACGATATGTCGTGCTGGAGCGAGGCGGCTGTTCTGCTGAGCCGGACATTGGAAACAATGTTCGAATCCTGACGCCAGTCCTTATGGGAATGCGTAGAAAGAGAGACCCCCATGACCAAACACCGCATCTATTCAATGAGCGTCGCGAGCGTGTATCCGCATTATATCGCCAAGGCGGAGAAGAAGGGGCGCACCAAGGCCGAGGTCGACGAGATTTTTCGCTGGCTGACCGGATATGACCAGAAGGCGTTCGAGGGCGAGCTGGCGAAGGGCACGAATTTCGAGGATTTCTTTGCGCACGCGCCCGCGCTCAACCCGGCGCGCGAGCTGATCACGGGCGTGGTGTGCGGCGTCCGCGTCGAAAATATCGAAGATCCGCTGATGCGCGAGGTTCGCTATCTCGACAAGTTGATCGACGAGCTTGCCAGGGGCAAGGCGATGGAGAAGATCCTGCGCGGCTAGCGCAGCGTCAGGGCTTCGGCTTGACCGTGACCCAGACATTCACCGTCGCGGCGAATTTGCCGGGCGCGGGTTTCTCGACATCGATCCGCTCGGCGGTGACGAGCTCGCCCGTCGCGAGGTTGAAGCTGGCCCATGGTTTCGGCATCCGCCCGAAGCTCATCTTCTGGATCGGCTGGCCGGTGGCGGTGTTCATGATCGTTGCGTTGATACCCATGCGGGCGCGGGTAGCGATGGGGATTCGATTCTGTCCAGCGCGAAACCGCGCGAGCGTTAGTTTCCGTTCGCCGGCGCGGGCAGGCGCGCGAGGAGCGCGACGAGCTGCGCCTGGCTGGTCGCGCCGGTCTTGCGGAAAATGCCCTTGAGGAGGAAGCGCACGGCGTTGAGGCTGACGGCCCTTAGCGCGGCGTAATCGCGGAGCGTGTCGCCGCGCGCGAGCGCGACGGCGAGGCGCGCTTCGGCGGGGGTCAGCCCGAACCATTGCGCGACGCGGTCGATTTCGACCACCGGGGTTTCGCCCGGCGCGCTGCCGAGCGTGACGATCAGCGAGGCGCCGAGGCGGACGCCGCCGAGCTGATGCGCCGACTGGCGCGTGACGCGCGCGACGAGCACGGGGCATTCGGCGCCCGCGGCATCGACTGTATGGAAGGCGAGCCCCGCCGGATCGGGGCTTTTGACGAGGTCGAGCAGTCTTTTCTGGCTGGCGGGATGGGTGAAGGCGAAGCGGTCCTGCACGGTACGGACGAAGCCTGCCTGTTCGTAACGCGGCGCGCGGTTGTTCGCGGCGAGGATATTGAGCTGGTCGTCGAGGCTGAAGATCGCGAAGGGCGCGGCGTCGGCGGCGGCGCGCGCAGCGCCCGCGGCGAGGTCGAGCGAGGCGATGCGGTCGCTGATCCGCATCGCGCGCTGCATATGCGGCGCGAGGACGCGCAGCCCGCGCTTCAGCCGCTCGACGTCGCGGTCGCCCGGGCCGGGGAGCATCAGTCCGAGCCGGTCGCCGTCGCGGCGGTCGAGAAGGACGCCGACGAGCCGGTCGATGCCATAGGGTTTCAGGAAGTTGCGGAAGAATTCGCTCTCGTAAAATTCCTCGCGCGTCATGATGTCATAGCTGTCGACGACGCTGCCGTTCCCATAGCGCTGGAACTTGCGCGACCAGGGATGGCTGCCGGCATAGACCGCAGTGTAGATTTCCTGGATGCCCGCGGCGAGGCCGGTGGCGGCGACGAAACGCGCGCTCGGCGGATTGCTGCTTTCCCAGAGGATGAAGGCGGCTTCCCAGCTGAGCGGACAGAGGGTGCCGGTGATGCGGGCGAGGGTTTCGTTCCAGCTTTCGGGATGGAGCACCGAATCGTAGATCTCACCGATCAGCGCGTTGAGCACTTCCCATTCGGCCGGCGCGTTATGATCGGTCGGAAAGGTCGGAACCGGCTCACTCTGCATGCACTTCCCCCCAGAAGACCCGCAGCACCGCCATTGGAGAGGAGTGGAGGGGCGATGGCAAGTGCAATGCGACAAAATGAAAATATTCTGTCTCCTACCCACGTGGGTAGCGAAACAATCCGCCGAATCGGCCAATGAAGGGATGCGACCCGAGGAGGGTGGTCCCAAGGCCATCTTGCTCTCTTGAAGTCCGTCGGCTTGCCGGCGGACTTCATTTTTATGCGCCGGGCGTGCGCAGGCGATGGTCAGAAGCGGAAGAAATAGGGCATGCTCTCGAGCGTCTCGACGACCTTGCATTTGGCGCCCGCGCTCTTGCAGCTGTCCATCACCGAGCGTTTCGCGCCGCCGGGCGTGCCCGCAAAGCCCGCATAATATTGGCCTTCCTTATCGCGCGCGATCGCGAAATGGCCGTTGCCGCCCCACAGGCCGACGACGCAGCCTTGGCCGCCCGCCTCGCGGCACGCCGTCATCGCATAGCCTTCGGCCTGTTCGCGGCTGTCGCCGCGCAGCGCGCCATAGCTATAGCCGGGCTGCCCCGATGCCGAGCGCCAGAAGGCGATCGCGGCGAAGCTGTTGACCATATAGCCGCCGACATAATCCTGCTTTTCTTGCTGGAACGGGATGACCTGACCCGGCGGGGCGACGTCGCCGCCGCCATACATCTGTTGCAGCACCTGCGGCGGCGGGGCGTTGCAGGGGAGGCCCTGCGCGCAGGGGATGCCCTGAACCGGCTGCATCTGCGCGGCGGCGGCAGGGGCGAGCAGGGCGGCGGTGAGGAGAGTTGGAAGGGCAAGACGGCGCATCGGGTCAACCTCGCTGGTTATCGATCCCCCGTTCAAGAGCTATCGAATTAAATCAGCGAGATAAAGCCCGTATCAGCGGATGCGCTGGCCGCCCTTCCACATCATCGTCGCGCGGCCCTGCACCGGCATGCCGTCGAACGGCGTGTTGCCCGCCCAGGCGGCCATCTTTTTGGCATCGACCTGCCAGGGCGTGGCGTCGTTGACGAGGATCAGGTCGGCTTCCTTGCCGACGGCAAGGCTGCCCGCGTCGACGCCGAGCAGGCAGGCGGGGGTGGCCGCGAGCAATTCGAACAGGCGGCCCGGCGAGATATGTCCGTCGCGGACGAGGTTCAGGCCGAGCGCGAGCAGGGTTTCGGCGCCCGCCATGCCGGGCAAAGCCTCGGCGAAGGGGAGGCGTTTGTCCTCGGGGCCGCGCGGGTCGTGGCCCGACGCGAGGATGTCGATCGTGCCGTCGGCGATTGCGGCGAGGCACGCGTGGCGGTCGTCCTCGCTGCGCAGCGGCGGCGACAGGCGCGCGAAGGTCCGGAAATCGCCGATCGCGGTGTCGGAGAGCAGCAGGTGCGCGGGGGTGATCCCGCAGAGGACGGGCAGCCCTTTCGCCTTCGCCGCGCGGATCAGGTCGAGCCCGCGCGCGGTCGTGACCTGCCGGAAATGGACGGGCGCGCCGGTTTCCTCGACGAGCGCAAGGTCGCGCGCGATCGCGATCGCCTCGGCGATGGCGGGGGCCGAGGCGAGGCCGAGGCGGGTTGCCATCTCGCCGTCGGTCGCGACCGCGCCGGCGGTGAGGCCCTCATCCTCGGCATGGATGATCGTGACGAGGCCGAGCGATGCGGCGTAGGAAAGCACGCGGCGCATCACGCCGCTGTCGGCGATGCGGCTGCGGCCGGTGGCGATGGCGCGCGCGCCCGCCTGTTTCATCAGGCCGATCTCGGCGAGTTCCCGGCCTTCGAGGCCTTTTGTCGCGGCGGCGAGCGGATGGACCCAGAGGTCGGGCTTGCCGCCCTTGGCGGCGCGCTCGACGAGGCCGGCGCCGTCGAGCGGGCCGTTGTCGGGCATCAGTGCGGCGCGCGTGATACCGCCGAAGTGGAAGGCGGGCTTGTCGGTCGCGAAGACGCCAAGGTCGATGATGCCGGGAGCGAGCCACTGGCCCTTCGCATCGACGGTTTCGGCACCGTCGGGGACTTCGGTCGGATCGAGCGCTGCGATGCGGCCGTCCACGACGAGCAGGCTGCCCGCGCGCGGCGTGTCGCCGTCGACCAGCAAGGCGTTCGCGATGTGGAGCGGCTTCAGTTCCATCCGACGACTCCCCGCTTGCGGCGGGTCAATATGTCGAGGCACGCCATGCGGACGGCGACCCCCATTTCGACCTGTTCGGTGATCGTCGAGCGGACGGGATCGTCGGCGACATTGCTGTCGATTTCGACCCCGCGGTTCATCGGGCCGGGGTGCATGACGATCGCATCGGGTTTGGCTTTCTCGAGGCGTTTTTCGGTGAGTCCGTAGAGCGCGTGATATTCGCGCGCGCTGGGCAGGTAGGCGCCGTCCATGCGCTCGTTCTGGAGGCGGAGCATCATCACGACGTCGGCGTCCTTGATACCTTCGTCCATGTCGGTGAAGGTCGTCGCATGCATCCGCTCCATCGCCGGCGGGGTCAGCGTCGGCGGCGCGACGATGCGCACTTCGTTGCCGAGCAGGGTGAGCGCGAGGATGTTCGAGCGCGCGACGCGGCTGTGGAGGACGTCACCGCAGATCGCGATGGTGAGGCCCTCGACCTTCCCTTTGCGCCGGCGGATGGTGAGCGCGTCGAGCAGCGCCTGCGTCGGATGTTCGTGGCGGCCGTCGCCGGCGTTGAGCACGGGGCAGTCGACCTTGTCGGCGATGAGCTGGACCGCGCCCGAACTGCCGTGACGGATCACCATCGCGTCGGCGCGCATCGCGTTCAATGTCATCGCGGTGTCGATCAGCGTCTCGCCCTTTTTCACGCTCGACTGCGCGGCGTGCATGTTGACGACATCGGCGCCGAGGCGCTTGCCCGCGATTTCGAACGAGAGAAGCGTGCGCGTCGAATTTTCGAAAAAGGCGTTGATGATCGTGAGTCCCGCGAGCCGGTCGTCATGCTTGGCTGCGCCGCTGCGGTTCAGTTCGACCCACTCTTCGGCGGCGTCGAGGACGTAGGAAATCTCCCACGGAGTGAGCTGGGCGATGCCGATCAGGTGGCGATGGCGAAAGGCATCGCCGCCGGGCGGATAGTCGCTGGCGGGTCGGGTTTTTGCGCTTGTCATTAAAGCCGAGCCTCTACGCAGGAGTTGCGAAAATCGCAAGTCGTTGCTTGCGATTTTCGCGCCTCGATCTCGTTCTTGTATCCTTGCGAAAGCGGGGATCCATCTTTGCCGGCTCAAACTGGCACTGACCGGAGATGGGCCCCTGCCTTCGCAGGGGCACGGCTAGATTTCGGCTGAAACCCGATCCAGTAATCCGGTCGCCCAGAGGACGAGCAGGACGATCTGGAGCCAGAGCCAGACCATCATCCACGTCGCGAAGGGTTGCTTGTGCGTCTTGTGGCGGATGATGCGCGATGCGGCGAAGGTGCCGAAGCCGCCGCCGAAAAAGGCCCAGCGCAGGAGCGTGTGTTCGGGGATACGCGGCGCGCGCGCTTCGGCGCGTCGCTTGTCCACGACCATCAGGGTGAAGGCGACGATATTGGCGGCAAGCAGCCAGAGGAAGAGGTAGGGGGCCATGCGGGTCTCTATTGACGGATCAGGGCGTCGATTGCGCCTTGCAGGATGAAGGCGGCGGCGGCGCTGTCGACGCGTTCGGCGCGTTTGGCGCGGCTGACGTCGGCGGCGATCATCGCGCGCTCGACTGCGGCGGTCGACCAGCGTTCGTCCCAGAGGAGGAGAGGGAGGTCGAGCGGGGCGAGGTTGCGCGCGAAGGCGCGGGTGCTTTGCGTGCGCGGGCTGTCGGTGCCGTCCATGTTGAGCGGCAGGCCGACCACGAGACCGACGATATCATGCTCTGCGATCAAGGCTTTCAGCGCTTCGAGATCGACCGAGAATTTCTTGCGGATGATCGTCTTGTCGGGGGTCGCGAAGCTCCAGTTCACATCGCAGAAGGCGACGCCGATGGTTTTCGTGCCAACGTCGAGGCCCATGAGGCGGCCGCCGTTCGGGAAAAGGGCGGCGAAGTCGGGGGCGGCGGTGGTGATCATGTCGACATGCCTCTAATTCCAAAATCTCGTCATTGCGAGCGGAGCGAAGCAATCCGGTGCCGGCTTATGCCGCCGCTGGATTGCCGCGTCGCGTCGCTCCTCGCAATGACGGTTCAGGATTTGGGAGCAGGAGTGGGAGCAGGTGCGGCCGGAGGCGGCGTCGGCGCCGCGGCGGGCGGTACCGGCGAGGGCTTGCCTTCGTAGGTCGCGAGGCGGCGAAGCGCGTCGGCGCGGGCGTTCGCCCAGAAGAGGGTGATGTCGTAGACGTGGTAATTGTTGCCGGGGAGTACATAGCCCGCGACGACGTAGTTTTTCGCGACGTCGGCATCGCCGATCATCAGGAAGCCGCGCGTGGCGTCGCATTTCGCGCCGATCTTGCCCGCGATCAGCGAGCCCGATTTGAAGCCCTCGGTGGGTTTCAGCGTGCCGATATTGGCCTCTGCCGGTGCTTCGGTGTCGGGGATGCCGGTGAGCGGGTTGGTGCACAGCATTCGCGTCTCGGCGCGCGGGCGGCCGTCGAAGCCGATCGTGCCGTCATAGGCCGCGGTGACCATCGCGGGATCGGCGGGATCGGCGAAACTCGCCCAGCCGAGGATGCAGCCCTTCTGTTCGGGGGTCTGGCACGCAGGCAGGCCGAGCCCGGCGATGTCGGTGTCGAGGCTGACCGGCCAGCCGATGACATAGGCCGCGACGATGCGTTTCGCGAGCGGGGTGCCCGCGATCTTGGTGCGGAGCAATGTCGTTAGGTGGAGCGCCCCCTGGCTGTGGCCTGCGAGGATGATCGGCTTGTCCTTCGGCTGCGCGGCGAGGAAGGCGTCGAACGCTTCCTCGACGTCGCGATACGCCGAATCGATCGCCTTGCCCGCGGTCACGCGATCTTCGGCGAGGAAGGCGCCGAGCGTCGCCTGACGGTAGCGTGGTGCCCAGATTTCGCCAGCGTCGGCAAAGGCGCTCGCCATGCCCTGTACGAAGAGATTGGCGCGGTGGTCCGAATCGCGGTCATCGAGCGGGGCGTTCCAGCTCGAACGGCTGTAGTAGCTGGTCGGATGGACGAAGAAGACTGCGGCGTCGCCCCTGGCGAAGGGGGCTTCGGTCGCCGCCTCGGCCGCCTTTGCGGGCGGGATCAGCGGGGCGCCGGATTTTTCGCCGGGAAGTTCGGTGCCGGGGGTTTCGCTGCCGTCGGCGGCGGGGCGCCATGCCGAGGGGTCTTTTTCCATGCCCGGCCGCGCGAACCACATTTTGGGGTCGTCATAGGCGTTGGGCGCGACCGCGGCCTGCGGTTTGAATTCGGTGCTGGGGACGAAGGCGGTGCGCGCGAGCCAGCCGGGGAAGAGCTGGTACACGACCCCGGCAGCAAGGATGAGGATGATGATCGCGGCAATGAAATAGAGGAATTTGCGGGCCAATGAGGATTCCATATGGTCGGGAGAGATGGATTTCGGGTTTCTCTAGCGGCTTGCGTGCCTGCCTACAAATAACTCGTCATCCTGAACTTGTTTCAGCATCCATGGCCCGAACTCGCGGCCTGCGACGATGGATCCCCGGATCGGGTCCGGGGCAGGCTCTGAAACAAGTTCAGCATGACGAAGTTACGGGATAGGCTGAGGCGCATGACCGAAGCAACCGCACCCGCCGCCCCCGATTCGGCCCGCGTTTCGGCGCGCCTCGACGATAACGACCCGCCCTGGCCGCTGCGCCCGTGGATCATGGCGGCGATCTGCGCCCTCGCGGGGCTTGCGATCCACCTGGTCGTCGACCGCAAATATGTTGCAGAACCCGCGCCGCTGCTCGACGCGCTCGCGGCGTTCGTCGCCATCGGGACCACCGTCTTCGTACTGGGCGTCGAGCTGCGCCGCTGGCGCTGGGCGCTGGGGTTCGCGCTGCTGTGGGGCGCGGTGATGGGGCTGATCACCTGGCATTCGGCGGGCTATAATTTCGGCGGATCGCCGATCGAATGGCCCTTCTGGTCGGGAATCCTCGCGGTGCTCGTCGCGACGCCGCTGTTCCAGACGCGCCGCGACGTCGCGCCCGACTGGCGCTTCTGGAAATTGTGGCAGATGCCGTATGCGCGGCTGCACAGCCATGCGTGGACCGATGCGGTGATCGGCGCGGCGAGCCTCGCGTTCGTCGGCATCACCTTCCTGCTCGTTGTGCTGATCGGGCAAATGTTCAAGCTGATCGGGATCAACCTGATCTTCGACCTGCTGAACGACGAATGGTTCGGATGGATGCTCGCGGGCGCGGCGTTCGGCGGCGCGGTCGGGCTGCTGCGCGAGCGCGACCGGCTGGTGTCGACCTTGCAGCGGCTGGTGATGATCGTGCTCGCGGTGCTTGCGCCGGTGCTCGCGGTGGCGCTGGTTCTCTTCCTGCTCTCGCTGATCGGGACGGGGCTGCAGAAGCTCTGGGATTCGGGGTTCTCGACCGCCGCGGTGATGATGGGCGCGGCGGCGTTCGCGGTGCTGCTAGCCAATGCGGTGATCGGCAACGGCAGCGACGACCGCGCGACGAACCCGGTGCTGCGCTGGGCGGCGCCGGTGCTGGCGGTCGCGGTGCTGCCGCTCGCCGGGATCGCGTTCTATTCGATGCATTTGCGGGTGATCCAGTACGGCTGGACCCCCCGAGCGTATCTGGGGCGTCATCGCGGCGATGATCGCGCTGGCTTATGGCATCGCCGGGCTTTGGGCGGTGGTGAAGGGGCGGCGCAGCTTCGACGACCTGCTGCGGCCCTTGCAGCAGAAGCTCGCGATCGGGCTTGCGCTGCTCGCGCTGTTCCTCGCGCTGCCGATCCTCGATTTCGGGGCGATCTCGACGCGCGATCAACTCGCGCGGCTGAAATCGGGGGCGACGCCGGTCGAAAAGTTCGACTGGGCGGCGCTGGCGTTCGATTTCGGGCCCGAAGGGCGCGCGGCGCTGGCGGACATGGCGAAGTCGGTCGACAAGACGAAAGCAGGCCTCGCGCAATGGGCGCTGAAGAGCCGGGACCGGTGGACGCTCGACCGCGACAGCGATGAGATGACGCCGCGCGAGGCCGCCTTCGGTGCGCGAAGGATCGAGGAGAAGGTGCGTGTGTTCCCGGCGACGCGGCCGCTTCCCCCCGAGCTCTATGCGCTGATCGATGAGCGGAGCCTGTGCCGCACGGCGCCCTGTATCGTGCAATGGGTCGGCGACAGCCGTGTCGCGGTCGTTTCGAATAGCGGCATGTTGTCGCACTTCGCCATCGATCCCGCGACGAAGACGTGGAACGATTATTACGGGGGAAGCGACCCGGCCGAACAGAAGCGCCGCGAACTGAGCGTCGACGACGTCGAAAAGGGCGCGGTCGAGGTGCGGACGGTGACGCGCCGCCAGATTTTCGTGAACGGCAAGCCGGTGGGCGGCGATTTCGAATGAGTTGCTCCTCCCTGCCGCGGAGCGGGTGGGGAGGGGGACCGTCGGCGGTGCCGATGGTGGAGGGGCTGCGTCATCGCCCCTCCGTCAGCGCTTCGCGCTGCCACCTCCCCATGGCTTCGCCACAGGGAGGATCATGGTTGAAGCGATCCGGCGGGGATGCTAGCGGCGCGGCTTCGTTAAAGTTAGGGCGATCATGTCAATCGATCAGGCAACAGTAAGGAAAATCGCGTCGCTGGCGCGCATTGCGATCAGCGATGCCGAAGCCGCCGCGATGGAAGGCGAACTCAACGGGATCCTCGGTTGGGTCGAGCAACTCGGCGAGGTCGATGTGACCGGGGTCGAGCCGATGACCGCGGTGATCCCGAACCATCTGCGGCTGCGCGACGATGTCGTCGACGCCGACCCGCTGACCGGCGGCAATCGCCGCGATGATATTCTCGCGAACGCCCCTGCGCCGCAGCACGGCTTTTTCGGCGTTCCCAAGGTGATCGAATAATGACCGAGCTTACGAACCTGACCGTCGCCGGAATCCGCGACGGGCACCGCGCGGGCGATTTTTCCGCCGTCGAGGTCGCCGAGGCGTTCAACGCCAATGTCGCGGGCGCGAAGGCGCTCAACGCGTTTATCGTCGAGACGCCCGAACATGCGATCGCCGCGGCGAAGGCGGCCGACGCCGACCGCGCGGCGGGGACGCTGAAGCCGCTTTCGGGCGTGCCGATCGGGATGAAGGACCTGTTCGCGACGAATGGCGTCCAGACGACCGCCGCGAGCCATATGCTCGAAGGGTTCGTGCCGCGGTATGAATCGACCGTCTCGCAGAAATTGTGGGACGCGGGTTGCGGCATGCTCGGCAAGCTCAACCTCGACCAGTTCGCGATGGGATCGTCGAACGAGACCTCCTACTTTGGCAACGTCATCAGCCCGTGGAAGCGCAATGATGGCGGCAATGCTGCGCTCGCGCCGGGCGGGTCGTCGGGCGGTTCGTCGTCGGCGATCGCGGCGCGGCTGTGCCCCGCCGCGACGGGGACCGACACCGGCGGCTCGATCCGCCAGCCTGCGGCGTTCGTGGGCATTTCGGGGATCAAGCCGACCTATGGCCGCTGCTCGCGCTGGGGCATTGTCGCGTTTGCGAGTTCGCTCGACCAGGCGGGGCCGATGGCACGCGACGTACGCGACTGTGCGATCATGCTCGAAAATATGGCGGGCTTCGATCCCAAGGATGCGACGAGCCTGGACATGGCGGTGCCCAATTGGGAAGCGGCTTTGTCGAGCGATCTCAAGGGCAAGACGGTCGGGATTCCCAAGGAATATCGCCTCGAAGGCATCGATCCCGAAATCGACGCGATGTGGGATGCCGGGATCGCGATGCTGAAGGATGCGGGGGCCGAGGTCGTCGACGTCAGCTTGCCGCACACGAAGTACGCGCTGCCGACTTACTATATCATCGCACCCGCCGAGGCGTCGTCGAACCTCGCGCGCTATGACGGCGTGCGTTACGGGCTGCGCGACCTGCCGCAGGGCGCCGGTTTGCAGGACATGTACGCCGCGACGCGCGCCGACGGTTTCGGACCCGAGGTCAAGCGCCGCATCATGATCGGCACCTATGTGCTGTCGGCGGGCTTTTACGACGCGTACTACACGCAGGCGCAGAAGGTGCGGACGCTGATCGCGCGCGATTTCGAGCAGGCGTTCGGGGTGTGCGACGTGATCCTTGCGCCGACTGCGCCGTCGGCGGCGTTCGGGCTGGGCGAAAAGACCGCCGATCCGCTGTCGATGTATCTGAACGACGTGTTTGCGGTGCCCGCGAGCCTTGCGGGGCTGCCCGCAATGTCGGTCCCCGCGGCGCTGAACCGCGAAGGGCTGCCGCTGGGGCTGCAGATCATCGGCAAGGCGTTCGACGAGCAGGGCGTGCTGAACGCCGGGCTGGCGATCGAAGAGCGGGCGGGCTTTACTGCGCGCGCCGAGAAATGGTGGTAATGCCGCGAAGCTGACCAACAGTTCTGGAGGACGAATATTGGATTTTTCTCGGGCAGCGGGCCACTGTCTGGATTACGTCGATACTGTGAACAGGGACGGAAACATAAATGGCAACGCGAGAAAAACTGATAAGAATGGCGGATTACACCGTAATGCCGCTGGCTTTGCTGACGGCGCCATTGCTGCGCTTCATGGGACGCTACCAGCATCAGCTGACCTCGACGCGCCGGATCGCCGATCGTTTCGGTTTTGCGGTGCGCTCGACCCATTATTACCAGCCGACCTATGCCGACCGCGACCTTCCCGCCGACGTGACGCAGGAGCGATACCTGCCGGGTCTCGATTTCAACGAGGCAGGCCAGTTGGCCATGCTTGGCAATTTTACCTATCGCGACGAACTGGCGCGCGTGTCCGAGGGGAAGCCGGGCAAGAATGAATATGCGCATGGCAATCCCGCTTATGCCTTTGCCGATGCCGAAAGCCTCTATTCGATGGTGCGGCACCTCAAGCCCCGGCGGCTTTTCGAAATCGGATCGGGTTTTTCGACGCTGATGGCCCAGCGTGCGATCGCGCAAAACCGCGAAGAGGATGGCGCGTATCGCTGCGAGCATGTGTGCGTCGAGCCCTATGAAATGCCGTGGCTTTCGGAAGTCGGCGTCAAGGTCGTGCGCGAACGCGTGCAGGATCTGCCGCGCACCTTCTTTGGCGAGCTCGAGGCCGGCGACATCCTGTTCATCGACAGCTCGCACGTGATCCGTCCCTATGGCGACGTCCTCCACGAATTCCTCGTGCTCGTTCCCGACCTGCCCGAGGGCGTCTATGTCCATGTGCATGACATTTTCACGCCGCGCGATTATCCCGATGAATGGCTTCGCAAGGAGCGTCGGCTGTGGAACGAACAATATCTGCTGGAAGCCCTGTTGAGCGCGACCGACCGCTATGAGGTCGTGCTGATGCTCAACTGGCTCAAGCATAATCATTTTGCTTCGATCGCCGCCGTGTTCCCGCACGCCGGAAAACATCCGGAGCACGAACCCGGAGCCTTCTGGTTCCGTATCGCCTCAAAACATTGAACCAGCCAGACGAGTGAAAGACGAAATGTCCGATTATCGCATCAAGGGAGAAACCGGCGAGTGGGAGGTCGTGATCGGCCTCGAGGTCCATGCGCAGGTCACCTCCAACGCCAAGCTGTTCTCGGGCGCCGCGACGGCGTTCGGGGCCGAGCCGAACACGCAGGTGAGCCTCGTCGACGCCGCGATGCCGGGGATGCTGCCGGTGCCGAACCGCGAGTGCATCCGCCAGGCGGTGCGCACGGGTATGGCGATCGAGGCCGAGATCAACAAATGGTCGCGGTTCGACCGCAAGAATTATTTCTATGCCGATCTGCCGCAGGGCTACCAGATTTCGCAGCTTTATCATCCGCTTGTCGGCGAAGGGTCGCTGACGATCGAGGCCGATGAAAAGGCGGGATTGCCTGAGGCGAAGCGCATCGGGATCGAGCGTATCCATGTCGAACAGGACGCCGGCAAGCTGATGCACGACCAGCATCCGACGATGTCCTATGTCGACCTCAACCGTAGCGGCGTTGCGTTGATGGAGATCGTCTCGCGCCCCGACATGCGTTCGCCCGCCGAAGCGGGGGCCTATGTGCGCAAGCTGCGCTCGATCCTGCGCTATGTCGGGTCGTGCGACGGCAATATGGAAGAAGGCTCGATGCGCGCCGACGTCAACGTGTCGGTCCGCAAGCCGGGCGATGAGTTCGGGACGCGCACCGAGACGAAGAACGTCAATTCGGTGCGCTTCGTGATGGCGGTGATCGAGGGCGAGGCGAAGCGCCAGGTCGAGCTGATCGAAAGCGGCGGCACGGTGGTGCAGGAAACGCGGCTGTACGATCCCGACCGCAACGAGACGCGCTCGATGCGGTCGAAGGAAGATGCGCATGATTACCGCTACTTCCCCGATCCCGATTTGCTGCCGCTCGAACTCGACGATGCATTCCTGGCGGAATGCCGCGCGAGCCTGCCCGAATTGCCCGACGCCAAGCGCGCGCGCTATCTGGCGGCCGGAATCTCGGCGTATAACGCCGATGTGCTGACCGCCGAGGTCGAGAGCGCGCTGTGGTTCGATACGCTGCTCGAAACCGGCGCGAAGCCGGCGGCGGCGGCGAACTGGGTATCGAGCGAGCTGTTCGGGGCGCTCAACCGCCTCGGCAAGAGCTTCGAGGATTGCCCGGTCACGCCGGCGCAGGCGGGCGAACTGCTCGGTCTGGTCGCCGATGGCACGATTTCGGGGACGATCGCCAAGCAGGTGTTCGAAAAGATGCTCGAAAGCAGCGATGCCGCGGGGGTGATCGTCGAGCGCGACGGGCTGAAGCAGACGAGCGACACCGGCGCGATCGAGGCCGAGATCGCCAAGATCCTGACCGCCAATGCCGACAAGGTCGAGCAGTATAAGGGTGGCAAGGAAGCGTTGTTCGGTTTCTTCGTCGGGCAGACGATGAAGGCGATGCAGGGCAAGGCGAACCCGCAGGTCGTCAACGAGCTGTTGAAGAAGGCGCTGGGCTGAGGATGCGCGCGGCCCTTCGCGCGCTCCTGACCCTCTGGCTGCTGATCGCCGGCGCGAGCTTCGCGCGGGCCGAGACGGTCGTCTTCACCGACGTCAACGTCGTGCCGATGGACCGCGAGCGCGTGATCGCGCGCACGACGGTCATCGTCACCGACGGCGTGATCGCGAGCATCGGCCGGATGGCGAAGCTGCCCGCGGGCACGCGGGTGATCGACGGCAAGGGGGCGTGGCTGGTGCCGGGCCTTGCCGACATGCACAATCATGTGACGAGCCCCGACGATCTGTCGCTGCTGCTCGCGAACGGCGTCACGACGATGCTCAACCTGGGCGAGGCGACCAGCGCCTTTGCCGGGCGGACGCGGATCGCGGTGAACCGGGGCGAGGTGCCGGGGCCGCAGATCTTCACCGCCTTCGTCGTCGACGGCGACCCGCAATATGGCCATTTCGTTGTCCGGACGGCGGACGAGGCGCGCGCGATCGTCGGGCTCGCCAAGACCAACGGCTATAGCTTTATCAAAGTCTATACCAATTTGTCGGCGGAGGCGTTCGCGGCGGTCGCCGAGGAGGCCAAGGCGCAGGGCGTCGGTGTTGTCGGGCATAATGTCGCCGCGGTCGGGCTCGCGAGGCAACTCGCGGCCGGGCAGGCGATGGTCGCGCATGTCGAGGAATTCTTCACCGGTTTCTTCCCCGCGCCGCCGGCGGACGATCAGCAGGCGCCGCCCGACGATGCGCGGATCGGCGAGGCGATCGCGCTGGTGAAGGCGCATGGCGCGTTCGTCGTCTCCGACCTCTTTACCTACAAGACCATTGCGGCGCAGTTCGGCAAGCCGGAGGTGGTGAAAGCCTATCTCGCGGCGCCCGAGGCGCGCTATGTTTCGCCCGCCGACCGGATCGACTGGGCGCGGTCGGGTTATCAGAAGAAAGCGGTCGACCTGTCGCGAAGGGTCGCGTTCGAGGCGCGTTTCGTGAAGGCGATGGCCGATGCCGACGTGCCGCTGATCGCGGGGGGCGACGCGCCGACGATCCCCGGGCTGGTGCCGGGATTCGCACTGCATGACGAGATCGATGCGATGCTGGCGGCAGGGCTGACGCCCTGGCAGGCGCTGTCGGCGGCGACGCGCACGCCGGGCGCGTTCATCACGGAGACGGTGCCGGGATCGGCGAAGTTCGGCGTCGTGGCGCGGGGATACCGCGCCGACCTGTTGCTCGTCGCCGACAATCCGCTGGAAAAGCCCGCCACCTTGCGCGCACCGCTCGGCGTCATGGCGAACGGGCGCTGGTTCGACGCGCCGGCGCTGGAGACGATGCTGGGCGAGGTCGCGGCGACGCGCCGCGCGCGTTAAAAGCGCCTTTGCCCGGCCGCCCAGTCGCCGCTGTCGCACTGGCCCGAAAAGTTGGTCATCCCCTGGATCGTGATCCGGCCCGAGCGCCGGTCGATCGTCAATCTGGGCTTGTTCAGGCCGTTGATCCGATAGCTGGCGGTGATGCGGTCGGGGGTGACCACCAGATTGTCGAGGTCCCACCAGCCGTGATCATCGCCGCTGTGGATCGGCGCGACCAGCTTGGGGCCCAGATGGATGCGACCCTGGTCGCCATAGAGTTCGAGCTGGACGTCGCTGGTGAAGCCCTGCGCGCTGTTGCCGACCTCGTTGGCCCATTCCCATTTATGGTCCCAGGGGTTCCATTTATAGGTCGGCTTGACGTCGACGGTCGGGCGCGTGCCCGCGCCATAGCAGACGAGAACGAGCGAGCCGGGGTCGCGGTACCCGGACTCGCTGGTCGGGGCATAATGATCGGCGGGCGGCGCATATTCGGTGTCCACGTCGCGTCCGCTGTCGCAGTTCGCGGCGGGGACGGCGGTGATCGCCGAATAGCGTCCGTCCATCGTCGCGACCGAGATGCAGCGGCCGGTGCGTTCGTTCCACCAGAAGACGAAGCGCGTGTCGCGCACGACATTCCCGCCGCGGCTTTCGTAACCGCGCGCGAGCAATTGGGTTTCGCCGCTGGAGCCGCGGGCGCCGACAAGGTCCGCGACGTCGGGCGCCGACTGGGCGGCGGCGCTCAACGGCAGGGCGGCGGCGGCGAGGGCGAGAAGGGCGGCGGTCGAACGCATGGCGGGGCTCCTGTGGCCGGGGAGAGAGTGTCCGGATTAGCAGCGAAGCGCGGCGGCCGGAAGCGCGTTGGCACGCGATCCCCCTTGCGGCGCGCGCGGTGCTGTATCATGCACGGCAACGGGGGCGGGGAATCATTGGGCCCCCGTAAACAGGGGGGAACGAATGGAGTCCGTTAAGATGGGCGGCCTGTTGCTGGCCGCCGTCGCCGCCATGCTGGCGAGCCCGGTTGCGGCGCAAGAGGCCGCAACAAGCACCGATGTCACGAAAATCATACCCGATCCCGCAACGGTGGTGATGCCCAAGCTGGACTTCACCGAGACCGACGCCGACCGGGCCGATTACGACAAATATTTCTATTTCCATCGCGCCGATACGGGGTTCGAGGAAGCGCTCGCCGACCTGCGTGAATGCGACGAGATGGCGCAGGGACTGCAGAGCGGCTTGCAGTACCAGCAGGTCCCTTATCCCTATGCCGGGACGATGGCGGGCGCCGCGGGCGGCCTGCTGGGCAGCCTGATCGCCGAGGCGGTGGTCGGATCGGCCAACAAGCGCAGCCTGCGCCGCACCAATATGCGTCGCTGCATGGGGTATAAGGGCTATGCGCGCTATGGCCTGCAAAAGGTTTTGTGGCAGGAATTCCACTTCGAGGAAGGATTTTCGAGCGAAGAGGAAAGCAAGCGCCAGGCGATGCTGGCGCAGCAGGCGAAGGTGGCTTCGGGAACGAAGCCCGTGACGGGGGGAGCTGGGAATATGATCGCGCGTTGCCTGATGATCGGCGCCGCGGCGCTGCTGTTGCCGTCGATGTCCGCAGCGGCCGCCGAAAAGCCCGCAAAGAAAGAAAAGAAGGAGAAATGGGCGACAAAGGCGATCACCGACAAACCGCAGCCGGTGACGCTCGACCCCACCAAAGCCTATATCCTGGTGCGCTCGCCGGGCCAGATTGCACCGGTGTTGATGCGCCTTCCGAGCGACGAGGCCGCCGCAGCGCATGAAGCCGATCGGGCGGAGGCGTTTGCCCGTGCGCATCTGTCGTGGCGAAAGCGCGTCGCGTCGATCGAACTCGAGGCGAAAGTGGGCGGGAACGACCCAAGCAAGCGCCGGAAGCCGACCGAGCCGACCTTGGAGAACTTCGGTTATCCGAGCTATGAGCAGAAGCACACGATGTACCTCGGCCCGCAAAACCGCTTCAGCAAGGTCGACGGGTCGGTGTACCTTCAGGAAGCGCCGCCGGGGGCCTATATTTTCTATGCGGTCGGCGCCACCTGTGCCTGCCTTGGGACGGTTTCGTTCGACGCGCCGGCGGGCAAGGTCGTCGCGCTCGACCTTTTGCCGGTGAACAACCCCGATGGAACGACACCCTTCCAGCTCGGCGGCGCGACCTTTGCCGACGCGCGGCTCCCTGCGGAGAGCGTGCTTCCGGCGGCGCTCAAACCCGCGGGGCCGCGGGGCAACTGGTTCGGCATCACGGTCGACCGGGTGATGCCGGTCGCGGGCGTTTTTACCTATGTGCGCGGCAAGCAGGTGGCCGAAGTGGAGGCTGCTGCTGTTGCAGCGCCCGACACGCCGGCCGGCGATCCGGCCGCGGGCCAGCCCTGATGCGGGGGCGGCCCGCGCCGGACCGGGCTAGGACGATCGCATTCAGCCCTGACGGCCTGCAAACGACGGCCTTCCGCGCTTCCGGTGCTCACGTGCCATTTGCACGCTGCGCTCCGGTTCACGGAAAACCGCCATTTTCGGCTCGTAATCTTCTGAATGTCGATCGGTCCTAGCGCCCGGCTTTCCAGACGGGCCGCCCTTCCTTCACCGTTTCGAGCACCTTGATGTCCTTGATCGCGCCTACGGGCGTCGTCAGCGGGTTCTTGTCGAGGATCACGAAATCGGCGAGCAGGCCGGGCTTGATGCGGCCCTTGCGATCTTCTTCGAAGACCTGCCAGGCGGGACCGGTGGTGAGCGCCTGCAACGCCGCATAGGCGTCGATCCGCTCGTCCGCACCGCTGACGACGCCGGTCGGCGAGACGCGCGCCATCGACGTCCAGAGCATGAAGCGCGTGTCGAGCGGGGTGACGCTGTAGTCGCTGTGGTTCGACGGGATCAGCCCCGCGGCGCGCGCCGAGCGGAACGGGCTGATGAAATCGACCACCTCGGCGGGGAAGTTGGTGCGATGGACGTCGCCCCAATACCATGTGTGGTTCGAGAAATAGGCGGGGCCGACGCCGATGCGCGCATATTGGGGCAGTTGGTCGCGGCGCTGGAATTGCGAGTGGATGACGATCGGGCGGCGATTGTCGGCCGCCTTGATGCCGAGCGCGTCGAAGCAGCGGATCGCGATGTCGATCGCGGCGTCGCCGTTGGCGTGCGCGAAAATCTGCCAGCCGCGGCCGTGAACCTTGCGGGCCTGCGCACAGAATTCCGCTTCGGACAATACGGGCTGGCCGTGCCACGGGTGCGTGCCTTCGGGGCTGCCGCGCGCATAGTCGCGGGTGAAATAGCCGGTCCGCGCCTGCACCGATCCGTCGAGGACGAATTTGATCCCCTGCAGCTTCACATGATCCCGATAGCTGCCGAATTTGAGGTCGGGTTGCGCGAGCAGCGCGTCGAGGCCGGGGGAGAAGGGCAGGAGCGCGAGGTCGATCTTCAGCCGCTCGCGCGCGGCGGGCGAGGTCAGGAAGGCGATGTCGGCGGGCTGCGTCGCGCCGTCCTGCGCGTGCGTATAGCCTTCCGCGAAATAGGCGTCCTGCGCGGCGTCGAGCGCCGCGAGCTTCTGCTCTGCCGTCGGCTGAGGCATTTTGGCGACGAGCAGGAACATCGCCTTTTCGAGGAGGACGCCGTTGAGCTTGCCGGCTTCGTCGCGGAGCATCATCCCGCCGGGCGGGACGGGGGTGCTTTCGTCGAGGCCGGCGGCGGCCAGCGCCGCGCTGTTCGCGACGGCACCGTGGAGCGAGACGTGCAGCACGACGATCGGCCGGCCGGCGGCGACCGCGTCGAGTTCGGCGCAGGTGATGTGCCGCTTTTCGGCGAGGCGTTCATGGTCATATTGCCACACGACGATCCAGCGGCCGGCCGGAACCGACTGCGCATAGTCGCGAATCGCGGCCTGCAGCGCGGGAATGTCGGTGACGCCGGTATGGGCCTTGTCGCGCAAATCCAGCCCGCCCGCACTCATCGTCGCGGCGGTGAAATGCGAATGCGCGTCGATGAAGCCGGGGAGCAGGGTCGCGCCCGCAAGGTCGCGGACGGCGGCGCCCTTGCCCGCCGCCTTGCGCGCCGCCTTCTCGCTGCCGACGAAGGTGATCCGGCCTTCGCGCGTGACGACGGCTTCGACGGTTTGCGGCGCATCGCCGTCCATCGTGACGATCGGGCCGCCGCGGTAGAGGGTCATCTCCTGCGCGGACGCGGGCGTTGCGATCATGGCGAACAGCGCCGCAAGGCTGGCCGGTAATTTCATCTGTCTCTCCCTGTGTGTTCATCGTGCGGACCGTCCGCCGCGAGTCAAGTTTCCAGATGCAACTCATGTGGCGCCAAGCGTCGGAAGCCGCTTGCGAAACCCGTCGATGCATCGCATGAACCGGGCAGGGGAGCAGGGGGATTTTCATGCGATTGACTTGTGCAGCATCGATGCTGCTCGCGGTTCCGGGCGCGGCGATGGCGACGGGCCCCGAAGCGGCGGCGCGCCATTTTACCGAGAGCGAAATCGCGGCGATCGAAATGCCGGCTCTGGCGTTCAGGCCGACCGCCCAGGATGCCGGAACCTATGACAAATATTATTATTTCCACCGCGACGCGACGAGCTTCGATCAGGCCTTTGCCGATATCAGCGAGTGCGACGCGCTGGCGAGCGGGATCAGCTATTATCGCGGCGGCAGCGAGCCCTATCCGGGCTATTATGCGACGCAATATGGCATGGGCGGTGTCATTGGCGGGGTGATCGGCGAAATGTTGGCCGACGCCATCTTCGGATCTTCCGAGCGGCGCAAAGTTCGCCGCATCAACATGCGCAACTGCATGGGGTTCAAGGGCTATGTGCGCTACGGGTTGAGCAAGGAGCTTTGGGAGACCTTCAACTTCGAGGAGGGCAGCGGGCGCGAGGACGAGGCGACCCGGAATGCCGCGCTGCTGAAACAGGCGCGCGTCGCGTCGGGTGAAAAACCCCAACAAGCGGCGATCGAGCTGTGAGCCGCGCGCTGTTCCTCGCCGCCGCACTGCTTGGCTTTGCGAGTGCCGCCTTTGCCGCGCCCGCCGACGCGCTCGACGAGGGGAAGGTGTCGAGCGGAAAAACCGTACTCGACCCAGGAGCGGGCTATATCCTGCTCCATGGCTCCGGCCGGCAGGGCGGCACCTTCATCCGCGTTCCCGACGCCGAGGATCTGGAGGCGTTTCGCAAGGAGCGCGGGGACGCCTTCGCGAAGGCGCAGAAACGATATCAGAAGAAGCTCGCAGGCTGGGAGAGCGATGCGAAAATGGCCACGGCGCAGAAGAAGACAGCGCCCGCCAAACCCGCGGCACCCGACGAAGCGAGCTTTTCGATCGGCGATATCGAGACGCGCACCGCAGTGCAGTTCGGCCCCGACTTTGCCTATATCAAGGACAAGGCGAACGGGCGGTACAGCTATCTGATGGCGGTGAAGCCCGGCACCTATATCTGGTACGGCCCGGTGCTGTTCGACCCGGGTCAGGGGTTTGTCGGGCTCTGCTATTGCATGGGCAGCGTGCGCTTCGACGTGAAGCCCGGGGTCGTCACCAATGTCGGAAACTTTTTGACCGCCGCGCCGCTGGCCGAACAGCAGAAGAATGCGCCCTTGCTCGACATCCGCCATAATGGCGGCTTGTCGGGGTTCAAGGTCGAGGTGCCGGCCAGCTCGTCCGCGGTCGACTTCGCCGTGCCCTCCTCGCTCGGGAAATGGCCGGTCGAGCAGGCCATGTTCACCGCGAGCGGCAAGTTCAACAATATCTATGGTATCATGGTCTCGCGCCTGCCGCCGGTGCCGGGCGTGCTCGCCTATGAGCGCGACAGGGTGATCGACGCAAAGACCGGCGCGGTGGTCGGCAGCGGATTCTGAAGCGCGGGCGCGGAGGGTCAAACCTGCTGCGGCGGCACCTCGTCGGGGCCGCGGCCGGGCTGGTCGATATCGCCGCCGCCGGGGCGGCCGGGAATTTCGCTCGGTTGGCCGGCGGGGTCTTCGACCGGGGTTGGCTGAACCGGCTGTTCGGGCGGCGCCTGGGGTTCGATCGTGTCGGGCTTCGGCTTGGGAAGCGGATCGGGGCTGCTGGTCATTGTCACTCTCCTTGAGTTAACCAACGAACGGGCGCGAAGCATGTTCCGCCCGCGGGCGCTGAGCATGTTCCGCCCGCGGAACAGGGGGCTTTGCGCCCTTGCCCTTGGCGATGCGTCTGCTATAGCCCCGCGCGGCCCGCACGGGCGTGCGCGGCAGCGCGCGATTTCGTGCACCCGGCCGAAAACACCTGCGGGCGTGGCGGAATTGGTAGACGCGCTGGTTTTAGGTACCAGTATCGCAAGATGTGGGGGTTCGAGTCCCTTCGCCCGCACCAATCTGCAATGCAGGCCGGGATCATGGGGAACTTCGCCGTTTGGGCGGGGTTCGATACGAGATTTTGAGCAAGGATAAGACCAAGGCAATGAAGACCGTCGAAACGCTGAACGAAGGCCTGAAGCGCGAATATCGCGTCACCATCACCGCCAAGGATATCGACGCGCGCGTCGACGACGAGGTGAAGAGCATCGCCCCGACCATCCGCATGCCCGGCTTCCGTCCCGGCAAGGTTCCGCCGAACCTGATCCGCAAGATGCACGGCGCCGCGCTGTCGGCCGACGCGCTCAACAAGGCGATCGACGCCGGCGTGCGCGACCTGATGGCGAAGGAAAAGCTTCGCCCCGCGCTGCAGCCCGCCGTGGCGCTCGACGATGGCTATGAAGCCGGCAAGGACGCCGAGCTGACCGTCAGCCTCGAAGTGCTGCCCGACATCGAGGCGCCGTCGATCGATGGCCTGAAGCTCGAACGCCTGACCGTTCCCGCCGACGACAAGGCCGTGATGGCCAAGATCGAAGAATTCGCGGCGCAGATGAAGCGTTTCGAAGAAGCGCCGAAGACCAAGAAGGCCGCCACCGGCGACCAGGTCATCATCGACTTCGCCGGCAGCGTCGACGGCGTCGCCTTCGACGGCGGCACGGGCGAGGACATGGCGGTCGAAATCGGCTCGGGTCAGCTGATCCCGGGCTTTGAAGACCAGCTTGTCGGCGTCAAGGTCGGCGACGAAAAGGTGCTGAAGGTGACTTTCCCGGACGAGTATCCGGTTGCGGATCTCAAGGGCCAGCCCGCCGAATTCGCCGTGACGGTGAAGGAAGTGAAGGTTCCCGCCGCGTCGAAGATCGACGACGAGTTCGCGAAGTCGCTCGGCCTCGAAAGCCTCGACAAGCTGAAAGAGCTGATGAAGGACCAGGTCGAGCAGGAACTGAACGGCCTGACGCGCACCTATATGAAGCGCAAGCTGCTCGACCAGCTCGCTGCCGCGCACGATTTCGACGTGCCGCCGACGATGGTCGAGGCCGAGTTCAACCAGATCTGGCAGCAGCTCGAGCATGAAGTCAGCCACGAGGAAGATCCCGAAGCGGCGAAGGCCGAGCTCGAGAACGACCGCGACGATTACCGCGCGATTGCGGTCCGCCGCGTCCGCCTCGGCCTGCTCCTGTCGGAAATCGGCCAGGCGCATGGCGTGCAGGTATCGGCGCAGGAAATGCAGCGCCTGATCATGCAGGCGGCGCAGCAGTATCGCCCCGAAGATCGCGGCCGCTTCATGGAATATGTCCAGCAGGACGCGCTCGCCGCGGCCCAGCTTCGCGCGCCGCTCTATGAAGACAAGGTCGTCGACTTCCTGTTCGAAAAGGCCGAGATCAGCGACCGCGAAACCACCCGCGAGGAGCTGGAAGCCGCGATCGAAGCCGACGACGACGGCCATGTCCACGGCCCGGGTTGCGGCCACGACCATGACCACGACCACAAGCCCGCCAAAAAGGCTGCCGCGAAGAAGCCGGCCGCCAAGAAGGACGCGGTGAAGGAAGAGGCCAAGGCCGAGGAAGCGCCCGCCAAGAAGGCACCGGCGAAGAAGGCCGCCGCTCCGAAGGCGGAAGCCGAGGAAAAGCCGGCTGCTGCCAAGAAGGCTCCGGCCAAGAAGACCGCGGCGAAGAAATAAGCTTCGGCTGACGATCAACAAAAGGCCGGGTGGAGGATGCTCTACCCGGCCTTTTTGCGTGGGCAGTCGTCACCGGATGGCCGTCTTCCCGGCGGACGCGAATGTTATGGCTCCGGCTATGGTCAAATCACGGGCGCCGCGCGCTCTTGCGTCTGCATCCCGACAAGCTACGGGATCAAAGCCGTTTTCTCGCTGGGAATATTCATGCGTATCACGCGTATCTTGTCGCTTTTAGCCGCCGCATCCTTCGTCCCGGCGATCGCGTCCGCGCAATCGACGATGCCGCGACCGCTTCCAGCGGAGATACTGGCCGATGCGCCCGACAAGATGAAAGCCGACTGGCTGCGGGCGCATATCGTAGCTCAGGGCAAGGTCGCCGGCGGCATGAGCTTCGCTTTCCCCAAGGGCTTCTATCGCAGCCGGCTGATCCTGCTTGGTGAAAGTCATGGCGTCGCCGCCCCGCAGGGGCTCGACCTCGAACTTTTGACGCATCTCAACCAGCGGATCGGACTGGTCTATTATCTTGCCGAGATCGATCCGGTGCAGGCCGACTATTTCAATCGCTATCTCGAAACCGGCGACGAGGTGCTGCTGAAGCGCGTGTTCGACCATTGGACGAACAGCGGCGCCCAGTGGGGCAATCGGGCATTCGAGGACAAGGTCCGCGCAATCCGTAGCCTGAACGCCACCCTTCCTGCGGCGCGGCGTATCCGCTTTGTCGGCATCGATTCGGTGCAGGACTGGCGGCTCGTCGGCGAATGGATCGCCGGGCCGGGTGAGCCGCCCGCCGGGATTCTGGCGGCCAAGGCGGCGAATGATCGCGCATCCGCCGCGCTGACGGCACTCGGAGAAAAACCCGGCCATGTCGCCGCCGAACTTCGCGCCACATTGGCCGACATCGTCGCGGGCCAGCAGCGCGAGACAGTGATCTTCAACAACTATGCGCGCGCGGTCCGGGGCGGAAAGCTGGGCAACCGCCCCGCCTATGGCCTGTGGGGCCTATATCATGTGATGCAGGCTGGCGTGAACAAGACGCAGCCCTTTGCGGCGCGCGTAGCCGCTTCGGACCTTCCCGCCGCAAGCAAGATCGCCAGCATCGCCCTGCTGTCGCTCGACAGCGCGGTTCAGATTCCGGTTCCCTTTCCCGACGGCGTCAAGCGGCTGCGGTTGACGAACTTCAATATCGACGGTCCCTTCGTCATGGTGAAGGGCGCAGCGACCCTGCGTGCTGCCTCCGAACCCGCGACCATCACCCTGTTCGATACGGGCGCCCGCGGCTCGCCGATCGCGGCCACCGACTTCGGACAAATCACGACATCGGTCGGTCAGGGTTTCGTCCCTGACGATCCCGGTCCGCAGGCGCGCCGGCTGGTGCAATATGTCGGGGTATTCCGCGACTCCGATTGGGCTGCCCCCCGCGAATAGCGTCCGGCCCACGGCCGACGCGCCCGGCGCTCTCAGATCACATCCATATTGTAGCAATGCCAGCTGAAGATCGCCGCCGCACCGCGGTGCGGGCGCCAGGCTTCGGCGAGTTCGCGCGCCTGCTTCTCGCTCGGGCGTGCGCCGAGTTGCAAGATGCGGCCGACGGCTTCCTGTACCGCCAGGTCGCCCGCGGGCCAGATGTCGGGGCGCCCCTCGGCAAAGAGCAGGTAGATTTCGGCCGACCAGCGGCCGATGCCCTTGACCCGCGTGAGCAGCGCGATCGCTTCCTCGTCGTCGGCGGGGAGGGCGTCGAAGGCGAGTTCGCCGTCGAGGATGAGTTGCGCGAGGCTTTTGGCATAGCCCTGTTTCTGCCCCGAGAGGCCGCAGCCGCGCAGCGTATCGAAATCGGCCGCTGCGACGACCTCGGCCGGGCAGCCTTCGCCGAACTGCGCCTCCAACTTGTTCCAGATCGAATTGGCCGCGGCGACGCTGACCTGCTGGCCGACGATGGTGCGGAGCAGCGTCGTATAGCCCGGGGCGCGGATGCGCGGTTCGGGGTAGCCCGCATTGCCGAGCGCGCGTGCGAAGTTGGAATCCTGCGCCGCGAGCGCGTCGATTCCCGCGTTCAGCTGCTCCTGGCTGAGGCCCATCGCATATTCTCCTTTTGTTCCATCGGTAGCTGATAGCAACGCTTGATTTGCCGCGCAACGCGCGACATAGCGCCAGCGACAACGAAGATATGGGGACGAGCATGGCCAAGCTGATTGTCGTGACGCGCGACGGGACCGAACATGAGATCGAAGGCGACACGAGCCTGACGGTGATGGAAAATATCCGCGACGCGGGCTTCGACGAACTGCTCGCGCTGTGCGGCGGCTGTTGCTCGTGCGCGACGTGCCATGTCCATGTCGAGGCGGGCGCGACCGACCAGCTGCCCGCGATGAGCGAGGACGAGAACGACCTGCTCGATTCGACCACCGACCGCGACGATAATTCGCGCCTCTCGTGCCAGCTGCCGTTCAGCGACGCGCTCGACGGCCTCCGCGTGCGGATCGCGGCGGAAGATTAAGCCCCGCCATCGCCCCGGCGAAAGCCGGGGCCGCAAGCGATCCCGGCTTTCGCCGGGATGACGATCAGCCTTGCGCCGTCGCGACCGCGTAGAGCGCGATCGCCGCGGCGTTCGAGATGTTGAGGCTTTCCATCCGCGGCGAGATCGGGAGCTTCGCCAGCACGTCGCAATGTTCCATTACATTGTGGCGCATCCCGTCACCCTCCGAACCGAGCACGAGCGCGACCTTGCCGCCGTCGAGCGTCGAGGCGAGCGTCGTTTCGGTGTCGCCCATCAGCCCGATGCGCCAATATTGCGCCTCGGCGATTTCCTCCAGCGCGCGCGACAGGTTGACGACGCGCACCCATGGCACGGTTTCGAGCGCGCCCGACGCCGAGCGTGCGATGACGCCGCTTTCGGGCGGGCTGTGGCGATCCTGCGTGATGATCGCCGCCGCATCGAACGCCGCCGCCGAGCGGAGCACCGCGCCGATATTATGCGGGTCGGTGACCTGGTCGAGGATGACGAGCGGGCGCCGGCTGTCGGCGTCGGCTTCTTCCTGGAGCAGGTCGCCAAGATAGACGTCCTCGAGCGGGTCGACCTCGATCACCAGCCCCTGGTGCGGCGCATCGCGTGCGACGAGTCGCGCGAGATCGGTGACGTCGGCGTAGCTGATCGGGATCACCGGCGGCAGGTCGAGCTGCCCCAGCGCCTCGCGCGTGCCCCAGATGCGCTTGACGGTGCGTTCGGGGTTGGCGAGCGCGGCCAAAACGGCGTGGCGGCCCCAGAAACGGACGGCTTGTCCGCGCGAATTCTGGCCCTGCGGGCGGCGATGACGGGAAAATTGTCTCATGCGCGCGCCTTTCCCACGACTGCCATTGACAGGCAAGCCTCGTTTCGCCATTGGACCGCTTCCCAAAGCGGGCCCCAATGGACAGGTGGCCGAGTGGTTAAAGGCAGCAGACTGTAAATCTGCCCGGGTTTCCGTACGCTGGTTCGAATCCAGCCCTGTCCACCACCCTCTGGTCCGAGGGCATCTCCTAAAATCGCTAGAAACCGCAGAAAACCTAGGGTATTATCCCTCGGTCGCTCCTCTGCATCCCATGCCGTATCACTGCAGCGCAGTGAAAACTGTGGGGGGAATGTGGGGGTAAATTTTTGGACCCCTAAGAATCGGGCTTCCGAGTGTGGGGGTAAAAAGACGGGTTAACCATATGAAAAAGCTTACAGCTTTGGCGATCAAGGCAGCTTTGGCGAATCCTGGCACCTATCAGGACGGCGACGGCCTGTTTTTGAAGGTCGACAAGCGCGGCGGGGCTTATTGGCTATTGCGTCTGCAGCGCGATGGTAAGCGGCAAGACATTGGCTTGGGCAGCGCCAAATTGCTTCCGCTCGTGGAGGCTCGCCAGAAAGCCAGCGAGCTCCGCAAGGCGGTCAAGATCGATCGGCGCGATGTGCTGGCCGAGAGGAAGAGTGAAGCTGCTGCGAAGGTGACATTCCGCGAAGCAGCTCGCCAATATCACAAAGAGAATGCGGCTGGATGGAAAAGTGCCATCTATGCGCGCCAATGGCTTGCCAGCCTCGAAAGCCACGCCTTTCCGAAGTTGGGCGATGTTCCGACCGGCGGAATCGCCGCAGCGGATATCATCGACGTGTTGATGCCGATTTGGCAGGATATTCCCGAAACGGCCCGACAGGTGCGCAACCGAATCTGCGTTGTTCTGGACTATGCTCACGCCAAAGGCTGGCGCTCCAACGAAGCTCCGTCGGGAAATGGCAGCTTGAAAGCGGGACGCGGATTGCCTCGCCAAGTGAAGTCGCGGGAGAATCGCAAGGCCATGCCTTATAGCGCTCTGCCCGTCTTCCTCGCAGCTTTGCGCCGAAAGCCGGCATTCGGAAGGTTGGCGCTCGAACTGCTCATCTTGACCGGCGTACGCAGCCAGGAGGTCCGGCTCGCGACGTGGGACGAGTTTGATTTTGAGGGGCGGTTGTGGACCATTCCCGGTGATCATATGAAGCGGGGCAACGCCCATGTTGTTCCGCTGTCGGATGCGGCGTTGGCTGTGCTGACGAGAGCAAAAGCCTTCCGGCGTTCTGATATCGATGTGGTTTTCCCGGGAGCGGCCGGCAAGCCGATGTCTGATATGACGCTGCTAAAGGTGCTGCGCGACATGAAGGAGCCGTTTCACGTCCACGGTTTTCGGTCCACGTTCACCGACTGGGCCGCCAACGAAGATTTTGCCGATGCTGTTGTGGAGGCAGCGCTGGCGCACAAGACGCCCGACGCAGTGCAGGCGGCTTATCGGCGTACAACCTATCTAGGCACACCGGATCAGCCCGGTGCCCGTGTCAAATTGATGGAGGCGTGGGGGAGCTATTGTGCTGGCGGGGGTCCCGAAGCGGAGTAACATCGTCCCGCCGGGAAAAAAATGAGCGCGGCCGCAAATGCGCGCACACTGACGGCGGCAGGCGCCATCAGAGGTCGCGCGTTTTTACGGTTGGCCGCGCAGCGCTCTTGTTTCACTTCTTGCCGCCGCGGGCGCGCGGCCCTTGCGGCGGGTAAGCAGCGCGTGCGCTGCTCCGGGCGCGGCGTTGCCACGCCCGACCCGCCACCGGTCAGCGCACACCGCGGCGCCTGCGTCTGCGACAAGGGCGCGGTTGTTGTCCGATGGTGACGCCGCGCTGACCGCGCGTCGGCGCTGTGCTTGGGCCGGCCACGGACAGCGTGGCAGTCGGCGCACGGCTGTGGGACCGCTCGGCCGGCGCGCAAGCCGGGTCTTCGCCCCGGCTCCTCCATTGCATTACGGCCCTCTCGGGTGCGCGCCGTCCTTTGGCGCGGTCCCGTCGCCTTTCCTCGCCGCCCGCCCCGCCGTCCGGGGCCGGGTGTGGTTGAAGGAAAGGAAAAGCTCATGAAGCTCGATTTTATCGATGTGGACCATCTGTCGATTGCGGCGACCAATATGCGCGGGAAGGGCAAAGACCCCGATGTGTCCGACCTGCTGCCCAGCGTTCGCGCGCGGGGTGTGCTGGTTCCGCTGCTCGTTCGGCCCAATTGCGCCGCAGGCCATTATGAGATTGTTGCGGGCCGTCGGCGCTTTACCGCCGTCAGTGCCGTGGCGCGCGAGGGCGGGGCGGTGAAGCCGATCCCCTGCGCGATTCTCGACGAAGGGGACGACGCCGATGCGCTCGAAGCATCGTTGCTGGAAAACCTCGCCCGCGTTCAGCCGGACGAGGTCAGCCAGTGGGAGGCATTTGTTGCCTTGGTGAAGGCGGGCCGGTCGGTCGACGAGGTCGCCGACAGCTTCGGGTTCGAGCGGTCGGCAGTGAAGCGCATCCTCGCGCTCGGCAATCTCTTGCCGCGCATCCGCACGCTCTATCGGCGCTGCGAGATCGATGCGGGCACCGTTCGCCACCTGACCTTGGCAACGAAGAGCCAGCAAAAGGCATGGCTGGCGCTGTTCTGCGATGAAGCGGCCTATTGCCCGACCGGCCACCAATTGAAGGCATGGCTGTTCGGCGGCAACGCCATCGTGGTGAAACACGCGCTGTTCGATGTTGCCGAGGCGAAGCTCGCCATCGTCTCGGACCTGTTCGGCGAAGACAGCTATTTTGCCGACAGCGATGCTTTCTGGTCGGCGCAGATGGCCGCCATCGAAGCGCGCAAGGCCGAGTATCTCGACGCAGGATGGTCCGATGTCGTCGTCATGGCGCGCGGCGACTGGTTCCGGTCATGGGATCATGTTCATGCGGGCAAGCGCAAGGGCGGCCGTATCTATGTCGAGGTGCGCGACAGCGGCGAGGTCAGCTTTCACGAAGGTTATGTCACCACCAAGGAAGCGAAGCGCCTTTCGGGCGGCGGCGGCAGCGACGATGAGAACACGCCCGCAGCGAAGCCGGTGCGTCCCGAAGTATCGGGTCCGCTCAATGCCTATATCGATCTCCATCGCCATGCAGCGGTGCGCGCCGATCTCGCGAGCCACGGCGGCGTCGCACTCCGGGCGATGCTTGCGCATGTCATTTCGGGCGCGGACCTGTGGCGCGTCGATATCGAAAGCCAGCGCGCGCCCAAGGAAGACATCGCCGAGAGCGTCGAAACCTGCCCCGCCGAAACCGCCTTCGACGAGAAGCGCCGCGCGGTGCTTGCGGTGCTGGGGTTCGATGAAGACACTCCGACCGTAACGGGAAGGCCACTTCACCGGCCCCCTTTTGCCCCCTTGTTCGCGCGGCTGCTCGAACTGCCCGATCCGGTGGTGATGGAGATCATCGCGATCGTCATGGGCGAGACCTTGGCGGCGGGCAGCGAAGCGGTCGAGATGATCGGCGTTCATCTCGGCACCGATATGCGCCAGCATTGGCAAGCCGACGCGGCCTTCTTCGACCAGCTGCGCGACCGCGAAGTGCTGCTCGCCATCACCACCGAGGTTGCAGGCGCGGAGGTCGCGGCAGCGAACGCCGGTGAAAAGGCAAAGGGGCTGAAATCGATCATCGCCGACTGCCTTGCAGGCGCGAATGGCCGCACCAAGGCCGAGCCGTGGGTGCCGAGGTGGATGGCATTCCCGCCGACGGCCTACACGTCACGGGGCGGAGTCGGCAGCGTGAAGGCGGCGGCGCAGGCGGCGTTCGAGCTTTCCGCGCCCGCTGATCCCGATCCTGACCAGCAGGACAGGGAATCGGGCGCCGAGGGTACGCCCTTGGCGGCGTGAGGGGAGGGTGGGCGGCTCCGGTCGCCCGCCCTTTTCCGGCTGTAAATGTCGCGCTGGCCTTGCGGGCCAGCGCGGCGCTTGTGATTTTCGCGCGCCGTCGCCGCAAGCGGCTCCGGCGCGCGGGGCCTGACACCAAAAGGGGCGGCGCGAAGTCGCCTCCACGCCGCCCCAAACGAAGGATGCTGCATCCATCGCCCCACCGACCGCGGCGCGCCTGGGGTCGCAATCCGACACGCCGCCTCGGCAGATGCGGCGCCCGTTAGTGTCGTCGTTGCCGATTGAATTGTACGAAAACGCCAAATCGGAACACGCCGGCATGATTTTCTTGCTGCGAGGCCAGAAGGGGCGTCGGCGAGGATCGTCGATGTTCGCGGGCGGAGATGCTCCGGACGACGCGGATTACACGTTGATCGCTTCTCCCACTTAAATTGCGATGATTGATCGTTCCGGACGATACTGCGGAGGACGCCCCATCTGTCCCACAGGACCATTCCCGGCGACGGGCGAGATGACCTGTCCCGGCGCGGCGCCCCGCGAAAGTGCGGCGCCGCGATTATTTCCCCGCCGGCTGCGCCGGCTCCTCGCGGTCGCTTCGCTTTCAAATAATCGCGCCGCCGCACTCCTCCGCTTTGCTGCGGCCCTTGCAGGTTCGCGGAGCGCCTTATGCGCCGGTCCCTGGTCCGCCCATGCCGCAGGGATGGTCCCGCGGCACAGTGAAGGAGACGACCAATGGCAGCTATCGGCTTTGTGAACGGCACCATCGAAAAAGGCTTCGTGGGCCAGCTCAAAACCCTTTCGATCCGCGCTGCGATCGAAATCCGGACCAACCGCTCGAAGAACGGCGACGTCCAGCCAGACTACCGGGTTTATTCCGAAGGCGTCGAGATCGGTGCCGGCTGGGTCCGCATCGGCGAGGCATCGGGCAAACCCTTTGTGTCACTGACGCTGGCAGCCCCCGAGTTCGGGCCGCGCCGCATCTACGCCAACCTCGGCCGCGCCGCCGGCCAGGACAGCGAAGATGCTTATGCGATCATCTGGAACCCCGACAACTGAGCCGGGCTTCCACCCCGCGCCGCTTCGCGGCGCGGGGCTTTACCGTGTCGGCCCTCAGGCAGCGTTGCGGTCGCGGAGGCGGTCGAGATCGGCGATGGTGAACGAGTGCGGATTACGCAGCCACATTTCGACCTCGCCCGCGCGCCAGCCGCAACAGCGTGTCGCAAGCTTGTGCTGCGACGGGAAGGTCCCGGCGGCGATCTTGCGATAGAGGGTCGCGCGGCTGAGGCCGGTCAGATCGAGGACTTCATTGAGCCGCATGAGGCGGAGGGGGGATTGGAATGCCATGCTGTTCTACTCCATCTGTTGGACGAATTTGCGTCGACACGAGATAAAGAAAGCATGACGGGCGTTGTCGTCAACACCGCAGAAAACCGTCCTTTACGGCGTAGTGCGCTGGCGTAGGGCCGTGGGTATCCGCCGGTATCCATGGGGACTTCCTGGGAGTTGTGGCGTAGGCTGAAATTTTCTGTCTCATCAGGTCTCGCCGGCAATCGCTCCCCGCCTGATGAGGCCGTCGGGGACGGCCGCGTCCGCAGATGACGCGCCGTAAACGGCGCGGCGTCTTTCCGATTCGCGTGGAGGTGAGGGCGCCGCTGGCGCGCTCGCGGTCGCCGCTCTCGCGGCGGCGTCGTCTGTCCCGGCGCGGCGGGGGCAGGGTGGGCGTCACTCGCCTCTAGCCCCGCCCGGCCGGGCCGCAACCCGCGTACCGCGGGTCCTTCTCTCCGTTTCGGTCCTGCGGATGCAGCCCGCCCGATGATGCGGGTCTGCCGGCTCCTTCCTGCCGCCCACCCCGCCCCCTTCCGGGCCGGGGTGCGGTGGCTGGAAGGAGAAGGGACATGCGCAAGGAACGGAAAGAACGGGCGAGCCTCTACAGTGAGGTCACGAACAAGATCATCGCGGAGCTCGAAGAAGGACGGCTGCCATGGGTGCAGCCTTGGGACAGCGCGGCGTGCGGCTGCACGATGCCGCAGAATGCAGGGACGGGCCGCAAATATTCGGGGATCAATGTGCTGATCCTGTGGGCCGAGGTTGTTTCCAAAGGCTATAGCTCGCAGCGCTGGCTGACCTATCGGCAGGCCGAGGTGGCGGGCGGCAATGTCCGGCGCGGCAAGAAGGGCACGGTTATCTGTTATGCCGACCGCTTTACGCCGAAGGCCGAAGCCGAGGCCGCGCGCGGTGAAGACCGCGAGGCGCGGCAGGTTGCGTTCCTGAAACGCTTCGTCGTCTTCAATGTCGACCAGTGCGAGGGACTGCCCGACGACTATATCACGCCGATGATCAGCCCCGACCCGGTGCTTGCCATCGCCGAGGCCGATGCGCTTATCGCCGCGAGCGGCGCGCACGTGAACATCGGCGGCGGCGAGGCCTTTTACAGCCCGAGCCATGATTTCGTTCAGGTGCCGCCGCAGGGCGCGTTTCATGAGCCGATCAACTGGTATCGCACCGCGCTGCACGAGCTTGGCCATTGGACGGGTCATGGCAGCCGACTGGACCGCGACCAGAAGGGCGGGTTCGGGTCAGAGGCCTACGCCAAGGAAGAGCTTGTCGCCGAGCTGGCGGCGGCGTTTACCTGCGCGTCGCTTGGTATCGCGCCGACCGTGCGACATTCCGACTATATCGCGTCGTGGCTTTCGGTGTTGCGCGATGACGAGAAGGCTATTTTTCGCGCCGCGAGCCAAGCCAGCAAGGCGAGCGATTATCTGCTCGGCTTCGCGGGAGCCGAGCAATGAGCGCCCGCCTGTCGCGCGAGGAACGTCTAGCGCTGTGGCGCGCAGAGCGCGCCGTTGACCGCTTGCCTCGCATGACCCGCAAGGTCTTTCTCGCGATCCGCGTCGAAGAGCTGCGCTATTCCGAGATTGCCGCCCGGTTCGACATTACTGTCGCCGATGTCGAAGCCCATTTCGCGGTGGCCTTGCGCATCCTCATGAAAGTCATGGATGAAAAAGATCCATGGTGGTGGCGATTCCGGCGGTGATGACCGCGCGAAGGCCGGATGGCGCTTGCCATCCGGCCGATGCAATTACAGAGGTAAAGACGATGCGCACCGACCTCGATCATCTCCCCGCGAACAAGCAGCGCGAACTCGAGCGCGTGAAGCAGATTATCTTCGAGGAATTTGCCGACAGCATCGCGCTCGCGACGATGAGCTGGAAGAAGAAAGGCCGGATCGACAAGATCATTCTTTACGGCAGCTATGCGCGTGGCGGCTGGGTCGATGAGCCGCATACCGCCAAGGGCTATCGGTCGGACTTCGACCTGCTGATCATCGTCAGCGACAAACGGCTGACCGACAAGGTCGAATTTTGGCCGAAGATCGAGGACCGTCTCAATCGCGAGCTTCTGATCGACAAGACGCTGCACACGCCCGTGAACCTCATAATCCACACCATGTCCGAAGTGAACGACGGCCTTGCGCACGGGCGATATTTCTTCATGGACATCGCCAAGGACGGCATCGCGCTCTACGAGTTCGACGACAAGGAATTGCACAAGCCCAAGCCGAAGACGCCCGAGCAGGCGCTCGACATGGCGCAGGAGTATTTTGACGAGTGGTATCCGAGCGCGATGCGGGCTCACGTCAATTATGGCGACGATCTCGAACGCGGTTGGAATAAAGAAGCGGCGTTCATGCTTCATCAGGCTACCGAGCGGCTTTACCATTGCGTCCTGTTGGTCTGCACTTTCTACACCCCGCATGTTCACAATCTGGCGTTCCTGCGCACCCAGGCCGAACGCCTCGACATGCGTCTTGTCGATGTCTGGCCGCGTGAATTGAAGTCGGATCGCAGGCACTTCGAGAAGCTCAAGGAAGCCTATGTGAAGGCGCGCTATTCGAAACATTACCGCATCACCGAGGAGGAATTGCGCTGGCTCGGAGATCGTGTTGAGGAACTCGGTCGGGTCGTGCACGTGATCTGTTCGGAGCGGCTCGATCAGCTTCGCCGCGCGGCGGGACGACTGCCGTCCGAATAGCGCGGCGCGATTAATTCTGTTGAGCAGGTTTTCGGCATTTGTTTGGAAAGGATTGTCGCGCTAGAGGATGACCGAAGTGGTTAGCCCTCGAAGGAAAACGCGCATGGAAGATAGTGAAATGCTGGTCACGCTGACCGCCGATATTGTCGCGGCCCACGTCAGCAATAACAGCGTCGCCATATCGGATATCCCGCTCGTCATTCGCTCGGTGCACGAAGCGCTCGCCGGACTTGCGTCCGGCGCGGAACCCGAACCCGAACCGCAGCAGCCCGCCGTGTCGGTCCGGTCGTCGGTGAAGCCCGACTATATCGTCTGTCTCGAAGACGGCAAAAAGCTCAAGATGCTGCGCCGTCATTTGATGACGCACTATGCCATGACGCCCGAAGATTATCGCGCGAAATGGAACTTGCCGAAGGATTATCCGATGACCGCGCCCAACTATGCCGAGAAGCGCCGGGAACTTGCCAAGCAGATCGGTCTTGGCACCAAGGGCCGCGGCGGCGGTCGCAAGCCCGCTGCGCGCGGGAAAGCCAAGGCGAAACAGGGCTGAGGAATCGACCGGCAGGGGTACGTCCATGACGCTGAAATTTGCGAAGGCAGCGATGCTGTCGGTCCTTGTCGCGGCCTGTTCGCCGGAAGCCGAGCGCGACAAACTTCCGGATGTTGAGGCACGCGCGGTGAACTTCGGCGCCGATGCGTCGTCGCCCACGCAGCGCGACGCCGCAGTCACGGAGGGCGAGGCGCAGCTCGATTGAACGGCGCGTCGAGACCATCGGCAACGGATGTCGCCGCTCCGATTGTTGCGGCCCGCGGCCGGAGCGATTTTTGTTCGCGACATGCTGGACAGAATCAGTGCCCGCTCGCTACCGGCGCGCCATGGGTATCACCGCGACAATCATGAACACCGCCACCGGCCAGCCGATCCAGAAAATGAGCTTCGGGCGCATGCCGAAGCCCTGGGCAAGCTTCACGCTCGAAAGCGGCGAGCTGGTCACCGCCGAACGCATCGACGTCGGTAAACCTGCACCGGGCAAGTTCACCGCGCCAATCTCCATCTGGGTGACCGTTAAACCGCGCGGGTAAGCGCCGACGCAATGACGCGCGTCAGGTATCGCCCACACCGGCTATCCGACCTCGCCGCTATCGAACGCGCGCTTGCCGCGACGACGCCATAATGTCAGCTGCCGTTCGCGCGTCTCGCCGCGCAGCGTCGCGGCCGCTTCGACCAGCAGCCCGAGAATGACGGCGCGATCATCGTCGGTGAGTTCGATCAGATCGGCCTTGGCCACGAGGCCGCCAAGCTCGATCAGCTGGCGTGTGCGTTCGCGGCGCTTCACCTGCCACGCCCGCGTGTCATGCCGCGCCCGCTTCGCCTGAAGGCGATTGCGGGCTTGTATTGACCGCCGAAGCGCCGCGCGCGTTCCGGCCAGCGCCTTTGCGAATGCGGGCGCCTTCTCCGCGAAAGAAGGCCGCGCCGCTCTTGCGCCACGCCTCCTTCCGCGTCGTGTCTGCGCCGACAGCGTCGAGTAGGGCACCGGCAAGCTGCTCGATCGGCAACGCGTCGGCACCCGTCGCGATGACAAGCTCGCCAAGCTGCCCTTGCTTCTTCGTCTTGAGCGCCTTGGCCTTGTCGGTCAGCGCCTGAAGTTCGGCGTCGAAATCACGCGGTTTGCGCATCGTCTGTCCTTCCGTTTGTGAGGGTCGGACGAACCAGCTATGCCGAGTCTCAACCTCGTTCAAGCAGCTGAAATCTCCCGAGACTTTGTGATCCCGAGCGCGATGAAATCGTGTGAGGGCGCGCTTATACGTCGTGCCGACGTGCTCGTTTTGCTGTAAATGGATCGCCCTTATGGCGATCTATCATTTCTCGGCAAAAGTCATTTCCCGCGCGACCGGCAGCAGCGCGGTTGCCGCTGCTGCCTATCGGTCCGCCGATCGGTTGCATGATGAACGCCTCGGCCGCAGCCATGACTTCTCGAACAAGGCGGGCGTCGTCCACAGCGAGGTGCTGCTGCCCGAAGGGGCCCCCGAGGAGTGGCGCGACCGCGAAAAGCTGTGGAATGATGTCGAGGCGGCCGAGATCCGCAAGGACGCGCAACTCGCCCGCGAGATCGAGTTCGCCATCCCGCGCGAGATGACCGAGGAACAGGGGGTCGAGCTTGCCCGCGACTTCGTTCAGACCGAGTTTGTCGACCGCGGAATGATCGCTGACCTCAATGTCCATTGGGACGTGGGCGCCGACGGGCTGGCGCGGCCGCACGCCCATGTGATGCTGACGATGCGCGAGATCCGCATCGGCGACGATGGAAGCGCGGAGTTCGGCGCCAAGGTCCGCGACTGGAACCGCACCGAGCTTCTGACCCACTGGCGTGAAGCGTGGGCCGATCATGTCAACGAACGGTTGGCATCGCTCGATATCGACGCGCGCATCGATCACCGCAGTCTCGAAGCGCAGGGGATCGACCTCGAACCGCAGCACAAGATTGGTCCCGCGGCGTCGCGGATGGTGGAGCAGGGGCTCGAGGTCGACCGCGCCGAAGAGCATCTCGATATCGCGCGGCGGAACGGCGAGAAAATCCTCGCCGACCCGTCAATCGCGCTCGACACCATCACCCACCACCAGGCGACGTTCACCAACCGCGACCTCGCCATGTTCGTGCACCGCCACAGTGCCGGAACCATCCAGTTCGGCGCGGTCATGGGTGCGGTGAAAGCATCGCCGGATCTTGTCGCGCTTGGAAAAGATGGCCGTGGCGAAGATCGGTTCACGTCGCGCGCAATGATCGAGACCGAGCACCGCCTCGAACGCGCGACGGCGACGCTCGATGCGCGACGCAATCACGGTGTCGCCGAGCGTCATCGCGAACGGGCGCTTGCGAGAGCATCGGCCCGCGGGCTCGACCTGTCGGTGGAGCAGCGCGGCGCCTTTGAACACGTCACATCGGCCCGCGGCGTCAGCAATGTCATCGGCTATGCCGGAACGGGCAAGAGCGCGATGCTCGGCGTTGCGCGCGAAGCGTGGGAGGCGGCAGGCTACAAAGTGCAGGGCGCCGCGCTGTCGGGCATTGCCGCGGAAGGACTCGAACATGGCTCGGGCATCGCGTCGCGCACGCTCGCGGGCCTCGAGCATCAGTGGGGTCAGGATCGCGAACGACTGACGAGCCAACATATCCTCGTCATCGACGAGGCGGGAATGGTCGGCACACGTCAGCTCGAGCGTGTCGTGTCCGAGGCCGAACGTCAGGGCGCCAAGGTCGTCCTTGTCGGTGATCCGCAGCAGCTTCAGGCGATCGAGGCGGGCGCCGCGTTCCGCGCCGCCGCCGAGCGTCACGGCGCCATCGAAATCATGGACATCCGCCGCCAGCAGGAAGACTGGAAGCGCGAAGCGACGCGCGAACTTGCCACCGGGCGGACAGGCGCGGCGATCGATCGCTACGCCGGCGCCGGGTTCGTCCATGCTGCGGACACGCGCGAGGCTGCGCGCGCCGAGCTGGTCGATGCGTGGGATCGTGACCGGCAGGCGCATCCGGGCGCGAGCCGCATCATCCTCACCCACACCAACGACGAAGCGCGGTTGCTCAACACCGAGGTGCGCGAACGGCTGAAGGAAGGCGGAGCGCTTGCCGACGAGGTGACGTTGAAGGTCGAGCGCGGCGAGCGGAGCTTCGCGGGCGGCGATCGCATCATCTTCCTCCGGAACGAACGCGAGCTTGGCGTGAAGAATGGCTCGCTCGGCAGCGTTGAAAGCGTGAGCCCGGCGCGCATGGCTGTGACGCTCGACGACGGGCGGCGCGTGGCATTCGATCTGAAGGATTATGCCCATATCGATCACGGTTATGCCGCCACGATACACAAGGCGCAGGGCATGACGGTCGACCGGGTCCAGGTGCTCGCGACGCCGGGGGTAGACAGCCACTCAACATATGTCGCGCTGTCCAGGCACCGCGAGCAGGTGGAACTCTACTATGGTCGCAATGACTTTGCCAATCAGTCGAAACTTGTCCGCGTCGCCTCGCGCGAGCGCGGGAAGGATATGGCGAGCGATTACAAGGTTGCGGAGGCGACGAAGGCCGCCGAACCCAAGCGTTCCATGTTCGACGGTCTCAAGCTCACTGTCCCGCGCAAGGCGCTCGAAGAGCCTGCGCCCCCGCTGCGGCGCGATGCTCGCCTCTCCGAAGTGAAGATCAGTGCTCGAAGCCTCGACCCCGCACCGGCGCGCTCGCCCCTCGACGAGGCGGTCGAGCGCTTTGCGCGCGTGACGAAGGAGATCGTCGACGTCCGGCGCGCCGGCGGGAAGGAACTGCCGCACGAACTCGACACCTACAACAAGGCCCGGGCCGAGCTCGATGCGCTGCGCCCCGGCGGCGCGAGCGATCTGCGCGAGGCGTTCGGGAAGAGCTACAAGCTGACCAGCGAGGCAGCGGCAGGGCGCACCGCGGGCGCGATCGCAGCGATGGACGGCGCAGTTGCGGCCCGCGCTGCTGAGCGCGCAGCCGCCGACCGCGCGGCGCGCGATCAGGCGCGGCAGGCGGCTGCGGAAAAGCGGCTTGCCGCCGAGCTCGAGAAGCGCGCCGAGCTGTTCGTCGCCTCGTGGCAGAAGGAGAGTGCCCAGGCGCGCAAGGCCCCGTCCTATGCCGCGCGCGATGCGGCGCGCGCCAGCCTCAACGACATGGCGAAGAGCCTGCACCGCGACCCGCAGCTCGAGTCGCTGCTCCGGAACCGCCGCGCCGACCTCGGCCTGAAACCCTCTGCGACAGGATCGCTGTCGCACGACCTCCAGCAATATCTCGGCCGCTCGCGCGGGATGGGGATATCGATGTAGGCCGATGCCATGACAGCAAAACGCACCCGCTCGCCTACGCCGCCGACCAATGATGCCGCCGCAGCCTTCGACGACCTACGCAGCGAAGTATCCCTTCTCCGCGCCGCAATCGAAGGGCTCACTGCCGCCAAGGACAAGCTGCCGGACTACTCGCCTACACTTCGCGCCATCGAAGCGCGTCTCGACCATATCGATCAGCAAATCGAAAGCATCCATGACAAGCCGGCGATGCGGCTCACGCCGCTGACCCTGGCCGCCGAGAGCCACGAAGCAGCGAGGTCTTATGGAGCCGAGGATCGCAAATCGGTCGGGCAAGCCCGCGAGGAGCTGGCGCGGTCGCTTGGGCGCGTCGAGGGCATGATCGAGCAGAAGCGATCGAATGCGGAACAGGATTGGTGGGTGACCTGGGTCGGCATGGGTGGATTATTGTTCGGGGCATTTTTGGCTTTGATCGGCGTTGCGGTCTGGGGGTAACTCCGCTCAGCGCGGCCGCTTTGCGCCTCATGTCGGTCGTTGCGGCTTTTGGCGACCAGTGCCCGAAAGCGGACATTCGCTTCTCGACGATCAAAGGCGGCCGCGCGCCCGATGTTCCCGGGGACGCCGTTCAGGCCTCGTCTTCATATTTGAGCTCAAACCTGATCTTACCGCGGAAAGGTTCGATGGGTTCGGCTGCCGTGATGACATAATCGGCATCGAATGAGGACAGCGCCTCGGGCGTCTCGAACGAGAAGCTGAAGGTGTCGAGAACCTCTTCGCGGTGATGTTTGAGATCGCGAAAATGAAAGGATACCCGCCGGGCTTCGGGGTCGATGTCCATCGGGCGAACCAGCGAAGACATATAATCGGGGAAACGCGGCGCGGCGATCTCCGGTACCGAGAAAGGGTATAGCGCCGGCGCCGGCGGCGAGGGTGTTTTGGGCGGTTCGGGAAGCGCGCCTCGATCTCCGAAAAAGGTGATGAAGTCCGGAAACTGTATTTCGAGATCGATGTCGGTGGCCGGCGCCGTGCCGATATTCTTGAGCAGGAGGTCCACGTCCAACGACCGGATCATCAGGCGCTCATATTCCTTCTGTTTGTCGAGGTAGCGCTCGTAACTGCGATAATAGGCTTCGACCTTCTCGTTATGCGCGGCGCGCTGCTGGCGCGACCAACGTTCGACCGCCTGCATGTTCGACACAGGGATGACGGGCGGCGATGCGCTTTCTCGTCCGAGATAGATGATGTCGGGCGGAGGGTCGGGGTCAAGGAGGGGCGTTCGTTCCTTAATCTGGTCGAGCGTTGCGAAGCCGCGCAGGCTTGGCTCGCGCCGCGCAACGTAAATGCCTCCCTCCTCGGTTGCGCAGTCCACCACAAGCAATGGCTCGCGAACGATCGGCTTCGCGGCTTTGACCTGTTTTGCGGCCTTGAGGAGCGCGGGCGCGATCACGCCCGTAAATTTCTCCTTCAGAGCTTGGGCAGCTTCAGCCTTCTGCTCGTCGCTCGCATCGCGGTGCAATTTGTAGGTGACCGGCTGGCGCCAATGGCGAAGGTCAAACGGCAGCTTGGCGAGCGCCGCACCCTCGGCCTGGTTCATGACGAGCACGATGCGCTCGTTCCCAAGGACCTTGAGCGCATAGCCGAGCTCAATCATGACATTGGGGTTAGGCACCATCTTGCCAGCCCTCGTCGTGGCGATCGGCGTGAGATCGGCGACGAAGACGGCCGCCCCCTCAATTTTCTCGAGGATCTTGTCGGCGATCTTCGGAGACCCACCGACACCGAGCGTATCATAATCGACTTCGATGCGGTTCGACCTGACATCGTCTTCGCCGGTTTCTGCTGAAGCCTCCGGCCGCTCGGCTTCGTCGGTGTCGTCCTCGCCCTTGAGTTCCTCCGCGATGCTACGAAGCACCTCCCGCACGAAATAGCGCCCCGTCGGTTGGTGCGTGTCGCTTTGCCAGGACCAGAAGATTTTCATTCATTCCTCATGGCAAGAAACATCGGCGGGCGGGAGTGAAATTCGTCGCGACACAGATCGGCGAATGGCAATGCGCCAATGGATATCGGGTGGTTCGCCAGGGCGCTTTCCCTATTCCCCTCTTACACATCACCAGGAAAGCAACACTGCTCATTCGCCCAGAAACTCGACTAACGCTTCGATCCGAACGGGGTATGGCACCCACAAAAGGGCCAAGATTAAAGCAACATAGACTGCCGCAACAGGGACGACTGACAGCCGGTAGACCCATCGAGCCTTCGAGATCGGCTGCACGACAAGCTCATTCCATTGTGCTGCCGACATGAACGCATAGAGGCGTTTCCTCCACTGCTCCCGGACGCCTCTGGCGAGGACATCGAAACGCCAGTTGGAGAGCACTGTCGTGACCAGGCTTGCAAAGAGGAGGGCCGCGGCACTTAAGGCGATAAGATTTACCATCGTCGCATTGGCCGTCGCAGTGCGCAGTGCGAATGCCGCGCCGGCGATGGCAGCATCTCGCCAAAGGGCAGTGAGAAGGTCGCGCGTCGCGGTCTGGGTGCGAGACACCTCATCCTGTAGCGCCTTGCGGAGATCCCCGAGCGACTTGATCGCCTCTTTACTGTCCTCTTGAAGATGAAATGCAAACGCCTCGCGCGCGCTCGCCAGAGAATTCTGCAGCACCTCGGCCAAGCCGAGGGGCCACACATCACCATCTCGCCAATATAGCGCCAAATGATTGTTAAGCAGATGAAATTTCGTCTCCGTATCCCGTCGCTGGTCGTAGATCCAGCGCACGGCATCGGTCAGCGCATCGAACATTGGTGCCACCGACTGGGTGGCATTCACGTCGGCGAAGGCCGATCGAGCGCCTTTTAATACGACCTGGAAGCCGTCGTTAGCAGACCGGATTTCGGTTGGCAGGCAGAAGGCGAGCTGCTTTGCAGCCTGCTCCTTCCATGTTGCGAAGACGGCAGACCCGTCGTCACCGGGAACGGTGAGATACCATGGCCCGACATCACTCGGGGCCAGATGGTGGCTTTGATCGCGCACCAACCGGCGCGGGCTATCGAAAATATCCGCCGGGCCAATCGGGTCCGCCATGGCTCCCCAGGGCGCGTAAACGCATTTTTGCGTGGCGAACGGCAGAAACTCGTCCGCAACCCAAATCTTTCTGACACCAAGTATGAATGGATCGCGGCCGAGGGCCGCTTCGAATCCGGCGTGCGTAAGAAAATAGGCGTCGTCCGGCCCCGATTTCTTCGTCAAGCGGACGGATACCGTCTCGCCTTCGATAGCCGAGACTGGCTCCGCACCGAGATCGACCTTCCCGCTGATGTCTGCATAGACTTCGAGGCTCCCTAGATCCGAACCGGAAAGGGTCGAAGCCAGCTGTGCAATCCGTGTCAGGTTGCCTTCGGACAACCCGGCAACCTGGTCGGCTCGGCAGATCGTCTCCGTTTCGCTAAAGGTGGCGCCATCGGTTCCAGCCAATCGCTGAAACAGGTCGCCGAGCTCAATCATCTCCTCAAGGGTCATAGGCTGCTCAACCGGCGGGTCGTGATGGTGACAACGGTTCCGGCATCGGTGTTTGCCGTTTTAAAGGTGTCCGAAGCCTGCTCCGGAATCTCGATCTTCACGCCCTCCGCGGTCTTATACTTTTGTGGCCGCCGCTTTTTCACGGCACCTTTGTCGAATTTGAATGCCTCACCCTGCATTCCCTTCTTTACTAGGAGCTTATCAAAGCTTGCGCGGACATTGGTGCTGCCATGCGAACCGAAAAACTCAGAGAAAAAATCATTTGCATCAAATCTCTCGCGCTTCTGGACAGTTTCATAATAGCGGTCGCGAATGTTCTGCGTAATTTCATTCGGTAGTTCGTCCTGGTGCCTTTTGGCGATTTCGACGACAACGGCCTCCACGACCTTAGTCATCTGCTCATCGTCATAGAGCCGCTTGCATGCGAGAAATCCCCGGAAAAAGTCCGTAATCTCATGTCTGACGGTCTTGTCTATGACGACGATACTCTCGGCATCGTCCAAGATTTCGATCAATGCCGATTTCTGCAATGCGTCAGGTGATTTGGTGAACGAGTTCGCGATCGCCTTGAGGATGGCCTTCGCATCATCCGTGATGTCGTAGGTCACGGCCTCTTCATGATCATATTTTAGGAGCGACAACAGTCTGCGCTTGCCGGTGGATAGTTGCATCAGAATCATGACGCCAGCTTTGATGCGCTTGTCCCTGCCGGCATGGAATGCCTGTGCCAACGTCTTCGACACCGGAACAAATGCCTTGTCGTCATCCAGTATCTGTTTGAGCAAGGTTCTCGTAATCGACCCATCGGCAAACAGGAACCGGTTGCCTTTCAACGTCTCCATGGCTCTCGCTAGAAAAAAGTCCTCGAAGTCGCCGATCGGCGTCTCGTCGAGAAGTATCGGCTCGTCAGTACGCTGATGGACGACATGAAAGATGAACTTGTCGATCGAGAGATTTCCGATCTCTTCGTCTGAAAACTGCACTTGATTCCCCCCCAATGAATTCACGCGGAGCGCAAGCTACAGATTTCGTTCAGGAACGCAATTCGTTCTCATTATGTTCTATATTAGGCGGCAGGGGTTAGCAAGCCCGCAGTGAACGAGGTACGGCGCCCGTTGGTGCGCGAGAGGAAGAAAAACCGAAATCTGCCGGGCCGCTGGCGGCCGCCAGCTAGCGCAAAAGAAGCTGCGAGCGCCATCAAATCTGGGTAAGGATTGCGCTGGTTGCCGCCATCTTCCATGTAGGTTGTTGATGGCTTGCCAAGCATACGCTCATCCGAGTGTGCAGCGGATGCCACGGCAGGTTCGATAGTGTTGTTGTACAAAGCTGCTTGGCCGTTAATGGCCAGCGGCAGACGACGACGCGGTTCCCATGATCGATGACATGGCGGATACCCTCGGGGAACATCCTCTGGAAGATAAGTCCTATTTGACTTGAGGCGCGCCCTTTCCGCTCGCTCATACTGACATCGATCATCGGCGTGCTATGACATTTTGCGGCATCGCCAGGGAGAGAGAGCAATGAGCATACTTGAGTTTGTTAATCAGGATGTACTCGACGACCTTGACGAAGATCCAAACACCGCTTTCATGCAACTCGTAAACGCCGCGCAACGCAGCCTTTCTTCCAAGATCGATGCCCTCGATCCTGACAATCAATATGAGTGGCAGAAAATTGAGGAATTTCGATACAGCTTTATGAATGTCGTCGTGGCAGCCGGCAAACGCTTCGAGATCGAACCGTTTCATTCGATGCAGGTGCCACAATACTCGAATTTTCGCGATGCTGACCATCGTCAGTTTAAGTCTGACCTCGATCATTATGTGACCCAACTCGTTTTGGATAATAGCCTTCGCGCGAAGCGCGACACGGTCGAGGTGCTTCCGAAGACGAAGGACCAGTTGAGGACTTACGTCAGCGGCCTCAGGCAGTGTGTCGAGAAGGGAAATATGAGCGCCGCCAAGCGCGAAGCGCTGCTGAAGAAACTCGACGCCTTCGAAGCTGAGTTGGAGAAGCGTCGACTCAACATGATGGCCGTCGCGCGATTGACCTATCTTGTTCTAAGTGTGCCTGGCACCGTTTGGGCATCGGCAGACATAACGCACAAGCTGACCACCAATATTATGCAGACCGTGGCGGAGGCGAAGGCTGCAGAGGAGGAAACGAAGCAGCTTCCGGCCGCCGCTCCACCGAAAGCTCTAAGTGCTCCCCGCAAACCTCCGACACCGCGGCCGCCGTTTGATGATAACCTCGATGACGACGTGCCCTTTTAAGCCGTGCTATCATCAAAGCTGTTGAATGTCCGCTTCTCTAGGTGTCCGACCTAGAAGCTGCCAGTCTCCTAACGGCCATTAACCGCGATACCGCGCCTCGGACAGATCGAGCTCGCGGATCAGTTTTCGGGCCACCTCGCTACCGATCGCGCGAGCGCGGCCAAGCTTCACCAGTGCTTCGCGTTCGGCTTTGACACCGACCAGCTGAAATTCCCGGATGAGTTGCTCTTCCGCCCGGCGTGCCTCGGAGAGGCCCTGGCTGCGGCTCTCGATTCGCTCGCGGTAAAAGTCCATGACGCGCGCGCCCGCGGCGGCATAGAGGTCGGCTTCGCCATGATCCTCGGACAAGGCGTGCTGGCGCCGCTCGATCGCGCGGATGGCTGCTTCGGCCGTTGCTACGCGAGCCGCATCCTCCTCGGCCTGTTTCGATGGTTCCGGCGGCATCACCAGCCCCTTGAGCAACAACGGCAATGCGACGCTGGCCAGGACCAGCGAGACGATGATGACACCCGCCGCCAGAAAAATCGCAAGATCGCGCGCCGGAAAAGCTGTGCCATCGTCGAGCGCCAGCGGCAGCGTCAGTACGCCTGCCAAGGTGATCGCCCCGCGCACGCCGGCGAACGACATGGCGGCAACCAGTCGCCAGTCGGGGCTTTGAAGGCCGCTGTCCTTGTCGCGCTTGCGCAAGATGGTGAGCCTCAGGGAAACCCACACCCAGAGGAAACGCAGCGCCGCCAGTCCGGCCACGATCGCGATCACATAGATGCCGAGCCACCAGGGTGCGCTGTGGCCGGTCAGCGTCACGGTCTCTTTCGCGCCAGCGAGGATCGCGGGCAGTTGTTCGCCGAGCAGCACGAAGATGATGCCGTTAAGCGCGAACTGAATCGTGTCCCACACCGAATTACGCCGCATCCGCGTGACCGCCATCGCCTGGCGCGATATTTCCGCGAAGCTCATGGTCACGCCCGCGCTCACCGCGGCAAGGATGCCCGAGGCGTGAAAATGCTCGGCGAGGAGGTAGGAGCCGAAGGGGATCAGCAGGCTGACGAGAACCTGTGAGCCCGTATCCTCGCCCCAGCGCTTCGTCACCCAGGCTTTGACGCGGGTCACGGCCAGCGTGACCGCGACGCCGATCGCCAGTCCCACGCCCGCGACCCACAGGAAATTGAGCGCGGCGGTGCCGGCCGAGAAGGTGCCGGTCAGCGCGGCGGCGATGGCAAAACGCAGGCAGACGAGCCCCGACGCATCGTTCAGCAGCGACTCACCTTCCAATATGTGCATCATCCGCTTGGGGATCGGCACGCGGGCCGCGATGGCGGAGACCGCAATAGGATCGGTCGGCGATACGACGGCGGCGAGCGCGAAGGCGACCGCCATCGGCATCGCCGGGATCATCCAGTGGATGAACAGGCCCATGCCGACGACTGTTATCAGGACGAGGCCGAGCGCGAGTTCGACCACCGTCGAGACGTCTTTCAGCAATTCATCCTTGGGAATGCGCCAGCCGTCGAGGAACAGCAGCGGCGGCAGGAAAAGCAGCAGGAACAGTTCGGGGTCGAGCTCGACGCGGTAGGATGTCGATAGACCAATGCCCGCTCCTAGCAGGATCTGCACGAGCGGGGTTGGCAAGGATATGGGGAGCATTCGCGATATCGCGCCGCTGACGACGACGGCCAGCAGCAGAAAGAGGACGATCGATACCGTATCCAAGAAATTTCGCTCCATTTTGCGGGTTGCCGGCCATCTAAAAGGCGGGACGTTGTCAGGGCAACCCTTTGCCGTTTCCGTCCGGGTGGTCGGGCATCGGGTTTTCTTCGTTCGAGGTGCGCCGTTCCTTCACGAACCCGTGCATGCCGAACCACCATTGCAAGGCGATGGTCGCGCCCTTCGCGGGCTGAAGAATGCCGATCATCAGTATCAGCATCGACGACACGATGATCGCGGCCAGGGCGGCCAGTGACAGTGCCGTCTCCTGAACGAGCGCGATGATGATCGGCGCCATGATATGCCCGGTCAGCAGGATCGACACATAGGCCGGGAAATCATCAGCCTGCTGATGGGTCCAGTCTTGCCGGCACCGGGGGCAAGTCGCCACCGGTTTGAGGAAGCGATGAAAGAGCTTCGCATCGTTACAACGCGGGCATCGGCCTCGCGCGCCGCGGGCCATCGCCTCCCAACCGGAGGATGGAAGCGCAAAGTCTTCGCCTTCCGGATCCTGATCGTTCGGCGGCGGAATCTTCCTGGTGATGGGGCGGTCGAATGGCGACACCATGAAATCCGGCATCAGCCGCGTTCTCCGCGGAAAATCTGCGAACTATAATCTTGGCGGACACAAGTCACGGTTGATCGATTGCTTGGCATGATCGATATATACAGTATTAGATGATGGTGTTAAGATTGATAAATGATGTATCAAACATCGAGGAGCTGATATGATCACCTCACAGCAGATGCGGGCCGCGCGTGCCCTTCTTGGGATCGATCAGCGTCAACTCGCCGAACTGGCGGGCCTCTCTCTTCCGACCATCCAGCGGATGGAAGCATCCAATGGCCAGGTTCGCGGTGTCGTCGATACCTTGGTTAAGGTGATCGGCGCGCTCGAAAGCAACGGCATCGAACTGCTTGGCGAATATTCTTCGAGCACCGGGCAGGGGCGTGGCGTGCGACTGCGCGAAGCGGCCCTCGCCGATCCCGCGCGGCCCGGGCGCGGGCTTCTTTCCGCCAAATTTCCGAGCCGGCCCGAAATTCGGTGAAACCCGAGACCTATACGCCGAAGCTCCTGACGGTCTTTCGCGAGGGTTATTCCGCCGCCACCTTCCGCGCCGACGCGATCGCCGGCCTGACGGTCGCGATCGTCGCCTTGCCGCTCGCGATGGCGCTTGGAATCGCCAGCGGCGCCTCGCCCGACAAGGGACTGATCACGGCGGTTGTCGCGGGGTTCCTGATCTCGGCGCTCGGCGGATCGCGTGTTCAGGTCGGCGGCCCAACCGGCGCCTTCGTGGTCGTGATCTTCAATGTGATTGCGAGCCATGGTTATGACGGGCTGCTCGTCGCCACACTGCTCGCGGGGATCATCCTGATCGTCGCCGGGGTGCTGCGGCTCGGGCAGATGATCAAATATATCCCGCATCCGGTCGTGACCGGTTTCACGGCGGGTATAGCGGTGATCATCGCCTCGAGCCAGGTGAAGGACTTCCTTGGTCTTGCGATCGACAAGGTTCCCGCCGACTTCCTTCCCAAGTGGCAGGCGTATCTTGGAGCGTTGCCGAGCGCGAGCTGGGTGACCATCGGCGTCGGCGTCGGCGCGCTGGCGCTTATCATTATGCTGCGCCGATGGTCGCCGCGCCTTCCCGGCTTCCTGATTGCGGTGGTGGCAAGTTCATTCGCCGTAGCGCTGCTCAATTTCCCGGTCGACACGATCGGTTCGCGTTTTCCCGATATCCCGGCGGGTCTTCCGATGCCCTCGCTGCCGGAGATTTCGTTCGCGAAGATCAATGCCGTCCTGCCGTCGGCGTTCACCATCGCCTTTCTCGCGGGGATCGAGGCGCTGCTATCCGCGGTCGTCGCCGACGGCATGGCGGGCACGCGGCATCGCTCGAACCAGGAACTCATCGGGCAGGGTGTCGCCAATATCGGCTCCGCACTCTTCGGCGGGCTTCCGGCAACGGGTGCGATCGCCCGCACGGCGACCAACATCCGCTCGGGTGCCAAGACGCCCGTGGCGGGCATGATGCATGCGGCTTTCCTGCTGCTCTTCATCCTCTTCGGTGCCGACCTGATGGCCTATGTTCCGATGGCGGCGCTCGCGGCGATCCTCTTCATGGTCGCTTGGGGTATGAGCGAATATCAGCGCTTCCTCGCCTTGCTGCGGATGCCGAACAGCGATCGGGCGGTGCTGCTGCTCACCTTTGGGCTGACGGTGCTTGTCGACCTGACGGTCGCGATAGGCGTCGGCGTGACGCTCGCATCGCTGCTGTTCATGGCGCGCATGGCCGAAACGGTTGAGGTCGATGGCAGCGGCAAGCGCGATGCCGAACTCGACGTCGAAGACCTCGATCAACGCGATGATTTGCCGCCGGGTGTCGAGGTGTTCCGGATCGCGGGCCCCTTCTTCTTCGGCGTTGCGGGCGAACTGCTCGACACGCTGCGCCGGTTGGGACAATCGCCGCGCGTCATCATCCTGCGCTTGCGGCTCATGCCGCTGCTCGATGCGAGCGGGGCGCAGGCGCTCGAAGAATTTGTCGAGCAGGCGCGGCTCGCCGGGGCCGAGATCATCCTGTCCGGCGTGCAGCCGCAGCCCCGTTCGATGCTCGATCGTGTCGGGCTTGGCGAAACATCGGCGAAGGTCTCGCATGCGGCCGATTATGCGCACGCGCAGTCGCTCGCCGCCGAGCTACTCGCAAGGAAGTGAATGCGGTGCCCGCCTCGCCCTGAAAACCGGACGCATCGGCGCGACCGATCGGCCGTCCAACCCCAATGGAGCATGAAATGACCCACGATAATGAATATGTTTATGACGAGGAGAGCGGCGAGTGGATGCCCGCCTCCGAACTCGCCGCCCGGCAAGCCGCCGCGGGGCAGATCGAGGTGCGCGATGCGGTAGGCAACATCCTCCAGGACGGCGATCAGGTGGTTCTGGTCAAGGACCTCGACGTCAAAGGCGCCGGCAAGACGCTCAAGGTCGGGACCGTCATCAAGTCCATCCGGCTGACCGGCGATCCGCAGGAAATCGACTGCCGCCACGAGGCGATCAAGGGTCTTGTCCTGCGAGCCGAGTTCGTGCGCAAGCGCTGAATCTTCGCCGCCGCCGGCCTTCCTACGCGGGCTTACATGATGCGATGGCGGATGACGGTCTTGGTCGATCCGCACAGGCCGCACGATGCTTTGCCGCGGTCGAACCTCTTGTCGTCGCCGAGGTCGCGCGTCACCGCGTTGGCCTGGCTGCGGACCGACAGGTTGAGCCGGTCGGTGATGCAATCGTCGCAGGTCGCCGCGCCTTCTAGAGATTCGATCAGCTGCTCGATCTGTCCTGCTATCGTCATCCGCCGGGGCATAGACCTGCCATAGTCATCGTCGTTGCTCGCTGAAAGATCGAATATCTGGTTGAGGCTGATATGGCGCCCGCTTACATTCTCGAATGACGTTTAAAACATCAAATATCAATCTTAACAAGCCAAGAAGATATTGTATATGTACATTGTGCCCGCTGATGGGTCACCCGGCTGGGAACGTCGAATGCGGTCATTCCAATCGCAATCGGGGCTTCGCCCAATCCGGTCCGATGGGCGCCCCGCAGGGCCAGAAAAACATGGTGCTTGTGACATGACCTCTCCACCCAGCCCGAAGCCGACTGTCCGCAACCATGAATTCTACCTGGCTCGCATGAATGCCTGCCAAGCAGAGGCAAGTGAGACGTTGCTCCCGAATGTCCGGGACCGGGCCCTCCGGGCGGCGGCGGCGTGGCAGGAGATGTACAACAAGGCTCAGCAGTTTGACGAGAAGCGGCAAGGACGTTGACCCTGCGGGGACGTCGTGACCGCGGCGGGGCGCTGTTTTCGCTGAAGGTCGTTTCGGACGGGAGGCAAATATGACGACATTCCTGATCATCCTTGTCACCGTTTTTCTGCTGGTTTTGTTCGTTGGCGTCACCATTGCCGGCGGACGGGCGCACGATCGGCAAAATGAACATCGCGACGATGACAGATAGGGCTGCAGAATGCTTCGAAGCCGAGGCCGACTTGGCCTGCGGACCCGAGACAGCTCAAGACCTGCATGGCGACGATTGGGTGAGAGCCGAGCTTGATCATTTTCTCGATCACCTCGACGATAACGACCGGGATCAGCGTCATTTTGAACGATATGGCACCGACAGTGACGATCCAAATCTGATCGAGCAAAGCGGATTGGACGCCCCGTTCATCTTCGAACTGGGCACTATGCGAAGCCTCCTCGCAAATTGGGCCTTTGTGCAAAGCATAATGAGCATCGACGATCCGGACAGGCTGATTCTCGACTATACGCGCCAGATGATGGGGTTCCTGCTGTTCAATCCCTCTCCGCAGACGATCGAGATGATCGGACTCGGTGGCGGATCGCTGGCAAAATATTGCTACAAATATCTGCCCGATGTCTCGATTACCGCAGTCGAGATCGATCCCGAGGTCATTGCCGTTGGCGACCAATTCTTCATGCCGCCCGAGGATGATCGCTTCGAGATAGTCTGTGATGACGGCGCCGCGTTCGTCAAGCGGGACGCAGGAACCTGCGATGTCTTGCTCGTCGATGGCTTTGACAAGGACGGGCAGCCCGCCGAGCTCTGCTCTTCGGAATTTTACCGCGATTGCCATTCGCGGCTGAATCCGGGCGGGGTCTTCGTGGTCAACCTATGCGATCATCACTGGAAGCATGCCGCAATTCTGTCCCGCATACGCCAGTGCTTCGGACTGGTTATCGATCTTCCGGTCAAAATTGGAATGAACCGGGTCATATTTGCATTCAGGGACGAACGACCCAACCTCAACCATGCGACGATCCAGCGGATTGCCCGCGATCTCGACCAAGCCCATCCGATGTCCTTTTCGCCGCTGGCGAATGAAATTCTGCGCAGGCTAAAGTCTCTCGATCGTACCGCCGCGAAGGCGGGATCTGGTTATGGCGCATCGCAGTCCCTATCGATGGCCCGGCTGTGGTCTGCCGATTGAGTTTCGGCGCCGCTGCGTCGGATATGGTCGGCCGACCAGTCGCACCACGCGCGGGTTAACGCCCGCCTTGATGCCCACCCGACGTTTGGGCGGCGGGAAAGCCACTCGATATTCTTGCCTCGCGGCCGATTTTCTCGATGGCCGCGGCATTTATCTCTGGCGGGATGCGGCAGTTCAATAGGTAGACATCGCCGTGAGAAGATCCAGATGGCCAAAAAAAGGGACGCGGTTCTGAACCGCGCCCCTTCATCAACTTTTTTTGGGAAGCTCAGCCCTTGCAGGGGCCGACATTGGTGCTGGTGACCTGCATCTGCATTTCCATGTCGCCGCCGCCCATCGGCGACTTGCCCTTCGAGGTAACGAGAACGTCGGTCTTCTTGGTGTCGAGAGTTCCGGCGAGGGCGAGTTCGACCTTCTGCGCACCTTGTGTGCAGGTGCCCGCGACGTCGATCTTGCCGCTGCCGATCTCGTTCTTGCTCCAGGTACAGGCGTCGCCGTAGCCCTTCGATAGCGCGCTGGCGACATCTTCCTTGTCGGCCTGTTCCTGCGTGAGGCACTGCTCGGTGCCGCTGGCGGCCGCGAGCTGCTTCGACATCTGGTTTTTCACATTATCGGGAACGCCCGGCATCTCGAACTTGACCAGCTTGATGTCGGTCTTCCAGTTGCCGGCCTCGCGCTTCACCATCCGGGCCGACGCAGCCGCCGTATTCTCACTCTTGCCACAGCCGCTCAATGCCAGCGCCGCGCCGAACGCGGCGACCGTCAAAAACTTCTTCATGCTTCGATGTCCTTTTCGATTGCTGTTCTTGGCCCCTCCCGGAAGGTCGCAATTGCTTCACTTTCTGAGCGATCGCGAGCGGGCATGTATCAAGATTTCAATGGGATGCACGCCCAAAGCGGCGAGAAGGCTATATGTCCAGGAACATTCCGCGAAATATTCGGGGTATCGATGCCCATCGCTCATGTTTCCGAGTGCATCGTCAAAAGACAGATCGCACATGCATCGCGTCATTCGTCGCTGGCTGTCGATCGGTGCGACCGAGAGCCGATGGTCTGCGCCCACCACTTGACGGCGCGCACGCAACGTCCGCTCTCTCAAATTCGCGCCCAGAAGCAGACTGCCAGCAACCGGCCAGGTTCAGCGGTTACATTGGCCCGCGGCACTCAGATGGCCGTCGTGACCGAAATGGGGTGGCAAGCGACCGCTGCGGAATAGATTTCAGGCGAGCACTTTTCCGAATCGAGCATTCAATTTCTGTGCCCGAAAACGCCTCGCATGGGCCGGCCAAGGATTGCCCAAAACCTTATCCAGCTTATCATTTTGTGAATCGAACAAGCGTTAGATGATCAGAAATGTGGGGGGGAGTGTGGGGGTAAGTATTCGGATTCTTTATAAAAATAATATAATATCAATGCTTAACGGTTAGGTTCGAATCCAGCCCTGCCACCACCGCCCCGCGAGGGCGCTGCAAATCCCTGAAAGCACAGGCTTCCGATCTTTCGTGGCTCTTGATGATCGGCCGCGCGTCCCGCATTCTCGGCGCATGAGCAAGCCCAGCCAGAGCCCCAAGGGGCTGCGCCAGTTCCTCGATATCGAACAGCAGGCCGCGTGGCTGGAGGGGCGGGCGGAACCCGCCGACGTCGAGGAGCGGCACGATTCGATCGAGCAGCGGATGAAATACGCGCCTCGCTTCCAGAAACTGCTTCGCCGGCCGCAGGCGTCCGGGCTGTTCGAGATACTCGAGCGATATGGCCGGACGTGCATTCCCATCCCCCGCGCGACGGAGCGCGCCTATTGGTCGGTCTCCTGCCTGCCATCGACGTCGGACAAGCCGCTGGTCCGCGTCAACGCAAGCTGGATGGAGCTGTTCACCCTCTACGCCGACGGCGACGATCTTCGCGCGCGGTTCATCGTGCATCTTTCGGACCTGACACCCGGCGGCGTGCTCGTGCCCGAGGCGGTCGACGCGGCGCTGCTGGAGCAGTGCGTCCGGGAGCCCGGGAGTGTGAGCTGGTCCTCTCCGGAAGGGCCCGACCTCTCGATCGTCAAGATCCGTGGTACGGCGTCGATCGGGGACTTCCTCACGGCCGATCGTGCTGTGCGCATCATCCGGCGGTTCAACCTGACGCACATGAACCGCGGCAGGAACGCCTATCAGGCCAGCCACTCCTATAGCGTGGCGGACTATATGCTGGGGGAAGGCGCCCGCTGAGGCGGTGATATCCGGCGCGATCAAGCACACCGAGCGGGGCGGCCGCGCTCAGTTCCAGTCGCGCGCGAGGAAACGCGCCTTTGCGCCGCCGAGGACGGCGATGGCGCGATCGATGTTGCGCTCTTTCGCCGCATCCGATTTCAGATTGGCGAGGTAACGCAGGACTTCTTTCCGGAGGCTGGGCTGGAGGCTGTCCCATCGCGCCTTGACCCCGGCGTCTTGGTCGAGGCGCGTGGCGAATTCCGGGGGCATGTCGTCCTGCGGGCCGCTGCGATAGTCGGGATCGAAAAGGACCGAGACGTCGACGGTGTCGCCGACATCGGTGCCCGATGCCTTGCGGACAACGCCGTCGAGATAGAGATAAAAGCGCCCGTCGCCCGCCGGCATCATGTTGACCCGCCACGCGGGCTCCGGCTGGCCGTTCACCTGCACCAGCACGGGCAGGGGCTTTTTCCAGTCGGGCTTGATCCGCCGTGCCCGCGCAGCGCTGACCATCACAACGGGATTGATCCCCCTGTGTTCGATCTTAGCCCTGAATTGCATCGGGTCCGGGTCAGCCGATCGTGCTGGCGAGTTCGCGGTTGAGCCACAGCGCGACGAGCGTGCCGATCGCGCCCGAGAGCAGATAGGCGCCCGCGGCGATCAGCCCGAACTGGCTCGACAGCCAGAGCGCGACCATCGGCGCGAAGCCGGCGCCGAACAGCCAGGCGAGGTCGGAGGTGAAGGCCGAGCCCGTGTAGCGGTGGCGCGGGTGGAAGTTCGACGAGAGCGCGCCCGACGACTGGCCGAACGAGAGGCCGAGCAATGCGAAGCCGAGGATCATGAAGGTCGCCTCGCCGATCTCGCCCGCGTCGAGGAGCTGCGGCGCGAAGCCGCTGAACACCGCGATGGCCGCGGCGGTGCCGGCGAGCAGGGTGCGGCGCCCGATGCGGTCGGCGAGATAGCCCGACGCGATGATCGTCCCGATCCCGACGACCGCGGCGATCGCCTCGATCATCAGGAAGCGCACGGGGGTTTCGTCGGTGAACAGGAACACCCACGACAGCGGATAGACGGTGACCATGTGGAACATCGCGAAGCTGGCGAGCGGCGCGAAGGTGCCGATGACGATCGTCTTCCATTCCGACCGCACCGTTTCGAGCAGCGGCGCGGGCTGGAGCGCGCGATTCTCGAACAGTTCGGCATATTCGGGGGTGACGACGATGCGCAGCCGCGCGAAGAGCGCGACGACGTTGATCGCGAAGGCGACGAAGAAGGGATAGCGCCAGCCCCACGCGAGGAAATCCTCCGCCGGAAGCGCCGAGATCAGGAACATGAAGAGCAGGCTGGCGACGATCAGGCCGAGCGGCGCGCCGAGCTGCGGGATCATCGCGTACCAGCCGCGCTTGTTCTCGGGCGCGTTGAGCGCGAGCAGCGAGGCGAGACCGTCCCACGAGCCGCCGAGCGCGACGCCCTGTCCCATGCGGAACAGCGCGAGGAGCAATGCAGCGCCGATCCCGATCGACTGGTAGCCGGGCAGGAAGGCGATCGCCGCGGTCGATCCGCCGAGCAGGAAGAGCGCGATGGTGAGCTTGGCGCCGCGGCCATAGGCGCGGTCGATCGCGGTGAAGATGATCGTGCCCACGGGGCGCGCGACGAAGGCGAGAGCGAAGATCGCGAACGACCAGAGCGTGCCGGTCAGCGGGTCGAGGTGCGGAAAGACCAGCTTCGGGAAAACGAGCACCGACGCGATCGCATAAACGAAGAAGTCGAAGAATTCGGATGTCCGGCCGATGATGACGCCGATCGCGATTTCCGCAGGGTCGATGCGGTGGCCGTCTTCATGGAGGGCGCGGGCGTCGCGTTCGACCTCGGTGGTGGGGACGGTATCGGCAGCCATGGCAACAATCCTTGAGCTGGCGCCCTCCGCAAGACAAGATGCGGCGGCACGAGTCGGTCATAGGGCAAAATCGCCCGGAATGAAAATGCCCCTGCGCGATGATGAACGGTCGCGGGATTGGACAAAATGTCCTATGTGCACTGCAACAAAGGAGGCCTAGGCGCGCATCATGCCAAGCAATCTCCCCCGTTTTTCCGCCCGATTGCGGCTTTTGCCGCTGCTCGCCGCGCTGCCCCTGCTTTCGGGCTGCGGGTTGATCGTGCTCGACCCGGCCGGCGACGTTGCGCGCCAGCAGGGCGACCTGATCGTCCTGTCGACCGTGCTGATGCTGCTGATCATCGTGCCGGTGATGGCGCTGACGATCTTCTTCGCGTGGAAATATCGCGCGTCGAACAAGGAGGCGACGTACAAGCCCGACTGGGACCATTCGACGCAGCTCGAGCTCGTGATCTGGTCGGCGCCGCTGCTGATCATCATCTGCCTTGGCGCGGTGACGTGGGTCGCAACGCATCTGCTCGATCCGTACCGCCCGCTCGCGCGCACCGCGCCGGGCAAGCCTGTTGCGGCCGAGGTGAAGCCGCTCGACGTGCAGGTCGTTGCGCTCGACTGGAAATGGCTGTTCATCTACCCCGAACAGGGCGTTGCGACGGTGAACGAGCTGGCGCTGCCGGTCGATCGTCCAATCCGTTTCCGTATCTCGTCGTCATCGGTGATGAACAGCTTCTATGTGCCCGCGCTCGCCGGGCAGATTTATGCGATGCCCGGCATGGAAACCAAGCTGCACGGTGTCTTCGACAAGACCGGCAATTATGAGGGCTTTTCGGCCAATTATTCGGGCTGGGGCTTTTCGAACATGCGTTTCGCGGTGAAGAGCCTGCCCGCGGGCGAGTTCGACAAATGGGTCGCGACCGCCAAGGCTTCGGCCGAAGGCGACCTCAGCCGCGCCGAATATCTGAAGCTTGAAAAGCCGACGCACAAGGAACCCGTTCGCCGTTTCGCCGCGAGCGATCCGCAACTGTTCGACGCGGTCGTCAACATGTGCGTCGAGCCCGGCAAGATGTGCATGCACGACATGATGTCGCTCGACGCCGCGGGCGGCGCGGGGATCGCGGGCATCCAGAATGTCCGGCAGGTCACCTATGACAAGTTCGCGGCGCGCGGCACTGCGGAGGCGGCGCGCTGGAGCATGCGCTATGTCGCGGCCTATTGCAGCTCGCCGGTGATGTCGAACGACCGCCCCGACGCGAAGCCGGTGGCGCCCGAAAAGCTAAAGGGTGAGGGGCTTCCCCATCCTGCCAAGCCTGAACGCACGGCGCTGCGCGCACCCGCTGCCGCCGATCGCCCGATGTCCTGAACGAGACCCCCATGACCATCCCGCATCCCGCACCCGAAACCGGTCCGATCCTCGGCAAGCTGTCGCTCGAGGCGCTGCCGCTGCACGAACCGATCCTCGTCGTCACCTTCATCGGTGTCGTCCTCGGCGGCATCGCCGTGCTCGGCCTGATCACCAAATTCCGCCTCTGGGGCTATTTGTGGAAGGAGTGGTTCACCACCGTCGACCACAAGCGCATCGGGATCATGTACATGATCCTCGGCTTGATCATGTTCCTGCGTGGCTTTGCCGATGCGATCATGATGCGTATCCAGCAGGCGATGGCCTTCGGCGGATCCGAGGGGTATCTGACCCCGCACCATTATGACCAGGTGTTCACCGCGCACGGCGTGATCATGATCTTCTTCGTCGCGATGCCGTTCATCACCGGGCTGATGAACTATGTCGTGCCGTTGCAGATCGGCGCGCGCGACGTCAGCTTCCCCTTCCTCAACAATTTCAGTTTCTGGATGACGACCGCGGGCGCGGTGCTCACGATGATCTCGCTGTTCGTCGGCGAATATGCGCAGACCGGCTGGCTCGCCTATCCGCCGCTGTCGGGCATATCCTACAGCCCCAATGTCGGCGTCGATTATTATATCTGGGGCCTCCAGATAGCCGGGATCGGCACGACCTTGTCGGGCATCAACCTGATCGTCACGATCCTGAAGCTGCGCGCGCCGGGCATGGGCCTGATGAAGATGCCCGTCTTCACCTGGACGAGCCTCTGCGCGAATATCCTGATCGTCGCGTCCTTCCCGATCCTGACCGCAACGCTCGTGCTGCTGACGCTCGACCGTTATGTCGGCACGAACTTCTTCACCAACGACCTCGGCGGATCGCCGATGATGTATGTGAACCTGATCTGGATCTGGGGTCACCCCGAGGTCTATATCCTCGTGCTGCCGCTGTTCGGGGTCTTCTCCGAAGTCACCTCGACCTTCTCGGGCAAAAGGCTCTTCGGCTATACGTCGATGGTCTATGCGACGATCTGCATCACGATCCTGTCGTATCTTGTCTGGCTGCACCATTTCTTCACCATGGGGTCGGGGGCGAGCGTCAACAGTTTCTTCGGCATCACGACGATGGTGATCTCGATCCCGACAGGCGCCAAGCTCTTCAACTGGCTGTTCACCATGTATCGTGGCCGCATCCGGTTCGAATTGCCGATGATGTGGACGGTCGCCTTCATGCTGACCTTCGTCATCGGGGGCATGACCGGTGTGTTGCTCGCGGTGCCGCCCGCCGACTTCGTGCTGCACAACTCGCTGTTCCTGATCGCGCACTTCCATAATGTGATCATCGGCGGCGTGCTGTTCGGCCTGTTCGCGGCGATCAACTATTGGTGGCCCAAGGCCTTCGGCTACAAGCTCGACGTCTTCTGGGGCAAGGTCAGCTTCTGGTGCTGGGTCGTCGGTTTCTGGGTCGCGTTCACGCCGCTCTATATCCTCGGCCTGATGGGCGTGACGCGGCGGATGCGCGTGTTCGACGACCCGAGCCTGCAAATCTGGTTCGTGATCGCGGGCATCGGCGCGCTGATCGTTGCCGCGGGCATCGGTGCGATGCTGGTCCAGTTCGCGGTGAGCATCTGGCGCCGCAAGGAATTGCGCGACGAAACCGGCGGCGATCCGTGGGACGGCCGCACGCTCGAATGGGCGACCAGCTCGCCGCCGCCCGACTATAATTTCGCCTTCACGCCCGTGATCCACGATCTCGACGCGTGGTACGACATGAAGAAGCGCGGGCATCAGCGGCCGGTCGATGGTTATCGCGACATCCACATGCCGAGCAACACCGGCACGGGGATCATCCTGTCGGGCTTCTGCCTCGTCATGGGTTTCGCGCTGGTCTGGCACATCTGGTGGCTCGTCGCTCTGAGCTTTGTCGCGACGATCGCGGGCGCGATCTATCACACCTTCAACTACAAGCGCGATTTCGACATTCCGGCGGCGACGGTCACCGCGGTCGAGGAAGCGCGCACCCGCCAGCTGGCGGCCGGAGCCTGATGCGATGAGTGCCAAGACGATGACTGCGGACGAACCCGTCCAGTTCTACGACCTCGACGAGCATGCGCATCCCGAGGGGCACAGCACGATGCTGGGCTTCTGGATCTACCTGATGAGCGATTGCCTCATCTTTGCGATCCTCTTCGCCTGCTATGCCGTGCTCGGCGGCAGCTATGCCGCGGGCCCCGCGCCGAAGGATCTGTTCGACCTGAAGCTGATCGCGCTCAACACCGCGATGCTGCTCTTCTCGTCGATCACCTATGGTTTTGCGGTGCTCCAGATGCAGCAGGGCAAGGTGAAGGGCGTCCAGATCTGGCTCGCGATCACCGGCCTGTTCGGGCTCGCCTTCCTCGGGATCGAACTTTACGAGTTCCATCACCTGATCGAGATCGGCGCGACGCCGCAGCGCAGCGCCTTCCTGTCGAGCTTCTTCACCCTCGTCGGAACGCACGGGCTGCACGTCACCTTCGGCATCGTGTGGCTGGTGACGCTGATGTTCCAGCTGTCGAAGCACGGCCTCATCGCCGCGAACAAGCGCCGCGTGATGTGCCTCAGCATGTTCTGGCACTTCCTCGACGTCGTGTGGATCGGCGTCTTCACCTTTGTCTATCTGATGGGAGTGCTGCGATGAGCGCCGATCCCCACAATCACGCCGCGCACGGTCCTCACGAGATCGAGATGCCGCACGCGACGATGCGCGACTATGTCATCGGTTTCGTCCTGTCGGTGATCCTGACCGCCATCCCCTTCTGGCTGGTGATGACGATGCCGCTGAGCGCCGGTGCGACGGGCGCGATCATCATGGGTTTTGCCGTGGTCCAGATCGTCGTCCACATGGTCTTCTTCCTCCATATGACGCCGAAGGCCGAGGGCGGCTGGTCGCTGACCTCGCTGATCTTCACCGTGATCGTCGTCGTGATCATGCTCGCGGGTTCGCTGTGGGTGATGCACCATCTCAACACCAACATGATGCCGATGCCGCACGAGCCGACCAGTCAGACGGCGGGCCAGGCGCTTTGACCCGCACCCGCCGCGCGGCCTTTGCCGCTGCGGCGCTGATCGCGGCGCTGGCGCTGGCCGCGCTCGGCGTCTGGCAGCTCGAACGGCGCGTCTGGAAGCATGAGCTGATCGCAGCGGTCGACGCGCGTATCGATGCGGCGCCGGTGGCAGCGCCGGGGCCCGACGCATGGACCCGGATCGATGCGAAGCGCGATGCCTATCGCCGCGTGACCGCGACGGGCGTTTTCCGGCACGACCGCGAGACGCTGGTGCAGGCGGTGACCGACCGCGGCGCGGGTTATTGGGTGCTGACGCCGCTGGAAACGCCCGGCTTCACCTTGCTGGTCAATCGGGGTTTCGTGCCGACGAACCGGCGCGATCCGGAGACTCGCGCCGCGGGCAATCTCACGGGGACCGCGGCAGTGACCGGTCTGCTTCGCGTTACCGAGCCCGGAGGTGCTTTTCTGCGCACGAACGATCCGGCAAAGGACCGGTGGTTTTCGCGCGATGTCGCCGAAATAGCGAAGGCGAGGGGGCTTGCCCGGACCGCGCCCTATTTTGTCGACGCCGATGCGAAGCCCAGCCCCGGCGGCTATCCCGTCGGCGGGCTGACCGTCGTGCAGTTTCGCGACCATCATATGGTCTATGCGCTGACGTGGTTTGCGCTTTGTGCGCTCAGCCTCTTTTTTGCGTGGCGGCTGTGGCGTATTCGGGATTGATGACCCAACCGGCGATCCTGTCCGAAGGCCCTGCCGGCGCCAGCGCCGGCCGCCGCAACATGGCGCTGCTGATCCAGTTGCGCTGGCTCGCGGTCGGGGGGCAGCTCGCGACGATCGGCATCGTCAGCGGCCCGATGGGCATATCGCTGCCGCGCGCGCCCTTGCTCGCCGCGATCATGGTGCTGGTCGCGATCAACTTCGCGAGCATCGCGCTGCTCCGCCGCGGCCGCGCGGTCACCAATATCGAGCTGACCGCGGCGCTCTTGTTCGACGTCGCGGCGCTGGGGTGGCAGCTCCATCATAGCGGCGGGCTCGCCAATCCCTTTGCCTCGCTGTTCCTGCTCCAGGTCGTGATCGGGGCGATCCTGCTGACCCCGCGATCGTCGTGGGCGATCGTCGTCGCCGCGCTCGCCGCGCTCGCCACGCTGCGCGTCGATCCGACGCCGCTCGTCCTGCCGCCGCGCTATGCTGCCGACCCTATGGAGCTGTATCTGCAGGGCAGTTTCGTCTGTTTCCTGCTGATCGCGGTGCTGCTCGTCGCCTTCGTCACGCGCATCAGCCGCAATCTGCGCGACAGCGACGCGGCGCTCGCGACGAGCCGCCAGCGCGCGGCGGAGGAGGATCATATCGTGCGCATGGGCCTGCTCGCATCGGGCGCGGCGCACGAGCTGGGGACGCCACTGTCGACGCTGTCGGTGCTGATCGGCGACTGGAAAGCGGCGCCGCGGTTGAAGGACGACCGCGAATTGCAGGAGGACCTCGCCGACATGGATGTGGCGGTTCAGCGCTGCAAGGCGATCGTCAGCGGCATATTGATGTCGGCGGGCGAAGCGCGCGGCGAGGGGCCGCAGCTGACGACGATGCGCGCCTCGTTCAACGAGATCGTCGCGCACACGCGCGCGGTGCGCCGTCCCGGTACGGTCGAATTCAACGACCGCTTCGGCGCCGATGTCGCGATCGTGTCGGACCCCGCGCTGCGGCAGGTGATCGGCAACATCCTCGACAATGCGGCCGAGGTGTCGCCCGACTGGACAAGCATCACGACGTCGCGCGACGGCGATATGCTGGTGATGGAGATCGCCGATCGCGGGCCGGGGTTCAGCGCGGAGATGCTGGAGAATTTCGGCCAGCCCTATCGATCGACCAAGGGGCGTCCCGGCGGCGGTCTGGGACTGTTCCTGCTCGTCAACGTGTTGCGCAAGCTCGGCGGCGGCGCCAGCGTGTCCAATCGCGACGCAGGCGGCGCGCTGGTGCGGATATTCCTGCCCATCTCGGCGCTCGCGCGCGGCAATGGAGATGCGACATGAGCGAGCGGCGGCAATTGCTGATCGTCGAGGATGACGAAGCCTTCGCACGGACGCTCAAGCGCTCGTTCGAGCGGCGTGGTTATGACGTGCGCGTTGCGCACAGCCCCGACGCGCTGGATGAGCTGCTCACCGACTGGCGCCCCGGCTATGCGGTCGTCGACCTGAAGCTCGGCGGCGCGTCGGGGCTAGCGTGCGTCCAGACGCTGCGCGCGCTCGATCCGGCGATGCGGATCGTCGTGCTGACGGGCTTTGCGAGCATCGCGACCGCGGTCGAGGCGATCAAGCTCGGCGCCTCCTATTATCTCGCCAAGCCGTCGAACACCGACGATATCGAGGCGGCGTTCGAACGGTCCGAGGGCAATGCCGACGCGCCGCTCGATGCGCGCCCGACGTCGATCAAGACCGTCGAGTGGGAGCATATCCACCAGACTTTGGTCGAGACCGATTTCAACATATCGGAGACCGCGCGGCGGCTGGGGATGCACCGCCGCACCTTGGCGCGCAAGCTGGAGAAGCGGCAGATCCGCTGAACGTCGTGCCTCAGCCGCCCGCGCCCGCGACGCGGCGGAGGTGGCCGTCGAGGCGGGTCAGCGCGAGCGCGCCGAGCAGGCCGGCGTCATCGCCAAGGCCGGGGCGCACGATGACCGTTTCGGGGTCGCCGCTGAAATAGCCGTTCGATGCGGCGCTCGCTTCGGCGCGGACGCGTTCGATCAGCCCGGGCGTCGCCATGACGCCGCCGCCGAGGATGATGCGCGCGGGCTCGAGGATCGCCTGAAAGGTGACGACGGCCTGCGCGAGATACCAGGCGATGATGCCGTGCGCGGCATGACCGGCGGGGAGTTCGGACAGTGAGGCGCCCCACCGCGCCTTGATCGACGGACCCGCCGCGAGGCCTTCGAGGCAGTCGCCGTGAAAGGGGCAGTTGCCCGCGAACGCCCGGTCATCGGGGTGGCGCGGCATACGGATATGCCCCATCTCGGGGTGGCCGACGCCGTGGATGAGCCGTCCGTCGACGACCGCACCGCCGCCGATCCCGGTGCCTACCGTCAGGTAAAGCGCCGACTTCGTTTCCGCGCCCGCACCCCACATCGCTTCGGCGAGCGCGGCGCCGTTGACGTCGGTATCGATCGCCACCGGGCAGGCGAGCGCGCGCCCGAACGGCCCGGCGATGTCCGCGCCGCTCCAGTGCGGCTTGGCCGTCCGCCGGATGTGTCCCCACGACGGCGATGCGGGATCGAGGTCGAGCGGGCCAAAGCTGGCGATGCCCACCACCGAATAATCGTCGCCCTGCGCCTGCAGCCAGCCGATCGCCGCGGCGATGGTTTCGTCCGGATGCGTCGTGTCGATCCGCGTCCGCGCGAGGATCTGGCGCGTCGCGTCGCCGACGCCGACGACGAACTTGGTACCGCCAGCCTCGATCAGCGCGATCCTGCCCGGCATGCCCGCTATTTCTTCTCGACCAGTTCGCGCGTGAGGAAGGCGTGGAGCATCGCTGCGCGCACGGCATCCTCGGCATGGTCGGCGCCGACCGAATGGCCGCCCTCCAGATATTCGTGATAATAGACGCGGTTGCCGTTCTCCATCAGCCGCGCGGCGAATTTGCGCGCGTGGCCGGGGTGGACGCGGTCGTCCTTCGTCGAAAGATAGAGGAAGATCGGCGGGTATTTCACGCCCTTGCGGATGTTGTGATAGGGCGAATATTTCGACAGGAAGGCCCAGTCGCCGGGCACATCGGGATCGCCATATTCGGCGACCCACGATGCGCCCGCGAGCATCTTGTCGTAGCGCCACATGTCCTTGATCGGCGAGCCCGAGATCACCGCGCCGTAAAGGTCGGGACGCTGCGTCATCACGGCGCCGACGAGCACGCCGCCGTTCGAGCGGCCCGAGATCGCGATCCGGCCTTTCGCGCTGACGCCGGTCTTGACGAGATCCTCGGCGACGGCATGAAGATCGTCGAAGCTGTTCTGGCGCTTCTCGCGCAGCGCCGCCTGATGCCAGGCGGGACCATATTCGCCGCCGCCGCGGATATTGGCGAGCACATAGGCATTGCCGTCCTCGACCCAGAACAGCCCGAGCGGACCGGCGCGGTACGGCTGGCCGGTGAGATAGCCCGGCGTCTGCGCCGCGCGGAAGCCGCCATAGGCGTGGATCAGCGCCGGGACCGGCGCTTCGCTGTCCGATTTCTTGCGGACGAGGAAATAGGGCACCCGCGTGCCGTCCTTCGAGGTCGCGAAACGCTTTTCGACGAGCATGTTGCTCGCGTCGAAGGTCGCGGGCAAGCTCTGCACCGCTTGCGGCGCGCCGGTTTCGCCGACGGCATAGAGCGTCGGCGGCATCAGCATCGTTTCGGCGGTGGCGAGGACGATATCGCGCTTGCCGATCGTCCCCGCGATGGTGACGGTCGCCTTGTCGGCGAGCGGCACTTCCTTCTGGCTCCAGCGGCCGGTTGCGGGATCGCGGCGCAGCGCGAACAGCTTGCCCTCGACATCGTCGAGCGCCTTGACCCAGAGGATATTGTCGGTGGCGGAAACATTTTCGATTGCCTGCGCCTTCGTCGGGGTCATCGCGGTGACGATCGGCACCTGCCGGTCGGCCGACATGTCGGCAAGCGAGAGCGAGACGAGCGAGCCGGCGGGGATGTTTGCCCAGTCCTGGTTGAGGAAGATGACAAGCTGTCCGTCGACGACGTCTCGCACGCTCGCGGTATCGGGGACGATCGACGAGATGTAGCGCGATCGGTCGATATTCGGCAGCTTGACGTCGGCGGTGTAGAAGGTCTTGCCGCGGCTGATCATCGGCCAGCGCGTGTCGCCGTCGGTGAAGGCGAAGACGTTCATGCCGACGTCCTCATGCTCGCCCTCGGCCACGATTTCGGCCGACGCGAGCGGCGTGCCGCGTTTCCAGCGCTTGACGATGCGCGGATAGCCCGACGCGGTCATGCTGCCCGCGCCATAATCGGTCGCGACGAGCAGGGTGTCGGCGTCCTCCCACGTCACGCTGCTTTTCGCCTGCGGCAGGGTGAAGCCGCCCTCCACGAAGCTTTTCGTCGTGCGGTCCCATTCGCGCACGACGTCGGCGTCGGTGCCGCCGGGGCTTAACGAAACGAGGCAAAGCTTATAGTCGGGGGCGAGGCAATCGGCGCCGTGCCAGACCCAGCTCTGCTTTTCGGCCTTGCCGAGCGCGTCGACGTCGATCAGCGTCGTCCAGACGGGCTTGCCCGCGAGATACGCGTCGAGCGGGCTCTGCCGCCACAGACCGCGCGGATTGACCGCGTCGCGCCAGAAATTGGTGATCGTGTCGCCCATGACCTCGCCGGGTTCGGCGATCTGTCGGTCGTCGTCGAGAATTTCGCGCGCGCGCTTGCGGTCGGCCTCGAACCCCGGACGGCCGGTGACCAGCCTGTCGGTCGCCGCATTTTCCTTTTTGACCCAATCCAGCGCCTTCGCGCCCTCGATATTCTCGAGCCAGAGATAGGGGTCTTTGGCGTCCTGTGCCGCCGCCGCGACGGCGGTGAAGGAACAGCTGAGGGCAAGCGCGGCGAGGCTGGCGCGGATCATTCGGAAAGTCTCCCCTGGGGTGTGGTGACGCTGTGCTAGCAGCATTGCACACCCAAGGGGAAGGAGGCGAAACGCCTATTGGTCGATGATCATCGTGCCGGGATGATGCTTGTCGAGATGCTTCTTGATGATCTTGAGATTGCGCGTGTTCGAGCGGAAGAAAAAGTCGAACGCGTCGCCGACGAGCGGGACCGCGCCGAGTGCGGTGTCGACGCCGAGGTTGCCGACCATGCGCCAGATCTTCCATTTCGGCATGCCGAGGTTGCGCGCTTCCCAGATCAGGTACGCGCCCATCGTCGCGGCGATCACGTCGCCGACGACGGGAACGAGGCCGACGATCGCGTCGAGGCCCACCGGGCGGTTGATGCCGGGGATGATAAAGCTGCGTTCGAGCAGGATTTCGAGCGTCTCGACGCGCTTGCGCAGCGCCGCGGGGTCGGCCCGGTTCTGGACCAACGCATCGAAAATCGCATCGGGATTGGGGGGCGAAGGGGCCATCGGGGTCCTTTCAAAAGCGCCCGAACTTGAAGCGCCACTGTATTAGTTAGGTAAGGCGATGAGATGTTTCAATGGGTGCTGCGCGCGGCCGTTGGCGCGCAGGCCCGTCAGACGCTGCGATGCGACCGACCAGCGCAGCGGCGTCGCGAGCGGGATGAAGGGGGCGTAGCGGGCGAGGACGGCTTCGGCCTCGCTCACTTGCTGCGCGCGCTGGCCGGGGTCGATGTTGTGCGTCGCCTGGTCGATCAGCTCCTGCGCGTCGCGGTTGCAGAGCGTGTCGCGACGGCACGACAGGCGGCGCAAGGCCCATAAGGCGTCGTCGTTGGGTGCGACCTCGTCGATCAGGCGGAGATCGGCGGCCGAGGCCATCGCGACCCGGCGGCTGGGTACGCCGATCGCCGCGAAATCGGCCGAAACATAAGCGAAGAGGATGCGGCCGCCCGGCGTGTCGGGAACGGCGATGCGCAGCGGCTCGATCGCGCGCCCCGCGCCGCGCCAGGCATCGACGGCGCGCTTCGCCTGCGCGACCCGCGACGCCTCGTCATACTCGGCCCATACGGGGACCAGCGGGGCGGGGCCGCCATCGCGCGCATAGAGCGCGGGGCGGAGCGTGACCTGCGGCTGCCATTCGGCGAGCCCGAAGGCCTCGACCAGCCGCTCGCGCCGGATCGCGCGGACGAGCGCTTCGCGATTGGTATCGGTCGCGAGAAAACCCTCGGCGCGGACGAAGGACAGGCCGAAGAGCCCGGGGACGGGGTCGACGACGAGCCGCGAGCGGCCGATGTTCGACGCGACGAAATAGGGCAGGGTCGAAAAGCGGCCGCCGATCACACCGTCGGCATAGCCGTTCTTGAAGCGCGCGAGCGCGCCCGCGGGCGACGTCCCGGTGAGCTCGATCGACGAGGCCGGATCGTGCGCGGCCGCCTCCGCGGCTTCGGGGTCCTCGGCGAGCGGGTCGGGGACGGGTGAGAGCAGCACGGCGCGGCCGATCTTGCGCGCGCGCATCGGACCCCAGCCCATACCCTTGTTGACGATCGCCATCGACGGCTGCGCGAGCAGTTCGAGGAGCGCGGGTTGCGGCACCGCGAGGCGGATTTCGATCACGGTATCGGTCATCGCCTTGATCGTCTCGACCTCGGGAAAATCATCCTTCAGCAGATGGCGGCTGGCGGGCGCCAGATAGGAGCGCAGGATCGCGGCGACCTCCTCGGCGGCGACCTTGCGCCCGTTCGTCCATTTGGCTTCGCGCAGGCGGAAGATATAGCTGCGCCCGTCGGTGGTCACGGTCCAGCGATCGGCAAGCCCGGTGTCGATCTGTCCCTCGCCGTCATAGCCGACGAGCCCTTGCGAGGTGGCGTCGAGCAGGGCGGCGTTGGCGGCGGAGAGTTCGCCGTCGAGCGGTGTCGCGGCGGGGTTGAGCGACCCCATAGCGGCGATTTTCACCGGGCCGCGCTCGCCGAACAAGCCGCAGCTCGACACGCTGAGCGCAAGGCCTGCCGCCGCCGCCATGACCTTGGCGGTGCGTCCATATCTGCCTTGTACCGTCATTCCGCGTCTTGCCTCCCAATTCCGTAAGCCAATCATAACCATGTGCTGCGAAACCGGAATAGGGCTATCGCAACAAAGGGGAGCGAATGCGGCATCGGGAGGAAGGGCAGGCCGACGAAAGCGTCGCGCTGCGCGTCGAGGTGGCGGGGCGGACGCTCGGCCATGTGCGGCGGCGGCTGCGCGTCGTGCCGCACGGCCTCGACGCCGTGCTGGCGGGTTCGCCCGGCGACCTGCCGCCTGCGGGGCCGGACGGGTGGCTGCTCCGCTCGCTGCCCGCCGCGCGGCTCGCCGCGGTTGCGGCGTCGATGGCGGGCTGGCTGGTAGCCGTGCGGCAGGCCTATCCGCGCCACTATATCGCGATGGAGGGGCAGGGGTTCGACGATTGGTGGCAGGGCTTTTCATCGAAGACGCGTTCGACCCTGTCGCGCAAGGCGCGGCGGCTGGCCGAGCAGTTCGAGGAAGGGTTTTCGGTGCGCTCCTATCGGACCGCCGACGAGATCGCCGAGTTCATGACGGTCGCCGGCGCACTGTCCGGGCGCACCTATCAGGCGCGGCTTATGCAGGCCGGGCTGCCCACCGGCGAGGCGGATGTGGCGGAGGCCGTGGCCGCGGCCGCGGCGGACAAGGTTCGTGCGTTCCTGCTGCTCGCGGGCGGACGGGCGATTGCCTATCTCTACCTGCCGGTCGAGCGCGGCATGCTCGTCTATGCGCATCTCGGCTATGATCCCGATTTCGCCGATCTGTCGCCGGGCACCGTCCTGCACGTCGAGGCGATGCGCGCGCTCTATGAAGAAGGCGGTTTTCGCGCGTTCGATTTCACGGAGGGCGATGGCGCGCACAAGGCGCAATTCGGCCGCGCGTCGGTGGCTTGTGTCGACGTGCTGCTGCTGCGTCCGACCGTGCGCAATCGCGCCGCGCTCGCGGTGATGCACGGGGTCGACGCGCTGGCGGCGTGGGGGAAGGGCGCGCTCGACCGGATGGGGATGCGGGCGAGGGCGAAAGCGCTCATCCGGCGCTAACGAGTCCGATCGGGAATTTGCAGGGCGACAGGGTGTCGAATTCCGACCGCGCCTATCGAAACAATGGGGCGGCGCACTTCATGAACACGCCCCATTGTCTCAATCGTACGGCGTTGTGGCCGCCTGGCTACACAGCCGCCCATGTATAGCGACCCGACATCAGACGGATGCGAGTATCATCCCGGCTCGGTTCCACCCAGCTATGTCTGGATAGCTCCAATGCCCTTCAGGACGGCGGCTGCACCGCGACATTGGAAGGTTACGGCCCCAGTCGTTACGGACGCCCCCACCGTAGTCGGCCAAGACGGTTCGGCGCCCGCCAGGCCGCTCGCGGCCGTGCAGCGATAGGCGTAGCCGTTCGGCGTGCTCGGAATCACGTAAAAGCCAGGGTAATAATCGGGGCTGTTCGGGATGAAGGTGAAGCCGGCGATGCCGCTGGTGACACAGCCGGAATACTCGTAGCCGCCCGCCACCAGCTCTTGCTCGATCCGCATTCCCTTGGTCAGCCAGCGACCCATTTGGCCGTCAGCGTCGCGCTGAAGGCGCTCGGTCGCACGCGCGCCGTTTGCAAGCGTCATCTGCGTTGTTTCCAGCGGCCCCATCCATGCGTTTGCCTCGCCAGTCCAGCGAACATAACCATCGAGCGCAACCAGATGATTGAGGTAGTTGGCGGTCGCGTAGACACGCTGAATGCCACTGACTTCTATTTTCTGATTAATCTGGTTGTTACGCAGGTGAAGAACACGCTCGTCATTATTGCCGTTGATCGTCAGGAACTTGGCGTTCACATCACCTTCGGACTGACAGCCTTCGATAACCCATGCGTCCGGGCCGGCTCCGCTGATCTCGAACATCTTGGAAGTGGCGTAAACCAGCCCTGCTGCGCAGTGCCTGACGGGCGAGAAGCCGAAGCCGGGGAATTTGAACGCAACGCCCTGAATCTGCCAAAGGCCTATACGTTCGATGAGGGAGTTGTCGGCAGCATTCATCGCATTGACGATGAAACCGTCGATGCAACTGTGCATGGTTCCTTCGCGGAAGGTCGTGGAGTCGCACTGTTCCAGCGGGGTTGCGGCATTCGCATCGCCCCACCGGACGCCGACGCCGGCGCCCATGATTGTGAATTTCTCGAACAACAGCTCCTTTGTCGAAGGGTTATTGTCGGAACCGATGCTGATCGCGGTGCGGCCATCGGACGGTTCGCCGCAATCGATGCCCAAACCCCTGAATTCGCAATCCTGCACAGATCCACAGCGGATCGCAGGATTGGACGGGTTACCCCGGTACGCGATCCACGCGCCTTCGAAGATGTTGCCGACGCCGTGTTCATAAATGTAGTGGTGGCCGCTGCCGACGAGATTGATGCCGCTCGGCATGACAATCGTGCTTTCGGTGCGGTAGCGCCCGTTGAGGCGAACAGTGGAAACGCCGCGGGCCTGCGCCTGAGCAATCGCCGTAGCAAAGGCTGGATAGTTATCAACGGCAAGCGATGGGTCGGTGATGTAATCCTCCACCCATATCTCGCGCTGGAGGCGTGAAGCCATGGTAGATGGAACCGCTGCGGCGTCGGCTTTGTAACCAACCATCGCTCCGCCAGTCGGCGAGGCGAGGATATCCTGTGATACTCCAATGGCTTCGATGGCCTGCTTCGTACGAAGCGGGGTCATCGTCTTGTCATTGACTGCGCCAGCTTCTGCTTCCGCTTGCGTGGCGATAGGTAGGCAGCTCATATGCTCTCCTTGTAAATCGGTCGCACGGACCGGGAACAAGAAGGGAACATCTGAAATCCTACATCGCAACCTACATCGCGTCCTATTTCGTGCAGTGTCGTATTACTCCGGCGATCGGTGGTGCGTGTCTTGCTAGCGGCTGAAACGGTGCTGCCACGTTTGCGGCATGCAGCCGCCAAGCTGGTGCGGACGGCGGGACTTGAACCCGCATGACACTAGGCCGGCAGATTTTAAGTCTGCTGCGTCTACCGATTTCGCCACGTCCGCACGCGCGGTGCCGGTCAAGCCGATGGGCCGATGGAGGTCAAGCGATGTTTGCCGCTTCACGCGGTCGGGCGGCTCCGCTAGACCCGGCGGCATGACTCCAGTCCTCGAGATTTCCGGCCTCGGAAAAACTTACAAGAGCGGTCACAAGGCGTTGAGCGACGTCGACCTCACCATCAACAAGGGCGAAATTTTCGCGCTGCTAGGGCCGAACGGTGCGGGCAAGACGACGCTGATCAGCATCGTCTGCGGGATCGTGACGTCGAGTGTCGGGACGGTGACGGTTGCCGGACACGACCATGCCCGCGACTATCGCGCGGCGCGCTCGCTGATCGGGCTGGTGCCGCAGGAACTGCACACCGACGCGTTCGAGACGGTGCTGGCGACGGTCAGCTTCTCGCGCGGGCTGTTCGGCAAGCCGCGCAATCCCGCCTTTATCGAACAATTGCTGCGCGACCTGTCGCTGTGGGACAAGCGCGATTCAAAGATCATGGAATTGTCGGGCGGCATGAAGCGCCGCGTGATGATCGCCAAGGCGCTCAGCCACGAACCCGAAATCCTGTTCCTCGACGAGCCGACCGCGGGCGTCGACGTCGAGCTGCGCCGCGACATGTGGCAGATGGTGCACGGGCTTCGCGAGCGCGGCGTGACGATCATCCTGACCACCCACTATATCGAGGAGGCCGAGGAAATGGCCGACCGCGTCGGGGTGATCAGCAAGGGCCAGCTCATCCTGGTCGAAGAGAAAAATGCGCTGATCAAGAAGCTGGGGCGCAAGACACTGACGCTCAATCTCGCCGAACCATTGCAGGCGGTGCCCGCCGAACTCGGCGACTGGAAGCTCGAACTGGCGGGTGACGGACACGAGCTCGTCTATGAATTCGACAGCCAGGCCGAGGCGACGGGGGTGCCGTCGCTGCTGCGGCGGATGAGCGACATCGGCGTCGGTTTCAAGGACCTGCACACGAAGCAAAGCTCGCTCGAGGATATTTTCGTCGGGCTGGTGCATGAAAAGAAGGAAGAGGCCGCATGACCGCGAACTGGCGCGGTGTGCGCGCAATCTACGCCTTTGAACTGGCGCGCTTCGGGCGCACCTTCTGGACCAGCCTGATGCTGCCCGTGATCACGACGGCGCTCTATTTCGTCGTCTTCGGATCGGCGATCGGCAGCCGGATGACCGAGGTGAGCAACGTGCCTTATGGCGCCTTCATCGTGCCGGGACTGATGATGTTGACGATGTTCACCGAGAGTATCAGCAACGCGTCGTTCGGCATCTATATGCCCAAATGGACGGGGACGATTTACGAGATGCTGTCGGCGCCGCTGTCGCCGCTCGAAACGGTGATCGCCTATGTCGGCGCGGCGGCGACCAAATCGGTCATCATCGGGACGATCATCTTTGCGACCGCACACCTGTTCGTCGACGTGCAGGTCGCGCATCCGCTCTTGATGGTCGCGTTCATGATCCTGATGGCGGTGACATTCTGCCTGTTCGGCTTCATTATCGGTATCTGGGCGCAGAGCTTCGAGCAGTTGCAGGTGATCCCGCTGCTCGTCGTCTATCCGCTGACTTTCCTCGGCGGCGCCTTCTACTCGCTCGACATGCTGCCCGCCGCGTGGCGGACGGTCACGCTGTTCAACCCCGTCGTCTATCTGATCAGCGGGTTCCGCTGGACCTTCTTCGGCAAGGGCGATGTCGGCATCGAGGTCAGCATGGGCGCGGTCGCGTTTTTCCTCGCGCTCTGCCTCGGCGTGATTTTCTGGATGTTCCGGACCGGATACCGGCTCAAGAACTGAGGCCGGTATCGCGGGCCGTGACGGCCAAGGTGCGCGGTGTCAGTCGTTCAGACGCTCGCGCATTTCCTTGCCCGGTTTGAAATAGGGCACGCTTTTGGCCTTCACGTCGACCGCCGCGCCCGTTCGCGGGTTGCGGCCGGTGCGCGAGTCGCGCGATCGGGTCGAGAAGGCCCCGAAGCCCCGAAGTTCGACGCGTCCGCCCGAGGCGAGCTGGTCGACAATCGAATTGAAGAAAGTGTCGACGATACGCTCGACTTCCTCGAGCCGCAAATCGCTGTTTTCGCTCGCGATCTTCTGAACCAGTTCTGACCGGATCATGTGCTTCCCCTATGGTATATATTCACGCCATTCCCGCCGAGGCGGGCATCCGGTCGTTGCCGGCCCTTTTGCGCGAGACCCCTCCCAACGCACGGGGAAGGTATCACGAATCACTGTCCGGTCAAAATATATCACCGAAAGAAAAAGGCCCGCAGAGGGACACTCTGCGGGCCTTTTCATTTGCCTTGCGGCGGAAGGATGAAATTATCAGTCCTTCTTGCCGGCCTTCAGCGCTTCGCCGAGGATGTCGCCGAGCGAGGCGCCCGAGTCCGACGAACCATATTGCGCGACAGCCTGCTTCTCTTCGGCGATCTGCATCGCCTTGACCGAGAAGTTCGGCTTTTTCGAGCGGTCGAAGCCGATGACCATCGCATCGAACTTCTGGCCGACCTGGTAACGTTCGGCGCGCTGTTCGTCGCGGTCGCGGCCAAGGTCGGCGCGCTTGATGAAGCCGGTGGCGCCATCGTCGCCAGCCTGAACTTCGAGGCCGTTGTCGCGGACTTCGAGGACCGAGACGGTGACGACGTCGTTCTTCTTCAGCGAACCGGCAGCAGCGGCGCCGCCGCCAACGGCCGGAGCACCCTTTTCAAGCTGCTTGATGCCGAGGCTGATGCGTTCCTTCTCGACGTCGACGTCGAGAACGACGACCTGCACGGCCTCGCCCTTGCGGTGGAGGTGCAGCGCTTCTTCGCCCGAGATGCCCCATGCGATGTCCGACATGTGAACCATGCCGTCGACGTCGCCCGGCAGGCCGACGAACAGACCGAATTCGGTCGCATTCTTGACTTCGCCTTCGACGACCGAGCCCACCGGGTGGGTTTCGGCGAACGCGCCCCAGGGGTTCGACTGGGCCTGCTTGAGGCCGAGGCTGATGCGGCGCTTGTCGCTGTCGACTTCGAGGACGATGACGTCGACCTCCTGGCTCGTCGAAACGATCTTGCCGGGGTGGACGTTCTTCTTGACCCACGACATTTCGCTGACGTGGACCAGGCCTTCGATGCCGGGTTCGAGTTCGACGAACGCACCGTAGTCGGTGATGTTCGTGACGGTACCCGACAGCTTCGCGCCGACGGGGTACTTGGCGGCGACGCCTTCCCACGGATCGCTTTCGAGCTGCTTCATGCCGAGGCTGATGCGCTGCGTGTCGCGGTTGATGCGGATGATCTGCACGCGGACATTGTCACCGATGTTGATGACTTCGCTCGGGTGGTTGACGCGCTTGTAGCTCATGTCGGTGACATGGAGCAGGCCGTCGATGCCGCCGAGGTCGACGAACGCACCATAATCGGTGATGTTCTTGACGGCGCCTTCGATGATCTGACCTTCTTCCAGGTTCTGGATCAGGCCCGAGCGCTGTTCGGCGCGCGTTTCTTCGAGGATGGCACGGCGCGACACGACGATGTTGCCGCGGCGGCGATCCATCTTGAGGATCTGGAAGGGCTGCGGCAGGTCCATGAGCGGACCGACGTCGCGCACGGGGCGGATGTCGACCTGCGAACCGGGAAGGAACGCCACGGCGCCGCCGAGGTCGACGGTGAAGCCGCCCTTGACGCGGCCGAAGATGACGCCTTCGACGCGGGCTTCTTTGTTGAATTCTTCTTCGAGACGGTCCCAGGCGGCTTCGCGGCGAGCACGGTCGCGCGACAGCATGGTTTCGCCATTGGCGTTTTCGACGCGGTCGACATAGACTTCGACTTCGTCACCGACATTGATGTCGGCCTTCTGGCCCGGCATGGCGAATTCGCGAAGCGGCACGCGGCCTTCGCTCTTCAAACCAATGTCGATCACTGCCAGGTCGTTTTCGATCGCGGTCACGGTGCCCTTGACGACGCGGCCTTCAAAGCCGCCATCAGCACCACCCAGCGATTCGTCAAGCATCGCGGCGAAATCGTCGCGCGACGGAAAAGCCGTAGAGGCCATAGAGAGTTTCCTTACTTCATTTGTTCCGGCCAAGCGGTTGGTTCCGCTGGTCTTGTGGCCGATCCGTCCTGCCCGCCGGATGCGGAGCAAGACATCCTCCGGACGCTTCACGGGGCAAGGCATGGGCAAAGCAAAATGGGCGCGGCGGGTGTGTCCCGTCACGCCCGACGCCCGGTTTTGGGCGGCGGTTTGTCCGTGCCTCGACCGGCAAAAAACCCGTCGGACGGCGCGCGTATAGTCGCGAAGCCCGGCCGAAGCAAGGCGGAAACCGCGGTAAACCGCGTGGTAAGACCTTGCTTGTAGATTCTCCCACGCAATCGAGAGGGGTCTCCATGCAAGTGATGTCGCACGGCCAGTTCGCCGACCCGGCGGTCGAGGCGCGTTTCCAGGAAACGGCGCGCACGATGCGGCTGCCCTTCGTCCGCGTTTATGGCGTGCTCTTCATGCTTGTCGCGCTGGCCTATACGATCGCGAACCCGATGTTCGTCCATCCGCACGACACGGCGCGGCTGGCGCTGCTGCTCGGATGCACGCTGTTTCTCGCCGGCGCCTATATCGCCTCGACCTTCTGGTCCCAATATGTCGCGCAGCCGGCGCTCGATTTCGCCGCCTTGCTCGGCATCGTGTTCCTTGTCGGGCACATCAACCTGATCCTGTTCGACGAGCTGATCGACATGCAGGAGGAAATGCACGCGGTCGGGGTGATCAACCGGCTGGCGGTCAGCGCCTTTGCCGCGGTCGCGCTCGCGGGCCGTCCGCGACTGTTCCTGCTGTGGATGGCGCTCGATTTCACCGTGTTCCTCGCGACCGTGCTGCCGGTGCAGAGCCACGGCGCGGGGCTGTGGTACGCGCTGCTGAGCTATACGAGCGGGGCGGCGATCATGCTGGCGATCAACGTCGCGATCGACCGGTCGAGCCGCGGCGCTTTCGCACTGGCCGAAGCGCTGGAGGCCGAGCGCGCGAAGAATGAGGCGCTCGTCTACAATATGCTGCCGCATGCGGCGGTCGAACGCATCCGCGACGGGCGCGTCGTCGCCGACAGCTATGCCGACGCAAGCGTGATCTTTATCGACATGGTCGGCTTCACCCGGCTGGCGCAGCGCGTGTCGCCGGGGCATCTGGTCGAACTGCTCAACAATTTCTTCAACCATGCCGACCGCTGCGCCGCCGAGCATGGGGTGGAGAAGGTCAAGACGATCGGCGACGCCTATCTGGCGATTGCGGGCGGCAATGTCGTGAGCGGAAACAGCGCAGACGCGGCAATCGCCTTTGCACGCGCCGTGCTCGAAGGTGTGGGCGAGTTGCAACGCATCGCCGGGACCGATGTCGGGCTGCGCGTCGGCATCCACAGCGGGCCGGTGGTCGGCGGCGTGATCGGCGCGACGCGCATGGCGTATGACTATTGGGGTGAGACGGTGAACATGGCGGCGCGGCTGGAAAGCACCGCGCCCGTCAACGGCATCGCGATTTCGGAAAGCACCTGGCTGCGCACGACCGACCGCGCGGCCTTCGGGCCGCCGCATGACGAGATGTTGAAGGGGGTCGGCGAAACCTGCGTCTATCACGCCGCACCGGCGGCAGAGGTGGCCGATCTGACCGCGGTCAGCCGGGTCGCCTGACCTTTTCCTCGACGAAGGCGATCGTGGCGGCGAGCGCGGCGTCCCTGTCCATGTCGGTATTGTCGAGCAGCATCGCGTCGGGCGCGCGGACGAGGGGCGCGTCGGCGCGGCCGGTGTCGCGCGCATCGCGGGCGTGGACGTCGGCGAGCACGGCGTCGTAGCTGATTTCGACGCCGCGCCCGAGCATCTCGGCATGGCGGCGGCGCGCGCGCTCTTCGGGGCTGGCGGTCACGAACAGCTTGGCGTCGGCGTGCGGCGCGATGACGGTGCCGATGTCGCGCCCGTCGAGCACCGCGCCGCCCGGCTGGTTGGCGAAATCGACCTGCCGCTGGAACAGCGCCTTGCGCACCGCGGGATGGATCGAGGCGCGGCTGGCGAGGCTGCCGGTGCTTTCGAAGCGCAGTGCGGGGTCGTCCAGCAGGCTGTCGGGGAAATTGCACGCCGCGAGCGCGTCGGCGGCGTTGTCGGGGTCGCCATGGTTAAGCTGCGTCTGGTAGCCGACCGCGCGATAGAGGAGGCCGGTGTCGAGCACCGGCAGGCCGAAATGCGCCGCGAGCGCCTTCGCGATCGTGCCCTTGCCCGATGCGGTGGGGCCGTCGACCGCGATGATCATTGCTGAAGCCCGGCGAGCAACGCCTCGAAATTGGGGAAGCTCGTCGCGACGGGGGCGATGTCGTCGATCGTCACCGGCGCCTTGCTGACGAGGCCGGCGACCGCAAAGCTCATGCAGATGCGGTGGTCGAGGTGACCCGCGATGATGGCGCCGCCGGGCAGCGGGTCGCCGCCGGTGCCGTCGATGATCAGGCCGTCTTCGTTTTCCTCGACGCGCGCGCCGATCGCCTCGAGGCCGGTCGCCATCACCGCGATGCGGTCGCTTTCCTTGACGCGCAACTCGTCGAGCCCGGTCGTGACGGTGCGTCCCTCGGCCAATGCCGCGGCGACGAAGAGGATCGGGAATTCGTCGACCATGCTCGGTACGACGGCGGGGTCGACGGCGATGCCCTTGAGCGCGCTGTGGCGGACGCGAAGGTCGGCGACGGGTTCGCCGCCGACGGTGCGGGCGTTCATAAGGGTGATGTCGCCGCCCATCTGTTGCAGCACCTCGACCAGACCGGCGCGCGTCGGGTTGAGCCCGACATTGGCGATGGTGATGTCCGAGCCGGGAACGATCAGCGCCGCGACGATGAAGAAGGCGGCCGACGACGGATCGCCGGGAACGACGATCGTCTGCGGTTTCAGCTCGGCCTCGCCGGCAAGGCGGATGTGGCGCGTGCCGTCGCTGTCGGTCTCGACCGTCAGCTCGGCGCCGAAACCGCGGAGCATCCGTTCGCTATGGTCGCGCGTCGGCACCGGTTCGATCACTTCGGTGATGCCCGGCGTATTGAGCCCGGCGAGCAGCACCGCGCTCTTTACCTGCGCCGATGCCATCGGCAGGCGGTAGGCGAGGGGGATGGCGGCGGCGAGGCCGCGGACCATGAGGGGAAGGCGGCCGCCGGGCGATGCGCTGATGTCGGCGCCCATCTGCGACAGCGGATCGATCACGCGGCCCATCGGGCGGCCCGACAGGCTGGCGTCGCCGATGAATGTGACGGTGATCGGGTGGCTCGCGACGAGGCCCATGAGGAGGCGCGTCGAGGTGCCGCTGTTGCCCATGTCGAGCGCTTCGCGCGGCTGGAGCAGCCCGCCGACCCCGACGCCGTGGATGCGCCATTCGCCGTCGTCGCGGCGCTCGATGGTCGCACCCATCGCGCGCATGGCGGCGGCGGTAGCGAGCACGTCGTGCCCCTCGAGCAACCCCGTCACGCGGCTTTCGCCGACGGCGAGGGCGGAGAGCATCAGCGAGCGGTGCGAGATGCTCTTGTCTCCCGGAATCGCGATCCCACCTTTGAGCGGAACGGAAGCGGAAAAGCTGCGCGGCGTGGCGGTTTGATCGGTCATGGCGTGCGGCTTTTGACAGCGGCCTTGCAATCTGGCAAGGCGCTCGCCGATCTGACGGATAGCTATTCAGCTTCCGTCGCTTTTCCGATATTTTTATCCTGTTTCCAAAGGGTTACGAGGCATATATGATCAAGGCTGAATGGGGCACGAAGCGTAGCTGCCCGAAATGCGCAACCCGATTCTATGATTTGACCAAGGACGATCCGATCAGCTGCATCAACTGCGGCTATAACTGGATCCCGGAATCGGTGCTGAAATCGAAGCAGCCGATGCCGTTCGAAGAAGCCGAAAAGCCGGGCAAGGTCGTCAAGGAAGAGGTCGTCGCCGACGAGGATCTGGATCTGGACGTCGACGTCGACGAGGACAGCGATTCGCCCGACAACGACGTCGATCTGGGCGGCGACGACGACCTGGGCGTCGCGACGGGCGACGACGAGGACGACGAGGGCTGATTTTCCAGCGCGGGGCCAAAAAAGCATCGAAAGATGATTTGGCCCCTTGCATCACCCGATGGCGCTGCTAAAGGCGGCGTCCCGGTCGCAGCAGCCAAGGCAATTGGCGAGAGCGACACCGAAATGGCACGGGGCCTTAGCTCAGCTGGGAGAGCGCCTGCATGGCATGCAGGAGGTCAGCGGTTCGATCCCGCTAGGCTCCACCATTTCACAAAAAGGCCCGCGAAAGCGGGCCTTTTTTGTTGCGCGAAACCTTTTCTGCGTGCGCGGCCGGCTATTCGGCCGCCTCGTCCTTTTCGAACAAAGGCTCCATCTTGATCGGATCGGCGAGCGTGATGCGGTCGAGGATCGCCGCGGTATCGTCGCGGACCTTCAACATCAGGCTGCGCATCCGGCATTCGGCTTCGGGCAGGCAGTTCTTGCAATGCTCGTGCGCGTTGCGCGCGGCGCAGGGGACGAGCGCGAGCGAGCCGCGCGTCAGGCGGACGAGGTCGCCATAGCTGATGTCGATCGGGGGCAGCGCGAGCTGGTAGCCGCCGTCGCGCCCGCGCTGCGAGATGAGCAGCCCCTCGCGCGCCATTTCCGACAGGATCACGGTCAGGAATTTGGGCGGGATATTCTGCGCCTCCGCAATATCCGCGAGCTGGACCTGCCCCTTGCCCCAATGGTCGGCAAGATGCTGGAACGCACGGATCGTATAGCGGGTTTTCTGCGATAGCATGGCGGCGTTAGTGAGACATATTCAGCCTTAATTCAACCTGTCTGGATGACATAAGTTGCACGGTTGATGAAAATCACAGCGGGTGGCATGAACCGCGCATAATATGGGTCGCAGGCCAGCCCGGTTTCGGGCGCGACAAGGGTGGATATGATGATGCGTAAAATATTGGCGACCCCGACCGTTCTGGCGGCCTGTCTGCTCGCGGTGGCTCCCGCGCAAGCGCAGTTCGGGAGCTTGCTCCGCAAGGTGACGACCCCCGCGCCGAAGCCGAGCGAAGAAGGCAATGGCGGCTGTCCCAAGGGCAAGAAGGGCAGCAGCATCGGCCGGAATATCCTCGGCAATGTGATCAACGACGCGGTCGGCGACGCGGCGAGCAAGGCGGGCGTTTACAGCTATGTGCCGATTTCGGAGGTCAGCGGGACGCTGACCGACGCGATCGCGTGCCGGCTCGACCCCGCCGAGCAGGTCCAGGCCGCCGCGGCGACCGAGGAAGTGACACGCGGCGAAGAGGTCGGCGCGACCGCGAACTGGACGAGCGAAACGCGCGCGAACGTTAGCGGATCGTCGACCATCGCGGCGAAGAACGAGCTCGCCGACGGCACCCAGTGCATGAACGTCACCGACATCGTCATCGTCGAGGGCGAAGAAACGCGCGTGTCGAAGCGGATGTGCAAGGGACCGGGCCAGGCGCGCTATGTCCTTGCGGCGTAAGCTTGCCCGTATCGGGGTCGCGGCGGGACTGATCGCTTGCCTGACCGGCGCGGCAAAGCCCGCGGTCGACCCCGCGAACCCGACATGCCCGCTCAATCCCGACTGGTCGGCCAATCCGACGATGAAGCTCACGCCGGTCGCGAAGAAGGGCGGGAAGGTGCTGCTCGCCGAAGGGCGGATCGACGGCGGGCTGCCCGATCGGCTGAAAGCCGCGCTGGCCGCCAACCCCGACGTCAGCGAAATCTGGCTGCGCTCGCCGGGCGGCGACGCGCGCGCGGGCAATGCGGCGGGGCGGGTCATCCGATCGAACTTTGGCCTCGTCACGCGCATCCCGGCGGGCTGGGCCTGTTTCAGCGCGTGCAATTTCATCTTCATGGGCGGCCAGCCGCGCGTGATCGATCCGGGCGGGCTGTTCATCGTCCATATGTTCACGCGCACCGGCGACCGCAGCGCGATCGACATGAGCGTCGCGATGGGAACCGATGCGACCAAGGAACTGATCGGCGACATCGAACAGGATGCGGCGCTGCTCGCGAGCGAGGATAATGATTTCCTGATCCGCATGGGCGTGTCGCGCAAGCTGTTGACCGAGGTCATGTACCAGCAAAAGGCGCTGGCGAATGCCGAGGATAAATCGACGCGGCGTTGCCTGACGCAGGACGAGGTCAGGACCTATAACGTTGCAAATAACAACGAATAGGATAGGCTCGCTCTCAAATACAGGAGAGGCTGCCATGAACGAGATGACGCACGACCATGCGACGTTCCGGTCGATGATCGACGGGACGCAGGAAGATTGGGACATTATCGCGCGCGAGCAAAAGGAGTTCGCGCCGAACAATGGCAAGCGCATCCTCGACCATCTGAAGCTGCTCGGCGGCGATTACGGCGGCTTCCCGGTCGACCGGCTCGAACATTGCCTGCAAACCGCGACCAGGGCTCACAGGGATGGCCGCGACGAGGAATATGTCGTGATGGCGCTGCTCCACGACATCGGCGACACGCTCGGCGCGTTCAATCATCCCGACGTCGCGGCGGCGATCCTGAAGCCCTTCCTGTCAGAGGAAAATCTCTGGATCGTGCAGCATCACGGCATCTTCCAGGGTCATTATTTCTTCCACTATCTCGGGCTCGACCGCGACATGCGCGACCAGTTCCGCGATAGCCCGCACTATGCGGCGTGCGCCGAATTCTGCGAGAAATATGACGCGCCGGCGTTCGACCCCGATTATGAGAGCGAGCCTCTCGAATTTTTCGAGCCGATGGTGATGCGCCTCTGCTCCTATCCGCGCACGAGCATCTACAAGAAGGTGATGGTCGAGGAAGCGGCGGAGTAGGGGGGGGCGCGTGTTATCGTGATCCCAGCGAAAGCCGGGATCGATCGCGTCCGGAATGAGCGATAGCGGCCCCAGCTTCCGCTGGGGCGACGCCTTGGCTACTTCCCCTTGAACTCGGTCTTGCGCTTCTGCTGGAACGCCATGATGCCTTCCATCGCGTCGGCGCTGTTGCCCGCGATGAACTGGCCCTTCGCCTCGGCGTCGAGCGTGTCCGAATAGCTTTGCGACAGGCCGTCGCGCAGGATCTTGCGCATCGTGCCGAGCGCGAGGGTCGGGCCGTTCGCGAGGCGCGCCGCGAGCGCCTTTGCCTCGGTCATCAGGTCGGCATCCTCGACGCATTTATAGATGAGGCCCCAGTCGGCGGCCTGCTCGGCGCCGATCTTTTCGCCCAGCATCATCATTTGCGTCGCGCGCGGCAGGCCGATCAGGCGCGGCAACAGCCACGACGATCCGCCGTCGGGGACCAGCCCGATGTTGACGAACGCCTGAAGGAAATAAGCGCTCTTGCCCGCGATGGTGAAGTCGCCCGACAGGCCGAAGCTGCATCCGACGCCGGCGGCGGGACCGTTGACCGCGGTGACGACGGGGATGTCGAGGTTCGCGAGTGCGAGCAGCATCGGGTTATAATGGTTGCGCAGCGCCTTGCGGCTGTTGGCGCCGCCGCCGACCGCCGACCCGCTGCGATCGCCCGCAAGGTCCGCACCCGAACAGAAGCCGCGGCCCTCGCCGGTGATCAGCAGCGCGCGCGCACCCAGCACCGGCAGATAGTCGAGCGCCGCGCGGATATCGTCGGCCATCGCGGGCGGCATCGAATTCAGCCGGTCGGGGCGATTGAGCGTGATCGTCGCGACATGGTCGGTGACGTCGAACTTGATCGTGTCGAAGCTGGGAACATCGGTCATGGGGAAGAATCCTCTGCGCTCTCGTTGGTCTTTACCTTTACGTTCACGTAAAGTTGTGACCGATTTGCCGGGGGAGTGCAAGAGGCTTGGGCCGACGCCGGACGGAAGGGGAGAGGGGCATCGGTCGGCGGGCATCGCCCTCGGGGTGCCGTGCCTCAATAGTCGACGGTGTGGCCCCTTTCGGGCGGTTTGGGGTTCATATCGATCCAGAATGCCTCGACGAAAAGCGCGGTGAGGGGGAGGCAGAGCATGACGACCGGAATGATGGCGCGCTTGGCCCAAAAGGCCGGATTCTCGCTCCTGAGAACAGCGATGAGCACATAGGACAGCGAGAAAGAGATCGAAAGCATCGCCATCACGCCCAGGTAAATGCCATCGTCCCAGACCCGTCCATTCGCCCTGAGCGCGCCGATCCATATGAGCATGAATCCGAGCGTGCTGATCGCGCCGGCGGCCGAGAACAGCGCGAAGAGAAAGAAAATGACGCGTTCGAAACGCGAGATCCGTTCCCAATATGTTTGATATGCCATCGCGATCCCCCACTTGGTTGTGGAATGATATATCATAAATTGATCGCGGTCCATGCGCGACATGAGGTCGGCGCGCGCCGGCCGGTTCGCGGACCGGAACCGCTATTCCACGCCCAGCCGCACGAACCGCATACGGCCCTCGGTGCGGTGCAGAGTGAGTCCGCGCTCGGTCTTTTCCGCGCAGGCGCCGTCGAAATCGACGACGCCGATATCGTTGGGCTTGATGATCACGCGTAGCTTGCCACCGTCGGCTTCGGTCAGTTCGAAGGGCGGGGCGGTGATGCCATAGATGGGTTCGCGCACCTCGATCCGGCGCGGGATCCGCTTGTCGTCGTCGGGCATCGTCCAGCCATCGGTCTGGGTGTAGTCGTCGAGGGGGTCGCCGCTGTCGAACCAGATGGTGAAATCGACGCCGGCGATGGCGCGTCCGTTCGGCCAGGTGACCGCGATCGTGGGCACCGCGCCGTCGATTTCGCCGAGCGGGCCTTTCTCCATCGCCGGCGGCACCGGTTTTGGATCGGTGGTCAGGCAGACCATGTCGCCGCGCGCTTCCCAGCGGCCCTCGGCGCGCTCGTCGAGCGCGCCCGCGGCGAGAATATATCGAAAGCGTCCGTCGTCCCGGATCAGCAAGCCGCCGCCGACGTCGGGGCCTTCGGCGAGGCTATATTCGCCGACGAAGGGCGAATCCTGTGCGGCGGCGGGGGCGGTGAGCGCCGCGATCAGCGCGGCGGCGAGGAAGAAGGATCGCATGGCGGCGATCATGCGTCTGCGGGGGCCGCGATGCCAGCCCTTTCCACTTGCCCTGCCACCTGCTAACCGCCCGCGCCATGTCCCAGAACCGCCCCGACCGCCGCACCTTCGCCATCATCTCGCATCCCGACGCGGGCAAGACGACGCTGACCGAGAAGTTGCTCGTCGCGGGCGGCGCGATCCATATCGCGGGCGAGGTCAAGGCGCGCGGCGCCGCGCGGCGCGCGCGCTCCGACTGGATGAAGATCGAACAGCAGCGCGGGATTTCGGTCACCTCGTCGGTGATGACGTTCGAGCATCAGGGGCTGGTCTTCAACCTGCTCGACACACCGGGACACGAGGATTTCAGCGAGGATACCTATCGCACGCTGACCGCAGTCGACAGCGCGGTGATGGTGATCGACGCCGCGAAGGGCATCGAGCCGCAGACGCTGAAGCTGTTCGAGGTGTGCCGCCTTCGTTCGGTACCGATCATCACCTTCGTCAACAAGGTCGACCGCGAGGGCTTGCCGCCGTTCGAGCTGCTCGACGAGGTCGCCGACCGGCTCGCGCTCGACGTCTGCCCGATGAACTGGCCCGCGGGCATGGGCGGTCAATTCAAGGGGATTTACGATCTCGTCGAACCGGCGATCATGAAGCCCGGCGGCGATGCGTCGCGCATGTATGAGGGTGACCGGATTGCGGTCGAAGGGCTCGGCGATCCCGCGCTCGCCGCCGAGCTCGGCGCCGATGCGCTCGCGCACCTCAAGGAAGAAACCGAGCTGGCGTCGGCCTGCTATGCGGAGTTCGACGCCGCGGCGTACCGCAATGGCGACCTGACGCCGGTCTATTTCGGGTCGGCGCTGAAGGAATTCGGTGTCGTCGATCTGCTGTCGGCGCTCGCCAACCACGCACCCGGGCCGCAACCGCAGCCCGCCGAACCCGCGCCGGTGCAGCCGGGCGACGCTGCCGTGACCGGCTTTGTGTTCAAGGTGCAGGCGAATATGAACCCCGCGCACCGTGACCGCATTGCCTTCATGCGGCTCTGCTCAGGCAAGTTCGAGCGCGGGATGCGCCTGATGCAGGGCGGGACGGGCAAGGCGATCGCGATCAGCCGCCCGATGCTGTTCCTCGCGCAGGACCGTGAAATGGCCGAGGAGGCCTGGCCTGGCGATATCATCGGCATCCCGAACCATGGTACGCTGCGCGTCGGCGATACGCTGTCCGAACGCACCGACATCACGATCACGGGCCTCCCGAACTTTGCGCCCGAACTGCTGCGCCGCGTCGCGCTCGTCGATCCGACCAAGACCAAGCAGCTCAGGAAAGCGCTCGACGACATGGCCGAGGAGGGGATCATCCAGGTCTTTTATCCCGAGATCGGGTCGAACATGATCGTCGGGGTCGTCGGCCAGCTCCAGCTCGAAGTGCTGATCAGCCGGCTCGAGGCCGAATATAAGGTCGAGGCGAAGCTCGAACAGTCGCCGTGGGATACCGCGCGCTGGATCGCGAGCGACGATCCGGCCGCCTTGAAGGCGTTCCAGGCCGACCATCGCGGCGCGAGCGCGACCGACCGCGACGGCGCGCCGGTGTTCATGGCGAAGGACGCGTGGGAAGTCGGCTATGTGACGCAGCGCCACCCGGCGATCCGCTTTACCGCGACCAAGGAGCGCCGGTTCGCCGACGCGGGTTGATCGCATCGGCGATCTCCGTCACCATGACCGCCGGGTCGATCAGGGTGGGGGTATCGATGCGCAGATGGATTTTGGCACTCGCGGCGATCGCGGGCAGTGCGCCGGCAGCGGCGCAAGCGGTAGCGCTTCCGGTCGCGCCGGGTTTCTGGACGAACGACACGGAGAAATGCGCGACCGTCCATCACGGTTACGTCTTCGACGGAAAGCGTTGGGGCGCGCTCTATTATTACGGGCCGGGCGGTTCGATGGGACCGTCTGCCGAGCTCGAACCGATCACGCAGGCGCGGGTCGTGGCGGGCGGCTTCACCCAGATGCAGTTCGGCGGTTATGACGGCGCGGGCTATCTGCGGATCAAGTCGCTCGGCACCGACCGGGCGCTGTACCGGGTGGGGGCGCCGTTCCGCGACGAAATCCAGGAGACCGACGAGACGCTGGTCCGTTGCAGCCTCGCTTCGCTGTCGCCGAAGATGAAGGCGGCGATCAAACGTTTCGCACCCGCAGTCGTCAAATAGGACTGGGCGGATCGGCGCACGCGTCCCCGATCCGATGCCAAGGGATTGATCGCGCTCTGCGATTTTTCTACCGTCGCCCGGGTTTCGAAGGGGAGGGTGTCGATGCGCGGACCGGGATGGCTGCTTGTTGCCGGGATCGGGGTGATGGCGTCGCCGGCCATGGCGCAAAAGGATATCAGCCTGCCGATACCGCAGGGCTTATGGACCGCGGCGATCGATCCGTGCCACAGCACGACGCATCTGAACGTCTATGACGGCAAGCGCTGGGGCAGCGTCTATTATTATGGCGACAAGGATGAGCTGGGGCCGGAGGCGGCGTTCGACGATATCATTGAAACGCGTCCGGCGACCCACGATTATACCGAAATGCGCTTCGGCTTTTCGGGGGGTGCCTCCTATATCCATGTCAAACCGTTCCGCCGCGACGGCATGATCTATCGGACGGGAGGTCCGACCGCCGCGGGGTTCGTCGTGAAGGACGAGACCCTCTATCTGTGCGACTATTCGAAGCTGTCGAAAAAGATGCAGAAGGCCGTGAAGAGTCACGCGCCCGCGTTCGCCGCCGCGAAAAAATAAGCGCGGTCGACCCGTTCGAACCGGTTAAATCAGGCTGAGGAGGTCGGCGGGCGCCGCGTCCTCCTCTTCGTCATCTTCCTCCCCCTCGAACTTGCTCAAGGTCACGCCGAGCAGCCGGATGCCCTGTTCGGTGGGAAGCAGGGGCGCGAGGATCGCTTCGCCCGCGGCGAGCAGCGAGTTGCCGTCGAGGATCGGCGACGGCACCGATTTCGCGCGCGTGATCGTGCGAAAGTCGGCGTAGCGGAGTTTCAGCGTTACCGTGCGGCCGCGTGCGCCCTTCTTCGCGGCGCGATCCCACACCACGGTACAGACATGCGCGAGCGCCTCGCGGATTTCGGTGTCGGTGATCAGGTCGTTGAAGAAGGTGCGCTCACCGCCCAGGGATTTCAGCGGCCGGTTCGACTTGACGCGGCGATGATCGATCCCGCGCGCGAGGTTGTGGAGCCATTCGGCGCTGTTGCCGAAGTGGGTCGCGAGCCACATCGCGTCCTTGTCGGCGAGATCGGCGCCCGAAAAGACACCGAGCCCTTCCATCTTTGCCGCGGTCACCGGGCCGATGCCGTGGAAGCGGCGGATCGACAGCGTCTGGACGAACGCCGCGCCCTTGCCGGGCGGAATGACGGTGAGCCCGTCGGGCTTGTTCTGGTCCGAGGCGAGCTTGGCGATGAACTTGTTGTACGAAACCCCGGCGGACGCGGTGAGGCCGGTTTCCTCGCGGATGCGGCGGCGGATCAGCCGCGCGGTGGCGGTTGCGCTGCCGAGCCCGGCCCTGTCGGCGCTGACGTCGAGATAGGCTTCGTCGAGCGAGAGCGGTTCGACCTCGTCGGCATAGTCGCGGAAGATCGCGCGGATCTGGTGCGAGATATCGCGATAGACCTCGAAGCGCGGCGGTACGAAGATAAGCCCGGGGCACTGGCGCTTCGCGGTGATGCTCGGCATCGCCGAGCGGACGCCGAACTTGCGCGCTTCGTAAGAGGCGGCGGCGACTACGCCGCGGCGCGACGAGCCGCCGACCGCGACGGGAAGCCCGCGCAGCGCCGGGTCGTCGCGCTGCTCGACCGAGGCATAGAAGGCATCCATGTCGACGTGGATGATCTTGCGGACGGGGGTGTCCGCCATGTCATCGGGTCCATGGTCGTCGGCGTCTGGCACGCCGCATCTTAGCATGTTGCCAAGATGTTCTCAATGATGCGCTTGACGGCGGGCGGGCAAACTGGCAATCGCCGCCGACCTTGGAGACGCGGGTATAGCATAGTGGTAATGCTCTAGCCTTCCAAGCTAGCTAGGCGGGTTCGATTCCCGCTACCCGCTCCACTATCCCCTCACATTTTCGGCCACCTGTCGCGCGGGGCAGCCCATCGCGGCTTCGCTTGCCCCTGTTTTGGCACGCGGCCCGGGCTATAGGCTTGGCGATCGGGCCGAATTGTGGCTAACCGTTCGCATGTTTGAACAGACTTTCAAGAATCTCGACGATATTCTCCGCAAGGAAGCGGGCTGCGCATCCGAACTCGACTATACCGAACAGACAAGCTGGCTGCTCTTCCTCAAATATCTCGACGATCTGGAAGCAAGGCGCGCCACCGAAGCCGAGCTTCGCGGGCACGCCTATACCCCGATCATCGACGCCGCGCATCGCTGGGGCCTGTGGGCCGCGCCAAAGGATGCCGCCGGCAAGCTCGATCACAACCGCGCAAAGACCGGGCCGGACCTGATAGCCTATGTGAACCGCGAGCTGTTTCCTTATCTGGAGGGGTTCAAGGGCCGCGCCGCCAGCGTGGACACGATCGAATACAAGATCGGGGAGATTTTCGGCGAAATCCGCAACAAGTTCCAGTCGGGCTATTCGCTGCGCGACGCGATCGACGCGATCGACGAGCTGTCCTTCGGCAGCCAGGTCCAGAAGCACGAGCTTTCGGAACTGTACGAAGCCAAGATCAAGAATATGGGCAACGCCGGGCGCAACGGCGGCGAATATTACACCCCGCGCCCGCTGATCCGCGCGATGATCCGGGTGGTGAAGCCGACGCTGAACGATACGATCTACGACGGCGCGGCCGGGTCCTGCGGCTTCCTGTGCGAAGCCTATGACTATCTCCTGCCGCTGGCGAAGACGACGGCAGATCGCGAACGGCTCCAGAAACACACCTTCTTCGCCAAGGAGAAGAAGAGCCTCGCCTATGTCATCGGTACGATGAACATGATCCTGCACGGGATCGAAGCGCCCAACATCGTGCACACCAACACGCTGGCCGAACCGGTGCTGGACATTCAGGAGAAGGACCGCTTCGACGTCATCCTCGCGAACCCGCCCTTCGGCGGCAAGGAGCGGCCGGAAATCCAGCAGAACTTCCCGATCAAGACCGGGGAGACCGCCTATCTGTTCCTCCAGCACTTCATCAAGTCGCTGCGCGCGGGGGGCCAAAATGGACCGGGGCGCGCGGCGGTGGTGATCAAGAACACCTTCCTGTCGAACACCGACAATGCCAGCGTCGCGCTGCGCCGCGAGCTGCTCGAAAGCTGCAACCTGCATACCATCCTCGACATGCCCGGCGGCACCTTTCAGGGCGCGGGCGTCAAGACCGTGGTGCTGTTCTTCGACAAGGGCGAGCCGACGCGCAGCATCTGGTATTACCGGCTCGATCCCGGCCGCAACATGGGCAAGACCAACCCGCTGAACGATGCCGACATGGCGGATTTCATCGAGCGGCAGGCGAGCTTCGCCGACGGGCCGAACAGCTGGAGCGTCGCCGCCGACACGCTCGACCCCGCGACCTTCGACCTGACCGTGCGCAACCCCAATGCACCCGAAGCCGAAGCGCTTCGCAGCCCGCAGGAGATACTCGACGAGATTGCCGCGCTGGATGCCGAGAGTGCGGAGATTCTGGCGCGGGTGAGGGAATTGCTGTGACCATGACAGAGGTTGCGGCCCTTGGCGCGGTGGCTCGGTTTTGCGGCGGTGGGACTCCGTCGAAATCGCAGGCGTCTTTTTGGAACGGCGACATACCTTGGGTTTCACCCAAGGACATGTGGGTAGACGAGGTCACGACCGCAGAAGACAAGATTACTGCTGAAGCCGTTCGGAAGAGCGCGACCAACCTTGTTCCCACCCAGTCAATCTTGTGCGTCGTGCGCTCCGGTATTCTTGCGCGCAAATTTCCCGTGGCCCTTACCGGCAGAGAGGTGGCGATCAATCAGGACATCAAAGCAATCATCCCCGGCAAGAAGCTGGATGCTCGCTATCTGTTCTACTTTCTGAGAGCGTCAGAACCGGGCATTCTGGCGAGTGTCACAACAGGGGCGACAGTGCACCGAGTTGGCACGGACGCGCTGAAGGCCTTGGAAATCCCTCTGCCACCCCTCGAAGAACAGCGACGGATTGTAGCATTGCTGGATGAAGTTTTCGCCGCTATTGCTATTGCAACGGCCAACGCCGAAAAGAACCTTGCCAATGCGCATGAGCTATTTGATTCAGAACTCAACACCACATTTGGAAAGGCGCACCCAGATTGGCGGCGGTGTCTTCTGTCAGACCTGATGGACATCACGCATGGATTTGCATTCAAAGGTGAGGACTTCGAAGCCTCTGATGATGAAACCAAACCCATTGTACTTACCCCCGGCAATTACACTGAGAATGCAGAAATTTCATACTCGCCTCGCAATACGAAGCGCTTGGTTCACGGAGCGCCGCCTTCCGCGTTTAGATTTAGAGCAGGAGATTTGACGGTCGTCATGACCGACCTCTCTTCGAAAATGAAAATTTTAGGCCGTCCGGCATTTGTCGACGACGAAAATATCCTACACAATCAACGAATTGGGAAGGTTGTTTTTCGGGACAGCTCCATTGAGCCGCGTCTAATTTATTACGCGATGCAGACTTCAGCCTCACTATCGCGCATCCGGGACACCGCGACAGGTACGATGGTGAGGCATACTGCGCCGAAGCGGATTTTAGCCAATAGGATAGCCTATCCCCCGAATACTGGCGATCAGCGCGTCTTGGTCGAGCGTCTCGATGGAGTGCGTTTGCAGGCTAAAGCCCTGCGCGAGCTTCAGTTGGCGAAGATCAAGACGCTTGCCGCTTTAAAGGCATCCCTCCTGCACCGTGCCTTCACCGGCGAGTTAACCGCCACCGTGTCGGAAAACATCGCTGCATGAACGAAGCCGAGACCCGCGCCGAATTGATCGACCCCGCGCTGCGCGAGGCCGGTTGGGGTGTGGTCGATGGCAGCCGCACGAGGCGCGAGGTGATCGCGCCCGGCCGGATCATGGGCAAGGGCAAGCGCGCCCGCGCGCTGTCCTGCGATTATGTGCTGGTCTATCGCAACACCAAGCTGGCGACGCTCGAAGCCAAGGCGGCGACCAAAAGCTATACCGAGGGCGTCGGGCAGGCGAAGGACTATGCCGCTCGCCTCCAATGCCGCTTCGCCTATGCCAGCAACGGCCGGCAGATTTACCGCATCGACATGGCAACCGGCGCCGAAGCGCTGGTCGATCGCTATCCCACGCCGCAGGAACTGTGGGACGCCACCTTTGCCGATGCCAACCGCTGGCGCGACCGCTTCGCCGCCGTCGCATATGAAACCGGCGGCGGGCGCTTCGAGCCGCGCTATTATCAGCATAACGCCATCGAGCGGGTGCTGGAGGCGATTGCCGGCAATCGGGACCGCATCCTGCTGACGCTCGCCACCGGCACCGGCAAGACCGCCGTCGCGTTTCAGGTCGCGTGGAAGCTGTTCCATGCTCGCTGGAACCTCTCCGACTGGAAAGCGGCCGGCGAGACGCCCGGGGAGACCGGCGAACGCCATCCGCGCATCCTGTTCCTCGCCGATCGCAACATCCTCGCCGATCAGGCCTACAACAGCTTTTCTGCTTTCGACGACGGCGCGCTCGCGCGGATCACGCCGGGCGACATCAGGAAGAAAGGCGCGGTGCCGAAGAACGCCAGCATCTTCTTCACCATCTTCCAGACCTTCACCAGCGGCACCGATGAGAATGGGGATCCCGCGCCGTACTTCGGCGATTATCCGCCCGACTTCTTCGACTGCATCATCATCGACGAGTGCCATCGCGGCGGCGCGAAGGACGAAAGCGAATGGCGCGCGATTCTCGACTATTTCGCGCCCGCCGTGCAGATCGGCCTGACCGCCACGCCCAGGCGCAGGAACAACGCCGACACCTATGCCTATTTCGGCCAGCCGGTTTACACCTATTCGCTGAAAGAGGGGATCAACGACGGCTATCTGACGCCGTTCAAGGTCCGCCAGATCGGCACGACGATCGACGAATATGTCTATACGTCCGACGATGCCGTGGTCGAGGGCGAGGTTGAGGACGGCAAGCGCTACACCGAAGGCGATTTCAACCGTACGATCGAAATCCGTGCGCGCGAGGCCTATCGCGTCCGCACCTTCATGGACATGATCGACCAGCGCGAAAAGACGATCGTGTTCTGCGCGACACAGGAACATGCCGGGATCGTGCGCGACCTGATCAATCAGGTAAAAACCAGCACAAACCCCAATTATTGCGTGCGCGTCACTGCGTCGGACGGCGCGATCGGCGACCAGTGGCTGCGCACCTTTCAGGACAATGACAAGACCATCCCGACGATCCTGACGACCTCACAGAAGCTGTCCACCGGCGTCGATGCGCGCAACGTCCGCAACATCGTGCTGATGCGTCCGGTGGGTTCGATGATCGAGTTCAAGCAGATCATCGGGCGTGGAACGCGGCTATTCGACGGCAAGGATTATTTCACGATCCTCGATTTCGTGAAGGCCTATGAGCACTTCAACGATCCCGAGTGGGACGGCGAACCGCTAGAGCCGGACCCCCCGGGCGAGCCGCGCCCGCCGAAGCCCGAAGGCGAGCCACCCGAACCGCCGGTCATTGGAGAGCCGGAGCCTCCTAAGACCAAGTTGGTTATCAAACTGGCAGACGGGAAAGAGCGCAGTTTCCAGCATATCAGCGCGACGACGTTCTGGAGCGTCGATGGGAAGCCGGTGTCGGCGCGGCAGTTCATCGAAGACCTGTTCGGGAAATTGCCAGAACTATTCCGGGACGAAGACGAATTGCGCCGCCTCTGGAGCCAGCCTGATACCCGGCGCAAGCTGGTGGAGGGGCTGGCCGAACGCGGCTTTGTCGGGGAAACGCTCGCTGAAATCCGCCGTGCGGTGGATGGTCAGGACATGGATCTGTTCGACGTGCTGGCTTACATCGCCTACACGAAGCCGCCGCTGAGACGCGCGGAACGGGTGGAAGCCAATCGCGGTGAGATATTGGCACGCTATGAGGCCAAGCAGCAAGAGTTCATCGATTTCGTCCTGAGCCAATATGTCGAAGTGGGCGAAAGCGAACTGGACGGCGACAAGCTCCCCGCTCTGCTTCAGCTCAAATATGGTTCGCCGATGGACGCCATCGACAAGCTTGGCACGGTTGCCGATATTCGGCGCACCTTCAGCGGATTTCAAAGCGACCTATACCGGAAATAGCGCTGCCAAACTCAGGGTCGCAAAAGCTTCTGGGGGCCATTTTGGGGGCCATTTGAAAACCGCACTGATCTGGATTAGCGTAAAACAGCAATTTATCAGGTATTTTGCGGTTCCCGCTACCCCACCGATATCAGACATCGCTGACCCAAGGACCGGCGGGGTTCGATTGGCGGCCGCTTCGCTCTGGCCGTCTCCGGCTGCGCCCTCCGACTCCCCGCTACCCGCTCCAGGCTTCTCCAAAATCAGCCCGCAGGCGTGACGGCCAGCAATTCGACCGTGAACAACAGGGTCGCCCCGCCGGGGATCGGGCCCTTGCCGTCGGGGCCATAGGCGAGCTGCCAGGGGATCGCGAGTTCGACCTTGTCGCCGACGCCCATCAGCGCGACGCCTTCCTGCCAGCCGTCGATCACGCGATTGAGTGGGAAGGTCGTGGGCTCGCCGCGGCGCACCGAGCTGTCGAATTCGGCGCCGTCGGCAAAGGTGCCGACATAATGGACGGTGACGTCGTCGGTGGGGCCGGGGCGGGCGCCGCTGCCGTCGCCTGCGATCCGGCGCCAGCGCAGCCCGCTCAGCGTCACGCGCCAGCCGTCGGCGCCGTTGCGCTGGGCGAGCGCCGCCATCTGCTTGTTGAGGTAAGCGGTGCCCTGCGTCGGGGAGGCACCCGCGTCCTGCGCCGCGGCGGCGGCAGGCAGGCAAAAGGCAAAGGCGGCCGCGGCGAGCAGCCGGACGTGTGAAGACATGTGCATGAAAACTCCCTCGATCGTCCGTGCTTAAACGCATCGCGCACCCGATTGGCAAGCGCTTATCGGTCGGCGCCGCCGCCGGCAGCAGGAACTTTCCTCCGCGTCCGTCGTTTCGCTTTCGTACGCAACAATCAGAGACTTGAGGCGCGGCGATCGGTCGCTTCCCCCTCGAAAGCCGTTGGTTTTCGATGCCGGTGCCGCGCGCATTGAAGGAGATTCCAGATGTTCAAATGGGCCTTGATCTTCGCGGTGATCGCACTCGTCGCCGCGGTGCTCGGTTTTGGCGGCGTCGCCGGCGCTGCGGCCGGGATCGCCAAGATTCTGTTTTTCGTCGGCCTTGCTCTCGTCGTGCTGTTCCTGATCCTGGGGTCGGCGGCGGCGCGCAAGATTACATAAAAAATCGGGCGCGGCGGGAACCATCCGCGATCCGCCGCGTTTCACTTACCTGCTTGATCGAAAGAAAGAGTGGATATGACTTCTGTCTTCGGACGAAGTCTAGGGAGCCCCGCCGCAGAAATGCGACGGGGCTTACTCGTTTCGGCTCCTGTTTTGGGGCGTAAAAGCCGCGCGGACGTGGCTGTCTGGCATTCCCTGGCTTCAGTACCTTGGCGAACGAGAGACCGCTCGTGCGTCGGCTGACCCGCCGCGCATCCACGACGAACGCCCCGAACCGGCTGGATCGATCGCGGCGCACCGCACGTTGTTCGGCTCGGGTAGGGAGACGTTCCAGCAAATGGAGAATGACATGCGCATGCTCAAAAAGGCGGCAATATCGCTTGCGGCTCTCTCGGTCGTCGCGGCCCCTGTCGCGGCTTCGGCCGCGTCGGCGGCAGGCGGCGCCAGCGCCGTTTCGGTGACCGATGGTGAAAACGGCCTCGAAGGCAATTCGAGCTGGCTGATCGGCCTCCTCGGCCTGCTCGTCGGTGTCGGTGCGATCATCCTGATCGCCGACGACGATGACGACGCGCCCGTCAGCCCGTAATATCCTGTGAGCAGGAGGGTGGTCGGACGAGTTCCGGGTTGCCCTCCTGCTGCTTTCTATCGCCCTGCCGCGCTGCCCGAACGGCCTGGCCGTTCGTCCGGCCGGCGTCCTTGCCAGCCCGCTGCCGATTGCGGATTGGCAGAGCTTCCGGGACGGGCGATGGAGATTCGACAGGGATGACAGGGGGATATCGGACGGCAGCTGCGCTGGGCGTGGCGCTGCTTTGGGGATGTAGCGGGGCGGTCACAGGACAGGGCGAGGGTGCGGCGATCGCCGCGCAGGTCGCGCAGGAGGGGCAAGGAAAGCCTTACGCCCTGCTGGGCAGCGAGGTGTGGGATGTGCCCGATCCGGTGTCGGGGCGCGACTATCAGGTCTTCATCAGCCTGCCGCCATCCTATGCGAAGGATCCACAGCGCGCCTATCCGGTGCTCTATGTCACCGATGCCGACTATGCTTTTCCGGTGGTGCGGCAGATTGCGCGGCGGCTCAACGTCGAAGGTCCGAAGGTGCAGGATTTCATCCTCGTCGGGCTATCCTATGCCAAGGACGACGATCCGGTACGGAGCCGGCGGCGCGACTATACGCCGACCGCCGATGGCCCGAGCGACACGCCCGCTGGCACGGTGCATGGCGGGGGTGCGGCGTACCAGACCTATTTGCGCGATCACGTCCTGCCCTTTGTCGCGCGCCGCTATCGCACCGACCCGCGGCAGAAGATCCTGCTCGGCCATTCCTACGGCGCGCTGCTGGGCGCGCAGATATTGTTCACCGAACCCGGGATGTTCAGCGGTTACATCCTCGGAAGCCCGTCGCTGTGGTTCGGCAAGCGGCACATGTTCGCGCTGGAAAAGGCCTATGCCGCCGCGCACCGCGACCTGCCCGCGAACGTCTATGTCTATACCGGTGAATATGAGGGCGCGCGTGCGGCCGACCCGCGTTTCAACAAGACGGTGGATATGGTCGGCGACAGCGAGGCATTGGTCGCCACGCTCAAGGCGCGCGGCTATCCGGGGCTGCAGATCCGCGGGGATGTGCTGAACGACGAGGATCACGTCTCGGTGGCGCCGCGCGGCTTCACCAAGGGGCTACTCCACTTGCTGCCGGTGCCGCTTGCCGCCAAATGAACGGCGCGGCGTTTCTGCGACAATTTGCGACAATTTTGCGTCCATCCGGCACGGGGCTGGGACAAATCGCGCCTAGAAGGCTTTCATCGGGACCGGAACTTTCCCCCAAGAAGGTCCCATGAAGGAGTTCTTCAGGTGAACAAGAAGATCATATTTTTGACGCTGGGCGCCGCGTTGGTCGCCGCGCCCGTGCTCGCCGCCCCCGGCGGCGGCGCCAAGGGCGATGCCGACGGCAATGGCGTACTGACCCGCGCCGAAGCGCAGGCCCATGCGACGCAGATGTTCGCGAAAATGGATGCGAACAAGGACGGCAAGCTCGACGCCGCCGATCGCGCCGCGCGGCACGCCGAGATGCAGGCGAAGATGTTCGAGCGTCTCGATGCCAATAAGGACGGCAGCATCAGCAAGGCCGAATGGGACCAGCATGGTGCCGACCGTGCCGCGAAACGTGCCGAACGCGGTGACAAGCGCGCCGATGCGGGCGAAGGCAAGCGCGACGGCATGCGCGGCCATCACGGCAAGCGCGGCGGTCATCGCGGCATGATGTCGGGCAAGGCCGACACCAACGGCGACAAGGCGATCAGCCAGGCCGAATTCCAGACCGCAGCGCTCGCGCGCTTCGATGCGGCCGACGCGAACAAGGATGGTCAGGTGACCGCCGAGGAGCGTCAGGCGCAGCGCGGTGCATGGCGCGCCAAGCGCGGTGCGCCCTCGGCGGCGCCCGCCGGCGAATAAGCCATTTGGCAGGGGCCGGCGGTTACAAGCAGGCCATCCCCCCTCCCGGCATTGCCTTTGCGGCCGGTCCCTGTCAGCTATCGCCCACCGGTCCCCGCGGCCGGTGGGCGAACCAGTTTTGATGTGGATATCCGATGACCGATAGCGACACGCCCCGCATCCTGCTGATCGACGACGAACCGTCGATCCGCGAACCGCTGGGCGAATATCTGACCGCGCAGGGCTTTGCGGTGACCGACGCCGCGAGCGCCGCCGAGGCGCGCTCGGTGCTGCGCGCCCAGACGGTCGATCTCGTCGTCAGCGATATCATGATGCCCGGCGAGGACGGCCTGTCGCTCACGCGCCATCTGCGCGAGACGAGCAATATTCCCGTGATCCTGCTGACCGCGCGCGCGGAGGATACCGAACGGATCATCGGGCTGGAAATCGGCGCCGACGATTATGTCGTCAAACCCTTCAATCCGCGCGAGCTGGTCGCGCGCATCCGCACCGTGCTGCGCCGGACGCAGCAGGGCGGCCGCGCGCTCGACCCGGGCGGCACCTGCTACGCCTTTGGCGACTGGGTGCTGCGCGAGGTCGAGCGGGTGCTCGTCGATGCCGAGGGCAATGAGGTCGCGCTGTCGTCGGGCGAATATCACCTGCTCCACGCGCTGGTGCGCCATCCGCGGCAGGTGATGAGCCGCGACCGCCTGCTCGATCTTGTGCGCGGACGCGAGGCCGATATTTTCGACCGTGCGATCGACAATCTGGTCAGCCGCCTGCGCAAGAAGATCGAGGTCGACGCCGCGCATCCGCAGATCGTCAAGACCGTGTGGGGCGGGGGCTATACGCTCGCGTGCGAAGTCAAGCGCATCGGGCCCGCCGCATGAAGCTGCGCCTGTGGCCCCGCAGCCTGATCGGCCAGCTGGTTTTCGCGGTCGCGGTGGTGCTATTCGTCGCGCAGGCGGTCAACTTCGCGCTGCTCGCGCGCGGCCAGAAACAGCAATCGCTCGCGCATGGCGGCGGCATGGCGGTCGCGCGGATCATCGATGCGATGGACCGGCAGGAGCGCGCGCAAACCGACGTCGAGGCACGACGCAAGGACCGGCGCCGATCGCGCCACGAACCGAAGGTCTGGATCGATACCGTGCCGCCGCCGGTGCCCGGCCGTTCTGTCGCGCTTCCCGACCTCGCGGGCTATGTCGGCAATCTGCTGGCCGAGGCGAATATATCTTCGAAAGGCGTGCAGGCGTGGGCCTTGCCGCAGCCGCCGCGTATCGGGCGGACGCAATTGCCGGGGCGCACCGTGCTCGTCGTTGCCGAGATCGACGGGCGCTTTTACGGCGTGCGCAGCCGCATGCCGGGCGGCGGCAACCGCCTGCAGGGATTCCTGATCTGGCAGACGCTGTCGCTCTATTTCCTGCTTCTGGTTCCGGTCATGCTGATCGCCTGGCGCGCCGCGCGGCCGCTGCGCGACCTGACGCGCGCGGCGCGCGCGAACCCCGCGCTTCGCGATACCACACCGCTCGATGAGGAAGGGCCGTCGGACGTTCGCGACCTGATCAGCGCGTTCAACGCCTATCGCGCGCGCATCGCCGCCATGCTGTCGGACAAGGACCGGATGCTCGGCGCGGTCGGGCACGACCTGCGCACCCCGCTTGCGAGCCTGCGCGTGCGGGTCGAGGGCGTCGAGGACGACCGGCTGCGTGAAAAGATGGTCGCGAGCATCGACGAAATGACCGCGATGCTGAGCGACATATTGGCGCTCGCGCGGTCGGGGTCGGGAACCGAACCACAGGAGCGCGTCCCGCTTCGCGAACTGATCGGCGAGCTTGCAGCCGAATATGCGGAACGCGGCAAGGATGTGACTGCGGTCGGCGTTGCCGACGTCATGGTGCTGGTGCGCCCGATGCTGCTCAAACGCGCGCTGCGCAACCTCGCCGACAATGCGCTCGCCTATGGGCAGCGCGGCCGGCTTTCGGTGACAGCCGAGGCAGGGCGCGCGCGGATAATCGTTTCCGACGACGGGCCGGGCCTGACCGACGAACAGATACGGACCCTCGTCGAACCCTTCGCGCGCGGCGAACAGTCGCGCAACCGCGCGACCGGCGGCGCCGGGTTGGGCCTGTCGATCGCGCGCGAGATCGCCGAAGGCGAGGGCGGGGCGCTGACGCTCAGCAACCGCGCCGGCGGCGGGCTCGATGCGGTGATCGCGCTGCCCGTTCAGGCGTAGATGGCGATCGCCTGGCTGCCGCTGAGCACCGGCTCGCCGGCGCGGTTCCAAAGCATCATATCCTGCACCGACAGGCCGTTGCGCGCATAGCCGGTCTTCGCCGACAGGAGCCACCAGCCGTCGTCGGTTTCGGGCGTGCCGGTGAGCATGTTGACCGTCCAGTTCATCGAGCTGATCGGCCCGAATTCGCTGAACAGCGCCATCGCGGCGGGCGGCAATGCGTCGCCCATCGCGAGCAGCGCGACCGCGGGGTGACAGGCGGGTTCTTCGACGAAGCGCACCCAGGTCAGATATTCGCCGACCTCGCTTTTCCACGCGAAGCGCGGGCCGGTGGTCGGGCGCATGTCGAAATGGCGCGTGAAGCTGGGCCGCGCGTGATGGTCGGGAACCGGCGCGAGCGTTTCAGGATCGGGCGCGTCGGGCATGGCGAGGCGGTTGTGGTCGACGTGGCTCTTGCGGTCGCCCGAAAAGGCGAAGACCGCAGCGGTGCCGAAGCCCTGATCGCTCGACACGCCGGCGTCGATGAACAGCGAGGATTTCGACTGGCGCAACACGCGCGTCTCGACCGTGCAATCGCCGCCGACGGGGCCGACGAAGCTGATCTGCGCATAGCGCAGCGGGGTTTCGGTCGGGTGGAGCGCCATCGTGCCCGCGAGCGCGACCGCCGAGCTGATCCCGCCATAGGCGGTGCGGCCCTGCATCCATCCTTCGTCGATATGCGCCTTCGCTACGCCCTCTTCGGTGCGCAGCGTCGAAAGCAGCGCGTCGAGCGCGCTGGGAGAGGTCGTCATTGGTCTCTTATTCCTCGATCTGGAAAGTCAGTCCGGCGTTGGCGGTCAGCCGTTCGATCAGCGCATCGCCGAGCAATGCGCCCGGCGTCCACACGCCGCCTTCGCCCTTGTTCTCGAGCAGCGCGATACCCGTTTCGGCGAGCATCTTCGACGTCGAGCCATAGCCGGGATCGCGGTCACCCTGGACGCTGGCGCGCACCGATGTGCCGTCCTCATATTCGCCGATGAAGAGGATGTCGTAAAAACCATTCTCGCGCTGTTCCTTGCTCGGCCCTTCGCCGGGCTTGAGCTGCGCATCGCCGAACGGGTTCGCCTTTGCCATCGCCTCGGCCATCGCCTTTCCGGCGTCGCCGATCGTCGTCATCACCATCTCGTCATAGACGAGGTCCGCGCCCCATCGATGGCCGAGCAGGAAATTGGTGCGGTGGACATTCTTGGTGTTGATCGGCGCCATCACGAAGGGCGCGGTCCATGTGCCCGTCGCGCTGTCATATTCGGGGATCAGTCCGGTCGGTTGCGACGGTCCCTCGAAGCCCGGGGTCAGCGCGAAGGAGGATTTGAGCAGCAGCGCGAGCGACGGCTTTTTCGCGATGGCTTTCAGCGTTTCGGTGAGGCTGGCGACCGTGCCGCCCGATGCGCCGCCGGCCATCTTGCGGACGCGGCCCTTGACGCGCGGCGCGGGCTTGCCGTGGCGCTTCACCGCTTCGGCTTGCAGGAACAGCACGCCGAGGTCGAAGGGGATCGAGTCGAACCCGCAGCTGAAGGTGATGCGCGCACCCGACGCTTTTGCGGCGTCCTGATGTTCGTCGATCATCTCGCGCATCCAGCCGGGTTCGCCGCAAAGGTCGGCATAGGCAGTGCCCGCGCGGACGCAGGCGGCGACGAGTTCGCTGCCGTAAAGCTGGTACGGGCCGACGGTGGTGAGCACGACCTGCGTGCTCGCAGCCATCGTGTCGAGGCTTGCGGGGTCGCTCGCGTCGGCGACGATCAGCGGTGTTTCTTCGCTGGCGCCGATCAGGTCGCGCACCTCGGCGAGCTTGTCGAGGCTGCGCCCCGCCATCGCCCATTTGGGCGCATCCTTGCGATCCTTGTAGTGATGCGCGAGATATTCGGCGACGAGGCGTCCGGTGAAGCCGGTCGCGCCATAGACGATGATATCGAGATCGCGGTTCCCCGCCATGGCCATCCTCCCTTTACGTAAACGTCAAGGAGAGGCTAGCGCAGGCGGAGAAGCTTGCCAAGCACGAAGGCCTAACGGCGCCAGAAGGGACGTTTTTCGACCACATCGGGGGTTCCGATCGCTTCCGCACGGCCCTCGGCGCGCGCGGCGCGGAGTTCGGCGTCGGTCGCATGCTGCTGTGCGCGGTGCGCGGCAAGCTCGTCGCGGCGACGCGCACGCAGCGCGTCGTAGCTCCAGCGCGTGTGGCCATAGCCGAACAGGCAGAGCAGGCCGCCGGCGATCGCCAGATTCTTCATCGCCGCCATCGCCTGCACCGGGTCGGTGAACTCACGGTGGAAGAAAAGGATCGTGGCGAGCACGAAGCCGGCGAGCAGGATCGAAACGAGGCGGACGGCGATTCCGAGCGCGATGCAGACGCCCGCGACCAGTTCGAACAGCCCGACCGGGATGGCGAGCCCGCCGGGCAGGCCGCTGGCGGAAATCATCGCGCTGGTGTCGCTGACATGGATCAGCTTGTTGATTCCCGACACGACGAAAATCACCGCGATGAAGAGGCGGCCGATGAAGACGGCGATCATGGACATGGGCATTCCTTTCCCTGGCGCGCCCCGTCCGCTTGTGCAGACAGGACGCGCGGGAAGGCGGTCGGGTTCCGCCTAGCGCGGTGTGAAGGTCAGCGACGCCACCTCGCAACCGCCGCAATCGAGCGCGCGGAGCGTTGCGGTGCCGGGCCCGGCGGGCAGGTCGATATCGGCGAGTCTGACCTCCTGCCACGCCGCGCCGGCGGGGATCGCGACGCCGCGCTCGTCGATGCCGATGCGGCCGCCTTTTGCCGAGCGGACGCGCGCGGAGACGGTCCAGCGGCCGGCCTTTGCGACATTCGCGCTGTAGCGCATGAACTCGCCGGTGACGAAGTCGCTGACATAGGGGGTGCCGTCCGCGGCGCGCGCGATGTCAACACCATCGTTGCGATAGGTCGTGCCGTTGTTCCACGGCGTGCGTTCGCCGCCGGTCGCGACGTGATAATTGGCGTCTACGCTGTCGTGGTAGGCGACACCCGGCGCGCCGAGGTCGTAATCGGCGGCGGCGATGGTCAGCGGTTTTGCGTCCAGCGCGCGCGCGACAAACGGCTTGTAGCGCGCGTCGTGCGGCTGGCGGAGCATTGCATCGATAACGTCGGGTTTGGGGATGTTCCGGTCAAAGCGGGTGTTCTCTGCGAGTTGCATCATGGCGGCGAAGGCTTCGTCGGCGCCGGGTTTCGGGCCCTTGCCGGTCATCCATGCCACGATCTGCATCCAGCCGTCGCCGGCGACGATTTCGAGCGGTTGGTTGAAGCCGATTTTCTTCCATGGCCAGAAATTCCAGCCGATGCCGTCGCCCTCGACGAGCGCGATCGCGTCGCGATACCAGCCATTGCTGTTCTCGCCCGACTCGCCGAGCCAGATCGGGCGGTTGGTGCGGGTGCGCAGCGCCTTGATCTCGGCGATGCTCGCTTCGTCGTTGCGGTTCCAGTATTTATGAAAGCTCAGCACCATATTGGCGTCCCACACGGGCGGCAGTCCCTTGTAATTATTGCCCCAGCAATTGCCCTCGATGATCACGATATGCTGCTTGTCGACCTTGCGGATCGCGGCGGTGATCCGCTGTTGCAGGCTCCAGACCGCCTTATTCTCGGTCTCGTCGCAGCCATTACCCTTGCCGGGCGTGGCGAAGCTCCAGTTCGGCTCGTTGATGAGGTCGTAGGCGCCGATCCACGGCTCGTCCTTGTAGCGCGCGGCGAGTTTGCCCCACAGCGCGACCGTCTTGCGCTGATTCTCTTCGCTTTCCCACAGCGATGGTTTTGCCGGATCGCGGTCGGAGATGGCGAGATCGTTGCCCTGACCGCCGGGCGCGGCGTGGAGGTCGAGGATCAGGTAGATGCGGTGCGCCTTGCTCCATGCGAGCAGGCGGTCGATGCGCGCGAAGCCTTCTTCGTGCCATGTGTCTTCCCCGGCCTTCGGCTCCTTGTCGGCGGGCAGGGTGAGCTGGTCGAAATGGATCGGCAGGCGCACCGAGTTGAAGCCCCATTTCGCCATCGCGGCGATGTCGGCCCCGGTCGTATGATTGTCGAGCCAGGCGCGATAGAATTGCGCCGTGCGCTCCTCGCCGACGAGTTCGACCAGCTTCGCGCGAATCCTGTGCTGCTGCCCGACCTCGCCGAGCTTCAGCATATAGCCTTCCTGCAACATCCAGCCGCCGAGCCCCATGCCGCGCAGGATTACGGGTTTTCCCGAGGCATCGACGATCTGCGTCCCGTCGACTTTCAGCCAGCCTTCGGCGTGTGTAGTGGTCGAGGAAAATAGCGCGGCTAGCGCGAACGCGGCGGTGCGGAGTTTCATGACCTCATCCCCATTTTGCTATTTATGGGAACGTTATCAATTTTGACTGTCAGGGCAAGCGCGATAGCGTCTGTTGCGGGATCAAAGCTTGGGCAGCGTCACGCCCTTTTGCCCCATATATTTACCCGCGCGGTCGGCGTAGCTCGTCTCGCACGGCTCGTTGCCCTGCAGGAAGAGGAACTGGCACGCGCCCTCGTTCGCGTAAATCTTCGCGGGCAGGGGGGTGGTGTTCGAAAATTCGAGCGTCACATGGCCTTCCCAGCCGGGTTCGAGCGGGGTGACGTTCACGATGATGCCGCAGCGCGCATAGGTCGACTTGCCGAGGCAGATGACGAGCACGTCGCGCGGGATGCGGAAATATTCGACCGTGCGCGCCAAGGCAAAACTGTTCGGCGGGATGATGCAGACGTCGGTTTCGCGGTCGACGAAATTCTTGGGGTCGAAATCCTTGGGGTCGACGATCGTCGAATCGACGTTGGTGAAAATCTTGAACTCGGGCGCGACGCGCGCGTCGTATCCGTAGGAGGAAAGGCCGTAGCTGATACAGCCGTCGCGGCGCTGCGCCTCGACAAAGGGTTCGATCATGCCCTGCGTCTGGGCGGCTTCGCGAATCCAGCGGTCGGAAAGAATGGCCATGGTGTCTCTTGTCGGTCCTGTGGGGGTTGCGCAAGCGGTCAGTCGACGAGACCGAGATCCTTGGGCCCGAAGGCTGCGGGAAGCAGCTCGCTGAGCTTGTAGGACTTGACCGCGCTGCCGTCGCCCGACGCGCAGTGGACGAGGATGTCGGTCTTCGACCGCTCGGCCGCTTCATTGAGAACCTGGCGGCAGCGGCCGCACGGGTTGACCGGGTCGCTGCCGATCAGCGCGTCGCCATCGGGGCGGCCGCCGACGATCGCGACCTCGGCGAGTTCGCCGATCCACCCCTCGTTGGCGATCTTCGCGACCGCCGCGGTTTCGGCGCAGAGGGTGAGGCCATAGCTGGCATTTTCTACATTGGCGCCGGTGACGACGTCCCCGTTTTTCAGGAGCAGCGCCGCGCCGACGTGGAAGCCCGAATAGGGGGCGTAGGCGCGGCGCGCCGCGTCGCGGGCGGCGTCGATCAGGGCGTCGCGGGTGTCGGTCATTGCATTTCTCCTTGCGGGCGCAGCACGTTCCAGCCGACGGTGCCGCTGGCGCCCGACAGGCGAACATAGTTGTTTGCCTGCCACATCGCCCAGGGGTGCGCGCCATAATCGGGCTCGAAGAAGTCGCGGCGCAGCCAGGTGGTGCGCGCAATGCCCTCGGTCACCCTGTAATCGCTCTCGAACGCCGGACCGGGGGCAATCAGGCTGCGCTTGCCCATATGCGCCTCGATCTGCGCAAGGAAGGTCGCGAGTTCGGAGAGCAGCAAGGCGCGCGTCGGCCGGTCGGGGCAGCGGTCGTCATAGTCGAGCCAAACGACCGCAGGCAGTGCATCGGCGCGGCGCGGTACATGGCGGATGAAGTTCGCCGCCTGGTCGGTCGCGAGCTGGCAGAGGCTGTAGCGGTGGATCGCGCCCGCCTGTACCCCGGCTTCGCGCGCGGCGGTCATGTTGCGGGTGAATTGCGGGTCGATGCCCGCCGAGCCGTCGGTCCCCATGATGTAGGCGAAGTCGGCGCCGGCCGCCTTGATCGAACCCCAATGGACATCGCCATTGCCGGCGTCGATCGTGACGCCTTGCGTCGGATAGAGCGCGCGGTCGGGAATCCAGCGTGCCGCCCACCAGAGCGCAAGGCCCGCGGCGAGAAGGAGCAAGGCGATGGCAGCACCGATCCGGCGCAGGGTGCGCGCGATCGCGGCGCGCCACGCGCCGGCGGTTTTCGCCGCCTTTCCGCCCCTGATTGCCCCCGTCGCCATCGTCAGCCCTTGATGTGCAGCACGCAGATAAGTGTGAACAGCCTTCGCGCGGTGTCGAAATCGACCGCGATCTTGCCGTCGAGCCGGTCCATCAGCATCTCGGCCGCCTCATTGTGCAGCCCGCGGCGTGCCATGTCGACGGTCTCGATCTGCTGCGCGGTCGAGGTCTTGATCGCCTGATAATAGCTGTCGCAGATCGCGAAATAGTCGCGGATCGGCCGGCGGAAACGGCCGAGGCCGAGGATGATCGCCTCCAGCGGTGAGCCATCTTCGCGCGATATTTCAAAGATCAGCCGACCTTCCTCGACACGCAACATGAGGCGATATGGCCCGGCATAGCCGTCGGGGTGCCCGCGCTGCGGGACGAACTTGTTATCCTCGATCAGGTCGAAGATCGCGACGCGGCGCTCCTGCTCGACATCGGGATTGCGCCAGACGATCGACCCCTCGTCGAGTTCGACCGAAATGATCCGTTGTTTGGAAGGGTCTGCGTCGCTCATGCTGCAAGTGCTTCTACTTGCACGCGCACGAAGGGCAAGGGGGCGACTTATTCACAGCAACCCACAGCTATGATAAGCTGTCGGGCATCGCCTGTTGCGCCGCCCGAAGCGGTACCCCATGAGGGTCGCCATGCCAGAGCTAGCCCTGATTCCGACCCCGGCCAACACCGGGGATGAGCGCCAATTACCCCGCAATATCGAGGCCGAGGCCGCGTTTCTGGGCGCGATCCTGATCGACAACCGAGTCGTCGAGGACCTGCCCGTCGCGCTCAACCCCGAGCATTTCTTCGAACCGCTGCACGGCCGCATCTTCCAGCAGACGATGGCGCTGATCGAGCGCAACAGCATCGCGACCCCGGTGACGCTCAAGCCCTATTTCGAGGCCGACGAGGCGATGAAGGCGGTCGGCGGGGTCGGGTACCTCGCGCAGCTCACCGGCAGCGGCGCCGGCCTGATCGGCGCGCGCGACTTTGCGCGGCAGATTTTCGACCTCGCGCTTCTTCGCGAACTCGCGGGCGTCGGGCGGTCGCTCGTCGACAATGCGCTCGACACCAGCGAACGCGTCGACCCGCAAGCGCAGATCGAAGAAGCCGAAACCGCGCTCTACCGCGTCGCGGGCGGCGAGGCCGAGATGGGGTCCGTCAAGAATTTCAGCCAGGCGAGCCTCGTGGCGTTGCAGGCGGCCGAGCGGGCGCTCAATTCGGGCGGTCACCTGTCGGGGATCACGACGGGTATTTCGAGCATGAACGCCAAGATCGGCGGTATGCACAATTCGGACTTGATGATCCTCGCGGGGCGTCCGGGCATGGGCAAGACCTCGCTCGCGACCAATATCGCGTATAACGCCGCCGAGCGTTTCCGCCGCGACGAGGACGACGGCATCCCGCCCGAAAAGAATATGGGCGCGAAGGTCGCCTTCTTCAGCCTCGAAATGTCCGCCGACCAGCTCGCGACGCGCGTGCTCGCCGAACAATCGGGGGTGTCGGGCGAGGCCCTGCGCATGGGCAAGATCAGCAAGGAGCAGTTCCAGCAACTGAGCCGCGCGGCGCAGCAGCTCCAGACCTTGCCCTTGTTCATCGACGACACGCCCGGCCTGACGATCGCCGGGCTGCGCACCCGCGCACGGCGTTTGCAGCGACGTCATGGCATCGGCTTCGTCATCGTCGACTATCTGCAATTGTTGCAGGGTTCGTCGAAGAGCGGCGACAATCGCGTGCAGGAAATTTCCGAAATTTCACGTGGTTTGAAGACGCTGGCGAAGGAACTTCATGTACCGGTGATGGCGCTGTCGCAGCTCAGCCGTGCGGTCGAAAGCCGCGAGGACAAACGCCCGCAGCTCTCCGACCTTCGCGAATCGGGCTCGATCGAACAGGACGCCGACATGGTGCTCTTTGTGTTCCGCGAGGATTATTATGTCGCGGCGCGCGAACCCAAGCGCCCGGTCGAGGGCGACGATGTGAAGATCCACGCGCAGCACGAGGAATGGGCGGCCGAAATGGAGCGCGTCTTCGGGCTCGCCGAAGTCATCGTCGCGAAATCGCGTCACGGTTCGACCGGCAAGGTGCGTCTGCACTTCGAGGCGAAGACCACGAAATTCAGCGACCTCGCCGACGACAGCATGGCGTTCGAGGATTATGAGTAATTAGCGGTGCCCCTGCGAAGGCAGGGGGCCATCACGAGCGCTCTCGGTCAGAACTGCTCTTTGCAGTACGGACTGGAGATGGGCCCCTGCCTTCGCAGGGGCACACGCCACGCTATATCAGAACGCCGGGTCGTTCGCCGGATCGTCGCCCAGCGGCGTCACTTCGGTGTGGATGCCACACTCGGTCTTGTCCCAGCCGCGCCAGCGGCCCGAGCGCGGGTCTTCGCCCGGCTTGACCTTCGACGTGCACGGCGAGCAGCCGATCGAGGGATAGCCTTCGGCCTCGAGCGGGTGGCGCGGCAGGTCGTGCGCCTCGAAATAGGCGTCGAGTTGGTCGCGCGTCCAGTTGGCGAGCGGATTGAACTTCAGGCGGCCAGTGGTGCCGTCGAGCTCGAAGCGCGCGAGACCCTGCCGCGTCGACGACTGGAAGCCCTTGCGGCCGGTGATCGAGGTGTCGAAATCGGTGAGCGCCTTTTCGAGCGGCTTGACCTTGCGGATTTCGCAGCAGCCGTCGGGGTCGTACGACCAGCGGAGTTCGGTCGCGTCCTTCGCCGCCAGATCTTCGGGATCGGGCGTCAGGTTGACGATGTTGAGCTTCAGCTTCGCCGCCAGTTCGTCGCGATAGGCCAAAGTTTCAGGGAAATGCTTGCCGGTGTCGAGGAACAGCACCGGCATGTCGGGCGCGGCCTGCGCCACAAGGTGGAGCAGCACCGCGCTTTCGGCGCCGAAGCTCGACACGATCGCGCTCTCGCCGAGCAATCCCGCGCCGATCACGCTCGCGACGACCTCGGCCGCGTCCTGGCCGCGAAACAGGTTGTTGAGGCGGATGACGTCGGCCTGCGTGAAGCGCGGCGCGACGTCGATCCGGTCGCGGGTGCGATCTTCGCCGCCTTTGGGGGAAAAGGCGGTCACCTCAGCCATGCCTCAGCTTCCAGATCGGCACCGCGCCGTCGGCGGCGCCCTGATAATGTTCGGGCCAGCGCGACAGCGCCGCTTCGACATCGGCCGGGTTCAGCGCCTTTTCGGCCGCGAACGTGTCGAAGCCGCAGCGTTTCATATAGGCGATCTGGTCGACGAGGACGTCGCCCTGCGCACGCAGCTCGCCCGTGTAGCCCGCCTCGCGCAGGATGCGCGCCGAGGAATAGCCGCGGCCGTCGCGAAACTTGGGGAAGGCGACCTCGATCAACGCGAGCCGGTCGAGATGCGGGATCAGCGCGCGCGCGTCCTCGTCGGGTTCGAGCCGCACTGCGGTCGCGTTCGATTGCGACAGGAAGGCATCGAGGGTGACCGCGGGCTCTTCGCCGTCGCTGTGAATATGCTCAACCATAGATCGCCTCCTTGAAGGGGGCCATGCCGACGCGGCGGAAGGTGTCGACGAAGCGCTCGCCCTCGGCGCGTGTTTCGAGATATTTATCGGTGACGCGCTCGATCGCATCGACGACGCCATCCTCGTCGAAGCCGGGGCCGGTGATCGTACCGAGGCTGACGTCCTCGGCGCCCGATCCACCGAGCGAAAGCTGGTAGTTTTCGGTGCCTTTACGATCGACGCCAAGGATGCCGATGTGGCCGGCGTGGTGGTGCCCGCAGGCGTTTATGCAGCCCGAAATCTTGAGCTTGAGTTCACCCAGTTCCTTCTGGCGGCCAAGGTCAGAGAAGCGCGTCGCGATCTTCTGCGCGACCGGGATCGAGCGCGCGTTGGCGAGGCTGCAATAGTCGAGCCCCGGGCAGGCGATGATATCGCTGATCAGGTCGAGGTTCGGCGTCGCGAGCCCTGCGGCGTCGAGCGCCTGCCAGACGGCGTAGAGATCGGTTTTGCGAACGTGCGGCAGCACGATGTTCTGCGCATGAGTGACGCGCAGTTCATCGTGGCTGTATTTTTCGGCGAGGTCGGCCATCAGGTCGATCTGCGCCGAACTGGCGTCGCCGGGGATGCCGCCGACGGGTTTCAGGCTGATGTTGACGATCGCATGGCCCGAAACCTTGTGCTTCGCGACATTCTGGTCGAGCCAGACGGCGAAGTCGGGATCGCTGCGGTCGATGTCGTCGGGCGCCGATGCATCGAGCGGCGGCGGCGCGAACTGCGCGGCGATGCGGTCGAACTCGGCCTTCGGCGGGTCGATGCCGAGCGACTTCACATGCTTGAATTCTTCCTCGACCTGGCGGCGATATTCGTCGGCGCCGAGTTCGTGGATCAGGATCTTGATCCGCGCCTTGTAGATATTGTCGCGGCGGCCATAGCGGTTGTAGACGCGCAGGCACGCCTCGGCGTAGCTCAGCATGTCGTCGAGCGGCACGAAACCCTTGATCAGCGGCGCGATCATCGGGGTGCGGCCCATGCCGCCGCCGACGTAGAAGGCGGCGCCGTGCTGCCCGTCCTTCTCGACGATCTGGATGCCGATATCGTGGAGGCGCATCGCGGCGCGATCCTCGTCGGCGGCGATCACCGCGATCTTGAACTTGCGCGGCAGGTAGCTGAATTCGGGGTGAAAGCTCGACCATTGGCGGAGCAGTTCGGCCCACGGACGCGGGTCGGTGATCTCGTCGGCGGCGGCACCCGCCCACTGGTCCGAGCTGATGTTGCGGATGCAATTGCCGCTCGTCTGGATCGCGTGCATCTCGACCGAGGCGAGGTCTTCGAGGATCGCGGGCGCATCTTCCAGCTTGATCCAGTTATACTGGATATTCTGGCGCGTGGTGAAATGGCCGTAATCGCGGTCGTACTTGCGTGCGATATGCGCGAGCATGTGCATCTGGCGGCTGTCGAGCGTGCCATAGGGCACCGCGACGCGCAGCATATAGGCGTGGAGCTGGAGGTAGAGGCCGTTCATCAGCCGCAGCGGCTTGAACTGGTCCTCGGTGATCTCGCCCGCGAGGCGGCGCTTCACCTGATCCGAAAATTCGGCGACACGGGCGGCGACCATCGCATGGTCATATTCGTCATATTTATACATGTCAGATCACCCAGTCGCCGGCCGCAGGATCGGCGGGTTTCAATGTCAGGTCGGGGCGCACGGTCGGACCCAATGCGCGGATGCGGTCCTTGATATGCGCGGGGCGCGGGCCGTCGGGGGTCGCCTCGCCCGCGATGATATAGGGCGCGTTGACGCGGCGCGCGCCTTCCTCGGCGGCAAGGATTGCCTCGCCCGCCTCGCCGACGTCGGCGGCGTCCTCGATGTGCAGCGACCAGTCGGCCCCCGTCCACCAGGTGACAAATCCTGTTTTCAGGTCGTGGCCCGTGAGCAGCTTCATGTGAAATCCCTTATTTGAGCGGCGACGCCCGGCGTGCCGAGGCAGTCGAGCGCGTCGGCGCGCGCCGCGACCTTGCCGACGATGATGAGCGCGGGGCTTTGGACTTTCTCGCGTGCGACAAGGTCGCCGAGATCGGTCAGGAGCGTGCGGAGAACGCGGGCGTCGGCGGTGGTGCCGCGCTCGACGACCGCGACGGGCAGATCGGGAGAAACGCCGTCGGCGATCAGCTTGTCGGCGATCGCGGTGGCGGTTGCGAGACCCATGTAGATGACGAGGGTGCGGCCGTGGCCTGCGAGCCCCGACCAGTCCTGATCGGTGAGGTCCTTGCACTGGCCGGCGACGAAGCTGACCGCGCTTGCATCCTCACGGTGGGTGAGGGGGAGGCCCGCCTGTGCGGCGCAGCCCGCCGCCGCGGTGATGCCGGGGACGACCTCGCAGGCGACGCCCGCTTCACGCGCGGCATCGAGTTCCTCGCCGCCGCGGCCGAAGATGAAGGGGTCGCCGCCCTTGAGGCGCACGACCTGCTTGCCGGCGAGCGTTTCGCGCACGAGCAGTTCGTTGATCAGTTCCTGCTTCATCGTGTGGCGGCTGCGCTGCTTCGCGACGCTGATCCGCTCGACATGCGGCGGGATCAGCGCGAGCACGCCGTCGCCGACGAGCCCGTCATGGACGACGAGATCGGCCGATTCCAGGAGTCGCGCGGCGCGCAGCGTCAGCAGGTCGGGATCACCGGGACCGGCGCCGACGAGCCACAATTTGCCCGCAGGAGGGAGAGTCTTTTCCATCGAGCGTAGATGGGCCGGGGCCGCCCGCATGGCAAAGCAGGCTTTTTTGACACCGGTGAAGGTAAAATTGGGGTGGCTTAAAGATACTTCTTCGTCACGAGTTGCGAGCCCTCGGGATCACGCAATCCGACGCCGATCGATGCGCGCATCGCGTCGCTTTCCGAGCTTGCGACGGGATAGGCGCAATAGTCGGCGGCGTAGAAGGCGCTCGGCCGGTGATTGCCCGAAAGGCCGATGCCGCCGAAGGGCGCGGCCGACGAGGCGCCGTTCGTGGGGCGGTTCCAGTTGATTACGCCCGCGCGGGCATTGGCCCAGAACTGGTCATAAAGCTGCGGCGTGCCGCCGATCAGCGACGCCGACAGGCCGAAGGCGGTGTTGTTCGCCTCGGCGATCGCGGCCTCGAATGTGTCCACGCGGATGACCTGGAGCAGCGGGCCGAACAGCTCGATATCGGGGCGTTCGGGCATCGCGGTGACGTCGATGATACCGGGCGTCAGGAACGGGCGGCCCGCGACCGGGCGCGTCATGTGGCGGATCACCTGACCGCCGTTCGACATCAGGATCAGGAAGCTTTCGGTCAGCCCGTCGGCGGCTTCATTGTCGATCACCGGCCCCATATAGGGTGCGGGATCGGCGTGGGGATGATCGACGATCAGCCGGTTCGCGAGGTCGCGGACCTCCTCGATCAGCTTGTCGGCGAGGGTGTCACGGACGATCAGGCGGCGGGCGTTGCTGCACCGTTGCCCGGCGCTGAGGAAGGCCGACTGGACGACGAGCACCGCGGCGGTGCGGATGTCGGCGGTGTCCCACACGACGATCGGGTTGTTGCCGCCCATTTCGAGCGCGAGCATCTTGCCCGGCTGGCCCGCGAATTGCCGGTTGAGCGCGAGCCCGGTGCGCGCCGATCCGGTGAAGAGCAGCCCGTCGATGCCCGGGTGGCCCGCAAGCGCCTTGCCGGTTTCGGGGCCGCCGATGACGAGGCGGAGCACCTCTTCGGGCACGCCGGCGCTGTGAAACAGTTCGACGAGCCTGGCACCCACCGCGGGGGTCTTTTCCGACGGTTTGAAGACGACCGAATTGCCGGCGATCAGCGCCGGGACGATATGGCCGTTCGGCAGGTGCGCAGGGAAATTATAAGGGCCAAGAACCGCGAGCGCGCCGTGCGGTTTGTGGCGCACCGCGTTGCGCAGCCCCATCGCGCCTTCGATCCGCCGGTTCGGGGTACGCTCGGCATAGGCGGTGACCGAAATATTGACCTTGTTCGCGACCGATTCGACCTCGGTGCGCGCTTCCCACAGCGGCTTCCCGGTCTCGCGCGCGATCAGGTCGGCCAGCGCTTCGCCCTCGGCCTTCACCCGGTCGACGAAGCGGCGCAGCGTTTCGGTGCGGAAGGTGACGGGCTTTGCCGCCCATTCGGGCCATGCGCGACGGGCGATCTCCACCTCGGCATCGACGTCGCTGACCGGCCCGCGCCACAGCTCTTCGCCGGTTGCGGGTTCGAAGGAAATCAGGGGCTCGCTCATGGTCGTCCGCGTCTTATCGGCGAAAGCGGGCAGGGGCAACCTGCGCCGCGCCCGCGCCACGGATTGCTTGCGCCGCGCGGCGTCGTTGGCGATAGACAGCGGCGAGTCCCGCGTGCGGGATATGATCGATATGCTAAGCAAGGGGACCCGCCATTCTGGCAAAGCAGGACAGCCGCCGCGACTGGTCGGACCAATATTGGTGGTCGTCCGACGGCGTCCGGCTGCACGCGCGCGTCTATGCGGGCCCCGACGGCAGCGAAGAGGCGCCGCCGATCCTGTGCATGCCCGGTCTCGCGCGCAATGCCCGCGATTTCGAGGCGCTGGCGCCGCATGTCGCGCAATATCGCAAGGTGATCGTGATCGAATTTCGCGGCCGCGGCGAAAGCGCCTATGCCAAGGATCCGATGACCTATGTCCCGCTGACCTATGTGCAGGATGTCGTCGCGCTGCTCGACGAGATGGAGATCGAACGGTTCGCGGCGATCGGCACCTCGCTTGGCGGGCTCGTCGCGATGCTGATGGCAGCGACGCTGCCGGGGCGGCTCGTCGGCGCGGTGCTCAACGATGTCGGGCCCGAACTCCAGGCGTCCGGGCTCGAACGGATCCGCGATTATATCGGCGCGGGCGGCAGCCAACCGACTTGGATGCACGCCGCGCGCGCCTTTGCCGAACTCAACGGTGCGGTCTATCCGGGCTATGGCCTTCACGACTGGCTGCGGCTGACCAAGCGCACGCACAAGCTGACCCCCGAGGGACGCATCGTCACCGATTATGACAAGCAGATCGCGGCGCCGCTGCGCGTGCCGAACGGCGGCGATGCCGGGGTCGACCTGTGGCCGGCGTACCGTGCGCTCGGCGACGTGCCGCTGCTGATCCTGCGCGGCGCGCTTTCGGACATTCTCGCGCGAGCGGCGGGCGAGAAGATGGCGGCCGAACTTCCCCGTGCGCGGCTGATCGAGGTGCCGGGCGTCGGCCATGCGCCGACGATGGACGAACCCGAAGCGCGCGCCGCGATCGACGCGTGGGTCGCGGAGCTTCCGCGAGCGTGAGCGCCGACGAGCCCGAGACGCCCTGGCCGATCCGCATCCTGCACCTCCATTCGAGTTTCTCGCTCGGCGGCAAGGAGGCGCGCGCGGTCCGGCTGATGAATTTGATGGGCGACCGGGCGCATCACACGATCCTGTCGGCGATGCCCGAAGCGCTCGGCGCGCGCGACGCGATCGACCCCGGGATTGTCGTCGATTTCCCGAAGGACGCGCCGCCGCTCCACGGCAAGCCTTCGCTTGGCCGTTATCGCAAGCTCGCCGACTATATGACACGGTTCGAACTGGTACTCAGCTATAATTGGGGCGCGATGGACGGGGTGATGGCGCGCCGGGTTCATGTTTCGCGCCTGTGGCACAGCATGCCCTCGCTGATCCATCATGAGGATGGCTTCAACGAGGACGAGAGTGTCCGCCGTAACTGGAAGCGCAACCTCTTCCGGCGCGTCGGGCTGCGCACCGCGCAGTCGGTGATCGTGCCGTCGACGCTGCTCCAGCGGATCGCGACCACGGAATGGGGGGCGGGCGATCGCACCCACCTGATCCGGAACGGAATCGACGTCGCGGCCTATGCGAATGGCCCCTCGGTACCGATCCCGGGCTTCGAACGCCGCGAAGGTGAGGTGGTGATCGGTACCGTCGCGGGGCTGCGCAAGGTCAAGGATCTGCCGCGGCTCGTTCGCGCGGTTGCAAGCCTGCCGCAAAATGTCCGCCTGGTGATCGTCGGCGAGGGCCCCGAACGCGAAGCGATCCGCGCCGGGGCGGCCGCGTGCGGCCTCGCCGATCGCCTTGTGATGCCCGGTTTCATGGCCGAACCCGCGCGCTGGATCGGTCATTTCGATATGCTCGCGCTCTCGTCGCTCAGCGAACAGGCGCCGATCGCGGTGATCGAGGCGATGGCGGCGGGGCTTCCGGTGGTGAGCCCCGCGGTCGGCGATGTCGCGGCGATGGTGTCCGACGCGAACCGGGCGTTCGTGGCGCCCGACGAGGCTGCCTTCCGCGCAGCGCTGGCGCAAATGGCCGAAAGCGCCGCCCTGCGGGCCGATGTCGGAGCCGCCAACCGGCGTGTCGCCGTGGAACGGTTCGACGAATCAAATATGGTCGCCGCTTATGAAAAGCTCTATGCTCGCGGGCTTGAAGGTTATGGGCCGTTTAGCGGCGGATGGGTCGGCTTCGATTGACAAGCGGGCCGAATTTCCGCTTACGCAAGCGGCAATGGGGGCCGGTTCGCAGGCGCGAAGCGGCGGAGAGAGAGAAGGTCTAGAGTGTTCAAAGGTTTGAAGCCCATCCTTTATGGCGGGCGTGAAGTCTGGCCGCTGGTCGAGGGTGGCAAGGGCGTGTCGGCGACCAACCATATGTCGAGCGGCGCCTGGGCCGCCGCGGGCGGTATCGGCACCGTGTCGGCGGTGAACGCCGACAGCTATGACGCCGAAGGCAAGATCATTCCGCAAATCTATCGCGCGCTGACGCGCAAGGAGCGCCACGAGGAACTGATCCAGTACGGGATCGAGGGCGCGGTCGCGCAGGTCAAGCGCGCGTATGACGTGTCGGGCGGCAAGGGCGCGATCAACATCAACGTGCTCTGGGAAATGGGCGGCGCGCAGCAGATCCTCGAAGGTGTGCTCGAACGCACCAAGGGCCTTGTCGCGGGCGTCACCTGCGGCGCGGGCATGCCGTATAAATTGAGCGAAATCGCCGCGCGGCACAATGTCCTCTACCTGCCGATCATCAGCTCGGCGCGCGCCTTCCGCGCGCTGTGGAAGCGCGCCTACAGCAAGGTCCCGCACCTGCTGGGCGCGGTGGTGTATGAAGATCCCTGGCTGGCCGGCGGCCACAACGGCCTTTCGAACGCCGAAGATCCGCTCGTTCCGCAGGATCCCTATCCGCGCGTCGCCGCGGTGCGCGAAACGATGCGCGCCGAGGGGATCGCGGACGAGGTGCCGATCGTGATGGCGGGCGGCGTCTGGTACCTGCGCGACTGGGAAAACTGGATCGACAATCCCGAACTCGGCCAGATCGTCTTCCAGTACGGCACGCGCCCGCTGCTGACCGAGGAAAGCCCGATCCCGCAGCAGTGGAAGGACCGCCTCCGCACGCTCGACGACGGCGACGTGCTGCTCCACCGCTTCTCGCCGACCGGCTTTTATTCGAGTGCGGTGCGCAACCCGTTCCTGCGCGATCTTGAAGCGCGTTCGGAGCGCCAGATCCCCTATTCGAAGCAGGAAGCGGGCGACCATATCGTCCAGCTCGACGTCGGGGTGAAGGGCAAGAATTTCTGGGTCACCCCGCACGACCGCGCCCGCGCGCGCGACTGGTTCGCCGAAGGCTATACCGAGGCGCTGAAGACCCCCGACAACACGGTGGTGTTCGTGACCGAAGCCGACAAGGCCGTGATCCGCAAGGACCAGACCGATTGCATGGGCTGCCTGTCGCATTGCGGCTTTTCGTCGTGGAAGGACCATGACGATTACACCACCGGCTACCTCGCCGATCCGCGCAGCTTCTGCATCCAGAAGACGCTGCAGGACATCGCGCACGGCGGCGATGTCGAGCAGAATCTGATGTTCGCGGGGCATGCCGCGTTCAACTTCAAGACCGATCCCTTTTACTCGAACAACTTCACCCCGACGGTGAAGCAGCTCGTCGACCGGATTCTGACGGGGGATTGATCGCACGATGCCCGGCGAGCTGCCGGCCTATACCGACGCGCATATCAAGGCGGCGCTGCTCGCCGCGGGCGCGTCGGGTACGATCTATTCGCTGGTGATGCCCGAGTCCGAAGCGGCGCTGGCCGCGATCGTCGATGATCGCGACCGCCATTTCGACATGTATCGCGAGCCATGGTCGCAGAAGCAGGACGACATGCACGTCGCCTATTTCGACACATGGACCCGGTGGTCGCGTCCCGTCGTCGATTTTCCGGCCGAGCTGTTTCCCTTCCGCTACCCGACTGCGGGGGCGAGCGAAGGGATTTTCAAGATCATGGCCGAATATCTGGCCACCAGCCGGCGTGACGGCTTCGATCCCTCGATCCATATTTTCGATGGCGAATATGAAGGCTTTCCGGCCTATGCCGCGTCGCTCGGGATAAAGGTCGCCCGTCATGACCGGCAGGAGTGGCGGACCGTGCCGTCCGCCGTGCCCGAAGGGGCCATGTTCTGGATCAGCCAGCCATCGGCGATCGACGGCATGGTCTGGTCGGATTTCCCCGATTTTATCGACCTGATGGCGGCCGAATGCCCCGATGTGTCAGTCATCCCCGACCTGACCTATGTCGGCAGCGTTGCGCGGGCCTTTACCGTCGACCTTCATGCCCCGAACATTCCCGCCTTCGTCATCAGCCACAGCAAGCCCTTCGGCGGCTATTACCACCGGGTGGGCGGCGTCTTTTCGCGGACCGAGCTGTCGTCGCTGTTCGGCAACAAATGGTTCAAGAATCTCCAGTCGCTGGCATGGGCGACGGCGATGATGATGCGTCACGGCGTGTTCGACCTACCGCGGAAATATCGTGCGGTTCAGGAAGAGGCCGCGCGGCGTGTCGGCAGCGCGCTCGGCGTTCCCGCGCTCGCGCCTGCCGACGTGATGCTGCTCGGGATCGCGCCGGCCGACGAAGGACAGAGCGATCTGGTGAAGCAAGTCTTCCGTGGAAGCCGCACGCAACGGGTCGTGCGGTTGTGCCTCACGCCCGGCATGACGTGCCTGATCGATCCCGCCATGGCGCCGATCACCGGGCCGTCGCTGCTGGAATCATGGGCGAATGACGGAGGCGTGGCAGGGTGAAGACCGACACCATTCAATTGCTCGTCGGACCCGATGAAATCCATGACTATGTGAAGCGTCTGTGGTCCGACGGGCCGATCCGCCGGTCGCACGAAAGCGGCGGCGCCGTGTTTCGGCTGATCGAGCGCTTTGCCCGCGTGCCGCGCCTTTTCTATGAAGCATCGAACGAAAAGGCCGAGTGGACGCATTTTTCGGCGTGGTGGGGCGGCATATTGCTGTGCGACTATGCCAATCCGGCGATCCGCGACCTGCGTTACCTGCACGAAATCTATCACGCCGCGAACATGCCGCACATCGCGGGCATCAATCTCGCGACGCTCGAAGCGAAGAATTTCCGGAACGAGCGCGAGGCGAGCACCTATACCGAGATGGCGGTATATCTGGAATTTCCCGAGCTGCGGCCGCTGACCTTCGACCATCCGATCTTCGTCGACCGCTTTCTTTTTCCGGAGGGCGACTATCATAATCCCGATGCGCAGATGCTCGACCGGTGGAAACGCGAACCCGATCAATTGTTTCAGGAGCTTCTCTACGCGCGGATCAGGGTGGTGCTCGCGGCGCCGCACGAAATCGATCCCGACGACCCGCAGATCGTCTGGCTGCGCCGCTATGGCGAGCAGGGCGAGAATTGGCTGAGAGTCTGGAGCAAGCGGTATCAACTCGTCGAGGATGCGATGATCGCGCTCAAACATGATACCGCCCGCGGCGACCGCGAGGGGGCGGCCGCGCGCCACCTCGACTGGTTGCTGTCGGATGCGATTGCCGAACGAAGCGGTATTCCGTTCGCGCAGGAAGCTCTCGCGTTCCGGGCCAAGTTCGACGAACTGATCGCGCTTTATGACAACGCGATGGAAAAGGCGGACCAGACGGCGGTGAAGAACAAGTCGCTGGGCTGACGCCTTTCGGTCAGGCCCAACCCTCCAGCACCTGGTCGGGCGGGCGGTGACCGTCGCACCAGGCGCGGATGTTGGCGATGACCTTTTCGCCCGAGGCTTCGCGGCCCTCGATCGTCGCCGAACCGAGGTGCGGCAGCAGCACGACATTGTCGAGCGCGAGCAGCGCGGGGTCGACCGCGGGTTCGTGCGTATAGACGTCGAGTCCCGCGCCCGCGATGCGGCCGGTCTGGAGCGCCGCGACCAGCGCCTTTTCGTCGACGATCTCGCCGCGGGCGGTGTTGATCAGATAGGCCGTCGGCTTCATCGCGGCGATGCGCGCGGCGTTGACCATCTCATGCGTCTCGCTGGTGTGCGGGCAGTGGATCGTCACGACGTCGCTGATGCGCAGCAGCGTGTCGACGCTCGCGTGATAGCTTGCGCCCAATTCCTCCTCGATCGCTTCGGGAAGGCGACGGCGGTTGTGATAGTGGATCGACAGGCCGAAGGCGCGTGCGCGGCGCGCGACAGCGAGGCCGATGCGTCCCATGCCGACGATGCCGAGCAATTTGCCGCCGACGCGGTGACCGAGCATCGCGCTCGGCGCCCAGCCGGCCCATTGGCCCGAGCGCATCAATTTCTCGCCCTCGGCGAGGCGGCGCGGGACGCTGAGGATCAACGCCATCGTCATGTCGGCGGTGTCCTCGGTAAAGACGCCCGGCGTGTTCGACACCATGATGCCCTTTGCGCGCGCCGCGGCGAGATCGATATGGTCGACCCCGGCGCCGAAATTGGCGATCAGCTTGAGCCGGTCGCCCGCCGCCGCGAGCACATCGGCGTCGATCTGGTCGGTCACCGTCGGCACGAAGACGTCGCAGTCGGCAACCGCGGCCTTCAGTTGTTCGGTCGAAAAAGCCTCGTCGCGCGCCGACAGCGATACGTCGAACAATTCGGCCATCCGCCCCTCGACATGCGGCATCAGCTGGCGGGTGACGATGACGCGCGGGCGTTTCGGACGGGATGAATCGGGCATGGCCGCCGATAGAGCGCGCCGCGGCACTGCGGTCAAGAGCGAGGGGAGCGAAAGAACCGGGAAAAGCTGGGGATGAACGCAGCCTTTTGCGCGGTGAGCGGTTGAAATGCGGATATGAGTTTGACAAGGCAGAGAGATGACCAGCCGCCAGATATTAGCCGCCGCCGCGTTGATGGCCACCGTGGGACCCGCCGCCGCACAATCCGATGTCGCACTGCCTTACTGGGCATCGATCAACGTCGACGAGGCGCGGATGCGCAAGGGGCCGTCGCCCGACGTTCCGGTGATCTGGGAATATCGGCGCAAGGACCTGCCGGTAAAGGTCGTCGCGCGCTTCGAGACCTGGCGAAAGATCGAGGATCCCGACGGGACGCAGGGCTGGATGGCGGCGCGGCTTTTGAGCCGCACGCGCACCGCGATCGTCACCGGCGAAATCCGCCCGATGCGCGAGGATGCCAGCGTGTCGGCCGCCGTCGCCTATCGCGCCGAACCCGGCGTCGTCGGGCGGATCACCGACTGCAAGAACGGCTGGTGCCTGTTCGATGTCAAGGGCCGCAAGGGCTGGGTCCAGACCGACCATATCTGGGGCGACTGATTTCGCCCTGGCGATCGGCCGGTCGGAATCCTGTCGCCGGGTCAGCTCTTCTTCGGCGTAACCGTCACAGCGGTTCCGTCGGGCGCGGTGGCGGTGAAGCTGCCATCCGCGGCGACGGGTGACAGCGCCCAGCACGCCTCGGCTTCTTCGCCGTCGGGATCGAAGCAATCCTTGCCGTCCTTGTGCGCGAACTTGCCCTTTTTGACGGTCTTTCCTGCAGCATCGAGGTCGGCATAGGTTCCGTCGGCGTTGATAATCGTCGAAGCCGCCGTGCCGTCGGCCATTTTGACGTCGTAGGTGCCCGGTGCGGTTCCCGGATTGGCAGCCGGCGCGGGCGCTGCCGTTTCGGTCGGCGCCGCGGTGGCATCCTTCGACTCTTCGGCTTTTTGCGAACAGGCCGACAGGGCGGCGAGCGCGGCAAGCAGAACCAGCTTTTTCATGTCGATTTCTCCCGACAACAAGGGGCGCAGGTTATGCCTTTCGCGAGGGGGCAGCAACGACAATCGCGGGGCGGCAAAAAGGGCCGATGGTTGCCCACCGACCCTCTTTGAAACGAAAGGATATTATCGCTTAGCGCCGCCAGTTGAAGTGGTTGCGATAGACCTTCACCACCCGGCCGTTGCGTTCGTTGACGAGCAGCAGGTCGTTATAGTGGCGGACATAGGTCAAGTTGCGACCGGCGCGCGGCACACCCCAGCGGCTGTCCCAGGCCGGGCGATAGCTGGGGGCGTAATAGTTCGGGCGGAGCGTCGCGCCGACACGGAACTGCTGATAGCGGAACGGCGCGCGATAGTTCGAATAGCGGCGATCCTGGCGCCAGTCGCGCTGGCTTTCGCGCAGGTCCTGACGTGCGTCGCGGACGTCGCGCTGGGCATCGCGAACATCGCCACGGTCGCCGCGGCGCTGGGCGTCGCGAAGGTCGCGCTGCTCTTCACGCAGTTCCTTGCGGTCGTTGCGGATCTCGCGGGTCTGTGCCTGCGCCACGGCAGGGACCATCATCGCGGCGATCAGGCCGGCGGTGAGAAATTTGCTCTTCATGTTGCCATTCCTTTCAATCGGTCAGGGGGGAGGGGATCTGCCCGATGACAAGAATGGAATAGGCGAGGCCGTTTGAACGGAGGCGGAATGCGCCGTTTATTTTCAGGACATTAGTGTCGCAATTTGTCGCCGCTGAACGACGAAACGGCGCCGTCTTGCGACGGCGCCGTGCAACTTTTCCGGTTTTGAGCCTTAAACCAGCTCGACAGCCACTGCGGTCGCTTCGCCGCCGCCGATGCAGAGGCTCGCGATGCCGCGCGTCTTGCCGTGGCGCTGGAGCGCCGCGATCAGCGTCGTGATGATGCGCGTGCCGCTGGCGCCGATCGGGTGGCCGAGCGCGGTCGCGCCGCCGTGGACGTTGATCTTCTCATGCGGGATGCCAAGGTCGTGCATCGCGAACATCGCGACGCACGCGAAGGCTTCGTTGACTTCGAACAGGTCGACGTCGGCGATGCTCCAGCCGGCCTTGGCCAGCACCTTGTTGATCGCGCCGACAGGGGCGACGGTGAAGTCCTTGGGTTCCTGCGCGTGCGCGGCGTGCGCGACGAGCTTCGCGACGGGCTTCGCGCCCTTCGCCTCGGCGACCGACTGGCGGCTCAGCACGACCGCGGCGGCGCCGTCCGAAATCGACGAGCTGGTCGCGGCCGTGATCGTGCCGTCCTTGGCAAAAGCGGGCTTCAGCGTCGGGATCTTGTCGGGCATCGCCTTGCTGGGGGCTTCGTCGGTGTCGACGACGACATCGCCCTTGCGCCCCGAAATCGTCACCGGTGCGATCTCGTTGGCGAAGGCGCCGTCGGCGATCGCACTCTTCGCGCGGCTCAGCGATTCGAGCGTATAGTCGTCCTGCGACTGGCGGCTGAGCTGGTACGCGTCGGCGGTGTCCTGCGCGAAGGTGCCCATCGCGCGGCCGGCCTCATAGGCGTCTTCGAGGCCGTCGAGGAACATATGGTCATAGGCGGTGTCGTGACCGATGCGCGCACCCGAACGGTGCTTCTTGAGCAGGTACGGCGCGTTGGTCATCGATTCCATGCCGCCCGCGACGATCAGGTCGACGCTGCCCGCGGCGAGTGCTTCGGCGCCCATGATCACGGTCTGCATGCCCGAACCGCACACCTTGTTGACCGTGGTCGCCTGCACCGACTTGGGCAGGCCCGCCTTGATCGCGGCCTGGCGCGCCGGCGCCTGGCCGAGGCCGGCGGGAAGCACGCAGCCCATATAGATGCGCTCGATATCGTCGCCCGACACGCCCGCGCGCTCGACCGCCGCCTTGACCGCGGTCGCGCCGAGATCGGTCGCACTCGCGTCCGACAGGCTGCCCTGCATGCTGCCCATCGGGGTGCGCGCATAGGAAAGGAAAACGACGGGATCGGTGGCGGTCATATCGAGAGACTCCGTAGGGGAAAGATACGTCGGCGGGTCGCTTAGCGGTTTTGCTGCACTTGCGAAAGAGGCCGGGAAGAGATGGGTAGCCGGTTTCAACTTGCAACCCGCCGCGTGGCGTGAAAAAACGGCCGCCACACAAGGGATAGGGGAGACGGGTCATGGCGACGGCGATCAAGGATGTTGCGGGCGAAACCGCGCGGATGCACGAGATACTCGCGGCGCAGAAAGCGAGCTTTACCGCGGCGATGCCCGAAAGCCTTGCCGTGCGCACCGACCGCATCGACCGCGCGATCGCGCTGCTCGTCGACAATGCCGAGGATTTCGCCAAGGCGGTGAGCGAGGATTTCGGTCACCGCAGCCGCGAACAGACGCTGATGACCGACATCATGCCGTCGGTGAGCGCGCTCAAACATGCGAAGAAGCATATGGCCGCCTGGTCGAAGGGCGAGAAGCGCAAGCCGACCTTTCCGCTCGGGCTGCTCGGTGCGAAGGCAGAGGTCGTCTACCAGCCGAAGGGCGTCGTCGGCGTCGTCAGCCCGTGGAATTTCCCTGTCGGCATGGTCTTCGTTCCGATGGCGGGCATCCTCGCCGCGGGTAACCGCGCGATGATCAAGCCGAGCGAGTTTACCGAGAATGTGTCGGCGCTGATGGCGCGGCTGGTGCCCGACTATTTCGACGAGAGCGAGATGGCGGTGTTCACCGGCGACGCCGAGGTCGGGGTCGCCTTCTCGAAACTCGCCTTCGACCATATGATCTTCACGGGCGCCACCAGCGTCGGCAAGCATATCATGCGCGCCGCCGCCGATAACCTTGTTCCCGTCACGCTCGAGCTCGGCGGCAAGTCGCCGACCTTCATCGGGCGAAGCGCGAACAAGGACCTCGTCGGCCAGCGCGTCGCGCTCGGCAAGATGATGAATGCGGGCCAGATCTGCCTCGCGCCCGATTACCTTCTTGTCGCCGAGGATCAGGAAGGCGAGGTGATCGACAGCGTCACCAAGGGCGCGGCGGCGCTGTATCCGACCCTGCTCGCCAACGACGATTACACGTCGGTGGTGAACACGCGCAATTACGACCGGCTGCAATCCTATCTCGCCGACGCACGCGCGAAGGGCGCCGAGGTGATCGAGGTCAATCCGGGTGGTGAGGATTTCGCGAGTTCGAACGGCCACAAGATGCCGCTCCATATCGTCCGCAACCCGACCGACGACATGAAGGTGATGCAGGAGGAAATCTTCGGCCCGATCCTGCCGGTGAAAACCTACAAGACGATCGACGATGCGATCGATTATGTGAACGCGAACGACCGCCCGCTCGGCCTTTATTATTTCGGGCAGGACAAGAGCGAGGAGGACCGCGTGCTCACGCGCACCATCTCGGGCGGCGTGACGGTCAATGATGTGCTGTTCCACAATGCGATGGAGGATCTGCCCTTTGGCGGGGTCGGCCCGTCGGGGATGGGCAATTATCACGGCGTCGACGGTTTCCGCACCTTCAGCCACGCACGCGCCGTCTATCGCCAGCCGAAGCTCGATGTCGCGGGGCTTGCGGGCTTCAAGCCGCCCTATGGCAAGGCGACCGCCAAGACGCTGGCGAAAGAACTCAAGAAATAGTCCGCGAAGGACGCGCCGCGATCGACTGGACCGGACATCTTGCGATCGACGATTTCGTCGCGTGCTGGACCGGGTCGGTGGGCGATTCCGTGCTGCACCGGCATTTCGCCGCGCAGGCGGTGTTTACGCCGACGCCCGCCATGGTCCGCTATGCCGACGGGCGGGTGGCCGAAGGGCGCTGCCTGCTTATCGAGCCGAATGTCGCGCACCGGCTGGAGGCCTGCGGGCAGGCGGAGATATTTTTCGTCGAACCGACCGGACGCGCGCAACCGTCGCGGCCCTTGCGCGAACGCATATGTGCCGCCCTTCCGCCGGGGCGGATCGGGCCGGGCTTCTGGCGCGACTGGATCGACAGGCCGGGACAGCGGCCCATCGATCCCCGGATTGCGCTGGCGGCTGCGTCGCTCGATGCGCGCCTCGCCGGCGGCGCCGTCCGGCTGGCGGATATCGCCGGGCAGACCGGCCTGTCCGTAGGGCGGCTGCGCCATCTTTTTGCCGCCGAGTTCGGCACGCCATTCCGGCGCTATGTGCTCTGGCGACGCCTTCGCGCGGCGATCATGGCGCTGCAGGCCGGCGAGGGGCTGACCGGCGCGGCACACGACGCGGGCTTCGCCGACGCCGCGCATCTGGCGCGCACGATCAAGCGAATGTTCGGCATCCGGGCCGGCGACGCCTTCTAACGATATCCGCAGCCGCTTCGTTCAATCGCCGCGGGGTTCATGCCGCTAGAACAGGCGCATGACGACGACATCGAAGGATTTCGTGCCCGCGCTCGGCAGGGCTGGCAATATCGATCGCTATGATCGGGTCATCGCGCTGATGACCCGGGAAAGGCGGTGGCGCGGCGCGTTGATCGAGCTGATCGACCCGCAGCCCGGCGAACGGATCGTCGATATCGGCTGCGGAACGGGGACGCTGGCCATCGCGCTCTGGCAAAAGATGCCGGACGCAGGGGTGACCGGCGTCGATCCCGACCCCGACGTGCTGGCGATCGCCCGGGCAAAGGCCGCGGCGGCGGCCGCGCCGGTAAGCTGGATCCATGCGATGGGCGATGCACTCGACGATATTCCGCATCTCGCCGGGTGCGACCGCATCACGTCCAGCCTTGTGCTCCATCAGTGCCCGGTCGCAGTGAAATCGTCGATCCTTCGCCAGAAATGGCGACTGCTTCGGCCCGGCGGGCAAATGTTCATTGCCGATTATGGCGAGCAGCGCTCCGCCCTGATGCGCCTGCTGTTCCGTCAGGTGCAGATGATCGACGGCTTCGAACTAACCGAGCCCAATGCCAAGGGCTGTTTGCCGGGCCTGATCGAAGCAGCAGGATTCGAGGCGGTCTCCGAGCGGTCGGTGATCGCCACCCCGACTGGCTCGATATCGCTCTACAGCGCCGTAAAGCCCGGCTGACGAAGAAATTGCTTGGCAAGATGCGGCGCTTCGCCCTAGGGGAAGCGCCGCGCTTTTCGCGCCCGTGATTTTGTGCCCCTGTGGTGAAATTGGTAGACGCGCTCGACTCAAAATCGAGTTCCGCAAGGAGTGCTGGTTCGAGTCCGGCCAGGGGCACCACCCACCCTGAAACAATCATAAGCCCGCGCCGTTAGCGCAATATTTTCTGATAGCGCGGGTCGAGATTGATCGCTCGGCTTTCGTCGGCTTCCGCGCGTCGAAGGTCGCCATTCTCGCGCAGGATGAGGCTGCGGTTATAATAAGCGCGCGCCGATTTCGGGGCATATTTCACCGCCTGGTCGAGGTCGGCGATCGCGCGTGCGCGGTCGCCCTGCCGCTCGTAGGCGATGCCGCGGTTGAGATAGGCGACCGACAGATCGGGCGCGAGGGCGATTGCGCGATCGAATGCGGCGATCGCTTCGTCGAAATTGCCGGCCCACGCCTCTTTCAGGCCGTCGGCGAGATGGGCGTCGGCGCGGCTCTGGACATCCTTTGTGCCTTTGTTCGCCATCTTCCGGCACCGCGTCAGCGTCTGGCTGGGGTCGTTGACGGTGCAGGCGTTCCAGTCACCGCGCGCCGGCTTGCCCCGCGGTGCGATCATGGCGCCGGTCACGACGATCGATCCGGCCTCGTCGCGCGGCGCCTCTTCGGCCGAGAAGGCGGTAACGGGGGAGGCCTGCTCGAGCGCGGGGCGCGGGACGCGGGCGCCGGACACCACCAGTTCGCCGTCGGACCGGGCTGAGCGCCCGGCGACCATCGGCGAAGGCGGGGGCGGCGGGGGCGCGGGCGGGGCGAGCCGGGCGGGTTCCGCAGGACGGGGCGCGGGGACGGTCCCTGCCTCGGGCACCGCGGTGGACGTCGAAACAGCCCGGGCGACAGCGGGCGGCGGCGAAGGCGTCGTCGCGGTATCGGTTGGGGCGGCCGCTTCGGCGGTGGCAGGCGGCGCAGCGTCGCGCGGGGCAGGGGTGGCCTGTTCGGCGGGGGCGTCGGGCCGGAAATCGATTGTCCACGCGACGGGAAGGCCGATCGCGGCGACGAGCGCGGCGGTAACGAGCGCGGTCGCCTGCGGACGGCGTATGTTCGCCCACCAGCCGGTGGGCCGCGCGGCCGGTTGTGCCGCGCGATCAGGCGCGGCCTGGCCGGCGCCGCCGAAACGCGCCATCGCTTCGCCGATCGCGGCCTCACGGCGCTTCGGTGACGGCGGGGGCGGATGCGGCAGCGCAGCCATGATATCGTCGTCGGGCATCGGCATGTCTTATACGCACAAAATCGTGCCGGTCGAATGGCACGATGATGGTCTGTCATATTCGGCGGGGGACGGCCGCGCGGTGTCGGCGCGCCGCCGTCCCTCCTCGCCGGGTCAGCGGTTCAGCCGCGCCATCGCGCCCGCGCTCTTGGCGGCGCGCACGAGTTGGACCAGCTCGTTGCGATAGCCGAAATCGTCTGTGCCGCGCGATGCGCCGACGATGGTCAGCACATCGTCATAGGTCATCGATCCGTTGTGGCGCCCGCCGCGAAGCAGCTCGGCAAAGGCCGCGACCCCGGTCGCGAAGCGCGCGTCCTGCGGCGCGTCGGCAAAGCGCGCAAACTCGACGCGGCGGTCGATCAGCGTCGAGATCAGCTCGCTGCGATCCGATTTCGGCAATTTGTACCGGATCTTCACAAAGCCATATTCGCTCGACAGCGCGGCGGCGCCGGAACGCGGCGCGGGGGTGCTGTAGCGGAGGTCGCCCATCGTGCGCGCGCCACCGACCGGAACGATCTCGTATAGCGCGGTGACCGTCTGGCCCGACCCGACATCGCCCGCGTCGACCTTGTCATTGTCGAAGTCGTCGCGATTGAGCATCCGCGTTTCATAGCCGATCAGCCGGTATTCGGCGACCGTTGCGGGGTTGAACTCGACCTGAATCTTCACATCCTTGGCGATCGGAAACAGCGTCGAGGTCGCTTCGGTGACCAGCGTCTTGCGCGCCTCGCCCAGCGTGTCGATGTAAGCCGCCGCGCCATTGCCATTCTGCGCCAGCGTCTGCATCAGCGCGTCATTGTAATTGCCCATGCCGAAGCCGAGGACCGAGAGGAAAATGCCCTTGCCGCGCTGGCGTTCTATATAGCCCTTGAGTTCGTCCTGGTTGGTGATGCCGACGTTGAAGTCGCCGTCGGTCGCCAGCAGGACGCGGTTGACGCCGTTCGGGTCGAGATTCTGCTCGGCCAGCGCATAGGCCTGACGAATGCCCTCGGCGCCCGCGGTGCTGCCGCCCGCGCCGAGCTGGTCGATCACCGACAAGATCCTGGTCTTCTGGCTGGCGGGCGTCGGTTCGAGCGCAGTACCCGCGCTTCCAGCATAGGTCACGATCGCCACCCGGTCGTCGCCGTCGAGCTGGTCGAGCAGCAGCGCCAGCGACTGCTTGACCAGCGGCAGCTTGTTCGGCGCGTCCATCGAACCCGACGTGTCGATCAGGAAAACGAGGTTGGCGCGCGACCGCGCCGCACGCTCGACCGAATAGCCCTTGATCCCGACGCGGACAAGTTTGCGCCCCGCCGACCAGGGGCTGGGGAAGACCGCGACATTCGATGTGAAAGGCTGTTGCGCGGTACGCGGCGCGGCATAGTCATAGGGGAAATAGTTGATCAGCTCTTCGGTCCGTACCGCGGCAGGTTGCGGCAGGACATTGCGGTTCAACGAAGCGCGGACGAAGGAATAGGAGGCGGTGTCGACGTCGATCGAAAAGGTCGAAACCGGCTCGTCGCGCGCGATCCGGAACGGATTTTCCTGCGTCGCAGTGAATTTGTCGCGGCCGACGTCCTGATAATAGGGGCGCTGGAGGTCGGGGTGCGGCGCGCGAACGAGGGTTCCCGTGACGACCCTCGGCGAGGGCGGCGGCGGCGGTGCGGCGATCTCGTCCGAGCTGAACGCGGTGATCGCCAATGGCGTGTCGTACTGCGGCTGGGGAACGCGTGTGGCGGTGACGACGATCGACGAATCCGCCTCGGCGGCTTCGGCGCGTTGCCCGGTCGCACCGGTTTCGGACGATGGCGATGCGACATCGGGGCTGGCGGGCTGCGAGCAGGCGGCGACGAGTGTGATCGACAGCCCTGTGGTGAGCGTCAGGCAGAAACGGGACATGGAGGCCTCCCTGGAAAACAGCGGTGCAAGATCGCCCGCATGTTACTGGGATGCGCGTCGCGGGATTTTCCTTGGCGGCCTTACGAAAAAAAGTTCACGCAGGCCCGATCCTCAGTCGGTTGTCTCCGTTCTGGCGCCGAGCAAGCGGCGCACCTCGTGCATCCGCCACGACACGGTCGCTTCGGCGATGCCCAGTATTTCGGCGGCTTCGGCGTGCGTCAGCTGCTGGTCCGCGACGAGGATCGCGGTGTCGCGCAGGTCGGGCTTCAGCCGCGATATGGCGCTCCTGATCCAGACTTCGTCGTAAAGGTCGCGGCCGTCGGGTGACCGCATCAGCCCGGCCATTACCGCCAGCCGGTCGGTGAAGGCCGAAAAGGTGCGGCGGCGACGCCGCGATGCGCGGCAGGCGTTGAAGACGATGCTGCAAAGCCAGGTCGAGAATTTGGCGTCGCCGCGAAAATCGGCGAGCTTTTCGGCGAGGACGCAGCAGACATCCTGCGCGATGTCGTCGGCGTCGGTTCGCGATCCGGTCATCTGCCAGGCGAGGCCGTGGATGCGATCATAATGCCGCCGCAAAAGCCGTTCGAACGCGCCGCGATCGCCCGCGATCGCCGCCCGAACATCGGCTTGATCATCGTCGGCCATCGGTCAGGATCGGGCGCGCGTGATATCGGGAAACTCTTGCGGCCGGGGCGTGTGCAGAATGTCCTTCCCCCGACAAGCCGATCCTCCATATCCCGCCATTGCGATGGTTTGTGCCTCATTTGACCGGCGAACACCATCGCATAGTGCCGCCGATCGCGGGTGGCGGCGCCCGCTTTCCGACGCCTCGTGCCACCGGTTCGATTTCATCCTTAATGCCGGCGCTACGACGTCGTTAAATTACGCAAAATGCGAAACTTGTCCGCGCTTCGGCCGAAGTCGGCCGGGGGTTCGAGAAACGACGGTTGAGGCCATGTTAACGATCGCGTGCGACATGATTGAATAATAAGCATAATTCTGCTATCCGGTTTGAATAGATTTTGAGTATTTTGCAGTATTTTTCGGGACATACTGCTCCGTACGACGCTGCTTCGATAAGGTAGACGACATGAACCAACATCGCCTCTCCGATCCGGCAGGGGAGCAGGAGGCCGCCGCCGATCGCCGCGGCGGCGATCGTTATCGCACCGTATGGCGGATCGCCAAGGTCGTGCGGAACGGCGATGCGGGCCTGTGGCGCGTGCGCAATATGTCCGACCGCGGCATGATGCTGGCGGCCGATGTCCCGATCACCGTCGGCGAAAAGCTGGAGATCGCGCTGTCCGATACGGTGGTGATCCGCGGCGAGGTCGTGTGGTCGGAGGCCGGACGGTGCGGCGTCGCGTTCGAAGAGGAAGTCGATGTCGCCGATGTCCTGAAGCAACTCGCGGCCGAGCAGCGTGCCACGGGTTATCGCCAGCCGCGGCTGCCCGTCCGGACGCAGGCGCAGGCGGTAACCGACGAAAACACGAGCAGCATCGAACTCGTCGATATGTCACAGAACGGCGCGGGTTTTATCCACGATGGCCACCTGGAAGTCGGGAAAGAATTCGACCTCGTCCTCGCGGGCGGGATCAAGCGCCGGGCGATCGTGCGCTGGTCGCGTGCCGGGCGCGGCGGCCTGTGGCTGACCCAGCCGCTCGACCGCGCCGACCTCGAAAGCATCCACCGCTTCGAAAGCTGACCTTATGATGCGCCGCGGACGATCTTTGCCCAGGGGTTGAGATCGGGTTCGGCGATTTTCGTCAGCCGGTTGTGGTCGCGGTGTTGGAACAATTCGTCGCGGCCCTTCACCATCAGCATCGTGTCGGAGATATAGCTCCACGATCCGTCGTCGTGGAAGTCGACCGTCAATTCGTAACTGTCGGTGCGGAAGGCGAGGTCGAGGAAGGTCGTCGAGCAGATGCCATATTCGGTTTGCCCGCGCTCCGCCTTCACGACGAGCTTTTTGTCACCCGGTTTGGCGTGTCCTGCCGCGATCGCGATCTGTCCGCGCGGGATCGCCAGCGTCTGGAGGATCAGTCCGGTCGCCGCTTCATAGAGCCAGTAACCGACCTGGTCGTGGAAGGTGATATCTTCCTCGCGCGTGTTGATGTGGACGTGATAGCGCAGCCCGTAGAATAGCTGCGGCCCGTTCGCCTGCGGGTCGATCGGCTGCATTTCGATCCGCTCATAATATTTGCGCGTTTCGGGGCCGTCGGCCTTCGGGTTCACATCGACGCCGCGTTCGCCTTCCCAAACACCGGCGAGGCGCAGCAGCGGGCCGAGGTTGGCGAGCGTTTCGGGATCGACGTCTTCGGGTTCGGTGAAGATGTCGTCGGGTAGTTCCATGTTTCGCCCCCAGTTTCCTGTCAGATATCCTCGACGAGCCGCCCGTAAAGCTGCGGCCGGCGATCGCGAAAGAAGCCCATCCCCGCGCGGTGCTTCGCCGCGCGATCGAGGTCGATCGTCGCGACGAGCACCCCCGTTTCGCTTGCGCCGAACGCCTGCGTCATATCGCCCCATTCGTCGGTGATGAAGCTGTGGCCATAGAAATGGGCGTCGCCCTCGGTCCCGATGCGGTTCGACGCGATCACCGGCATGCAGTTCGACACCGCATGGCCCTGCATCGCGCGGCGCCACATGCGGCTGGTGTCGAGATCGGCGTCATAGGGTTCGGACCCGATCGCGGTCGGGTAGAAGAGCAGCTCGGCGCCCATCAGCGCCATCGCGCGCGCGCATTCGGGATACCATTGATCCCAGCAGACGCCGACGCCGATCCGCGTGCCGAAGACGTCCCAGACCTTGAAGCCGGTGTTGCCGGGACGGAAATAATATTTTTCCTCATAGCCGGGGCCGTCGGGAATATGGCTCTTGCGGTAGGTCCCCATGATCGCGCCGTCGGCGCCGATCATCGCGAGCGTATTGTAATAATGCGGTCCGTCCTTCTCGAAATAGCTCGTCGGGATCGCGACCTTCAGCTTCGCGGCGAGCGCCTGCATCGCGACGACACTCGGATGCTCGGCGGTCGGGCGGGCGCTGGCGAACAGCTCCTCGTCCTCGACCTGGCAGAAATAGGGACCTTCGAACAGTTCGGGCGGCAGGATCACCTGCGCCCCCTTTGCAGCCGCTTCCTCGACGAGCGCGGTGACGGCATCGATATTCGGCTGGACGGGGCCGGGCAGGGGAAGCTGCAACGCGGCGACGGTGATGGTGCGGGTCATATCAGTGGGTCTCAAACAGGTTCAGTCAGGCATACGCCAACGAACGCGATTCGCGTAATAGAACTCCTTGGGCTTGCCGGATTCATCCTTTGCAGGATTGAACCGAGCCCGCCTCATAATGAGGTCGCAGGTCGCCGTATCAAGGGCCGGATGCCCCGCTGATTTGGTGACACGGCATTCCTTCGGTTTGCCGTCGGTCCCCACCAAAACGCTGAACTCGGCGTCACCCTGCGCTCCGACTCTTCGGGCGGCGTCAGGATAATCATCGTTGGTTTCCCATCTCTGGGCCATTGCAAAGGTCGGCATCAGCGAGAAGGTGACGACAGCGACGATGCAGGCGGCGGGGTTCAACTTTCGCATCATTTCGGCATCTGCTGGCTCGAGCAATGGAAGCTGCCGCCGCCGACGATGATCCCGCGCGCGCGCACGCCAACCGCGCGGCGATCGGGGAAGAGCGCGGCGAGCGTATCGACCGCCGCCTGATCGTTCGCGGCGCCATAAGTCGGGACGACGACCGTGCTGTTGCCGATATAGAAGTTCATATAGCTCGCCGCCGCGATCTCGCCGTCGATCTCGATGCGGCCGGGCGAGGGGAGGTCGACGATCTCGACCCCGCCGAACGCCGCGGTGCGCGCGCGGGCGTCGGCGTAGATATGCGCATTGGGGTCGTCCGGGCCCGCCGCGACGGGCAGCGCAAGGCGCCCTTCGCCGACGAAGCGCGCGAGATTGTCGACATGGCCGTCGGTATGGTCGCCGACGAGGCCGTCCCCAAGCCACAGCAGCCGGTCGATGCCGAGCGACTGGTGAAGCCGCACCGCAATATCCTCGCGCGTCAGCGTCGGGTTGCGGTTCACGTTGAGCAGGCACTCTTCGGTGGTGACGCAGAGGCCGGTGCCGTCGACGTCGATCCCGCCGCCTTCGAGCACCCAGTCCTGATCGTCGACCGGCAGGCCGCTTTCGCGTGCGAGTGCGGCGCCGACTTCCTGGTCGCCCGGCATGACGAATTTCTCGCCCCACCAGTTGAATTCGAAATTGCGCGCGCGGCGGGCGGCGCCCGTCCCGGCGATGATCGGCCCGGTGTCGCGCAGCCAGATGTCGCCGAGCGGCTGGACGAGGATGCGCACGCCGGGGTCGACGAGCTTCGCGGCGACGTCGGCTTGCCGTTCATCGTTGACGACAAGCCGCACCTCTTCGCCGCGGCCGCCGTCATGGACGGCGTTGGCGAAAGCGGCGACGTCGCGCCGCCCGGCATCGATCTGTCCCGACCATTCCTCGGCGAGGTGCGGGAAACCGATCCAGACGGCGTCGTGCGGCGCCCATTCTGCGGGCATTCTAAGCGTCATGGGCGCCGTTCCGGTTACTTTGCGGCGCGCGACTTGTCGCGGGCGGCGCGAAATTCGTCGCCCTCGACCCAGTTCGGCCACGCATCGGTCATCGCGAGCATGCGGCCCGCGGCGTAATAGAGGCGCAGGTCGGACATCATGCCGCCCCAGTTGGTGATCGCCTCATATTCGTCGCCGGGCGCGTGATAGCGGTTCTTTTCATAGTCTTCCGCGGCCTTCTTTCCGGCTTCGACGCCGCCCTCGACCAGGTCGTCGCCGCTGCCGAAGTTGAACATCGGTACGCCGAGCTTGGCGAAGCTGAAGTGATCCGAACGATAGTAGAAACCCTTCTCGGGGGTCGGCTCGTCCTTGATTACGCGCTTTTCCATCTGGGCGAGCTTCGCGACATAGGCGTCGAGTTCGGACTTGCCGCGGCCGACGACGACGATGTCCTTCGCCGGGCCGATTGCGTTCAGCGCGTCCATGTTCACCCCGCCGACCGTCTGCGCGAGCGGGAAGACCGGGTTTTCGGCGTAATATTTCGAACCGAGTAGGCCCGATTCCTCGGCGGTGACGGCGAGGAAGACGATGCTGCGGTCAGGGGCGCCCGCCTTGTGGAAGGCCTGCGCCAGCGTCACGAGACCCGCGATGCCGCTCGCATTGTCGACCGCACCGTTGCAGATGTCGTCGCCCGCAACGGGGGTGCAGCGGCCGAGGTGATCCCAGTGGCCGGTGTAGAGCACATATTCGTCGGGGCGCTTGGCGCCCGGCAGCACACCGATGACGTTGCGCGACATCTTCTTCGAGATTTCATTGTCGAAGCCAAAATTCGCCTTCACGCCCGTCAGCGCGACGGGCTTGAAGCCCTTCTTTTTCGCGGCATCGCGGAGCTTGTCGAAATCCTGCCCGGCGCTGGCGAAGAGTTCCTTTGCCTTGGGAAGCTGGATCCAGCCGTTGGCGACGGTTTCCTTTGCGCCGCCATCCTTGGTTTCGGCGAGGTAATTGGTGCCGGTGTTGCTCGATTCGACGACGTTCCAGCCATAGGCGGCGGGTTCGGTGTCGTGGACGATCAGCACGGCGGCTGCGCCCTGGCGTGCGGCTTCCTCATATTTATACGACCAGCGGCCATAATAGGTCATCGCGCGGCCGTTGAATTCGCCCTTGGCTTCCTTGGTCTGCCAGTCGGGGTCGTTGACGAGGACGACGACGGTCTTCCCCTTCACATCGAGCCCGGCGTAGTCGTTCCAGCCCTTTTCGGGCGCGTTGATGCCGTAGCCGACGAAGACGACGTCGCTGTCCTTGACCTCGGTCTTCGGCTGGACGCGATAGCTGAACGCGACATAGTCCTTCGCATATTGCGCGGTGACCGGCGTCTTGCCGCCGGTGAAGGTGAGCGGCGTCGCATTTTTCGCGGTGATTTCGACCAGCGGCACGTCCTGCGTCCACTTGCCGTTGTTGCCGGGCTTCAGCCCCGCTTCCTCGTACTTCTTGATGATATAGGCGACGGTCTTTTCTTCGCCCGGGGTGCCGGGCGCGCGACCCTCATAAGAGTCCGACGACAGTTCCTTCGTGACTTCCTGAAGCGTCGCGAGCGACAGTTCGGGGATCTGGACGTCGGGAATGGCGGTCGCGGACGTCGCGGCCTTGTCGGACGTGTTGCACGCGGCAACGGTCAAAAGGACCGCAAGGGCTGCGGATGTGCGGGGGAAACGAAGCATGGAAAATCCTCGGAAAGTTTCAATTGCGACGAGCGGGCTTGTGCCAGCCGCGACGCGCCGATGCAAGAAGGGCGGCCCTTTCGGACCGCCCTTCTGAAATCGTTTCGGTGGAAACCGGATCAGCGCGAATAGAATTCGACGACCAGGTTCGGTTCCATCTTCACCGGATAGGGGACTTCGTCGAGCGTGGGCACGCGGACGTAGGTCGTCTTGGTGCCGTCGACCGCCAGATATTCGGGCAGGTCGCGCTCGGGCAGGCTCTGCGCTTCGGCGACCAGCGCCATTTCCTGCGCCTTCTTGCCGAGGGTGATTTCGTCGCCCGGCTTCACGAGGCGGCTCGCGACGTTGCACTTCACGCCGTTCACATAGACGTGGCCGTGGCTGACGAGCTGGCGTGCCGAGAAGATCGTCGGGGTGAACTTCGAGCGGTAGACGACGGCGTCGAGGCGGCGCTCGAGCAGGCCGATCAGGTTCTGGCCGGTGTCACCCTTCATGCGCGACGCTTCGAAATAGTTCTTCTTGAACTGCTTTTCGGTGATGTCGCCGTAATAGCCCTTCAGCTTCTGCTTCGCGCGGAGCTGGATGCCGAAGTCCGACATCTTGCCCTTGCGGCGCTGGCCGTGCTGGCCGGGGCCGTACTCGCGACGGTTGACCGGGCTCTTCGGGCGACCCCAGATGTTTTCACCCATCCGGCGGTCGAGTTTATACTTGGCGCTCTGGCGCTTCGACATATGTCGTCTCCAATATGCTGTGTGCCGAAGGATTTCGGCTTGTTCCCGGGTCGCACCATATGGAGATTTCCATATGCGACCGCCGCTTCACCGGGGTGCGGGGTCCATTGCGAAGGCGCGCGGTTAGACGGCGAGGGGCGCAAAGTCAAGCGCCCAAGCCCCGGCTCGACAGAATGGAAAAAGCCGCTAAAGGCTGCGCGCATGACCGCTGTCAAAATCCCCGAACAATGCCAGACGATGACCGAGGTGCGTGCCGGGGTCGACCAGGTCGACCGCGAACTCGTCGCGCTGCTCGTCCGCCGTTTCGGCTACATGGATGCCGCCGCGCGGATCAAGACCGACCGCGGCACCGTCCGCGACGAGGCGCGCAAGGCGGAGGTGCTCGACAATGTCGCGCGAGAGGCAGCGGCGGCGGGATTGGACCCGCAGCGGCTGCGCGCGGTGTGGGACGTTCTGGTCGAAGAGTCGATCGCCCATGAATATGGGCAATGGGACCGAAGCCGGGGGTTTTAGTTTACCGGAGCGTCAGCCTGCGTTTCCACCGGTCTTCGCCCTGACATCGTCCTTCATACTCCGGTTCATTGCGTCCCATTCTTCCTGGGTCTTGCAGATGCGCGATTTCAACCGGCTGCCCGTTGTCCCGTCGGCGCGGCAGATTTTCTTGGGTTTTTCGGGCTTCGCCGCCACCGGCGTGGTCGGTGTCGCCACGACAGAATCGGCCGGTGCAGCCGAAAGGGCAAGCGATAGAATGAGGGTCAGCATAGGATTCTCCGGAGGGGAAACCCGTGTTATCGCGATCGGGCTGTTCTGCCAAGCGCGGTAACGATACCGTGCATCATGCGGATGTCGTTGTGCGACCAGCCCGTCTTGGTGAGCGCCGTGCGCAAGGTGCGCAGCGTCGCGTCGCGGCGGTCGGCGGGGAAGAAATAGCCTGCGCTATCGAGATCGCGGACGAAATGCTGGATCAATTCCTCCATCTCGGCATGCGGCGCGGGCGGGGCGAGCGGCACGTCGGGCGGGCTCGCGAGTGCGACCCCCTTCGACCATTCATAGGCGAGCAGGATCACCGCCTGCGCGAGGTTCAGCGAGCCGAATCCGGGGTTGATCGGTACCGTGACGATCTTGTGGGCAACCGCGACATCGTCGGTCTCGAGGCCCGAGCGTTCGGGGCCGAAGATATAGGCCGACCGTCCCGCGCTGGCGTGCACTTCGCGCGCCGCGGCTTCGGGGGTCAGCACGGGCTTTGACACCCCGCGCTTGCGCACCGTGGTGGCATAGATCGTCGTGCAATCGGCGACGGCGTCGGCGAGGCTGTCGAAGACCTGCGCCTCGGCGAGCACGATATCGGCGCCCGAAGCCGCCGGACCCGCGTCGGGATTGGGCCAGCCGTCGCGCGGGGCGACGAGGCGCAGCTCGGTCAGCCCGAAATTGAGCATCGCGCGCGCCGCCTTGCCGATATTCTCACCAAGCTGCGGACGGACGAGGACGATGACAGGAGGCGGAGCGGCCGCGGTCATTTGATCGGCCGTGCCGCCTCGGTGATGGAGGAGGCGAACTCCTCGAAATCCTTGGCTTCGGTAAATTCGCGATAGACGCTGGCGAAGCGGATATAGGCGACATTGTCGAAGCCCTTCAGCGCTTCCATCACCATCGCGCCGATCTGCTGCGCCTTGACCTCATTCTCGCCGGAGGTTTCGAGCTGGCGCTGGATACCCGACACCAGCCGCTCGATGCGTGCGCCGTCGATCGGCCGCTTGCGACACGCGATCTGGATGCTGCGCATCAGTTTTTCGCGGTCGAAGGGCTCGCGCCCGCCGTCGGCCTTGAGCACGCCGACTTCGCGAAGCTGGATCCGTTCGAACGTCGTGAAGCGCGCGCCGCAATCCTCGCACTGCCGCCGGCGGCGAATCGCCGCGCCGTCCTCGGTCGGACGGCTGTCCTTCACCTGGCTGTCTTCATGGCCGCAGTACGGACAACGCATGGGTCAGCGTTTCACCCGCGAATAGAGCGCGATCGCGGCGCCCGCGAGCAGTCCGACCGGCCACGAGACGACGGGCAGCACGGCACCGACGACGGCGCCGACCGCGCCGCCGGTCAGCACCGGGCGCGTTGAGGGATGGGCGAGCCCTTGCTTGCCCATCGCCTTGACCTCTTCGATCGTCACCTCGACCAGCGTCGGTTCCTCGGGATGTTGGCGCGCCATCGTCTTCAGCCTTGATAGATGGGGAAGCGTTCGCACAGCGCGCGAACGCGGCCGCGAACGTCGGCTTCGACGTCGGCGTCGCCATGCTCACCCTTGTCGCGCAGCGCTTCGAGCACGTCGGCGACCATATCGCCGATTTCCTCGAACTCGGCAATGCCGAAGCCGCGCGTCGTGCCTGCGGGCGAGCCGACGCGGATGCCGCTGGTCTTCACCGGCGGCAGCGGGTCGAAGGGGACGCCGTTCTTGTTGCAGGTGATCGCGCTGCGTTCGAGCGCCTCGTCGGCGTCGCGGCCGGTGATGCCCAGCGGACGCAGGTCGATCAGCGCGAGGTGCGTGTCGGTGCCGCCCGCGACGACATCGGCGCCGCGCGCCTTGAGGCGGTTTGCGAGTGCCTGTGCGTTGGCGATCGTCGCCTTCGCATAGTCCTTGAACTCGGGACGCAGCGCCTCGCCGAAGGCCACGGCTTTTGCGGCAATCACGTGCATCAGCGGGCCGCCTTGAAGGCCGGGGAAGACCGCCGAATTGATGCGCTTGGCGATCGCTTCGTCATTGGTCAGGATCATGCCGCCGCGCGGACCGCGCAGCGTCTTGTGCGTCGTCGTGGTGACGACATGCGCATGTTCCATCGGCGACGGGTGCGCGCCGCCGGCGACGAGGCCGGCAAAGTGGGCCATGTCGACCATCAGCAGCGCGCCGACATCGTCGGCGATCTTGCGGAAGCGCGCGAAGTCGAGCGTGCGCGGATAGGCCGAGCCGCCCGCGATGATCAGCGTCGGGCGATGTTCTTTCGCCAGCGCCTCGACCTGGTCGAAATCGACGAGATGGTCGTCGGGGCGCACGCCGTACTGCACCGCATTATACCATTTGCCCGACATCGCCGGCGCCGCGCCGTGGGTCAGGTGGCCGCCGGCATCGAGGCTCATGCCCATGATCGTCGCGCCGGGCTTGGTCAGCGCGAGCATGACCGCACCGTTCGCCTGCGCGCCCGAGTGCGGCTGGACATTGGCATAGCCGCAATCGAAAAGCTGCTTCGCGCGGTCGATGGCGAGCGTCTCGACCTCGTCCGACGGGGCGCAGCCTTGGTAATAGCGGCGGCCGGGATAGCCTTCGGCATATTTGTTGGTGAAGACCGAACCCTGCGCCTCGAGCACCGCCTTCGAGACGATATTCTCCGATGCGATCAGTTCGATCTGGTAGCGTTCGCGTTCCAGCTCATGCTTCATCGCCGCGGCAACGGCGGGGTCGACCGTGTCGACGCCGTCGGTAAAATAGCCGGCCGATTTGATGGGCTTGTCGAGCGTGTCTGTGGTCATCGGCTGGTCTCCAGTTGGGGCGGGTTGGAAAGCTTGTCGACGCGGCGCGCGTGGCGGTCGCCGGCGAATTCGGTGGTGAGAAAGGCGTCGAGGCACGCCTTGGCCATGTCGATGCCGGTCAGGCGCGCGCCCATCGCGATGACGTTCGCGTCATTATGCTCGCGCGACAGCTTCGCCGACAGCGGTTCGGATACCAGCGCGCAGCGCGCGGCGGGGTTGCGATTGACCGAAATCGAGATGCCGATCCCCGATCCGCAGAGCGCGACGCCGCGTGTCGCGCGGCCTTCGGCGATCGCTTCGGCGAGGCGGTAGCCATAATCGGGATAATCGACGCTGTCGGGGCCGTTGGTGCCGAGGTCCTCGACTTCGTGGCCGGCTTCGCGCAGCCAGTCGGCAAGCGCGGCTTTCAGCTCGTAAGCGGCGTGATCGGAGGCGATGGCGATGCGCATGGTGCGGCTCCCGCGGGGTCTAAGGGAATCGATGTCGGCCCTTTAGGCGAAGCCGCACGGATTGGCCATAAGCGAGGTGGCAAATTTGTGACGGCGCCGATAAAGCCGCCCCATGTCCGACACGATCATGTCCATCCTGATGCTCACCGGCGTGCTGCTGACCGGCGGCGCCGTCTATGTTTTTCGCAAGGGCGACCGCCGCCGCGCGCTGCTGATGCTCGTCGCGGCGCTGGTGATGTTCGCGAATGTCGCGATCTGGCTGGTGCCGGTGAAATAATCCTCCCCACCGCGCGGCGACGGGGAGGAGCGTTTCGTCAGCGGATCGGCGAATCGGGCGCGAGCCGCATATCCAGATAGTTATCGAGCGACTTCATCAACTGGTCGAGCTCATGCTCGAAGAAGTGGTTCGCGCGCGGAATCTCGTCGTGATGGATCGTGATGCCCTTTTGCGTGCGCAGCTTGTCGACCAGCTTCTGCACCGCGCTCGGCGGCACGATCTCGTCCTGGCCGCCCGCGACGATGATGCCCGACGAGGGGCAGGGCGCGAGGAAGCTGAAGTCGTACATGTTCGCCGGCGGCGCGACCGACAGGAAGCCGCGGATTTCGGGGCGGCGCATCAGAAGCTGCATGCCGATCCACGCGCCGAAGCTGAAGCCCGCGATCCACGTCGTCTGCGCCTCGGGATGGATCGACTGGACCCAGTCGAGCGCCGACGCGGCATCGCTGAGCTCGCCGATGCCGTTGTCGAACGTGCCCTGGCTGCGGCCGACGCCGCGGAAGTTGAAGCGGAGCACCGCGAAACCGCGCGCGACGAAGCTCTTGTACATCGCCTGCGTGATGCGGTCGTTCATCGTGCCGCCCCCCTGCGGGTGCGGGTGGAGGATCAGCGCGACCGGCGCGCGCGGACGCGGCGGGGGCGAGAAACGGCCTTCGATGCGGCCCTCGGGGCCGGGGAAAATAACGTCGGGCATGGGCGCACCTTCTATGTCTCGTGGGCTTGCCAGTGATTCGCCGAGGGGCGGGGTGGCGGAGCGAAGATGGCGCCTATATAGAAAATAGGTCTCAACATGCAACTTTTGCGAATCGTTCGCAACAAGGACACTCGCGCCGGATGATTTACCTCGATTACCAAGCCACTACGCCGCTCGCTCCCGAGGCGCGCGAAGCAATGCTGCGCTGGCTTGAGGGAGCCGGAGAGGGCGACGGTTACGCGAATCCGTCGAGCACGCACAAGGCCGGGCGCGCCGCCGCCGCCGCGGTCGAAGTCGCGCGCGACCAGGTCGCGGCACTGCTGCCGAAGGGCGGGCGCGTCTTCTTTACCTCGGGCGCGACCGAGGCGCTAAACTGGGCGCTGCTGCGCGGCGCCGAAGCGATGCCCGGCGGTGTCGCGGGGCTCAGCATCGAACATGCCGCGTCGCTGCAATGCCTCGAGCGACTGAACGCGACGATTTTGCCGGTCGATGGCGAGGGGGTCGCGTTACCGCCCGAAGCTACGCTGATACCCGAAGGCGGGATCGTCGCGACGATGCTGGTGAACAACGAGGTCGGGACGATCCAGCCCATCGCCGATTTCGCCGCGGCGGCGCATGCGAAGAACAGCCTGCTGCTGTGCGACGCCGTGCAGGGCTATGGCCGCGTCGCGATCCCCGACGGTGCCGACCTGATCGCGCTGTCGGCGCACAAGATCCACGGGCCGAAGGGGATCGGCGCACTGTGGGTGAAGGACGGGGTGGACCTCCCGCCGCTGATGTTCGGCGGGGCGCAGGAGCAGGGGATGCGCTCGGGCACCGTCTCGCCCGCGCTCTGCGCGGGTTTCGGCGCTGCGGCAGCACTCGCCGCCGAACGCTTCGACGCCGACGCGGAGCATGTCGAGCGGCTCTGGTCGCTCGCGCTCGACCTGCTCCCCGAATGGACGATCAACGGCGATGCGAACCGCCGTTATCACGGCAATCTCAACGTCCGGCGCGAGGGCGTGAACGGCCTGCGCCTGATGTCCGACGCGCGAGACGTCGCCTTTTCGCTCGGCAGCGCGTGCGGCAGCGGGTCGGGCAAGGTCAGCCATGTCCTTCGCGCGATGGGGGTGAGCGAAGCCGACGCGCGCGCCTCGATCCGCCTCGGCTGGGGACGCTACACCAGCGAACAGGAGCTCCGTGACGGGCTTCAGGCGATCAAAGATGCTGCGCGATTGCAGGGAGTGAACTGATGCGGGTGACTTTCGTCCAGGCCGACGGCAAGGAGCGCACCGAGGTCGAGGCCGAACCGGGCTCGATCCTGCTCGACGTCGCGCAGGCGCACCTGATGCCGCTCGAAGGCACATGCGAGGGCCAGATGGCGTGCTCGACCTGCCATGTCATCGTCGCCAAGGAGGATTTCGACCGCCTGCCGCCGGCAAGCGAGATGGAAGAGGATATGCTCGACCTTGCCGCGGGCGCGCGGCGGACGAGCCGGCTGTCGTGCCAGATCCTGCTGACCGCGGACCTCGACGGGCTGACCGTGCATATCCCGGCCGAGAGCCGCAACATGCAGGGGCCGCGCTGATGCGGATGCTGCTTGCGGCCGCGCTGCTCGCAACTTCGGCCTGCGCGACATCGCCGCGCGAGGCGACGGGCGATTCGGTGATCCTCGCGCAGGCGGTGACGGCGATCGAGCAGCGCAGCGGCGGCCGGCTCGGCGTTGCGGTCACCGATGCGCGCGGCGCTTTGCTGTTCGGCCACCGCGCCGACGAACGCTTCGCGATGTGCTCGACCTTCAAGCTGCTGCTCGCGGGACAGGTGCTCGCGCGCGCAGCCGACGGCGTGGCGCTGCGCACCCCGTTGCCGTTCACGCGCGCCGACCTCGTGACCTATTCGCCCGGTACCGAAAAGCTGCTCGGCGCGGACGGGCGCGGCGAACAGCGGCTTGGCTTTGCCGCACGCGACGCGGTGGTGCTGAGCGACAACACGGCTGCCAACCTGATCCTCGCGCATATCGGCGGTCCCGCGGCGTTCACCGCCGAAATGCACCGGCGCGGCGACCGGGTCACGCGGCTCGATCGCAACGAGCCGACACTCAACGAAAATGCGCCCGGCGACGTGCGCGACACGACGAGCCCGATGGCGATCGCGAAGAGCGCGGCAGGCTATATCTATGGCGACTGGCTGGCCGCCGCGCATCGCGCAACGCTTCGCGGCTGGATGATCGAGAGCGAAACCGGGCTCAAACGCATCCGTGGCGGGTTGCCGCAGGGCTGGGTCGCTGGCGACAAGACGGGAACATGCGGCACCGCCTATAACGACGTCGCGTTCGTCGAAGAGCCCGGCGGCGGAAAATATATGATCGCGGTCTATCTCGACCGACCCGCGGTCAAGGGCGATGACGCCAGCGCGGTGATTGCCGACGTCGCGCGGGCGGTGGTGCAGGGCCTGCCTTAGGCGCCCTTGCATTTCGGCTTCGTCCCCGCCATATGCGCCGCGGGAGTCGGGCGGACGCAGTCTTCGCCAACCCGGTCAGGTCCGGAAGGAAGCAGCCGCAACGAATTCGCTGCGGGTCGTTCCGGCTCCCACCCATTTCCCCCTTCGACAACGGCGCGAGTGCCCCCTAAGACGGGGCCATGAGCGATTCCGCCGACGACGAAACCCCGATGCTGGGAATGGACCTGCCCGAGACCGCGCCGCAGCCGTCATCCGGCCCGTACCGCGTCCTTGCCCGCAAATATCGCCCGCAAACCTTCGCCGAACTCATCGGTCAGGACGCGATGGTGCGCACACTCGGCAACGCGATTGCGCGCGACCGGCTGGCGCATGCGTTCCTGATGACGGGGGTGCGCGGGGTCGGCAAGACGTCGACCGCGCGCCTGATCGCGAAGGCGCTCAATTGCATCGGCCCCGACGGGCAGGGCGGGCCGACGATCGATCCGTGCGGGGTGTGCGAACCGTGCCGCGCGATCACCGAGGGGCGCCATATCGACGTGATCGAGATGGACGCCGCGTCGAATACCGGCGTTGACGATGTGCGCGAAATTATCGAGGCGGTGCGCTATGCCGCGGTCTCGGCGCGTTACAAGATCTACATCATCGACGAAGTGCACATGTTGTCGCGTAACGCCTTCAATGCACTGTTGAAAACGCTCGAAGAGCCGCCGCCGCACGTCAAATTCCTGTTCGCGACCACCGAAGTGAACAAGGTGCCGGTGACGGTGCTGTCGCGCTGCCAGCGCTTCGACCTGCGCCGCATCACCCCCGACATGCTGTTCGCGCATTTCAGCGCGATCCTGCAAAAGGAAGGCGTCGAGGCCGAGGCGCCGGCGATCTGGCTGATCGCCAATGCTGCCGAGGGTTCGGTGCGCGACGGGCTGTCGATCCTCGATCAGGCGATCGCCCACGCCGACCTCGATGGCGGCGGCCGGATCGGGGCCGACCAGGTCCGCGTGATGCTTGGCCTTTCGGACCGCACATCGATCGCGCAATTGATGGCCACGATCCTCGATGGCGATGCCGGCGCGGCGATCGACCTCGCCCGCGCCCAATATGCGCTCGGGATCGAACCCGTCGCGATGGTGCGTGGGCTGATGGACCTGACGCACGCGATCACCCTCGCCAAAGTGTCGCGCCACGACGACCCCGCGCTGGCCGACGCCGACCGCGAGCGCATCGGCGACTGGGCGCAAAAGCTGGGTTTCGCCCCGCTCAACCGGCTGTGGCAGTTGCTGCTCAAGGGGCACGACGAGGTGCTGCGCGCGAACAATCCGCTCGAACATCTCGAAATGCTGCTGTTGCGCGTGATTTATGCCGCGTCGATGCCCGACCCCGGCGAGCTTGCGAAGCTGCTCGAAAAGGGCGGGGTACCGACGATGCCGCTTGCGGCGCCGACAGCGCCCGCCGGACAGGAGAGCATGGCGGCCGTGCCGGTCGCCGCAGTCGAAGCACCGGCTGCGACCGGCGCCGAAACGCCCGCCTCGGCGTTGACGGTCGCGCAGATCCACCAGCTCCTCGAAAGCACAGGAAATCATCGGCTTGCAGTCGATGTCTACGATCATATGCGAATCCTCGATCTGGAGCCCGGCAACCTCGTTTTCGCGCCGGTCGCCGCGCTCGGTGCGTCGTTCGCGCGCGATCTGGGCGACGCGCTGCTCGCCGCGACCGGCAGCCGCTGGCAAGTGCGGGAGGGCGAGGGGGAAGGGCGGCCGAGCCTCGGCCAGATCCGCGCCGCGACGCTCGCCGACAATGACGCGCGGATCCGCGAACTGCCCGTTGTGAAGGCCGCCCTGGCGGCTTTTCCCGACGCAAGGCTTGTCGAGGACGACGACAATCGCCATAGGTCCAACCCATGAAATCGATCGAAGAAATGATGAAGGCGGCGCAGGAAGCCGCCGCCACCGTGCAGGCGCAGATGCAGGAGGCGCAGGCGAAGCTCGACAGCGTCGAGGTTGAGGGTGTGTCCGGGGGCGGGTTGGTAAAGATCACCGCGACCGCGAAAGGCCGGATCAAGGCGATCCACATCGACGACAGCCTGATGGTTCCCTCGGACAAGCAGATGCTCGAAGACCTGCTCGCCGCCGCGTTCAACGATGCGCGCGAAAAGGCCGACGCGGCGAGCAACGAGGAAATGGGCAAGATGACGAGCGGCCTGCCGCTCCCCCCGGGCTTCAAGCTGCCGTTCTGAGCCGGCCCAAGCCCGGCTCAGGCCCCGCTGTTCAGCACAGCGACATTGAATGCGTGCGAAGTTACGCCATATTAGCGAAGAACCACCTATAAGAAGGGCGGTGCGCCCGGTCGCGGGGCCCGTCCAGGAGCCGTAATGACGCAATCTTATCCCCTTCTTCCGCTGCGTGACATCGTCGTTTTCCCGCACATGATCGTGCCGCTGTTCGTCGGCCGCGACCGTTCGGTCGCCGCGCTCGAGACCGCGATGGAAAGCGACAAGGAAATCTTCCTCGTCGCGCAGCTCGACCCGGGCGAGGACGATCCGCAGCGCGACGATCTGTACGATGTTGGCGTGATCGCCACCGTGCTCCAGCTCCTGAAGCTGCCCGACGGCACTGTCCGCGTGCTCGTCGAGGGCAAGGAGCGCGCAAAGCTGCTCGCGCTCACCAATGAAGACAAGACGGTGATGGCGAGCGTGAAGCCGATCGGCGACACGGTCGACGACAGCGTCGATACCGCCGCGCTGATGCGCTCGGTCGTCGACCAGTTCGAAAATTACGCCAAGCTCAACAAGAAGATGCCCGCCGAAACCGCGGTTCAGCTGTCGCAGATCGAGGATGCCTCGCGCCTCGCCGACTCGGTCGCCGGCAATCTCAACATCAAGGTCTCCGACAAGCAGGCGCTGCTCGTCGAGGATGCGCCGTCGAAGCGGCTCGAAATGGTCTTTGCCTTCATGGAAGGCGAACTCGGCGTGCTGCAGGTCGAAAAGAAGATCCGCGGCCGCGTGAAGCGCCAGATGGAAAAGAGCCAGCGCGAATATTATCTCAACGAGCAGTTGAAGGCGATCCAGCGCGAGCTCGGCAACGACAATGGCGAGGGCGGCGATGACCTCGCCGAGTTGCAGCTCAAGATCGACAGCCTCAAAATGTCGAAGGAAGCCAAGGCGAAGGCGAACGCCGAGCTCAAGAAGCTGCGCGCGATGGCGCCGATGTCGGCCGAGGCGACTGTTGTCCGCAACTATCTCGACACGCTGATCGGCCTGCCGTGGGGCAAGAAGTCGAAGCTCAAGAAGGACATCGCCAAAGCACAAGCCGTCCTCGACGACGACCATTATGCGCTCGAAAAGGTCAAGGACCGGATCGTCGAATATCTCGCGGTGCAGGCGCGCACGAACAAGCTGAAGGGGCCGATCCTGTGCCTCGTCGGCCCTCCGGGCGTCGGCAAGACCTCGCTCGGCCGTTCGATCGCGAAGGCGACGGGGCGCGAGTTCGTGCGCCAGTCGCTGGGCGGCGTGCGCGACGAGGCTGAAATCCGCGGCCACCGCCGTACGTACATCGGCTCGCTGCCGGGCAAGATCGTGACCAACCTCAAAAAGGCCGGCACGATGAACCCGCTGTTCCTGCTCGACGAGATCGACAAGCTCGGCCAGGATTTCCGCGGCGATCCAGCGTCGGCGCTGCTCGAGGTGCTCGACCCCGAACAGAATGGCAAGTTCCAGGACCATTATCTGGAGGTCGACGTCGACCTCAGCGACGTGATGTTCGTGACCACCGCGAACTCGCTGAACCTGCCGCAGCCTTTGCTCGACCGCATGGAGATCATCCGGCTCGAAGGCTATACCGAGGACGAGAAGGTCGAAATCGCCAAGCTGCACCTGATCGCGAAGCAGGTCGAAGCGCACGGATTGAAGGCCGGCGAGTTCGAGCTGACCGAGGAAGGCCTGCGCGACCTCATCCGCTATTACACCCGCGAAGCCGGAGTCCGCACGCTCGAGCGCGAGATTGCGCGTCTGGCGCGCAAGGCGCTGCGCCGCATCCTCGAGGGTAAGGCGGAAAGCGTCACCGTGACGCCCGAGAATCTCTCCGAATTCGCGGGCGTGCGCAAGTTCCGCCACGGGATGGGCGACCTCGAAGACCAGGTCGGCGCCGTCACCGGGCTCGCGTGGACCGAGGTCGGCGGCGAATTGCTGACGATCGAGGCGGTCACCGCGTCGGGCAAGGGGCAGGTCCGCACCACAGGCAAGCTCGGCGAAGTGATGACCGAGTCGGTGCAGGCGGCTCTGTCGTTCGTGAAGGCGCGCGCCCCCGCTTATGGCATCAAGCCCAGCCTGTTCGCGCGCAAGGACATCCATATCCACCTGCCCGAAGGCGCGGTGCCGAAGGATGGCCCGTCGGCGGGCGTCGGCATGGTCACCGCGATGATTTCGACGCTGACCGGGATCGCGGTGCGCCGCGATGTCGCGATGACCGGCGAAGTCACGCTGCGCGGGCGCGTTCTCGCGATCGGCGGCCTCAAGGAAAAGCTGCTCGCGGCGCTGCGTGGCGGCATCAAGACCGTGCTGATCCCGGAAGAAAACGAGAAGGACCTCGTTGAAATTCCGGCGAATATCACGAGCGGGCTGAAGATCATCCCGGTCAGCCACGTCGACCAGGTGCTCGCCGAAGCGCTGGTCTCGCCGGTCGTCCCGATCGAATGGACCGAGGCCGACGAACTCGCCGCATCGCCGCCGATCGCGGCCGGAAGCGACCCCGAAACGACGATTCGCCACTGAGTCGGACCCGCTCCACGGCAATTCGCCCCAAATTCGTCGCAAAATCGACGTTTTGGGGCGTTTTTCTCCCTTTTTTGCTTTGACAAGCCGGGGCGAAACATCGTTAGTGGCGCGCCATGGCTTCGGGCCATGAGAATCATTAAACCAACCACATTGCAGGGGTTCCTTAGGCATGAACAAACAAGACCTGATCGCCGCCGTCGCTGACTCGAGCGGCCTGACCAAGGGTGATGCGAGCAAGGCGGTTGAAGCCGTGTTCGACGCGATCACCGGTTCGCTGAAGAAGGGCGGCGAAGTCCGTCTCGTCGGCTTCGGCACCTTCGCGGTCAGCAAGCGCAAGGCATCGACCGGCCGCAACCCGCGCACCGGCGAAACGATGACCATCGCGGCGTCGAACCAGCCGAAGTTCAAGGCCGGCAAGGCCCTCAAGGACGCCGTCAACTAAGTTCGACGGCACCTTTTGGTGAAAAACATCTCGGGCCGCGGTGAAAGCCGCGGCCCGATTTGTTTAAGCCGGTCATTTCGATGAAATGTCCGTTGCAATCACCGTCGCAACGGCTATGGACGTCCGGCTTTCGGACGCCGGGCTTCGGCCCGTACCGGAACGGGCGCGTAGCTCAGCGGTAGAGCACACCCTTCACACGGGTGGGGTCACAGGTTCAATCCCTGTCGCGCCCACCATCCGCCGGCCGGTCGACGGTCAATATGCGGGTGGATTGACCGGATTCAGGATGCGCCACGGCTCCTGCCGGTACCATTTCGTGATGATATGCTTGATCCCGCGTTTCACCGGCATGCCGGCGTGCAGCGTGTTGAGGTTCGGACGCCCGTTGGCATCCATATTGTTCCACAGGATCAGCGTCCCCGCCTGTTGGCGCAGCGCGATGCCCAGCCGCGGGAAATCGGTCTCGCCGCCCTCTCCGGGTTCGGTCAGCGACACCATCGCGGTCCAGGTCCGCTGCCCGCCGCGCTCGGCCTCATATTGCCAATAGCCTTCACCCGTCGGGAAGAAGTCGTAGTGATGGCGATATTGCTGGCCCACCTGGTACCGCTGACCTTGCATCGCCTCCGAATAGTCGTTGTCGATCCCGATCAGCTCGGAAATATAGGCTTCGACATCGACCGTCAGCGGATCGTCGCGGTCGAAATGATGCGTAAAGCTGGTGCGCATGCCCGGCCGGTCGGCACCGCGGTATAGGGTCGAGGGGACGGCGCGGCTGTTGATGACCTGCGCGATCGCCTTGCAGTCGCGGCGGGTCAGGAAGCCGGGGACGACGAACATGTCGGCGCCCGGCACGTCGACGCGGTCGACGCCGGGCATCGCGGAAAGCCGCTGGCGCACCATCATCCCGACATAGGCGAGCGTTTTCGGGTCGCAATATCGGTCGAGCGGCCCTCCGGCTGCGTCTTTCAGTTCTTCGTCGCTCATCGCCCGCCGCGATAGCATATCGCGATTAAAATTGGATGCATCGCGCTCGCCAGGCGTTATGGGCAAAGGCGGGGGCTGGATAAACAAAGGTTGACCCGGCTATTCATCGGCTATTCAATGCGCAGGGCCTATCGTTCGACCATGATCCGCACGACCATCTTTGCTTTGACCGCCGCGCTGCTCGTCGCCGCGCCTGCGGCCGCCCGCGGCGACCGCGACCAGGACAATCTCCGCGAAGCCGCCGCGCAGGGGCAGGTGATCCCGCTCAACCGGCTGGTCGCCGACATCCGCTCGCGTCCCCCGTACAGCGAGATGACCTATCTCGGCGGGCCGCAGTTCGACGCGGGCCGGATGATCTATGCGCTGAAATTCATGGACGGCAACCAGGTGGTCGTCGTCTATGTCGACGCCCGCACCGGCCGGATCGTCGGACGCAAACCCTGACATTCCCGTGAACCGGACTTTCGTCGCAACGAGATTTTGCGATGATCGTCCGGACTTGATACACAGTCGAAACATGCGGCCGGCCCTGTCCGGCGCGCAACGGAAAGGCGCCTGAATGCGGATTTTGATTGTCGAAGACGAACCCACGCTGGGACCGCAGCTCAAGGCGACGCTGGAGGGGGCGGGCTATGCCGTCGACCTCGCGACCGACGGCGAGGACGGCCATTTCCTCGGCTCGACCGAAAATTACGACGCCGCGATCCTCGACCTCGGCCTGCCCGAAATCGACGGGCTGACGGTGCTCGACCGCTGGCGCCGCGAAAAGCGCAATTTCCCGGTGCTCGTCCTGACCGCGCGCGACAGCTGGTCCGACAAGGTGGCGGGGCTCGATGCCGGCGCCGACGATTATCTTGCTAAGCCGTTCCAGACCGAAGAGCTTATCGCGCGCCTCCGCGCGCTGATCCGCCGCGCGGCGGGCAATGCGTCGAGTGAGCTGACGGCGGGGCCGGTGCGGCTCGACACGCGGTCGGGTCGCGTCACGCTCGCCGGCGAGCCGGTCAAGCTGACCGCACAGGAATATAAATTGCTGTCGTATCTGCTCCATCACAAGGGCAAGGTCGTGTCGCGTACCGAGCTGATCGAGCATATCTACGATCAGGATTTCGACCGCGATTCGAACACGATTGAGGTGTTCGTGACGCGCATCCGCAAGAAGCTCGGCGCAGACATCATCACCACCATCCGCGGTCTCGGCTACCAGCTCGACGATCCGCAGGGCTAGGGGCCAGCTCGGCATGGCCGAAGCGGATATCCCACCCGTTGACGGAACCGGCGCGGACGACGCGATCAAGCCCGCGGCGCTGACGAGCCGTATCACGGGCTCGCTCGCGCGGCGCATGATCGCGATCGCGGCGCTGTGGATTTCGGTTCTGCTGATCGGCGGCGGCTTCGCGCTCGACCGGGTGCTGACCGGGGCGATCACGCGCAATTTCGATTCGAGCCTCGAATATGTGCTGATCGCGATGATCCGTTCGTCCGAAATCGGTCCCGACGGCGAGGTGCGGCTGGTCGAGCCGCTCGGCGATCAGCGCTTCCTCGAGCCTTACAGCGGGCTTTACTGGCAGATCAGCGGCGGCAATCAGGAGCCCTATCGGTCGCGATCGCTTTGGGAACGCTCGTTGAAGGCGCCGGTGCCGCATATCGACAACCAGATCCACACCTATGACAGCAACCAGTTCCCCGACGAGGAACTGCGCATCCTCGAACGCAATGTTATCCTGCCGGGAAGCAAGACCAACTGGCGGTACCAGATCGCGCAGTCGCGCGAAGCGCTCGATGCACAGGTCGGCGCGGTGCGGCAGACGCTGATCCCCAGCCTCGCGCTGCTCGGCCTCGGCCTCATCATCCTCGCCGCGCTCCAGACCTTCTATGGCCTGTGGCCGCTGCGCCATATCCGGCGGGCGATCGCGGCGATGCGCGGCGGGCAGCACCGCCGTGTCACCGCGCCGCTGCCGCTCGAGGTGCAGCCGATGGTCGACGAACTCAACGCGCTGCTCGCGCATAACGAGAAACAGGCCGAAGAGGCGCGGCTGCACGCGGGCAACCTCGCGCATGCGCTCAAGACCCCGCTCACCGTGCTCGTCAACAGCGCGACCAGCTCGACATCGGAGCTGGCCGAAACGGTGCGGCGCGAGGCGGCGACGATGCAGCGGCAGGTCGATCACCATCTGGCGCGCGCGCGCGCGGTCGGGCGGCGCGGTGCGGCACAGGCGCGCGCCGTGGTGTGGGACAGCGTGAGCAGCGTGTCGCGCGCAGTCGCGGCGCTCTATCCCGATGCGCGGCTCGACGCCGCGGGCGACAAGGAACTGGTCGTGCGCGTCGAGCGGCAGGACCTCGACGAACTGGTCGGAAACCTGCTCGAAAACGCCGCCAAATATGGCGGCGGCAGCGTCTTCGTGACGATCCAGCGCGACGGCGCGATGGCGGAGATCCTGATCGAGGACGATGGAGCAGGCATTTCGCCCGCCGACCGCGACCGCGTCATCGATCGCGGCGTGCGCCTCGACAGCGGCAAGCCCGGTACCGGGCTGGGGCTCGCGATTGTTCGCGACGTCGCCGAAATCTATGGCGGCAGCATCGCGCTCGAAGAGAGCGAGGATCTGGGCGGATTGCTCGTGCGGCTCAGGTTGCCGGCTGGCTAAGCCGGAAGACCGTTATCGGTGGGACGCGGCGGTTCGCGAGCCTTCTTTCGTCATCCCGGACCTGATCCGGGATCCATAGCCGCACTGTCGTCGTGGACCCCGGATCAAGTCCGGCGTGACGATGATGGATAGGGGTGCAACTGGTCGAACATTGCCCATCGCTCTTACGCCGCCGTCACTTCCAGCCCGCGCTGCACAGCCGGTCGCGCCAGCCCGGCATCGAGCCAGCGCTGGACATGGGCAAAGCGGTCGAAGCCGACGATCTCGCGCGCGTCGTAAAAACCGATCAGGTTGCGCACCCAGCCGAGAAGCGAAATGTCGGCGATGCTGTAATCTTCGCCCATCACCCATTCGCGTTCCGCCAGCCGCGCATCGAGCACGCCGAGCAGGCGTGCGGACTCCGCCGCGTAGCGGTCGCGCGGGCGCTTGTCCTCATAGTCGCGGCCAGCGAATTTGTGGAAGAAGCCGAGCTGGCCGAACATCGGGCCGACGCCGCCCATCTGCCACATCACCCACTGGATCGTCTCGTAACGCGCGTTCGGATCGGAGGGCAGGAACTGGCCGCTCTTGTCGGCGAGATAGATCAGGATCGCGCCCGATTCGAACAAGGCGAGCGGTTTGCCGTTCGGCCCTTCCGGATCGTAGATCGCCGGAATCTTGCCATTGGGGTTGAGCGCGAGGAAGGCGGGGTCATGGCTTTCGTTCGCCATGATGTCGATCCGGTGCGCTTCATAGGGAAGGCCGGTTTCCTCGAGCATGATCCCGACCTTCACGCCGTTGGGCGTCGGGGCGGAGAAAAGCTGGAGGCGGTCCGGGTGCTGCGCGGGCCAGCGCGCGAAAATGGGGTGGGCCGCGGTCATGCGCCCTGCTCGCGCTTCGCTTGCTGGTGGTGGCGGATCACCTCGTTGATGATGAAGCGCAGGAATTTCTCGGTGAAATCGGGGTCGAGGTCGGCGTCGCGGGCGAGTTCGCGCAGCCGTTCGATCTGCCATTCCTCGCGGCCCGGATCGGCGGGGGGCAGGCCTTCGCGCGCCTTGAGCTCGCCGACCGCCTTGGTCACCTTGAACCGTTCGGCGAGCATATAGACGAGCGCCGCGTCGATATTGTCGATGCTCTGGCGAAAGCGGCTCAGTTGGTCGTCCATGGGTGCGCGGCTCCTCTTGTGCCCGGCACGCTTGGCACCGGGCGGGGCCTCAAAGCAAGCCGAAAGTCGTTGCAAAATCGTGGGCACGGCGCCAAGGCTCGCCGCATTATGACTGCGGAAATTCATCAGCTCCACGGCGACCGGCCGCCCTCGCTCGACCCGATGATGGCGCTCGTCGCCGCCGACATGAACGAGGTGAATGCGGTCATCCTCGACCGGATGCAGTCCGAAGTGCCGCTGATCCCCGAGCTCGCCGGCCACCTGATCGCGGGCGGGGGCAAGCGGATGCGCCCGATGCTGACGCTCGCGTGCGGCAAGCTGCTCGATTATCCGGGCCGCCGCCATTGCAAGCTCGCCGCCGCGGTCGAGTTCATCCACACCGCGACCTTGCTCCACGACGATGTCGTCGACAAATCGGACCTGCGCCGCGGCCGCAAGACCGCGAACATCATCTGGGGTAACAGCGCCTCGGTGCTCGTCGGCGATTTCCTGTTCAGCCGCGCGTTCGAGGTGATGGTCGAGGACGGCTCGCTCAAGGTGCTCAAGATCCTGTCGCGCGCTTCGGCGGTGATCGCGGAGGGTGAGGTCAACCAGCTCTCCGCGCAGCGCCGGATCGAGACGAGCGAGGACCAGTATCTCGCGATCATCAACGCCAAGACCGCCGAGCTGTTCGCCGCGGCGTGCAAGATCGCCGCGGTCGTCGCCGAGCGCGACGACGCGACCGAAGCCGCGCTCGACGCTTATGGCCGCAACCTCGGCATCGCGTTCCAGCTCGTCGACGACGCGATCGACTATGTCTCGGACGCCGAAACGATGGGCAAGGGCGTCGGCGACGATTTCCGCGACGGCAAGGTCACGCTGCCCGTCATCCTCGCCTATGCGCGCGGCAGTTCCGAAGAACGCGACTTCTGGAAGCAGGCGATCGTCGGGCACCGCACGTCGGACGAGGATCTCGCCTATGCGACCTCGCTGCTCCACAAGCATGACACGATCGCCGACACGCTGGCGCGCGCGCGCCACTATGGCCAGCGCGCGGTCGACGCGATCGGCGGATTTCGCGCGAGCCAGGCAAAGTCGGCATTGACCGAAGCGGTCGCCTTTGCGGTCGCGCGCGCCTATTGAGGGGAACGGGCCATGGCGATGATGGGTCCGGCCGCCGAGAGCCCTGACGCCTATATCGCCGCGCTTTCGGGCTGGCAGCGCGAACGCTGCGAGATGATGCGCGCCGCGATCCTGGCGGCCGCACGCTTCGACGAGACGATCAAATGGACCAACCTCGTCTTCATGGCGAACGGTCCGTGCATCCTGATCCGCGCCGAAGAGCATCGCGTGCTGCTCGGCTTCTGGCGCGGCAAAAGGCTGCGCGAGGTCGACCCGCGCATCAAGGCGAGCGGCAAATATGAACTCGGCAATCTGGTCATGACCGAGGCGACCGAAGTGACGGCCGGCGAGGTGTCGCGCCTGGCCGCCGAAGCCTTTCGCCTCAACATCGAACTGGGCAATCCCGCGGCGCGGACATGATGCAGCCGCTGCCGATCGATGCCGTGCTGCCCGATATCATGGCGGCGCTGCTGCTGAAGCCCAACGCCGTGGTCGTCGCGCCGCCGGGCGCGGGCAAGACGACACGCGTCGCGCCCGAAATATTGAAACAGCCATGGTGCAAGGGCGCGGTGTGGCTGCTTTCGCCCCGCCGCCTCGCTGCACGCGGCGCAGCCGAGCGGGTCGCCGAGGAAATGGGCGAGGCGGTCGGCGGCACGGTCGGCTATGCGACGCGCCTCGACAGCAGGCAGTCGGCGGCGACGCGGCTGCTGGTGATGACCCCCGGCCTGTTCCGCAACCGCATCCTCGCCGACCCCGAACTGTCGGGCGTGTCGGCGGTGCTGTTCGACGAAGTCCACGAACGTAGCCTCGACGGCGATTTTGCGCTCGCGCTAGCGATCGACGCGCAGCAGGGCCTCCGCGACGACCTCCGCCTCGTCGCGATGTCGGCGACGCTCGACGGCGCGCGCTTCGGGGCGTTGCTCGGCGACGCGCCCGTCGTAAAAAGCGAGGGCAAGATCTGGCCGCTCGATTTGCGCCATATCGGGCGCCGCGCCGAGGACCGGCTCGAAGCGTCGGTGCTGGGCGCGGTGCGGCAGACACTGACCGACGAGCCCGAGGGCGACATGCTCGCCTTCCTGCCCGGCGCCGCCGACATCGAACGCGCCGCGACCGCGGTCGAGGATTCGCGCCTGCCGCTCGCGGTCCACCGGCTGCACGGCCAGATCGATCCGGCGCTGCAGCGCAAGGCGCTCGTCCGCGACCCCGACGGGCGGCGCAAACTCATCCTCGCGACGAGCATCGCCGAGACCAGCCTGACGATCGACGGCGTGCGCATCGTCATCGACGCCGGGCTGTCGCGCCGCCCGCGTTTCGACAAGGCGGCGGGGATCGCCCGCCTCGTCACCGAACGCGCGAGCCAGGCGTCGGCGACGCAGCGCGCGGGGCGCGCGGCGCGGCAGGGACCAGGGGTCGCCTATCGATTGTGGGAAGCCGCGGCGACTGCGGGCATGCCGCCCTTCGATCCGCCCGAAATTCACGAGAATGACCTGATGCCCGTCGTGCTCGACTGTGCGAGCTGGGGCATCATCGACCCGCGCCAATTGGGCTGGCTCGACCCGCCGTCGCCCGCGGCGATTGCGGAAGCGAAGACGCGATTGCAGGCGATCGGCGCGCTCGCCGACGATGGCCGCATCACCGCGCACGGCAAGGCGCTTGCGGCGATCCCGTTGCCGGTGCCGCTTGCGCATATGCTGCTCGACGCAGCGCGCGCGGGGGAGGCAGAGATGGCGGGGCGGCTCGCGGTCTTGCTTACCGAACCCGGCCTCGGCGGGCGCGGCGTCGATGTCGAGGCGCGGCTGGGACGCTGGCGCGGGCAGAAGGGCGACCGGTCCGAAGGCGCGGGACGCCTCGCGCGGCGGCTCGCGACGATCGGCGAAAGACTGGCGGCGGGGGTGGGTGACCTTGCACCGCGCTCGATCGGCGGCTGGATCGCGACTGCCTGGCCCGACCGTGTCGCCCGCCAGCGCGCCGGACAGCGCGGCGAATATCTGAGCGTCGGCGGCCGCGCCTATCGCATCGACCCGGTCGATCCGCTCGCGAACAGCGAATGGCTCGCGATCGCCGATGCACAGGGCCACGCCGCGGGGGTGCGCATCCTCGCCGCGGCGCCGATCGCGCAGGCCGAGATCGAGGCGCTGTTCGAAGGGCGCGTCGTCCAGCATTCGGCGAGCCGTTACGACAGCGCGAACGACCGTGTCGACCATCGCCGCGAACGGCGGCTCGGCGCGATCGCGCTGGCGAGCGGGCAGGCGGGACGCGGCGACAACGCCGGGGATGACGTTTCGGTGCGGATGGCCGCGGTACGCGACAAGGGACTGGGGTTGATCGGCTGGGGGCCTGCGTCGCAGGCGCTGCGCCAGCGCGCGTCCTTCGCCGGTATCGACACGTTGTCGACCGGCGCGCTCGCCGACAGTCTCGAAATCTGGCTCGAGCCATTGCTCCCCGCGTGCCGCGGCCTCCGCGACATCGGCGATCGCAGGCTGGCCGACGCGCTCACGGGGCTGCTCGACTGGCCGGCGCGGCAGCTGCTCGAAAAACATGCGCCCGCGGATTATACGACGCCCGTCGGCAGCCGCCATGCCATCGACTATGGCGCCGACGGCGGGCCGACGGTCAGCGTGCGCGTGCAGGAATTGTTCGGACTCGCACGCCATCCGACGATCGGCGATCCGCCGGTACCGCTGGTGCTCGCGTTGACCTCTCCCGCGCACCGGCCGATCCAGACGACGCGCGACCTCGCGTCCTTCTGGGGCGGAAGCTGGCACGACGTCGCGCGTGAGATGCGCGGGCGCTATCCCAAGCACAACTGGCCCGTCGATCCGGCGAAGGCCCGCCCAAGCTTGATGACCAAAGCGGCACAAGCGCGGCGCGATGCGCAATAGCCCTCTTTCCGCACGCGTCGCTTGGCGCTAAGGCGGCGGCACAGGCCCCGGTTACACAGGACGACCCCGATGAAAGCGCGTATTTTCCAGAAGCCCAAGAATGCCATGCAGTCGGGGCGTGCCGGGACGCAGCGCTGGGTGCTGGAGTTCGCCCCCGCCGAGGCGCGCAAGGCCGATCCGCTGATGGGCTGGGCGGGCAGCGGCGACACGCAGCGCCAGCTTCGCCTCGGCTTTGCGAGCCGCGAAGAAGCGGTCGCCTATGCGGAGCGCGAAGGGATCGACGTGGAGATCACGCCGACGCCGGTGCGTACCCTGAAGATCCAGGCCTACGCCGACAATTTCCGCTGATAAAAAGACGGCCCCGAAGGGCCGTCGAATTCGGATTATTCCGCGTCGGGCTGCAACAGCTTGTGCAGGTGGACGACGACATATTTCATTTCGGCGTCGTCGACGGTGCGCTGCGCAGCGCTGCGCCACGCCTTTTCGGCCGCCTTATAGTCGGGGAACAGGCCGACGACGTCGAGATTGTGCAGGTCGACGAAGTCGAGACCCTGCGGATCGGCGACGCGTCCGCCGAACACGAGATGCAATTTGCTCATGGCTGCTTTCCTTGCGGGCTAGCACTGGGGAGGGGAGAAGCCGCGCCCCCTACCAGCGCTTGGCCCTTACGGCAAGTGCGGCTCAATCCTCGCCCTTACGGCCCTTCGGCAGCAGCGATCCGAACAGGGCGCCGATCGCGGCCGCACCTGCGACGAGCGCGAGCGGCTGCTTCTCTGCAACGTCCTTGAGCTTGCTGTTCGCGCGCTTGGCCTGCGCCTTGCCCTTTTCGAACGCTTCGCCGGCGGCTTCGCGTGCGACGCCGGCCTGTTCGCTGGCCTTGGCTGCGAGGTCCTCGGTCGCGGCGCGGGCGCGGCCATAGCCGTCCTGGATGCGCGCCTTGGCCGCCTCGGCGGTCAGCCGCGCATTTTCCGCGGTTTTCTCTGCAAGTTCACTCGCTTTGGCACGCGTCTCGCGCGCGGTTTCACCGAACGGCTTCATCGTCTTCCTCCAATATTTCGATTTCGTCGTCTTCGTCCGCCGGTTCGTCGGCGGAGCGGAAATGATCGGCGACGTCCGCCGCCAAGTCCTGGATTTTCTGCACCAGCCGCGGCGCATGTTCCTTGATCGGTTCGCGCAGCAGCCAGGCGATGCCCGCTGCCGCCGCGATCGCGATCGGCAGGCGGTTGTTGCGAAACTGCTCCTGCACCACATGTGCCGCGTCGTCGACCTTCTCGCCGATCCGGTATTTGCCGCGGTCGACGAGCGCGCCGGGCTTGAGCGCGGCTTTCGCAACGTCGAGGCGGCGATGAAGTTCGGCGCGCTGGAGCATCGAGCGGCGCGCGGCGGCGATCAGGCGATTACGCGTCCGCGGCATCGGGATCGATTCCTTCGTTCGTCAGGTCGCGGCGCAGCGCGGTGCGAATGTCGCCATAGCTGTGCTGCGCGCGCCAGCCGGCAAAGCCGGCAACCGCGAGCAGGATCGCCACGACGATCAGCGTTGCAACGAACGGCCCGACATGCGGCGCCAGCGCGAGGATCGCCCCGAAGGCGAGCGCCAGCATCGCGATACCCACCGCACACGCCGCGATCGTGCCCCATGCCGCGGTCCAGCTGGCGCCGTGCAGCGCCAGTTCGCCGCGCGCTTCGAGCAGCGCCAGTTCCGCCCGCGCGGTCGCCGACAGATTGTCGACGACATCCCCGACGATCTTTTCGAGCGGGACCGGCGGTGCGGTCTCGGGGCGCCCGTCGGGCGCGTAGCCGTGGCTTACGCCGTCAAAGCGGCGCCCGTCGGGCGCGGGGGTGTTCGGATCGGGTGATGACAAGGTCCGGTCAATCGTTCGAGCTGCCCTTGAGCATACGGGCGAGCACGAAACCGATCACCGTGGCGGCGCCGACGGCGATCGCCGGGTTCTTCTTGACCATGTCGCGGGTCGAGGCGGCGAGCTCGTCGAGATCCTTCTTGTCGAGCGTCGTCGCAAGGCCGGCGACGGTCGTCGCGGCCGAGCGGGCATAGTCGCCATATTGCTTGCCGAACTTGCTGTCGACGGTACCGGCGCTGTCCTCGAGCAGCTTGGCGAGGCTGCCGACGGCTTCGGCGGCCTTGTCCTTGCCCTTGGTCGCGGCGTCGCGCGCCTTGGCCGACGCCTGATTCTTCAGCGTCGTCGCTTCGTCCTTCAACGAGGCTGCCTTTTTCGAGGCTTCGGATTTGATCGTGTCGCGCGTCGCGGCGAGCTGGTCGCGGATCGGGTGATCCTTGGCGGCCTTTACGGTCGCGGGCTTGCGCGCGGGCGCAGCCTTGGTGGCGGCGGCCTTTGCGGGCGCCTTGGGACGGGGAGCGGCAACTTTCTTCGTCGCGGGAGTAGCGGCTTTGGCCATCGGCGTTGTCCTCTTCTTCTTTTGTCGGGCGCCGCATCAGCGAACGTCCCCTTTGGTCCTGCCTGAATATATAGCAAGGCGAGCCGAATGGTTCCATCCCTCCGCAAAATTCCTATGCAGCGGTTGCACTAACGTCACCCTCTCGATAACAGGCGGGCGCCTTTCCCTACCGCCCTGCCGACAGGGCTTCAGCAGGACAAAATCCATGACCGCCATCATCGACATCCACGGCCGCGAAATCCTCGACAGCCGCGGCAATCCGACCGTCGAAGTCGATGTCCTGCTCGAAGACGGCAGCTTCGGCCGCGCCGCGGTGCCCTCGGGCGCTTCGACCGGCGCGCATGAAGCGGTCGAGCTGCGCGACGGCGACAAGAGCCGTTACCTCGGCAAGGGTGTGACGAAAGCCGTGGCCGCGGTGAACGGCGATATCGCCGAAGCGCTGATTGGCCTTGATGCCGAGGACCAGCGCGAACTCGACCAGGCGATGATCGACCTCGACGGCACGCCGAACAAGAGCCGCCTTGGCGCCAACGCAATCCTCGGCGTCAGCCTTGCCGCCGCTAAAGCAGCAGCGGACGCGCGCGGCCTGCCGCTCTATCGTTATGTCGGGGGCGTCTCGGCGCGCACGCTTCCCGTCCCGATGATGAACATCATCAACGGCGGCGAACATGCCGACAACCCGATCGACGTGCAGGAATTCATGATCATGCCCGTCGGCGCCGGCAGCATCGCCGAAGCGGTGCGCTGGGGCAGCGAGATTTTCCACACGCTGAAGAAGGGCCTCTCGGCGAAGGGTCTCGCGACCGCGGTCGGCGACGAGGGCGGTTTCGCCCCGAACCTCGCTTCCACGCGTGCAGCGTTGGACTTCATCGCCGCGTCGGTCGACCAGGCGGGCTTCAAGCTCGGCACCGACGTCGTGCTCGCGCTCGATTGCGCCGCGACCGAATTCTTCAAGAACGGCAAGTACGAAATCAGCGGCGAAGGCCTTTCGCTGAGCCCCGAACAGATGGCCGAATATCTCGCCGCGCTCGTCAACGACTATCCGATCAAGTCGATCGAGGACGGGATGAGCGAAGATGACTTCACGGGCTGGAAGGCGCTCACCGACCTCGTCGGCGACAAGTGCCAGCTCGTCGGCGACGACCTGTTCGTGACCAACCCGGCGCGCCTCGAACAGGGCATCAAGGACGGCCTCGCCAACTCGCTGCTCGTCAAGGTCAACCAGATCGGCACGCTCAGTGAAACGCTCGATGCGGTCGATATGGCCCACCGCGCGCGTTACACCGCCGTGATGTCGCACCGTTCGGGCGAGACCGAGGATTCGACGATCGCCGACCTCGCGGTCGCGACCAACTGCGGTCAGATCAAGACCGGCAGCCTCGCGCGCTCGGACCGGCTTGCGAAATACAACCAGCTCATCCGCATCGAGGAAGAGCTGGGCGACATGGCGCGCTATCCGGGGGCGTCGATTTTCGCCTGATATGTGATCCCCGGCGAAAGCCGGGGCCGCATGCCGCGCGCCGGGAAATCTGCGCCCCGGCTTTGGCCGGGGATCACAACCTGCGCGCGCTCACTCCCCCTTCAGATATTTGTCGAACCAGCCGATCGTGCGGCGCAGCGCGTCGAGCTGCGTCTCGCGCTTCTGGAAGCCGTGGCCTTCGGCGGGATAGAAGACGGTCTCGACGATGTTCCCCTTGGCTTTCAATATATCCTCGACCTCCTGCGCCTGGCCGCGCGGAACGCGGATGTCGTTCTCGCCCTGCAGGCTCAGCAACGGTGCCTTGGCGGCCTTCATATAGGTAAGCGGCGACGAGGCGTCGTATACGTCGGGATTGTCTTCGGGCGTGCCGAGCAGCGTGCGCTGATAGGCTTTCAGAAACTCGTCCTGATCGCGATACATTGTGCGCCAGTTGATGATGCCGAACCATTGCACCGCAGCGGCAAACTCGTCGGGGGTACGGCCGATCGCCATCAGTGTCATGAAGCCGCCGTACGAGCCGCCGAAGATGCCGACGCGTTTCGGATCGACATAGCCTGACTGGACGAGGAAATTCTTGGCCGCGACCGTATCCTTGAGGTCGCCGCCGCCCAGATCCTTGAAATTCGCTTCCTGGAATGCCTTGCCATATCCGGTCGAACCCCGGAAATTGGGCTGGATCACGATATAGCCGCGTGTCGCGAAGGCGGTCGCGTAGCGCGAGAAGCCGTCCTGCGACTGGCCGGTCGGGCCGCCATGCGGCATGACGATCGCGGGCGTTCTGCCGTCGCGCGTCAGGTTGAACGGCGTTGTGACGATTGCGCTGATCAGCGTCCCATCGAAACTCTTGTAAGTGACAACCTGCGATTTGGGGAGCAGCGCCGGCGTCAGGCTGGCCATGGCAAGCGGCACGATCGCTGCCGTCTTGTTGGCGGCGAGGTCATAGGCATAGAGCATCGTCGGCGAATCCGCGCCGCTGCGCGTGACGAACATACGCTTTCCGTCGGGCGAAATGGCGGTAAGGCCGGGGATCGAATTGCGGCCGGGATCGAGCGCGAGGTCGGTCTTCGCCATCGAGGCCAGGTCGACCCGCGACAGCGTCGAGCGCCCGTCATTATTCGTGCGCACGAACATCGCCTTGCCGTCGGGGGTGACGATGTCGCTCGTTTCCTCCCACGGCGTCTTGGGCAGCCACTGCCACTTTTTCGTGGCGACGGTGTAGGCGCCTGCGTGCGGCTGGCCGGTGCCCTCGTCGGTCGTCACCGCGAGCACCGCCCCGTCGGGAGTCGCGCCGCTCGCCGAATAGATGGTCTTCGCCTTTCCGAGCAGCATCGTTGCGGTGCCGCTGGCCACCTCGACCTTCCATATTTCGCTGGCCGAGCTGTCGACGAGGCTGCGGTTGGCGATGATCGCCTTGCCGCCGTCGACCCACGCGACCGCCGACCAGCTGAAGGCCGGATCCTTTTCCGCGGTGAGGTTGCGGACCTTGCCGGCCGCATCCATCACCGCGAGGTTGCTCTGGCCCTCGCTTTTGAGCTTGGTCGACAGCGCGACGAGGCCACCGGCGGGGCCAGCGAGCAAGCCGCTTTCGCTACGCTCGGGCGTGTTCGTCAGATTTTCGGTCGCGCCACCGTTGGTCGGCACGCGGTATACGTCATAATATTCGTTTCCGCCCGCATCCTGCGTGAAATACAGCCATCGGCCGTCGCGCGATGTCGCGAGCCCCGCCTGCGCTTCGTCCGACTGGGTGAGCTGTACCGGCCAGCTGCCGCCTGCATCCATGCGCCAGATGTTGACGCGGCCGGTGAGGTCGGTGGCGACGAAGATCGTCTTGCCGTCGGCGCTCCACACGGCGTCGTAGAGCGACCGCGTGACGCCGATGTCGTCGAGCGGCACCGGGCGCGCCGCAGGGTTGGCGGGCGACACGATCGACCCGGGATCGGTCACGGGCCGGTCGGGCGAGGCGACCTGCGCGGCAAGCGGTGATGTGGTGGCAAGCAGGATGGCGGTGAAGATCAGTCGCATAGGGCCCCCCAGGAAATGACTGGGGGACTGTGGCAGAGCGAAACCCGATCGGCCAGAATAGAATATGGTGTGGAAAAGCGCGGCATCGGCGCTTGACCCCGGGAATCACTTGTGATTCAAGGGCCGGAATGACGCAGCGCCACAAATTCCGCAAATCGATGAGCCGGGCGACCGGTCCGGCGCTCGCAGTGATCGCGGTGCTGGCGATGCTCGGCTATGCGATCTTCGGGCCGACCGGGCTTTACGCCTGGGGCGAATATGGCCAGTCGGTCGAAAAGAAGCGCGTCGTGCTGAGCGAGCTGGCGAAGAAGGAGCATGAGCTCCAGAATCGCGTCAACCTGCTCGACCGCCGGCGCGTCGATCCCGACCTCGCCGAGGAATATGTCCGCGAGAAGCTTGGCGCCTATCACCCGGACGAGGTGATCATCCCGATGGAACCCGAAGCGAAGCGCTGAGCGCCGTTCGGCGCCGCGTTACTGCGCCTTTTGCTGCATACGTAGCTTGGTCCGCGCGATGCCGATGGTGGGCGTTGCCAAGTGCGGCGCGGCTCTCCTATAGGGGGCCTTGCCGTAACGGCTAAATGCAAAGGAAACCTCCCTTGGCCAAAGCTCCCGCGCGCGCATCCGCCGCGCCGAAAAAGACTGCTTCCACCCCGGCCGCCGCGACCAACCGCGAGCAACCGCGCGATCCCGTTCCCTATGACGCGACGCCCGAAGAGCTGGAAAAATTCTATCGCGAAATGCTGCTCATCCGCCGCTTCGAGGAAAAGGCGGGGCAGCTTTACGGCCTCGGCCTGATCGGCGGTTTCTGCCACCTCTACATCGGTCAGGAAGCCGTTGCGGTGGGCCTCCAGTCGGCGCTTGACGGTGACAAGGACAGCGTCATCACCGGTTATCGCGACCATGGTCATATGCTCGCTTACGGCATCGATCCCAAGGTCATCATGGCCGAACTCACCGGCCGCGCCGCGGGCATTTCGCGCGGCAAGGGCGGTTCGATGCACATGTTCAGCGTCGAGCATAAATTCTATGGCGGCCACGGCATCGTCGGCGCGCAGGTGTCGCTCGGCACCGGCCTCGCCTTCGCGCATAAATATCGCGGCGACGGCGGGGTGGCGATGGCCTATTTCGGCGACGGCGCCTCGAACCAGGGGCAGGTCTACGAAAGCTTCAACATGGCCGAGCTGTGGAAGCTGCCGATCATCTTCGTGATCGAGAACAACCAGTACGCGATGGGGACCTCGGTCAACCGATCGTCGGCGGAGGATCAGCTCTATCGCCGCGGCGAAAGCTTCCGCATCCCCGGCATGCAGGTCGACGGCATGGACGTGCTCGCGGTGCGCGGCGCCGCCGAAGCGGCGCTCGAATGGGTGCGCGCGGGCAAGGGCCCGGTGTTGATGGAGCTCAAGACCTATCGCTATCGCGGCCACTCGATGTCCGACCCGGCCAAATATCGCAGCCGCGAGGAAGTGCAGGCGGTGCGCGACAAGTCGGACGCGATCGAGCACCTCAAGAAGCTGATGGAAGAGGCCGGGATCGGCGAGGACAAGATCAAGGATATCGACAAGGAAATCCGTCAGATCGTTGCGGAATCGGCCGACTTTGCGGAAAGCGCGCCCGAACCCGAACTTCATGAACTGTATACCGACGTGCTGGTGGAGCAATATTGAGATGGCCATCGAATTGAAGATGCCGGCGCTGTCGCCGACGATGGAAGAGGGCACGCTCGCCAAGTGGCTCGTCAAGGAAGGCGACACGGTGAAGTCGGGCGATATCCTTGCCGAGATCGAAACCGACAAGGCGACGATGGAGTTCGAAGCCATCGACGAGGGCACGATCGGCCAGATCCTCGTTGCCGAGGGCACCGACAATGTGAAGGTCGGCACCGTGATCGCGACGATCACGGGCGAGGGCGAAGAGGCGGCCGCACCGGCTGCTCCGGCGCCGGCTCCCGCAGCAGCGCCGGAACCGAAGGCAGAAGCTCCGGCACCAGCGCCTGCGGCGGCTCCGGCTGCGGCCCCCGCCGCCGCCGAGCGCGCATCGGACCCCGCGATCCCCGCAGGCACCGCGATGGTCCGCCTGACGGTGCGCGAGGCGCTGCGCGATGCGATGGCCGAGGAAATGCGCGCCGACGACCGCGTCTTCGTGATGGGCGAGGAAGTCGCCGAATATCAGGGCGCGTACAAGGTGACGCAGGGCCTGCTCGAGGAATTCGGCGCGCAGCGCGTCGTCGACACGCCGATCACCGAATATGGTTTCGCCGGTCTCGGCGCGGGCGCGGCGATGGGCGGCCTCAAGCCGATCATCGAGTTCATGACCTTCAACTTCGCGATGCAGGCGATCGACCACATCATCAACTCGGCCGCGAAGACCAACTATATGTCGGGCGGCCAGATGCGTTGTCCGATCGTGTTCCGTGGCCCGAACGGCGCCGCGGCGCGCGTCGGCGCGCAGCACAGCCAGAATTATGCGCCCTGGTACGCGAACGTCCCCGGCCTGATCGTGATCGCGCCCTATGACGCCGCCGATGCCAAGGGGCTGATGAAGGCTGCGATCCGCACCGAGGATCCCGTCGTCTTCCTCGAAAACGAGTTGCTTTACGGCCGCAGCTTCGACGTTCCCGACCTTGCCGACCATGTCCTGCCGATCGGCAAGGCACGCGTCATGCGTCAGGGTGGCGACGTGACGATCGTCAGCTATTCGATCGGCGTCGGGCTGGCGCTCGAAGCCGCCGACAGCCTTGCCGGCGAGGGCATCGACGCCGAGGTCATCGATCTGCGCACGCTGCGCCCGCTCGACACCGCGACGGTGCTCGCCAGCCTCAAGAAGACGAACCATCTGGTCGTCGTCGAGGAAGGCTGGCCCGTCTGCTCGATCGCCAGCGAGCTCGCGATGGTCGCGATGGAGCATGGCTTCGACGATCTCGATGCGCCCGTCATGCGCGTGTGCAACGAGGATGTGCCGCTGCCCTATGCGCACAATCTCGAAAAGGCCGCGCTCGTCGATACGCCGCGCGTGATCGCGGCCGTGAAGGCGGTCCGCAATCGCGCCTGACGATCCGGAGACGGCTTTCTATCCCGACATGCGCGATCCGCGCGTCATGGTCGGCGTGCCGCAACCGCGGCGCGCGGCCATGGCGGCGCTCTGGGGGCTCGCGGCGCGGCTGACCAAGCTGCTGATCGACGCGCGCGAGCCGCTGATCGGGCAGATCAAGCTCGCCTGGTGGCGCGACATGGCGGCGATCATCGCGAGCGATCCCGATGCGCTGCCGAAGGGCGAGCCGCTGCTGGCCGAGTTGCAGGCGACATGGGCAGGGCAGGGCGGTCTCGACGCGCTGGTCGATGCTGCCGAAGCGATGCTGCTTGCCGACAGTGACGACGAACGCCGCGCCGCATCCCAAAGCTTCGGCGGTCACCTCTTTGCGCTGTCCGACGGCGATGCGGCGAGCGCGAAGCGCTGGGGCCTTGTCTGGGGTGCCGGCGTTGTCGAGGCCGAACCCGAGGCGCGCCGCCTTCTGGGGGACGCCAAAAATTCCAGCGCGCCGTCCCGCCGCGATTTCGGCGCAAACCGGCCGCTCCTGATGCTCGATCGCTGGGCCGCGGCGATTGCCGGCCACGACGGCGAGCGGCACTTGCGCGGCGAAGGCCTGCTGCTGCTGCGCATCGGCCTTTTCGGCCGCTGACGACTAAATATGCGCCGGGGGTGGAAATGGCGCGCCCGAACATCTATCTTGTCCGGTACAAAATAGGGTCGCAGGGGACATTGAATGTTCAACGGGCTGATCGCCTATCTCGATTCGATCAAGGCGCGCGATCCGGCGCCGCGGTCGCGTTGGGAAATCCTACTCTATCCGGGCCTGCTCGCGGTCGGCATGCACCGCATCGCGCACTGGCTGTTCGAGGCGCGGCTGTTCTTCCTCGCGCGCTTCGTCAATCACCTGTCGCGTTTCCTGACTGCGATCGACATCCACCCCGGCGCGACGATCGGCCGGCACCTGTTCATCGACCATGGTTTTGGCGTCGTGATCGGCGAGACCGCCGAGATCGGTGACAATGTCTCCATCTATCAGGGCGTCACGCTCGGCGGCACCGACCCCGCGAACGGCATCGGCGGCAAGCGCCACCCGACGCTGGCCGACGATGTCATCGTCGGTTCGGGCGCCCAGATTCTCGGCCCCGTCACCGTCAATGCGCGCGCGCGCGTCGGTGCCAATGCGGTGGTGACCAAGGATGTTCCCGAAGGCGCGGTGATGGTCGGCATCCCGGCGCGCTCGACCCTGCTCGACGCAACCGAATATGCGCGCGAGTTCGTGCCCTATGGCACGCCGTGCAGCGAAACCTTCGATCCCGCGACGCAAAAGGTCGAACTGCTGCAATGCCAGCTCGAACAGATGCAGAAGCAGCTGAAGGCATTGCTCGAGGAACGCGAACTCGCCGCCGTCGACGATGAAGCGCCGCGGCGCAAGGGGAGCCGGACCGGCGCCTGATGGGCACCGTGACACCCTTGCCGTTCGCAGGCCGGACGGTACCGCAGCAAACCGGTTTCGAGCGTCCCGAACTGATGCGCATCCTCGACCTCTACGGCCGCATGGTCGCGGCGGGGCACTGGCGCGACTATGCGATGGATTTCCACCGCGAGGCCGCGATCTTCTCGGCCTTTCGCCGTGCCGCCGAACGTCCCGAATATCGCATAGAAAAACGCCCCGCCTTGCGGAGCCGGCAGGGCATGTGGGCCCTTGTCTCCGAAGCCGGGGCGATCTTGAAACGCGGGGACGAGCTTTCGAATGTGCTCGCCCCCGTCGAACGCAAGCTTATGAAGCTGGTTGGGGACTGATGACCCGTACCGTCGCCGGCAGCTGGTCGGCGACGTTTGGCGGCAGGAAGCCGACGACTACCGCGCGGGCATTCTGCCAGAAGGCCGAGAGCAGCAGCAGCGCCGAACCGATCACGAACGCCGTCAGCGCGACATTGAGTTCGACCGCGCCGAAGGTGTTGAAGAGCTGCGTCATCGCGAACAGCACATAGGCGAGCGCCGAGACGAGCAGCGCGCGGCGGTCGATCGCGAGTGCGATCAGCCCGAAGACGACATAGATGCCGACCACCATCAGGGCGGCACCGCTGCCGATATCGTCGCCGCGCGTGACGCCGAGCAGATGGAAGACCGGGTGCGCGATCATCGGGGCGGCGAGCAGGTGGAGCCAGAAGGCGACGTCGCTGCGGCGCGTCTGGCGCACACGGTCGCTGCGGTCCCACCACATCGCGAGGGTGAAGACGCCGAGTCCGGCGACCAGCACGAGGATCATCGGCAGCGTCCCGTCGGGGCTCGGTACGCCGGTGATGGCGAGGACGAGCGCGACCGCGGTCGCGGCGAGCGCAGCGGTCCCGGCGGCGACGGTGATCGGTACCATGAAGCGTTTCCAGTGCGCCCAGGTCGCCGCGGCGGTAACCAGCGCCATCGATCCGACCAGGATCGCTCCGACGGTTTCATTGGGGCTGTTGCCGAAAATGGATTCGCCATGTTTGACGAGGAAGCCGACCATTGTCGCGAAGACGCCGCCCGAAAAGGCGAGGACGAGCACGATGCTGGGCAGCGCCATGCGGCGCCGCCGCGTGAAATATTCGGCGAGGAACCAAGCCGACGCGGCGACGAACGCGCCGCCGAGCGCGGGGTGGATCGAGGCGCCGATCCAGCCGACCGCGACGAGCAGGATCACTGCCGCGATGCTGACGAAAATATCGTTGAAACCGGTGATGAGGCGGAAGGATTCTTCATCCGCTCCGGGGGCGGCGCGCACCGATGCGATATGCGAGCGGAAAGCCAGCGCGGCCTCCGGCGTCAGTACCTTTGCATCGACCGCAGCTTGCAGGTCGCTTTCACTATACATCGGGGTCGTCCTTCTGTCCGATCCCCTTGCCCCGCACCGCTTCTAGCAGGGCTGTATTGGTGATGCAATACAATAAGTCAGGAGAAGATTTGTGCCGAGGTGAGCCGATCGCGCTGCGCCGTCGTGATGCGATCGACGAGCCGGTACGCCGCGGGATAGAGCGCAAGGCTGACGAGCGCGGCGAAGATGCCGATCTGGAGGCCCGTCTGGAGCTCTTCGGGCGAGGCGGGGTTGAAAGTGAGGCGAAACGAGATGTTCGACGCGATGTTCGAGAGAAGCCAGGTGCCCCACCAGATTGCAAGCAGCCCCTCGGGCTGTTCGAGCTGGTCGCCCTGTCCGCCATGGCTGGCGTTCCAGATTTGCCGCATCGCGGCATGGGGTTTGAACAGGTTGGCGATCGGGATGAAGAACCAGCCGACCGCCCAGCCGGGCGTATAGTCGAAGCCGACGGTCCCCGCGGCGACGATGTTCGCGGCCGCGCGGTAAATCCACATGCTGAAGAAGATAATCGTGACGAGCGTGAGCAAGGCGTCGGTGAGCCCGACGGCGGCATAGAGCGCCGCGGCGCCGGTCAGTTCGGCGCTCTCGTCGAGCGAAACGGCACCTTGCAGTTCGGCGACCTGTCCGGCCAGCGTCGCCATGATCACCACGAATCCGGCAGTCAGCAATATCTTCACGAGCTTCGCCCGCTGTCCCAGCAGGTCGATGCCGTCGGCCAGGCCCATGTCCGCCATGATGCTTCCCCTTGCCGGGGGCGCCGCCCCGGCGCCCCCTTGCGAAGGATGCTATCAGGGTCAGCCCAGTGCCATCAACGCTTTCATGACGTTCATCGACTGTTCGCTGCCCGACTGCGGGACGGTCTCGCCATTGCGGTCGATGATCTTTTCCCACGCTGCGGCGACGCCCTCGGGGGTGCGTTCGCCTTCGGGCAGCGCGACGCCCGGGGTCATGGTGACATAGGCGGCGTGGAACGCGCCTGCGCCTGCGCCAACGATCATGTTGGTCGGCGCGTCTTCGCTGACCAGATAGAGCGCGGCGGGAACGACGTTTTCTGGCGTGAACTTTTCGAACAGTTCGGCGGGGAAGATGTCCTCGGTCATGCGCGTGCCCGCGACCGGCGCGATCGTGTTGCAGCGGATGTTATATTTCGCGCCCTCGAGGTGCAGCGTCTTGGTGAGGCCGGCGAGGCCGAGCTTTGCCGCGCCATAATTGGCCTGGCCGAAATTGCCGTAGAGGCCGGTCGACGACGCGGTCATCAGGATGCGGCCATAGGCCTGTTCGCGCATCAGGTCCCAGCACGCCTTGGTGACGTTTGCGCTGCCGCTGACATGCACCTTCAGCACCAGGTCGAAATCGTCAGGGGTCATCTTGGCGAAGCTCTTGTCGCGCAGGATGCCGGCGTTGTTGATCAGGACGTGGACGCCGCCCCATTCTTCCTTCGCCTTGGCGACCATTTCGACCATCTGGTCATATTCGGTGACGCTGCCGCCGTTCGAGATCGCGGTGCCGCCCGCGGCGCGGATTTCCTCGACGACCTGCAACGCGGCGTCCGAATGGCCGGTGCCGTCGCGCGATCCGCCGAGGTCGTTGACGACGACCTTTGCCCCGCGCCGCGCGAGTTCGAGCGCATAGGCGCGGCCGAGGCCGCCGCCGGCGCCGGTAACAATAGCAACGCGGCCGTCAAATTTGATCGTCATGATGGTCTCCCGGAAAGGGCTACCCCCGCAAGAAAGGTTGCCCGAAAAAACTGGAACGTCCTTAGCCGTTCGCGCCTTGCTGGCAAGGGGGTGAAAAAATGACGATTGAAACAAAAATGTCATGCAAATGACGTGCATCTGTCACGCAAGCGTCATAGCAGCGCCCCGAGTTTGTCACCTTTCGCAACGGAGCAATTCCCTCATGCGCCATGCCCTGACCGCCGCCCTGCTCGCGACGTCGATTTTCAGCCTGCCGACCGCCGCTCATGCCCAGGCGATGACGGCCGAAGAGGCTGCGCAGCTCCGCGCCGAACTCGCGGCGCTGAAGGCGAAGGTGCAGACGCTCGAAACGCGGCTCGACGCGGCCACGGTGCAGCCGACGCCTGCACCAGCGCCCGTGACGACGCCCGCACCGCCGTCGGTCACCGCCAAGCCCGCTACCGAGATCAGCTGGAAGGGCGCCCCCGAGGTCAAGACCGCCGACGGCTGGAGCTTCAAGCCGCGCGGGCGCATCCAGCTCGACGTGGCGAGCATCGACGCGCCTGCGGGCGCCACCGGCATCCGCGGCGGCACGGCGACCGAATTCCGCCGCGTCTACCTGGGCGTCGACGGCAAGATCCCGGGCGGCTTTTCCTATCGCGTCGAGGCGGACATCGCGAACAGCGAGGTCGAGCTGACCGACATCTATATGACCTATGGCACCGGGCCGTTTTCGGTCACTGCGGGCCAGATCAAGCCCTTCTGGTCGCTCGACGACCTGACGAGCGACCTGTTCACCAGCTTCACCGAGCGTGCAGCCTTTACGCAGGCGTTCGGTTTCGAGCGCCGTGTCGGCCTGTCGGCGCAATATAAGGGCAAGGCGCTGCTCGTGCAGGGAGGGGTGTTCGGCGACAACGCGCGCGACCTGACCGACAGCAATCACAGTCTCAGCGTCGACGGGCGCGTCGTGTTCATGCCGAAGTTCGGCGACACGCAGCTTCACCTCGGCGCATCGGGCCATTATCGCGATCCGAACGATCCCGCGGCGACGAACCGTTACCGCGCGCGGCCCTTCGTCCACACGACCGACGTCCGGCTCGTCGATACCGGGCTGCTCGACATTTCGAGCGAGCGCGGTCTTGGCCTCGAAGGCGCGGTGCTCGCCGGGCCGTTCCACGCCGCGGGTGAAGCCTATTGGCAGACGGTCAAGCGCAGCACCTCCGCCGACCCGACCTTCTTCGGCGGTTATGCCGAGGTCGGCATGGTGCTGACGCCCGGCGATACCCGCGGTTACAAGGATGGCGCGTTCGACCGGCTGAAGCCGTCGAAGCCGATCAACGCCGGCGGGATCGGCGCGATCGAGGTCAATGCGCGCTACGACTATCTCGACCTCAACGATGCCGGCATCGTCGGCGGGCAGCAGAAGACTGCGCTGATCGGGCTCGTCTGGGCGCCGATCGACTATATCCGGGTCACCGCCAATTACGGCAAGGTCTGGGTCGACGATGCGCGCGTCGCGGCGGCGAACGGCGACCGCAGCTATTCGGCGGATACCTTCGGGCTACGCACGCAGGTCGATTTCTGACGCGAGCGTATCCGGCGATCAGTGCGCCGTGCTGTTCGAAAATCCGTTCATCACCACCACGCCCGCGATGATCAGCGCCATGCCGACCATCGCGGGCGTGTCGAGCTTCTGGCCCTGGAACACCCACGCGATGGCGGCGATCAGGACGATCCCAACGCCGGACCAGATTGCGTAGGCGATTCCCGTGGGCAGGGTCCGCAGCGTCAGCGACAGGAAATAGAAGGCGACGATATATCCGCCGGCGGTGATCAGCGACGGGACGAGCTTCGTGAAGCCTTCCGATTGCTTCATGAAACTGGTCGCGATGACCTCCGCAACGATGGCGATGCTAAGATAGATATATTGCACGGGCGTACTCCGTCGTCGGTAGCGCCGGGGCGGCGGGGCGGCGGCTGTCGCTCACCGCCCCCCGCCGCAAGGGCTTGGTCGGCGCCGTGGCGGAGAAGAACCCGCGGGGGCGGGCGCAGGAGATACCAGCCTGCTACTCTATTCTCGGCAGGCCGGATTTACCCGGCCTGCCGACGAAATTCAACTTCGACCGGAGTCGTGTCAGACGCTCTTGCCCGCATCGAGCGCATAGCCCGCTGAGCGCACGGTGCGGATGATGTCGCTCGTGCCGGGCAGGTTGATCGCCTTGCGCAGGCGGCGGATATGAACGTCGACCGTGCGCAGCTCGATGTCGCTGTCCTGGCCCCACACGCTGTCGAGCAGCTGCCCGCGTGAGAAGACGCGGCCCGGATGCTCCATGAAATGGCGCAGCAGGCGGAATTCGGTCGGCCCCATCGCGACGGTCTGGCTGCCCCGCACGACCTTGTGCGCGACCGAATCGAGCTCGATATCGGCATAGGTCAGCATCTCGCCCGCGAGCGCGGGGCGCAGGCGGCGGAGCACCGCCTGGACGCGCGCGACGAGTTCGCGCGGGCTGAACGGCTTGGTGACATAATCGTCGGCGCCGGTTTCGAGGCCGCGAATGCGGTCTTCCTCCTCGCCGCGCGCGGTGAGCATGATGATCGGGACGTTCGCCGATTTCGGGTTGCGGCGCAGGCGCCGGCAAACCTCGATGCCCGGCAGGCTCTCGATCATCCAGTCGAGCAGGACGATATCGGGCACGCGTTCCTCGACGAGGACGAGCGCCTGTTCGCCGTCGGGGGTCTGGCGGACCGAAAAGCCTTCGCGTGCGAAATGCCAGACGATGAGTTCGGCGATCGCCTCGTCATCCTCGATCAGCAGCAGGTCGGGCTGCGGCATCAGCCTTGCTCCTGCTCCGCGGCGCCATCTTCGGGCTGTTCGCCGCGCTCGCGTTCCTCCATCCGTTCGCCGGTCACGACATAATAGACCATCTCGGCGATGTTCGTCGCATGGTCGCCCATGCGCTCGAGGTTTTTGGCGACGAACAGCAGGTGCGCGCTTTCCGAGATATATTTCGGATTTTCCATCATGAAGGTGACGAGCGTGCGGAAGATGCTGTTGTAGAAATCGTCGACATTCTTGTCGCGGACGGTCACCCGCACCGCGAGTTCGGCGTCGCGGGCGGCGAAGCTGTCGAGCGCGTCGTGGATCAATTCCACAACGATATTCGACATCGACATCAAGAGCGGGATCGCCTCGATCGAGCGCGTCTGGTCCATCAGCGCGACGCGCTTCGCGATATTCTTCGCATAGTCGCCGATGCGTTCGACGACCGAGACGATCTTCAATGCCGCGATCATCTCGCGCAAATCGTCGGCCATCGGGGCGCGGAGCGCGATCGTCTGGACCGCGAGCTGTTCGACTTCGGCTTCGAGCGCGTCGATCTTCTTGTCGTCGCGCACGACCTGCGCCGCGAGGTCGAGGTCGCCCTTGCTGAGTGCGGTCATCGCCTGGAGCAGCGCCTGTTCGGCGCGGCCGCCCATCTCGCTGATCAGCCCGCGCAGGCGGTTCAGATCCTCGTCGAAGGCCTTGACCGTATGATCGTTCGTTAGTGCCATCGTTGTCGTCCTATTGCGCTACGGATCAACCGTAGCGGCCGGTGATATAGTCCTTGGTGCGTTCCTGCTTCGGGTTGGTGAAGATGTCGGTGGTCTTGCCATATTCGACCAGCGTCCCGAGGTGGAAAAAGGCGGTGCGCTGCGACACGCGGGCCGCCTGCTGCATATTGTGCGTGACGATAACGATCGCATATTTGCCGCGCAGCTCGTGGATCAGCTCCTCGATCTTCGCGGTCGCGATCGGGTCAAGCGCCGAGCAGGGCTCGTCCATCAGGATGACTTCGGGGTCGACCGCGATCGCGCGTGCGATGCACAGGCGCTGCTGCTGGCCGCCCGACAAGGCGGTGCCGCTTTCGGCGAGCCTGTCCTTGACCTCGTCCCACAGGCCCGCACGCACCAGCGCGCGCTCGACGATGACGTCGAGGTCGGCCTTGTTCGGCGCGAGGCCGTGGATCCGCGGGCCATAGCCGACATTGTCATAGATCGACTTGGGGAAGGGGTTCGGTTTCTGGAACACCATGCCGACACGCGCGCGCAGCTGCACCACGTCCATCGACGGGGCGTAGATGTCCTCGCCGTCGAGTTCGATCCGGCCCGTGACCTTTGCACTCGCCACCGTGTCGTTCATGCGATTGAGCGAGCGCAGGAAGGTCGACTTGCCGCAGCCCGACGGACCGATGAAGGCGGTGACGAGGTCGGTGCCGACGTCGATCGACACGTCGTTGATCGCCTGTTTCTCGCCATAGAAGACGTTGACGCCGTGCGCCTTCATCTTGGGGTCGGTAATGGTCAGGTCGTCTTGGGTCATGATCACCAGCGTTTTTCGAATTTGTTGCGAAGATAGATCGCAAAGGCGTTCATCGACAGCAGCACGATAAGCAGCACGATGATCGCGGCGGAGGTTTTCTCGACAAAGCCCCGGTCGACTTCGTCCGACCAGAGGAAGATCTGCATCGGCAGCACGGTCGAGGGCGAGCAGATGCCGCCCGGAACGTCGCCGATAAAGGCGCGCATGCCGACGAGGAGCAGCGGGGCGGTTTCGCCCAGCGCGCGCGCCATGCCGATGATGGTGCCGGTGAGGATGCCGGGGAGGGCGAGCGGCAGGACATGGTGGAACACCACCTGCACCGGGCTCGCGCCCACACCCAGCGCGGCATCGCGGATCGACGGCGGCACCGACTTGATCGCGTTGCGGCTGGCGATCACGATCACCGGCATCGTCATCAGCGCAAGCGTCAGCCCGCCGACGAGCGGGCTCGCCTGGCAGAGACCGAACCAGTTGATGAACACCGCGAGCGCAAGCAGGCCGAAGATGATCGAGGGCACCGCGGCGAGGTTGTTGATCGACACTTCAATAAGGTCGGTCCAGCGGTTCTTCGGCGCATATTCTTCGAGATAGAGAGCGGCCAGCACCCCGGTCGGGAAAGCGATCAGGAAGGCGATGAAGATCGTCAGCACCGAACCCTTGAGCGCGCCCCAGATGCCCGCGACCGCGGGATCGGTGGCATCGGCGTTCTTGAAGAAGGGCCAGTGGATGCCGGTCGACAGCTTGCCGTCCTTCTCCAGCGCATCGACCTTGGCGCCGAGTTCGCCGCGCGAACCCTCCTTGGCCATGATGTCGACTTCGCTGGACGCGGGCAGTTCGAACACCGTCTTGCCATTCAGCAATTCGGGATCGTCCTTGATCGCGCTGCGCACCTCTTTCCAGGCATTCTCGGAAATCAGCTTCGATCCGTCGGGTCCCAGCGCCTCGTCGGCGGCAAAGGCGACGATGTCGGCGAGCCCCGCGTTCGCGATCACTTGGTCGGCGTCGGCATCGCCGAGCCGCGCCTTGTCGATCGTCAGCGGCATCGCCTTGAAATCGACGGGCACTTCGACATGCGTGTACATGAACCCGCGTGCGCCGTTGCCGACCATCACGAAGAGCAGGAAGGCGAGGAATGCGCCCGAGAGCAGCACCGCGCCCAGCCCCATCAGCTTGAAGCGGCGTTCGGCGGCGTAGCGCTTCGCGATGCGCGACTGCATCACGGAGCCTTTCCAGTCGGTGGGGGCGGTCTGCCTATTCATAAGCTTCACGATACTTTTTGACGATGCGCAGCGCGACGATGTTGAGCAGCAGCGTAACGATGAAGAGGACGAGGCCGAGCGCGAAGGCGGCGAGCGTTTTCGCGCTGTCGAACTCCTGGTCGCCGGTGAGCAGTTTCACGATCTGCGCCGTCACCGTGGTGACGCTGGCAAAGGGGTTGGCGGTCATGTTGGCGGAGAGGCCCGCCGCCATCACCACGATCATCGTCTCGCCGATCGCGCGGCTGACCGCGAGCAATATGCCCCCCATCACGCCCGGAAGCGCGGCGGGGATCAGCACCTGACGGATCGTCTCGTTCGGCGTTGCGCCGAGTGCCAGCGATCCGTCGCGCATCGCCTGCGGCACCGCGTTGATGCTGTCGTCGGCCATCGAGGAGACGAAGGGGATGATCATCACGCCCATCACGATACCCGCGGCGAGCGCGCTTTCGGTCGAGGCGTTGGGGATGCCCAGCATCACCGCGAATTCGCGCAAGGCAGGCGCAACCGTCAGCGCGGCGAAATAGCCGTAGACGACCGTGGGCACGCCCGCGAGGATCTCGAGCAGCGGCTTCACCCATTTGCGCACCGCCGGCGCCGCATATTGGGTGAGATAGACCGCGGTCATCATCCCGATGGGAATGGCGACGATCATCGCGATGATCGCGCCGATCAGGATCGTGCCCCAGAAGAGCGGGATGCCGCCAAAGGTGCCGGGCTGCGGCGCGCCGCTCGTCGGCGCCCATTCGGTCCCGAACAGCAATTCGGCGGGCGAGACGAGGCGGAAGAAGCGGATCGATTCAAACAGCAGCGAGAGCACGATGCCGAAGGTCGTGAGGATCGCGACGAGCGACGCGAGCAACAGGAACAGCATCACGATCTTTTCGACGCGCGTGCGCGCCCGGAAATCGGGGCGAATGCGCGTGAAGGCGTATAGCCCGCCCGCGAGTGCCAGTGCGAGCATCGCGGCGATGCCGATCCACGCATATTTGTGGCTCGCGTCGGCATAGGGCTTCACGAGCGGCGCTGCGGCGGGCAGCCGCACCGCGGCCTGCTTGCCCTGCGCGACGGCGCGCGCGTCCGACAGGATCGCGCCGCGCTCGAACCCGAATTCGGGCAGGCTCTGCGCCGCCTCGGTCGCGACCACCTGGTTGGTGATCAGCCCGGGCGAGACCGCCGACCAGACCGCGAGGAACAGCGCCGCGGGGGCGAAGAGCCACAGCGCGACATACCAGCCATGATATTGCGGGCGCGAATGGAGCTTTTCGCCGGCGCGGCCGGCGAGCAGGTTCGACCGCGCACGGCCGGCAAGCCAGCCGATCAGGGCTAAGCCTGCGATCAAAAGCAAAAGGGCGGCGGCGTTGAAGGTCACGTCGCTATGTCCGTCCTCAGAAAGTCGAAAAAGCGGCGGCCGGGAAGGGCGAACCCGCCCCGGCCGCTAGCGGGAGGAAACTTACTTGAGCTCGGCGCCGTTCAGCGCGGTCATCGCCTTGCCGTTCGACGCCGCAAGGTCGGCGATCGCCTTCGGCGACACGATCAGGCCCTTGGCGTTGAGGTAACCGCCGTCGCCCGCGCCCTTCAGGAATTCGGCGACATATTCGGCGAGTCCGGGGACGACGCCGACATGCGCCTTCTTCACATAGATAAAGAGCGGGCGCGAACCGGGGTAGCTGCCGTCGGCGATGGCGGCATAGGTCGGCGAAACGCCCTGCACCGGAACCGCCTTGATCTTGTCCTTGTTGGCGTCGAGATAGCTGAAGCCGAAGATGCCGAGGCTCGTCGGGTTCTTGTCGAGCTTCGAGATGATTAGGTTATCATTCTCGCCCTGCTCGACATAGTAAGGCGCGCCGCGCAGCGTGGTGCAGGTCGCCTCGTGCTTTTCCTTGTCGCTGTCCTTCAGCGCCTTCATCTCCGCATTGGCGTCGCAGCCCTTGCCGAGGATCAGCTCCTTGAACGCATCATAGGTGCCGCTGGTCGACGGCGGGCCAAAGACCGAGATCGCGACCGCGGGAAGCGCGGGGTTCACGTCCTTCCACGTCTTCGCGGTGTTCGGCTTGCCATAGGGGTTCGCCGCCAGCGCCTTGTAGACATCTTCTTCCGACAGCTTGAAGCCGGGGCCACGCTGCGCTTCGCCGAGCGCGATGCCGTCGATGCCGATCTGGACTTCGACAATGTCCTTCACGCCATTCTTGGCGCAGGTGTCGAATTCCTTCTTCTTGATGCGGCGCGATGCGTTCGCGATGTCGGGGGTGTCGCCGCCGACGCCGGCGCAGAAGCGTTCGAAACCGCCGCCGGTGCCCGTGCTGTCGATCTTGGGGGTCTTGTTGCCCGTCGCTTCGGCGAACTTTTCGCCGACCGCGGTGGCAAAGGGATAGACGGTCGACGAGCCGACCGCGCTGATATAATCGCGCGCGCCGCCACCCGAAGACGCCTGATCCTGGCACGCGGAAAGCGCCAGCGCGCACGTCGCGGCACCAGCGATAAGGGCGAATTTCTGCAGCATGGAATTGATCCTGTCGGGGGCCGTTACCAAACCAAGCCGCCACCCCCGCGGCGACTCGCTGAGGGCCATTTGGGGGTTTTGTGTGACGTGTATGTGACAGCGAGTGTCATATAAGTGTCATGGTGCCTTGGGGAGCCTGCCCATTTATGTTGCCTCTCGCCTATTCTTTATGCAACACGACATGTAGAGGGGCGTTATTGATGAATGAAGAAGATCAAAAGAGACGACCGGACTTGTATGTTGGGTTTGTGTGCGCGGCGGGCACTGACTTAACTGAGATTAAGGCTCAGTTTGAGGCACAGCTTTCTGTCGTGGGATACAGCAAGAAGGACGTAAAGGTCAGCCAGCTCATTAAGAGCGTATTGGAAATCGCTGATCAGGATAGCGAATTTGAGCGAATGAAGGCTTTGATGGCCGGTGGCGACAAGCTCCGTCGACATTCTCAAAGCCACCAAGGTGTCGCGTCTCTTACTATCTCTGAAATTCGGAGGCTTCGAGGGGGCGAGGACGACCTCCCATCCTCGACCGTGTATCTGATAGATTCGCTTAAGAATCCAGCGGAAGTAGAGCTTCTCGACAGGATTTATGGGCGAAACTTCTATACGATTTCCGTGTACGTCCCAAAGGAGGAGCGGACGGAAAATCTTAAGAACAAGATCGCGAAAAGCCTGCACGAGCCTCCGGGAGAGGCTCATCAAGCATTGGCGGCGGAACTGATAGATGAAGACGAAAAGGGTGCGGAGAAGGCTGATCAGGACGTTCAAGGAACGTTTCCTCTGGCCGATTTTTTCATAAACTCCAAAATCGATGTCAAATCTCAGATTACTAGGTTCGTGCAACTGGTGTTTGGCGAGCCCTTTGCCACGCCGACACGCGATGAATATTTTATGTTTCTCGCAAAGGCTACAGCGCTTCGGTCCTGTGATCTTTCTAGGCAGGTCGGTGCGGTAATTGCGGATGAGCGTGGCTGGGTATTGGCCACAGGCTGTAACGAAGTTCCCTTACCAGGCGGTGGATTCTACGATGAATCGGTGGCTTCAATCGAAGATAATCGAGATAAGAAGAAGCAATATGATCCAAATTATATTGAGATTCAAAGGTCTCTCATCGAATTCATTGGAGTATTGAAGAAAGCAAAGTTCGTTGATGAAAATGAGAGCGATTCCAATATCGTTGATCGTCTCCTGCATGGTGAATTTAAGGAGCTGATGTCAAACGCTCGGGTCCGAAACCTGATCGAATTTGGGCGAGTGGTGCATGCCGAAATGCATGCCCTATCGCAAGCGGCTGCGGCGGGCCGGGCGGTCCAGGATGCAACGTTGTATTGCACAACGTTTCCCTGCCACGGGTGCGCCCGGCATTTGATAGCGGCGGGTATTAAAGAGGTCATTTACATTGAGCCTTACCCCAAGAGCCTGACCCTCCATCTCTATGACAAGGAAATCGTGATCGCACATTCGCCAGCAGGTGAGCACGAGGTGCGAGCAAGGCAGCCAGTTTCATTCCGGGCCTTCCATGGGATTTCTCCAACGCTCTATCAACGAGTGTTTGCTTATCGGCCGAGGAAGGATAACATGGGGACGATCGCTGAATGGAAGCCGCGTATTGCGATTCCTGTGGGCGCTGCATTCGGGGTTGAGCGTCCGCAGGCTGAGGTGGCAGCTTCACAGGCTATTGCTAAAATTCTCGAATCAATTAAACTCGAAGCAGACAACGAAAAGGCGGAGAACGAAAATGCCTCAGCCACTAGCCAAGGGTCTTAACGAGTTGCCTATTTTAGAGCAAATCATGAAAGATAAGATGGCTTTTCTTGCCTACTCGTCGTGTCAGCAGCAGAATTTATTGCGAGAAATGAACGCGTGGAGATATTATGTTTCCATGTACTCGTTTGAGAGCGAGGCCAGGTCAATCAATAGTGATTGTTCCGACGGCTTGAGCGTCGCACGCTAGCCTTTTTTGATCCACGGGCACGTTGATGATCCTCATCACCGGCCACGTCATCCTCACCCCCGCGCATCGCGAGCGCATGATCGCGCTTGGCGCCGAACATAGCGCGCGGTCGCGGGCCGAGCCGGGGTGTCTGGCGCATAATTGCCATATCGATGTCGAAAACCCCGACCGGCTGATGTTCGTCGAGGAGTGGGAGAGCGTCGATGCGGTCCGCGCCCATTTCGCGCTGCCCGCTTCGCGCGCCTTCGTCGCTGACATGCGCGCGCTGTCGCCCGCGTCGCCGGTGATCCGCATCCATGCGGCGGAGGATATCACTGCGACGCTGATGGGGTAGCGGCTTTCAATCCGTTCCGATCGATGCGTGCGGTCGATTTTTCTCTCGTCATGCCGGACTTGATCCGGCATCCATTCGCGCCAGTGTAGCGGGGCCCCGGATCAAGTCCGGGGTGACGAAGTGTGGATGTGCGGGGGCATATGAGCGGGTTCGAATTCATCTTTTCGCTGTTCGGGCTGATCCTCGGCCTTGCGCTCGCCGAGGGGCTTGGCGGGCTCGCGAGGGCGATGAAGGCGAGCCACAAGGTGCGGATCGGCTGGCCGACCGCGCTGCTCGGCCTCTTCGTGTCGTGCGACGTCGTGACCTTCTGGATGTATGGCTGGGGGATGCGCGACCTGTTGCCGCTGAGCTGGCCGGTGCTGTTCGGTGGCTTCCTCGTCACCGCCATCTATTTCATCGCGGCGAGCCTCGTCTTTCCCGACGATCCCGAGGCGTGGGACGACCTCGGCGCCCATTTCGACAAACATTATCGCAAGGTGCTCGGCGGCATCCTGCTGTGCAATGTCGCGCTGGTCGCGACCGTCGCGGCGCTCGCGAAATTCCCGCCGCTCGACGCGCGCAACATCGTGATCACCTGGAGCTTTTTCCCCGTCGCGCTGCTCGCGATCGCGGCGAAGGACCGGCGCATCGTGTGCGCGTTCCTCGTCTGGCTGATCGCGCTCTACCCGCTCTCGGCGGTGTGGCACTGACCCTATTGGACGGCAGTGGTCTTGGCGACGACCCGCCACCCGGCATCGGTGCGATAGAGCAGGAACTGGTCGATATAGCGGTCGCCGCCGAAGTGGAGTTCATAGGTGACCGCTGACGTGCTCCCCTGAAATGTGACCGAATTTGAGTAGAGTCCGACGCGAAGGAGTCGGACAGAATGAAGCGAAGCAGGTTCAGCGAAGAGCAGATCATCGCGATATTGAAGGAGCATGAGGCGGGGA
>NZ_JBIXJU010000002.1:0-533296 GCF_052871675.1 Sphingopyxis sp. LARHCG72 | reverse complement strand
CCGGTCGGGCTACGCCCGCCCTCCGCCGCACGCAGCGCAAGGCCATCCTCAACAAACCCTCAGCATATCCTCAAAGGGGGTCCCTCTTCGACGCCGATCGGGGGTCCCTTTTGAACGCCGTTTGACAGTCGAATCATTTTATCCTGACTACGCAGAGTCACCCGAGAAGGGCGCCGTCGTGCTCATCGAGGGCGAAACTGTTTCGCCAGAGACATTTGTCTCGCGTCATTATCAGAGGCTGGGCTGGTCCGTGCTCGAGCTGGAAAGTCGCCCTCTTCACACCTTGTTCGCGGTAATGATGTGGCTGCTCATCGAAGATGGAGCCGATCCCCAAAACCGAATAGTGACGTTTGGATCGCGTACCGCTTTCGATGCCCGTGTTCCCAGGGAGATGATATGGACGCACCTCCCGGACGATTTCGGCACTCCGGGCTATGGGCGGCGTCGCGAGGCCGCGGTTGACGAACATTTCTCTTTCTTCTTTGAGCCTGACGGCCATGTCGACACTGGCGATTTGCTTTGGTTATTCGATTATTGGCGCTTCCACAGCGCGAGATTGCGGGAATATCTGTGGGCACACCAAGACCGCGACGTCGATCGGGCGCGTCAGTTGATCGAGATTTTTCCTCCCGGCACGATCCTCGTAATTCTTCGTTACTTGGTCGACGACTATTGGGGTCGCTATCTCGGATGGCCCGATTTGTTGCTCTGGCGCGACGATGAAATATTGCTGATCGAAGTAAAATCCTCTTCCGATCGGCTGAGCGGCGACCAAATGCGCTGGATCGTCGACAATTTCGAGCAACTGAAACTGCCGTTCCGTGTTGCCAAACTGCATCGTCCTTCTCGTCAGAATCGTCGTTCCACAGGATCGTATCCCTCGCCGGGTCAAAGCTGACCGCGCCTTCAGTGAAAATCGTGACTTCGGATGCGCAGCGGCGCGTCGCGGGAGTCCGGTCCGCCTCCGTTCCGCGCCCCATCCCCGCGTCCAGGCGCAATGGAGACGTCGCCCTGCGCGATCGACCGCAACATCGCGTCATGATCGATAATCCGGTCGCAGATGATGTGAATGACCTCGCCTTCCTTCTGAAGCCGTCCGCGCATCGCGATCATCGAGGCCGACATGACTTGGCGCCGGTATATCTCGAACCGGTCGGGCCAGAGGATACCGTTGGCGATGCCGGTCTCGTCCTCGATCGTCACAAACAGAACGCCTTTCGCCGAGCCGGGGCGCTGCCGCACAAGGATGACGCCGGCGACCTCGATGTTGCGCCCGTCGCGGATCTGTCCGAGATCGGCGCAGCGCACGATACCCATCGTATCAAGCTCATCCCGCAAGAAACTCAGCGGATGCGCGCGCAACGATAGCTGCAACGTGCGGTAATCTTCCACCACCTCGCGCCCCTCGGTCATTGGCCGAAGCGAGGTCGCGGGTTCGAGCCCCTCGGGCGAGAAACTGGCCTCGCGAGCATCCGCCGCCGCGAACAGCGGCAGCGGATGCTCGCCGAGACCCCGCACCTTCCAGAGGCCCTGCCGCCGGTCTTCAGCGAGGCAGGCGAAGCCGTCGGCTTCGGCGATCCGTTCGATTGCGGCGCGCGGGACCCCGGCGCGCCGCCACACATCTTCGACGCAATCGAAAGGCATATCGCCGCGCGCGCCGACGATTGCGGCGCCATGGACATTGGCGAGGCTGCGCACCTGGCGGAAGCCGAGACGAACCGCGAGATAGGGACCCTTCCCTTCCTCCAGCGTGCAATCCCAATGGCTGTCGTTGATCGAGACCGGGCGCACTTCGACGCCATGCTTGCGCGCATCGCTGACGATCTGCGCGGGCGCATAAAAGCCCATCGGCTGCGCGTTGAGCAACGCAGCGCAGAAGACGTCGGGATGATGATGCTTCATCCAGCATGAGGCGTAAGCGATCTTCGCAAAGCTCGCGGCATGGCTCTCGGGAAAGCCGTAGCTCCCGAAGCCCTCGATCTGCTTGAAGGTCCGCTCGGCAAAATCCTTCGGATAGCCGCGCTCGATCATTCCGCCGACGAGCTTGTCGTAGAAGTGGCTGACACCGCCGGTGAGCTTGAACGTCGCCATTGCGCGGCGAAGCTGGTCGGCTTCGGCGGGGGTGAAACCCGCGCCGACAATCGCGACCTTCATTGCCTGCTCCTGGAAGAGCGGCACGCCGAGCGTTTTCTCGAGTACGGCGCGAAGCTCGGGCTTGGGATATTCGGGCTTCTCCTTGCCTTCGCGGCGGCGAAGATAGGGATGGACCATGTCGCCCTGGATCGGCCCGGGCCGCACGATCGCGACCTCGATCACCAGATCGTAGAAGCATTTGGGCTTGATCCGCGGCAGCATCGACATCTGCGCGCGGCTTTCGATCTGGAAGACGCCCAAGGTATCGGCCTTCTGGATCATGTCATAGACCGCCGGGTCATCGTCCTGCAGGTCGGCCATGCCGACCGAAATTCCCTTATGCTCGTCGAGCAGATTGAAAGCCCGGTTCATGCAGCCGAGCATCCCGAGCCCGAGCACATCGACCTTCATGAACTTCAGGACGTCGATATCGTCCTTGTCCCATTCGATGATCTGCCGGTCTTCCATGCGCGCGGGCTCGATCGGCACAAGATCGTCGAGCCGCTCCTGCGTCAGCACGAAACCGCCGGGATGCTGCGACAAATGCCGCGGCGTCCCGATGAGCTGCTGCGCGAGATCGAGCGTCAACCGCAGCCGATGATCGTCGGCGTTGAGGTTGAGGCTCGCGATCTGCTCGTCGGGGATGCCGTCGACCGACCAGCCCCAGACGAGGCCGGTGAGCATCTTGGTGAGGTCGCGCGGCAGGCCAAGCGCCTTCCCCACCTCGGCGACCGCGCCGCGGGTGCGATAGCGGGTGACGACGGCGGTCAGCGCGGAGCGGTGCCGCCCATAGGTCTCGTAAATCCACTGGATGATTTCTTCGCGCCGTTCATGCTCGAAATCGACGTCGATATCGGGCGGCTCCTTGCGCTCGCCCGACACGAACCGTTCGAAGAGCAGCTCATGCTTGATCGGGTCGATTGAGGTCACGCCGAGCAGGAAGCAGACGCAGCTGTTCGCCGCGCTCCCCCTCCCTTGGCATAATATCCCGCGCCGCCGGCTCTCGGCGACGATCGAGTTCACCGTCAGGAAATAGGGTGCGTAATCGAGTTCTCCGATCAATCGCAGCTCATGGTCGATCTGTTTCCGATAGGCGGGCGGCACGCCGTCCGGAAACATGCGCGCAGCGCCTTCCTCGGTCAGCGCCGCGAGCGCCTCCTGCGCTGTCCGCCCCGCCATCACTTCTTCATAGGGATATTGGTAGCGGATCTCGTCGAGGTCGAAGCGGCACGCCGAGGCGATGTCGGCGGTGGCCTGGATCGCGTCGGGAAAGAGAGCGAAGCGTCGCTCCATCTCGGCGGGCGACTTCAGCGCGCGGTCCATGAACCGCTCGCGCTTGAAGCCGAGCGCATCGACGGTCGTTTTCTCGCGGATCGCGGTCAGCACATCCTGCAACGGCCGCCGCTCGGGCGCGTGATAGAGGATGTCGCCCATCGCGACGCAGCGCACGCCGATGCCGCGGGCGAGCGTGTCGAGCGCGCGCAGCCGCGCGAAGTCGCCGGGACGGCGGCGGAGCGAGAGTGCGAGATAGGCGTCGCGGCCAAAGGTCTCGCGCAGCTCGCCAAGGTCGAGGCGGGTGCGGTCGTCGGCGGCGTCGGGCAGGAGGACCGCGACCAGCCCCTCCGCCCATGCCACGACATCGGGCCAGTCGAGCCAGCAATTCCCCTTGCCCCCCCGCGCCTTGCCGAGCGACAGCAGGCGGGTGAGCCGCGACCATGCCGCACGGTCCTTGGGGTAAAGCAGGAGCGATCGGCCATCGCGGAGGTCAATGCGCGAGCCGGGGATCAGGCGCACGCCAGCCGCCTCCTGCCCCGACAGCCCCCGCACCATGCCCGCGACGCTGCCGCGATCGCAGAGGCCGAGGGCCGAGTGACCCAGCAGCGCGGCGGACGCGAACAGTTCCTCGGGCGCCGAGGCGCCGCGCAGAAAGGAGAAATGGCTGGTCACCTGTAGTTCGACATAGGTCGTGGCGGGGACCGTCATCCGAAGACGCCGTGCATATACCAGCTCAAATCGCCGGTGCGGTCTTCTTGTCCATCGCCGCGGCGGAACAGCCAGAAACGCTCGCCAGTCTCCGCCTCGACGCGAAAATAATCGCGCACCGCCCACATTTCGCGGGTCGTTCGCCACCATTCGCCGTGGATGCGCTCGGGTCCGTCGCCCGCGACGACGCGGTAGGACCGTCCGCGCCACGCGAAGCGGCGCGGCGGATGGTCGGGAAGCAGCGCGACCACACTCGACAGGACTTCGGGCCGCGCGAGCATGCGGATCGGCCGCGGCCAAGCCGGCCAGCCGGAAGGCTGGGCGAGCGGGCCGGTACGGCCGATCGCGCGTTCGGGCACATCGCTTTCGCGGCCCTCGAGGCGGAACAGCGCGCCCTCTCCAGCGCGCCCCGCGAGCTGATCGACGAGCGGCGCAAGATCGGGGGCGCGCGGTCCGCTATCGAACCCCGTGCCGATCACCTCGGCGCCGAGGGGTTCGACCTGCGGCGCGGCAAGCGCCATCGCCTCGATCCCGAGCCCAGGCTCGATCCGGTCGATACGCAGCCTGAAGAGGCGCACGAGATGCTTCGCGTCGCGGGTCGCGCGCGCGGTGCCGACCGTGACGAGCTGCTCGCGCGCATCGACACGCTCGCAGCGGAGCACCGCCGCGCGAAGGCCGAGCCCGCGCTCCCGAAGGTCGGCGACAAGATCGGCGACGAGATCCGAAATGACCTGTTCAATCGCCTCGGCGGTGGCGATCGGTTCGAGAAGCCGGCGCTCGGCGCACGGCATTTCGAAAGGGACGACGGGCACGATCGGCTCAGGCAGAAAGCCGCGCGCCTGGTCGAGCCGCTCGACCGCGCCGCGCCCGAGGCGCCGCGCGAGCGGGCCGCGCGGCATCGGGTAAAGGTCAGCGATCCGCTCGATTCCGAAACGCGCCGCCGACGCCAGCGCCTCGGGCGCGAGCCGGAGCGCGCGAAGCGGCAGCCCGGCCAGCGCCTCCCCCTCCCGCCCTTCCGGCAAGACCAAAGCCGCCGCCCCGCCAAAGCGCGCGAGCGCGTGCGCGGCGCCGGGCGTGCCGGCGATCGCGACGCACGCGGTGAAACCGAGACGCCGAACGAAGGACACAAGCCGCGCGGCGAAGCGCGCCTCGCCGCCGAAGAGGTGCGTCGTGCCGGTGAGATCGAGCCATAGCCCGTCGCTGCCCGACACGGCGGCAGCCGGTGTCCAGTGGCGCACCGCATGCAAGGCGAGCCGATCCAGCCACGCCCGATCCGCCTCGGGCGCAGCCTCGTACACATCGAGATCGGTGACCAGCGCGCGGGCATGCGCCGCGGCCATGCCGGGCGCGAGTCCAAGATCGATTGCGAGCGGACAGGCCGCGGTCACGACATCGCGCTGGCCCGTGCGAGCCATAAGGATGGTCGGGCGAGCGCCCCACAGCGGCAGCGGTGGCGGCGCGATGGACGCGCCGAGCGCCGGGCATCCATCATCCGCCCGCGATAACCGAAAGACGGGCGCGGCCGCCTCACTGCGCCGCCCCAGCTCACGCATGGTCGGTCGCTGGTGCGCCGGACGCGCGTCGACAGAGTCCCGGTTCGGCGCGGCCGAACCCGTGTCCCGCGCCCAACTCGCACCCGGGCGCCAGCCGCCACCGCGCGGCACCGAGCAGGTGCCCGGATTGTCGTCGACGGGTTCGGGAAGGCGCGGGCCGAGCCGCGCGGGTTCAGGCGGCGTGCCCGAGCGCGAGATCGGCGCTGCCCGTCGCAACCGCTCGATCGCGAGTTGCGGCAGGAAGAGCGAGGCGACCCTGGTCATCGCACGCCTCCAGTTCGAGGGAGAAAGGCGGCCCGCCGCGCTGGCGCACAAGTTCGACCGACCATCGCCCGCGCCCCACCCCGGGCATCGACAGCGGGGTCGAAGCAAGGCTGCCGATCCGCCAGCGCGTGCAGGCCAGCGACAAGTCGGTGAGCGGACATTGGCCGTAACGACGGTAGCGGCGGTAGAGCAGCATCGGGGTGCCGCCTTCGGAGGCAGCGAGCTGGAGCCGCCGTGTCGCGGTCTGATCAGCCGCCTTCACCTCGGCGACAACGCATGCGAGCGACCCGTCGCGCAGCGCGTCCTCGCACAGGGCAAGCAGCTCGCGGTCGCTCTTGCCTTGCGCATAGAGCACGCGCCCGGGCCCGAGCCCGGCCTGCTCGAGTCCCGGGGCGTAAAGATCGAACCGCGTCAGCGCCCACAGCGCCGACACCCCCGGCGCCGCCGCGAAGCGCGCGGCGATCCCCGCCGCGAAAAGCGTTGTCGCTGCATCGTCGCTCCAGCTTGCCGAGGCAGCCGCGACTTCGTGCAGGCCCGCGCCGTCGAGCCCGCCGGCAGCGAGCAGATGATCGATCGGTCCCACGCCGAACGGCAGCACCGGTCCGCGTGCCGCGGCGACGCGCGCCACGGTCTCGCGAAGCGCTTGAAGCTCTTCGACACTCGGCCGGGGCTGTGAAAAAGGCGGTGCGGTCATGCTGATATCGACTCAATTGTTCTCCTTATGTTCTATTGAGTCGGCATGATCGTCAAGCAGGCAGATGTGAAGTCCTGCCCCTCGCGCACGAAGCCACGAATTATGAAGGCTTATTCGAAGTCGAAACCCAGTTCGGCTGCCGCCAGATTCTCGAGAGCGACGACGGCATCGGCAATTGCCGTCGCAGCCTGATGCGCCTTTTCGGGCGGATCGAGATTCGCTTCCTGCACCGCATCCATATCGGCGAGATAGGTTTCGTACCGCGCAACGAAAGCCTGCGAGAGAATGAGCCGCTGGGCGTGGTAAGCGAAACGGGCCGCCTGCATCTGCTCGATCATCTGCGTCGTGGCGCGCTGCTCATGCTCGCTTCCGTCGAAACCTTGCGGGTTCTCGTCATAACCCTTGTCGATATAGGCGAGGATAGCTCGCGCCCTGTCGAGGCTGCCGATAATCCCGGTATAGGCCTCGCGACGCAAATCCCATGATCGCTCGCGCCGATATTTCCGCCGCTCGCCGAGTTGAACAAGCCAAGTTATAAGCCCCGAAATCAGGCCGCCAACGACCACTCCGCCAAGGCCGATCCATGCAACGTCGAGTTCCAGCGCCATCATCCCTCCAATCGGCAAGCGAGACCGGCCCATACCGGTGCCGGTGCTATGCCCTATCCCTGTAGCAGATCGACGGTTCGCTGGTCGCGCTTGCCGCCAAACCACCGTTCGATAGCGGCCGAGAAGAGCGACAGTTCGCCAACGGCCTCGAATAAGGTCAGCGACGAACGCAGCTTCATGGCATCGATCTCGCCGAACACAGCTACTGGATCGCTACCAATCAGGTCCTGCAAGGCCTCGACGCATTCGAGATAGCGCGCGCCGAGAATGGGATGCGCCAGATAGGCTCGTGCATCCGAGGCATCGGCGATCGCGTAACGCTGCGCCATCGCGCTGCGTCCCAGCCCCGTCAGCTGCGGAAAGATGAACCACATCCAATGCGAGCGTTTCCGGCTGCGGCGGATTTCGTCGAGAGCGCGGGGGTAAATCTGCTCCTGCGCTGCGACGAAATGGTCGAGCCTATCGGAATCCGTCATAGCGCCAGCGCGCCCTGCGCGGGCGGCCTGCCGAACACCTGTGTCGGCTCGAGGCTGCCAGCGGGCAGCCATTTGAGGACATCGGCGGCGGGGACGCGCGGGTCGAGCCAGCCCGCCCATTGATCGCACGCGAGCGGAATGATCTGACGATGATGATAGGGCGCGATATCGGGACCAGCGTCCATCGTGAGAAGCGTAAAGGCTTCGCCGCCGTCATATTCGCGCCAGATGCCCGCCATGCAGAACAAGCGATGATCCTTCATCGTGAAGAGCCATTTATCGAGCCGCTTTTGCGCCTTGTCGGCGGGGTCGGTGAATTCATAGAAGCCGTCGCACAGGACCAGGCAACGATGCGATGAGAAATCGCGGCCCTCGGACCGGAAATTATAGACCGGCTTGCCCTTCGGGCCAGGCCAACTCCAGCGTCGATTGACCAATTCGCCCATCCCGCCGCCATCGGTGCTCCGCACGATCGGGGCCATGTCGGTTATGCGGACATCCTCGCGCGCGGGAACGTTCGGCGCGCCTTCGGGCATATCGATCTTGATCTTCAGGTCGTCGAAATCCTCGGCGATCGAGGCGATGTCGACTTCCAGCCGATAATCATTGCACATTCGCTCTCGCCCCCTGGCTCTTGCGACTCATCTTCGTTCCTATTATGTTCCAACCATGACCATCGCGCCAACCCCTTTTGATTCTGATGCTCCCGGCGGCGGCGTGACAGCGCTTGTCCGCCGCAATCCGGACAATATGGGCGAAGTCGAAATGGTCAAAGCCGTTTGGGGTTCCGATCCGCGGTTCTCGGACGGCATCAATTATCGTTTCGTCCGCACCGAAGGCCGAGCCTTCCCGAATCGCCGCTGCCTGATCCCGGCATCGGAGTTTCGCATGGGCACGGGCGATCATCGTTACCGGGTCACGCTCGACAGCGGCAATTTCTTCTATCTCGCGGCGGTCTGGGACCCGCCGCTCGCCGACTGGCCGCTGTCCTACCGCATCCTCACGATTCCGGCGGGTGCCGACGTCATTCCCTATCAGTCGCGCCACGGTGTCATCATCGAGCGGCGCAACGTGATGCACTGGCTCGACGGCACGCTACCGAATGAAGAATTGTTCGCAGAGCCGCTGCGGCACACCTTGTTCGTCGAACCGCTGCTGGCGCAAGCCTCGCTCGCGCTGTGACGCGCAGCTCCGCCGCGCGGGCGCCGCGGCCCGTGCCCCAGCCAGACCTCTTCGGCCCATCCCTACTTCCCGGCCTCTCCTATCGCGACGATGTCATCACGCCCGCCGTGGAGAGCGATCTGATTACGCGTATCGAGACGGCCGAGCTCACGCCTTTCCAGTTCCAGCAATGGGAAGGGAAAAGGCTGACGCGCTCGTTCGGCTGGACCTATGATTTCCAGACCGGCCGCTTCGCCCCCGGCGAGGCCATGCCCGCCTGGCTCGCGCCGATCCGCGCTCTTGCGGCGCGCTTCGCCGGCATCGAACCCGATCAGCTAGAACAGGCGCTGCTCATTCAGTATGGCGTCGGGGCAGGCATCGGCTGGCACAAAGATCGCCCGGTATTCGAGCATGTCATCGGCTTGTCGCTCGGCGCGTCGGCGACGATGCGCTTCCGTCGGCGCAACGGCACAGCATTCGACCGCGCGACCGCAGACCTGCTGCCACGGTCGATCTATCATATGGCCGGCGAGGTGCGGAACGACTGGGAGCATAGCATCGCAGCTATGGAAATGCCTCGCTGGTCGGTCACATTCCGCAGCTTGCGCTAATCGGCGCCGCCAAAGGTACACCGAGTTTCCGCACGGCCTTCCCCGTCATCAACCGATGACGGCAAGAGAGTGACGCGCTCTCGGCGAGCCCGCGGCGGGGCGGCGTGCGATGCGGGCCTGGGCCTAGCCGCCGCCTCGCAAGGAAAGCGAGCCGAGTGCGCCGCGCGGCCCGCCATCAGCGCGACCCCTGGCCGAGCCTGTCGAGGTCAGAGTGCGCCCACTAGATGCCGCGCTCAGTAGGGGCTTCCAAGCGCCCTAGTCGCTGTTAGACTTTGTGCTCAACGGGAGCGAAGACATGCCCACTTTATTCGAGATATCCAAACCGGAAAATCAGGCGCGGTTTCATGAGGAACTTGCGGCGCATTTTCCGGAAGCACTGTACGGTTCGAGACGGGATTTCAGCGCGAAGCTCGCCGGAGAATTCGACGCGGCGTTGGCGCTAGGGTCGGAAGAGACAATGCAAAAGCTGATCGAAGCGCATCCCTATCTGTTGCAATATGCATTCAAAACGACTGGTCATCACGGGACATGGGCATATTCGAAGCGATGGATCCGGACCAATCAGGTGAACGGTCTGCCCGGCCTCATTCCCGACTTTATCGCAGCCATGCAAAACTCGCTTGGATATAGCTGGCAGATTATCGAGCTAAAACGACCAGACGTTCAGTTTTCGAACAAGCGCGGCGACGGCCTCAGCACGGAAGCTCATAAAGCGCTGGCTCAGTGCGGCGAGTACATGAGCCATTTCGCGAACTACATCGAGAATGTCCGCGTGAATGTCGGGAATGAGCGCATAAAGCAGCCCGACGGCGTCACGATCGTAATCGGGGATTCCCGCTTCGAGAGTGAAGCACAGCGAAGGGTAAGGGCAGGATTCCAGGACCTAAGTCCAAAGATATCGATCGCCACCTACGACCGTCTGCGACGAGGCCTATTGAACGATGTGTTGCCTTCGGCGCTCGAGACGCCGGCTTATGACGGAGCGCAAACTCCCGATTTTCTGAGCGGCGGACCCGCCTGACAAAAAGCCGCGGGCTATCGAGGCGCGACTTCGCCAAACGCCTATTTCAGGTTCCCGCCCGACAAAAAGGGCTGAACCGCGGCCCAGATTCCCGAACACTGCTGCGACCACCATGAAGGATCCATCTTGAACGGGTGGCGCTGCTCATCAATACCGCGATCATATCGGCTGCGATCGCGGGTTACGATCACCGTCGGCCATCCAAATTGGTCGCCCGAGATATCGATGATGAGACCGTTCCATTCGAGCCATGCATGGCTAGTCTCGCGTTCACCCGCGTCGGAATAGAGTTCGCGAGAGACATAGTCCGCAGTGATCCCGAAGCGATCAAGAAGGAAAAGCGCCAAGAGTTCGGAACAATGGCCGCACGCGCCGCGGGGGAACCGATTAATGTAGACTGCTCGCCAGTGCCGATCGTCAATAGCATCCAGCGCAGACCGAAATTCGGCGGCCGCTTGGACTATCGCCGCATCATCCGGCTTCATGAGTTCGACCTAAGTTTCCGATTTTAGCGGCGACGTGAAACGTCAGTATTTCGTCGAGTAGAGCGCGAGGCCACACACGGCCCAACTGCGCGTCGTTGGCCTCTTCGGTATGGAATCGACCAGAATAAATGCCAACGAAATTGAATGCTCCGTCACCATTGCCAACCGTGCCGGTGCGACCGTCTTCAAGTTCGATGTTTCCATGCGCGCGCTGGATCACGGGCGAACCGGACATCCCCGGTCGCGACGCTGAATCGACGATCAGATAGGGCTGGTCCAGATGCGGAGCGAGGCACGGCTCGCTCGCAAATGTTGCCTGTTTCCAAACGGGCATTCCCATTCCCGCCCGACCAAATGGAAATCCAAGTATGAACACCGGCATACCGACGCGTTGCTTAAGAGGGACCATCGGCATCGCGTTCAGCGGCATGAGACAGAGATCGAGAGGCGGAACAAACGGCAACGCCACAACATCGACCGCTCTTCCTAGCGTCGGATGCTCGGTCCACAGCGGGCGGCCCTCAGCGTCCAAAGTCGTGACGGACACAATATGTGCTGGATCGCTACGCTCGTTCTTAGGCACATGAACGCGCAAATGATCAGGAATGCCCGCCATCGGATGCAAACATGCATCGGTTTCATGATTTCGCCCCGCAGCGACATGCCAGTTGGTTATAAGTGCAAGGCTCGTATCAGGCAGGAGCCACGGGAAAGCCGTTCCGACGCCGAGCCGCTGATCGCCGAAATATGCTTCGACGAACAAGGGAATGAGCGAACAGCTATCAACACCAGGGGTCATTGCAGCTTCGCCTCGCTCTGATGATATTGACTGCTCGCATGTGCGCCCTCCTGGTGGCCCCTACTGACAATTAGTATTCGATGGGATCAAGGCAACTTGACGCCGGAACTCGTAATCGAGGGGCGTTGGTTTCCGAAGACAACACTCTATCGACGCACCGCGCTAATTCTGCGAAGAGCAAAATCAAAGCCAAATTAAATCAAGCAAGTCAAAGGGGGGAAGATGGCGCTGTACGACCGATGGTGCGATTCCACCAAAGAAAAGAACGAGCGCAAGCACTACTGGACCTTTGTCGAAAAGGATGGCGGCCGCGCCGATATCCGAAACGACTTAGCCGAAACCATCCGTTCGCATTACGATAGACTAGAACGCATCGCCGAGGACGTAGATCGGCTTGGATACAAGGTAGCCGCGGAGATCCTGCGTGAGGCGATGCCCCAAACAGCCAAGGGACGATCGGGCGACCTTGGCGAGATTCTCGCAACAGAGCTAGTGGAGGAGGGAATCGGCCTGGGCGTGCCTGTGCGCCGACTTCGCTACAAGGACGGCCGCAACATGGCCATGCGCGGCGACGACTTCATTGGCGCTGGATATGGTGGAAAAAATGAGAAGCTTTGGCTTCTGAAGGGCGAAGCCAAGAGCAATAAAGTACTCGGAAAATCTACGGTCACGAGCGCTCGGAATGTGCTCAATCGCGACAACGGACGCTGCACGCCAGACTCCTTGTTGTTCGTCGCCAACCGCCTGCTCGAGAGCGTCGATCCGGACGACAACGCGTTGGGTCGCAGCCTTCGTGATGAAGTGGGGCTAAAAACCCTTCGTGCCAACCGTATCGACCACATGCTCTTCACCGTGTCGGGCAACGGCCCGCACGCATCGCTAAAAAACGATCTGGAGGCTACGGGCAGCGATCGGGACCACTATGTGGTGAACATCCACGTCGCAGACCACCAAGACTTCATCGCAGACATGTACCAAGGGGCGGAAGACCTTGGAGACGATTGACGAACTAACCGCGTTTCTGTCGATCGCAACCGTCGACGGTATCCTTGGACGGCTGCTCTACCGCGGTGCCGCATGGTCATTGATGCGCGAGGACGGCGAACTACCGCCAAATGCTCCGCCCCTCGGCGCGACGATCGAAACTGATCTTGCGGAACATGGCTTCGCTTTGCTTCGCGGAGCTCTGGCCTTGCGTTCACAGGCGGGCAGTTCGGATCTAACCGGCAAGGCCTTCGAGCGCGCTGCCAATGCCTTCGAAGCGCTGGTTCGCAATGGCGATCCAGAGGCGCGCGATCGGGGATTCCGGCGCACGATCGCCGCCGCGGCCTATCACCTGGCCGGCTTCTCGGCTGTCGCCTATTCGCTCTTCAACGAGACGGACGACGATCTCAACGCCTCGCCCGGCGAAACGGCAGTTCGACATCTGATATTGCGCGATCTCGGTCAGTTACGTGGCTTTGTCCGGGAATGGTTGGACGACGCGGATCATGGCGATAAGCAGATCGCCGCAGCGCTAAAGGGCGACGCGCCCGATATGGATGAGGTGCTGTCGACAATCCTCAACACGACGATCTGCCGGGCCTTGGCGTTCTTCGATTTCGCGCTCGAAACGGGTGAACCGGAGCCGATCGAGACCGCACGGGACCTGCTCGGCACTGCGGTCAGCCTAGCTGACAATGCAGGGAACGTACCTCTTTGGTGGATATCCAACCTATGTCGCCATCTGATCGACGACCTGTGGCAGCACTCGTTGCACGAGGCCCTGCCCACCGAGCCGCCGGCGGGGACAGAGGAAAAATACCCGGACCTGCGCCGACTTTTCATTTCATCACTCTACGCCCGAAAGACTTCCGAGGTGGAGCTATGGCCATCGCAACGGGAAGCGGCCCAGCGTTCCACCGACGTCACTGACGATTTAGTCGTCTCTCTGCCAACCAGCGCCGGCAAGACGCGGGTTGCCGAGATCGCCGCCTTGATGACACTATCGTCGGCGCGCAGAGTTCTGATCGTCACGCCATTGCGCGCCCTGTCGGCGCAAACCGAGCGATCTTTCAGAAAGACCTTCGCGCCCCTCGGGTTCAGCGTCTCGTCACTTTACGGTGCCAGCGGCCTTTCTTCCGGTGATGAAGACGCCTTGCGTACCCGCGAAATTATCATCGCGACGCCAGAGAAGCTCGATTTCGCGCTGAGGAGCGACCCGACGCTGATCGATGATGTCGGCCTGATCGTTCTCGACGAGGGTCACATGATTGGTCCGAGCGAGCGCGAAATTCGCTACGAGACTCTGGTGCAGCGTTTGCTTCGGCGCACGGACGCCGGGGACCGGCGGATCATATGCCTGTCGGCCATTTTGCCCAGCGGCGATGAGCTGGACGATCTTACCGCCTGGATTCGCTCCGACGAACCGGGTGAGCCCGTGCGGTCCGACTGGCGTCCGACACGACAGCGCTTCGGCGCGCTCACCTGGCGGGGCAAAGACGCATTGCTCCGTCTCGATCTCGACGACGGCGGCCCGTTCCTCGACAAATTCGTCGTGGAGAAGCCGCCACGCGGGAAAGAGAAGAAGTCCTATCCGCGCAAGAACGCACATCTCGCCCTGTTCGCGGCCTGGGAGTTTGCAAGCCAAGGCAAGCGCACTCTGATTTTTTCAACGCAGGCAAACTGGGTCGAGAGCTATGGCAAGCAGGTCGTGGACCTCTGCGAGCGCGGTTACCTCGATTCACTGCTGGAAGACGAAGCGTTGATCTCCCGCGCGCTGGAGGTGGGCAAGGAGTGGCTAGGCGAGGACCATCCCGCCGTTGCCTGCTTGAAGCAAGGCGTTGCGATTCATCACGGCCGACTGCCGAGCCCCTTTTTGCGCGAGCTGGAATCTCTTCTGTCCGAGGGGGTATTGAAAGTCATTGTCGCCTCGCCGACGCTCTCGCAGGGCCTCAATCTGAACGCCGCCGTACTTTTGGTCCCGGCGTTGTATCGCGCCTCGGAGAAGATCACGGGCGAGGAATTCGCGAATGTTGCGGGTCGGGCCGGTCGCGCGTTCGTGGACGTCGAGGGACTTATCGTCCACGTGATGTTCGACAAGATCGACTGGCGAAAGAAGGAATGGGGGAAGCTGGTCGCCTCCGCCAAAGCGCGTACCCTGAAGAGCGGCCTCATCCAGATTGTCGCCGAGATCCTCGATCGCCTTTCTCGCGAAGGCGTCCTCGACCGCGACGACGCCTGGGAATATCTCGCGAACGCCCGCGAGGCTTGGCGCTCTCCCAAGGAGGAGGCCTCCGTGGCGGAACGCTTATCGGCCGCGAGGCAAAATGATGCCGATGTTATCCTCGACGACGAGGAGGACGGTGACGATAATGATGCAGAAGAGGCTATCGAAGAAGAGCCCCTTTCGCAGATCGTAGAGCGCCTGGATGCAACGGTGTTTGGTCTGATCGAAGCGCTCGATTCTGATCGTGCTGACTTGCCGAAGCTCTTGGATGAGGCCCTTAAAGGATCACTCTGGGCCCGCCAAATCGCGAGAGAAGATGAGGACGTCGCCCCGCTCCACAAGCAAGTGATCGAGGCGCGTGCCGATCTCATCTGGAAGACCACCACCGCTCAGGCGCGGCGTGGACATTTCGCGATGGGTGTCGGCCTTGAAGCGGGTCTTGCGATCGATGCCATGGCTGACGTGCTGGCCGATCTCCTAGACCGGGCTGACGAAGCGGCATTGAGCGGCGATATTGATGGAATGGTCGACGCCCTCGGAGGCCTCGGAGAACGACTTCTGTTCATGCGGCCGTTCATCCCCAACAGGAACAATGCGCTGCCGGCGAACTGGAAAGCCATCCTACGCAGCTGGGTATCCGGGGACGATGTTTCCAAAATCGGACCGCAGAACATGCGCGTGGTTGAGGAGGCCTTCACCTATCGCCTAGTCTGGGCGCTCGAAGCCATCCGCACGCGTCGAATGTCTCTCGGCGGGTCACCCGAAACGATAGCTGGCGGCGGCGCTGCAGCGCTCGAAACCGGGGTCCCGCAACTCATGATGGCCATGCTGATACGGGCAGGCCTTCCGTCACGACGTGCCGCCATGGCGGCGATCGACGAGGGTAAGCCTGCCTTCGTGACGCCCGCAGAGATGCGAGCCTGGCTCGAGTCCGATGAGATCACTGCCTATACAGATGCCGGCAATTGGCCGACGCCCGATACGGCGGCATTGTGGGCGCGCTTCCGTACCGAGGCTCTCAGTGGCGGCATCCAAAAGTGGTCCGTGGAACATTACGAGCGCCTGCTCGACACCCCCGTCGCCCCCAACGCCGGACTTTATCGAATCGTTACTGGTGACAACGGCGGAAAGACCTGGCTGACGACCCCAGACTATCAGCGGGTCGCAGCCTTTAAGAAGCCCGCGGTCGATCCGAAGCCCAGCCTGTTCTCGGGTCGGCTGCCCGGTGGCTCGAAGGTTGTGGCGGCTTTGCGCATCGGGCGTGGGAAACTGCGCTGGCCGCCGGCCGATGGGTAAGCGGCTCGCTCACGCCGATCCGCGCTCTCACGGCCCGCTTCAGCCTTATTTACACTGCGCCGAAAGCTAGACCTATGCAGTTCCCAGTATCGATAGACCCTGTAGAATACCTGTCGATCATCGAGCGGCTCCGTCCGGACAGCTTGCTGCTCGTTCGGGATAGTGCCGGCCTCGATGAAGACACTGAGCAGCGCCTATGGAGGAAGGTCGCCTATTCTTATGATCCGGCTCGTCGGCTTGCGGCCGTCGAGTACCTGCTGCTGACAATGCACGAAGCCAGCGAACAGGATCGTGCCGCATACATGACAAAGGTTTTTCTTCCTTGGGCGGGAATAAAGCGGCGCGTGCACGCCCAAGTGATGCGAATAATTGACGATATAGGCCGAACCAACGAGATTGAGGCTTATTCCGACGAAGACGCGGCACATATCGCGACAAAGATTTACCGCCCACTCGTGTCGGACGTATTCGACCCGTATATGACGCTGCTGGTCGCAACATACGCTTTCAAGGAAGGCAAGTTCGTTGATATCGAGACAAGCAATCTTGGCGCGCTAGAACGAAGTAAAGCCGAACTGGTAGAATCGCGCATCCGGCAATTCGGTGGCCCTGCCGACCTCTTAAATGGGTACGATCCCATCGTTCGAAATGCTTTGGCGCACGCCGGAAGTGATGGCGTCCTCTACGAGGACAATTCGATTCTCTTTCGCAGCGTCAAGCGTGGCACCCCGCCGATAATTGAGTCACGCCGCTGGAGCCACGACGAGCTACATGGACATGTGATCGCTCTGCTGGAGCTGATCATGTCTATCGATGCGGCCGTTGAGATATTCGGCATAGACAGTCTGGACGTGCTTTCCGAGCGCGCCGTGACTGACCAATTTCTATATCACGCGCTGGATCGCGATCAGCGCCGTGCCCTTAGCTCCAGTCTCGGTGAAAACCTGAAAAAAATTCAAACGTTGAAGGGCGCATCGTTTGCGGAGCGAATGGATCTCTTATCAAAGATCCTTTTCTTACAATGCGCCGAACGTGACATTCCCTGCACGCGGGTCGCCTTCAACGAGAAGCAAAAAACTTGTTTTATTACAGTACCAATCGCGGTGAAGCCGACTTCGGACGACGATATTCGCAAGCAAGCGATGGCTCTCATACGCCACCTTATCCTCGGTAGATCCGTGTTCGGCTCGCTGTTTGATCGGTTCGTCGCCGAAGGAGAAGTAGATGGCGATAGGTCCATAACCCTGATGTTACCTGCTGCACCGCTCGACGAATATATTGCAGAACATGCCGGCCTGATCGATTTGCTAGGTGATGCGGAGATCTGGGTCGCTGGTGTATTCATGCGAATCGAAGTCGATCACGCGGCGCTTGGTGCTGTAGAAGACGGGACTCTAGGTCCTCGATTGCCTCGTCGCCATCGCCCGTTCTCGAACTGACAATTTGACGCGATCTCCACAAACAATCATCGCCCCCAAAGCGGCGTTAAGCTAACCAGCGTCTCTGGCGGTTTCTTCAAGCTGGCCTATTCGTTCTACGCAGATTTTTTCAACAATCGCGGCCAGCATTTCGACGCGGGCGCCGAGCCATGCCAATTCCTCGTCCGATATACGAAAGTGCTTCGAGTATCGGGCTTTAATGTAGGCTTCTTTGAGCTTCTCGAAGCGCGAGCGATCAGCCTTGGTCTCCCGCGGCCAAGCATCGACCAAGCGCGTATCTAAGCGCTCGGCCTGCGTCCTCAGAAACGCGAGATTATGGACGTGCGGTGAGTAGAACGAGCATACCAACAAGGCGCAGTTGTAAAAGCGCTCGGTCGCTTGATGCAGCTGAAACGCGGCGTTGTTGCGCCGATCCCTTTCCAAATTGAAACGGAAGTTGTCAAAAAACTCGCCGCCGCTCGGATACCACTCGTCAAAATATTCCCGCGCCATCTCCAGCGCCGCATGGGGCGTCTTCGGCTGCGGCTCGGGCAATTCATCATCGATCGCCTGATAAATTGCGATCCCATCGCGCGCGACGTCCATGAAGAAGTATCGTCCCTGCGACAGCCCGGCATTCACCTCGCCGGTGCTGTGCACAATGAAGTTCACCGGCGTCCGCAGCGTCTTCGTCACTGACAGCTCGCGGATCAGCCGATCGTCGAGCTTCGACCAATATTCGACGCGGTCGGTCAGCCGGTCGTCGTTGACAATGATCAGCAAGTCGTAGTCCGACTGATAGCCCTTGGCGGTATGCGGCTCGTCAACCCAGCCGCCACGCGCATAGCTGCCGTAGAGGATGATCTTGGAAATCCGCCCCTTGCGCTTCCAGTCCTGCGTCGCCAGCGCCAAGACGTCCTCGAATTCTTCGAAGACGATCTGGACGATCCGTTCGAGTTCGCGCTGTTTGTGCGGGGGGAGATGATCGAGACTGCTGCGCATTGCGGACACCCTAACAAGGTGGCGACACCCTTGCACGCCGAGATTGAACCAGCCGCGAGGATGCCGCCGACCGCGGTCAATCTGCCGGATTCCACAGCAGCGCATAGACGTCGGGATTGTCCTGCCCGGCCGCCCGGCCAAGATTGGCATAGATGCGCCGCGGCCCGAACTCAGGCGCTTCGAGGGTCAGCGAGACATAGAGTTTGCCCGACGCCTCGCTGCGACGGAGCCACCCCGCGCCGCATTCGACGCCGCCCGACCAGACGCGATAATCGGGCTGCACCTCGCCGTTCTTGCTCGGGTTGGGGCGGATTTCGATGGGGACGCGGATCGAGATCGTCGCGAGCTGACCCACAAAGCCCTTTTCGTTCGTTCCGCTGACAAGACCGATTGCGGCCATGATATTGCTCCTGCGAAGCCCGGGGCCATCCCCGGGGCACCGGCGGCCAGGGAATGGCGTCAGGCCCGCGCACGCACCCGAAGGGCCGGAGCGACAGCGGAGGACGGCGCCGCACCGGCTTTTTGCGCGCGAAGCGCCTGCGAGGAGGCCGCCTGCGGCCGGGGAAAAAGGCGACGCGGCGCCGTTGCGCGCGCGGGCGCGCCATCCACCTCGCCGGATCTGCACCGGCTGGCTCCGTGCGAGCCGGAATGGAGATGAACAGCAAGGATTTGCTCACCGGATCACGCTATAGGTCGGGCATGAGACTGACGATCACCGCCGCCTTCCTTCTCTTGGCCCTCCCTGCCTCGGCGCAGCAGGTCAGCGGCCCGGCCCGCGCTGCCGACGGAGATTCGCTCGACCTCAGCGGAATATCGGTGCGGCTCTTCGGCGTCGATGCGCCCGAGCTGGCGCAGAGCTGCGAACGCGGCGGCGCGTCTTGGGCTTGCGGGAAACAGGCGGCGTCGAAGCTCGCGAGCCTCGTCGCCGGAAAATCGGTCATGTGCGAGCAGAAGGATATCGACGATTATGGCCGGATCGTCGCCACATGCCGCGCGGGTCCGGTCGATTTGGGCGGTGCGATGGTCGACGCGGGCCTTGCGGTCGCCTTGCCGCATTTCAGCGACCGCTACGTCGCATCCGAGGCGCGCGCCCGCGCGACCGGTATCGGTGTGTGGGCCGGGACGTTCCAGATGCCGGCGGACTATCGCGCGGCACATCCGCGCCCGGGCCGCCGAGCCCTGGCGCCCTCGCGTGACGCAGCGCCGGTGCGCGCTCCATCACCGGGGCCCTCGGGCGCCTATTTCCGCAATTGCAAGGAAGCCTGGGCGGCGGGTGCAGCCCCGCTCCGCCGAGGTCATCCCGGCTACCGGCCTGAAATGGACGGTGACGGCGACGGCATCGCTTGCGAGCCCTATCGCCGCCGTTAGCGCGTCAAACTCAGTCGCCAAGCCAAGTCTAAAAAAAGACCCGCCCAGTGTGCATGTCCTTGCGGACAGAGGCCGGGCGGGTGCGATAGGAATTCCATAGGGCAGGGACAGGATTAAATCCATATCCAGCGACGCGCGCAACACGGAAGGGATCGGCCGAGGGATCCGGCAAAGGCGAGGATCATCGCGGCAAATGGAGATCCGAGGCGTCAGATCGAGGGCCCAAGCCAAAAAGACTCAATCTGGACCGAATTGCGTGGCGCGGGCTTGCCCTGACGTTACGTCCGGCTATGCTTACCATGCACCGGGCCAGAAGGCGCGCGGTGCCGGAACGTAAGAATTCTGCTCGGGCCTTTATGATATTCCCATCCGTTGCCGGGTGGCCGACGCGTATGTCCAGGCCTTCGGGCTAAAGGCGGCGGCGCATATTTTTCCGAGTATGTTCTTACCTCCCGGCATCCCGTTTTCCGGTCCGACCGGTAGGCGATGGACATGGATTTCGAAGACGAACAGAAGCGCGCGCAGGCCTTGAGCGGCAGCGACCCGGTGCCGCCGTCCGACTGGACGGGCTTTGGTTCAACGGCGAGCATGGAAGCGATCTATACTGCGCATCAGCCTGCGCTGACGCGCTTTCTGCGCCGCCGCGCGCCGAAGCAGGATCTCGGCGATCTCGTCCAGGAATGCTTCCGCCGCCTTGCCATGGCGAAGGGCGGGAAGCTGGCCCTGATCGAAAAGCCCGGAGCCTATCTCGTCAGCACCGCACGCAACCTGCTCACCGATCGCGCGCGCGCCGATACTGCGCGCCTGACATCGCAGCACCATAGCTTCGAGGATGAGGATATCGCCGGCCCCGACCCCCATGCAGCGCTCGAGGCGCGCGACACGATGCGGCGCGTCGGCGAGGCGATCGAGAAATTAAAGCCCCAAACTGGTTCTATATTCGTGATGCATCGGTTCGATGGCCTAAGCTATGAGGAAATCGCGACAGCGAAAGGAATCAGCGTGAAGGGCGTCGAATGGCATATCGCACAGGCGATGATCGCAATCCGCAAGGCGCGGGCCGACACTAAGTGAGCGACCGCGACACGGAGGCCGCGCATTGGTTTGCGCGCATGCGCACGCCCGGCGCCGAGGCGGATCGGGCAGAGTTCGATGCCTGGCATGCCGATCCCGAAAATGCCGAGGCTTATGCGAACGCCAAAGAGGATTGGCTTATCACTGGCGGCGTGGCGGAAGAGCATCTCGCCGCGCACCGCCACGTGCCGTCAAAGGCGACACCCCCGTCGCGCGCGCACTGGGCGCTTGCCGCTGCGCTGGTCCTCGCGATCTCACTCGCTTTTGCCTGGGTGCTGCTCGGCAATCGCGGCGCCGAGCCGATCGTCGCTGACAATGCGACCGGCGAGCTCGTGCTCGAGGACGGCACCCGCGTCGCGCTGACGGACGGCGCCCGCATCGAGGCAGAGTTCACGTCGGGCGAACGGCGCGTTCACCTTGTCGGCGGCCGTGCGCGGTTCACCGTCGCCCATGACAGCACGCGGCCGTTCCGTGTTGAAGCCGCGGGAAGCGAAACCACCGCCCTCGGGACGATCTTCGAGATCGATCTGACGGGGCGGCGGCCAGTCGTCCATCTTGTCGAGGGCTCGGTCGAGGTGCGCGCCACCGCGAAGCCCGAAGCCCCGCTCCGCCTCCGCCCCGGCCAGCGCGCGGCGATCGAGAAGGACGCGCCCATGCTCATCGAGACCAAGCCGGCCGGCGAGGCCGTCATCATGACCAATCCCGTCAGTAAAGCCGGCGGGCCGCAGCTTCTCGTCGCCGACGGCCTGCCGCTCGGTGCCGTGATCGAGCGCGCCAATCGCGTGAGCGGCAAGAAAATCGGGCTCGCCGACACGGCCATCGCCGGGCGGCTGGTCAGCGGACGCTTCGATGTTTCGAACGCGCGATCGCTCGCACGCCAGCTTGCGGCCGCGCTCGACCTCGATCTGAAAGAGCAGGCGGGCAGCTATGTGCTTATGCCGAAAATAGCCAACTAGGAGTTTTTCGACCCCATCCGTCTTGCCCCCTCAGACGGCCATGCAGGCCGCTGGGAGGATGGGATGAACAAGAGTTTGCTGGCCGCTTTTCTGGCTACGGGGTGCGCGGTCGGTGCGCTTTGTCCGATCGCTGCGCATGCGCAGACCGAGCAGCGCGAATATGACATTGCGGCGCAGCCGCTCGGGGACGCGCTTCGAGAATATTCGGAAATTTCGGGACGCCAGATCCTTTTCGCGACCGACCTGGTCAAGGGGCGGCGCTCGACCTCGGTGCGCGGGCGGATGTCGTCGGATCGCGCCCTCTCGCGGCTACTGACAGGATCGGGTCTTCAGCCGGAACTCGTCGATGGCGCGCTCGTGCTTCGGGTGGGAAACGCCGCTGTACCAGTGAACGACGGCTCGACTGAGGCGTCCGAGGACAGTGCCATTATTGTCACGGGCACACGAATCCGGGGCGCCGGCCCGACGGGCTCGCCTGTCCTCACGCTCAATCGCAGCGAGATCGAGAAGAGCGGAACGGGTTCGGTGCAGCAGCTGCTGCAGGCGCTGCCGCAGTCGTTCGGTGGCGGCCCGAACGAAACGACGCTTGGTGCGACCACGCGCAACGGCTCGGGAACCGACGGCACCTACGCGTCGAGCATCAACCTTCGCGGCCTCGGGCCTTCATCGACGTTGGTACTGATCGACGGCGCACGGCCGGCGCTTGGTGGTCTCGGCGGCGTGTTCGCCGATATCTCGCTGATCCCCTTGAGCGCGATCGAACGGATTGAAGTCCTCACCGACGGTGCCTCCGCCATCTACGGGGCTGATGCCGTCGCGGGTGTCGTGAACATCCGACTTCGCAACGACTTCGAAGGGGCCGAGACAAGCGTCCGGATCGGCACCGCCGACGGGGACATGGGCGAACGGCAGTTCGGACAGATTTTCGGCACGCGCTGGGATGGCGGTCATGTCACCCTGGCCTATCAGTTCAGCGAGCGCGATGCGCTTGCCGCCGCGGACCGGCGGTTCGCGACCGAAGATCTTCGGCCGTTCGGCGGGCCCGACTATCGCTCGCTCTTCGCGGCTCCCGGCACGATCACCGCCGCTAATGGCCAGACGTTCGCCATTCCGTCAGGACAGGACGGCACCGCGCTGACCCCCGCCGACCTGACGGTAGGCACGCGCAATCCGGGCGACCGGCGTGCGGCGAGCGATCTGCTGCCGCGCCAGCGTGTTCACAGCCTCTATCTCGCTGGGGAAGTCGATCTGACTAGCAGTCTGACGCTTCGCACCAGCATCCTCGCGGCGCAGCGCAGCTATCGCAAGGTCGCGCTCAACCAATATCTCAGCGCCGCGCGGGTCCCCGTCACCAACCCTTTTTACGTCGACCCGATCGGAACCAATCAGCCGGTCACGGTCAATTATAATTTCACGAACGATCTCGGAGCGCCGATCGACACCGGGCGCGTGCGGGGTATCAGCGCCGCAGCAGGCCTTGAGCAGGCGTTTGGGCGATGGCGGGTGCAACTCGGCGGAGCCTATGGCCGGCAAAAAGGCCGGTCGGACAGCATCAATATTCCAAACCGAGCGCGACTGACAGCTGCGCTGGCTGACACCAACCCGGCGACCGCGTTCAACATCTTCGGCAATGGCACCGCGAACAATCCCGCCACGATCGCAGCAATCCGCGGCAGCATCGGCTCGCGCGACGATTTTGAAAGCTGGTCGGCGGCGCTTCGCGCCGACGGACCGCTTCTGCGATTGCCGGGCGGCGATGTCAGGCTCGCGCTTGGCGCCGAGTATCGCCGCGAACGCTATTTCAATCTGACGATCAATGATCTGAGCCGTGCAACGCCGAGCACGACGCCGCTGACCGGCTTGCCGGGGCCTCGTCATGTCCGCTCGGCCTATGCGGAATTGTTCGTGCCGCTGTTCGGCGAAGAGAATGCGGTCCCCGGCTTCCACCGCCTCGACCTTTTGGTTGCCGGGCGCGTCGAAGATTATAGCGATGTCGGGCGCACCACCAATCCGAAGGTCGGAATCCGCTGGGAGCCGCTGCCCGGCTTCGCACTGCGCGGCAGCTACGGCACCTCGTTCCGTGCGCCGGCTTTCGACGAGCTGATCGGGCCGACGGTCTCGAACTACACGACGTTCCAGCTGCCCGATCCCATGTCGCCGACCGGGACCGCCAATGTCATCGGTTTGTTCGGCTATGGTCCCGGCATCAAGCCCGAGCGCGCGACGACCTGGACCGCGGGTGTCGACATCGCACCGGCCGCGCTGCCCGACTTCAAGGCGGCCATCACCTATTATGACGTCGACTATCGCGATCGCATCGGATCGGTGACCGAGGATTATCTGCGCTTCCTGACGCGGCGCGATCTCTTCGGCGGAATTGTGAACGACAATCCCTCGCCCGAGCTCCTCGCTTATTATTTCGCCTTCCCGACCTTCACCAACCCGCTCGGGCTCGCTCCCGGCGACGTCGATGCGATCGTCGACGGCCAGGTGCGGAACCTGTCGTCGGTGCGTCAGACCGGGATCGACTTAGATATCGGCTATGCACCGCAGCTCGCGGGCGGCACGATCGATCTCGGGCTGGCGGGAAGCCATATCTTCCGGATCGACCGGCGGCTCACCCCTGGAACGCCCGCCATTGATGTCGTGGGCACCTTCGCCAACCCTTCCAAATGGCGCCTTCGCGGACGAGCCGGCTGGGCGAAGAACGGCTTCGCGGCGACCGCCTTCGTCAATTATATCGGCGGCTATCTCAACCAGATTCCGACCATCGCCGCGCGCGTTCCGTCCTGGACGACCGTCGATCTCAGCCTGTCGCAGCGCTTCGGCAAAGATGAAGTCGAGCGCGGCCTGCAGCTTGCGATCAGCGCGCTCAATATCTTCGATCGTGACCCACCCTATGTCGAGAGCCGCACCAACAATTCGGCGCTCGCTTATGATCCCGAAAAGGCGAGTCCGGTCGGGCGCTCGATCGCGGTGCAGGCGACGATCCGATGGTGAAGAAGCTTGTCTGGGCAGCGTCGTTCCTTGCGGCAGCGTCGCCAGCGCTGGCTCAGACCAGTCCCCGCGAGCTTGTCGAGATGACCGATTTCTCGGGGCTCGCGGACTCTCCCGACGGGCGCTGGCTGCTTTACCGCCGCGAGCGCCCGTCGACCGTAAGCGGTCGCGTCGAGACCGGCTGGTATATCGTCGCGGGCGACGGCGCATCGCCGCCGCGCTATCTTGGTGAGGGTGGGTCCGCGAGCTGGAATGGCACCGGCCTTGTCGAACCGGGCGCGGCGCAGTGGGCGCCCGATAGCGAGCGCTTCTATATCCGGGCGCGGGTCGGCGGCGCAGCGGGATTGTGGGAAGGCCGCCCCGATGGCGCCTTCGCCCCCTATCTGGTCGGCGACGCGGATATCGAGCGCTTTGCCGTCAGCGCGGCCGGCGCCCTCATCTATGAAACCGGCCCGTCGCGTGCGGCGATCGAGCGCGCCGAGGAGGCCGAACGCGACAATGGCATTCTCGTCGACGGGCGCGTCGACCTCGCCCAGACTATGTTCCGCGGCGCGATGATCGCGGGCCGCCCGGCGAGCCAGCGGCTCAACGGCGACTGGTTCGATCGCGAAGCGCTGCTCGCGGGGGAGCCGCGCCAGTTCCGGGCGCGCCTTCTCGCAACCGGCCAGGATCGTCCCGCCACCACCGAAGAGACCAAATTGCTCACGCCGGCGCAAGCCGCGTTGCCCGAGCCAGCTGAGCGCGCGGCCGTGGCTCAAGGCATCTGTGCCAAGGCCGCGCGCTGCGAAAGCGAAAGTGGCATCCGATTGTGGGCGAATGTCGAACTCGGCGGCGGCCGGTTCGGGCTGACGACGCGCGACCGGCGCATCCGCCAGAATGCCTTGCTCTGGGATCCCGCCAAGGGATTGCGACCCTTGCTGACGACCGAGGGTCTGCTCGGCGGCGGCGGTGAAAATGCGCCCTGCGCCGGCACCCGCGAAGCGCTTTTCTGCGTGGCGGAAAGCGCGGCGACGCCGCCGCATCTCCTGCGGATCGCGCTTGCCGACGGCGCCACGCAAATCCTCGACAAGCCGAACCTGCTTCCCGACCGCGATGATCTCCTGACCGAGGCGATCGAGTGGCGGGTGGGCGGCAGCCGTGCGTCGGGCTGGCTCGTCCGCCCGAAGTTCCCCGGACGGCTGCCGCTCTTCATCACTTACTATCGCTGCGCGGGCTATTTGCGCGGCGGCCTCGGCAATGAGTGGCCGCTGCGCGCGCTCGCACGCAGCGGCATCGCGGCGCTCTGCGTCAACCAACTGCCGACATCCAATGCGACCGGAGAGGCGCGTTACGTGCTCGGGCTCGCCGCAGTGCGCGCCGCGGTCGACGAACTCGATCGCCGCGGGATCGCCGACCCGCAGCGGGTGGGAATGGGCGGTCTCAGTTTCGGGAGCGAGGTCGCGATGTGGACCGCGACGCACAGCAAGCTTCTCAAAGCGGTGTCGATCGCTTCCGTCCAGGCCGAGCCGGCCTATTATTGGTTCAACGCGGGGATCGGTCGCGATTTCTTCCGCCGGAATCTAAAGAAGGTTTGGGGGCTCGGTCCGCCAGACACCGATCTTGCGGACTGGCGCCGCCGCTCGCCGTCGCTTCAGGTCGACCGGATCGACGCTCCGGTGCTGATGCAGCTCCCCGAGCAGGAGGCGCGGCAATCGCCCGAATTGCAGGCAAGGCTCACCGCGGCGCGCAAGGGCGAACTGCATGTCTTCCCCTTCGCACCGCACATCAAGGTCGAGCCGCGACAGAAGCGGGCCGTCTATCAGCGCAACCTCGACTGGTTTCGCTACTGGTTGCAGGGCCATATCGACCCCGATCCGAACAAGGCCGATCAATATGCCCGCTGGGCGAGGCTCGTCGGCACGCGCCCGAAGCCTTCGATCGACGCGATCCAGAGTTCGATATCGGCGAGCTCGAGCAACCGGAAATAGTCATAATCGCCAGCAATGCGCTCGCGCGCGAGATAGGCTTCGATCCGTTCGCGGTCGATCAGCCCCTCACGGGCGAGTAGACCTTCGAGCAGGATAGGGCGCAGCCTGGCGCGCTGCTCTATGAAGGCCTTGGCGCAGAGCGTCTCGAGCCGTCCCTTGTTGCGGCGCCAGACGACGAATTCAGGGAGGCGCGGCGCGAAGGCTTGGCGTGCGACGGCGCGGTCGCGACCGCCGGCCACCCACTGCCAGCCCGGTATCGACAGGCAAAGCTCGACCACCGGCTGCGACAGCAGCGGCGCTACGACATCGCGGCCATACCAGCGCCCCGGCCGGTCGAGAAAATCAAGAATGCGCTGGATCGACTGGACGTGCCGTATCTTGCCGGGAGGAATGCGCTCGCCCCCATGGTCCCAGACGTGCGGCAAGGGGACGTCGGGCAACGCCGAACGACAGGCATAATCATCCTCGCGCGGCCAGCCGATGGCTGGTGGCCGGCGCCATTGGCGATACACCGAGCGCGCCGCGTGCCAGATGGTGACGTCGCACAGTCGCGCGCAATCGCGCAGCGCGGCAGCGGGCCGCCGGATTGGCTCGTGAATCTTGAGCGCATCAATCACCGGAAGGATCGAGCGGGTGATGGCGAAGACATTGTCGCCGCCAATCCCGGTGAAGATGCTCGCGCCGGGCAGCTGCGCCGTCGCGGTGCCGAGCGCCGCATCGATCCCGGCAAGCACGCCATATGTCGCCGGGCGTGGCGACAAGAACCGCGGTCCCGCAGCGAGATCGAGTTGGCTATCGTCGTGAAGATATTCGGCAAGCGCGGCGCCGCAGCGCTCGGCCACCGCGCGAGCATAGCGTCGTTCGTCGCCGTCCGGGCTGGCAGTGGCAATCGTCGCCGCGGCGAAATCATGGTCCTCCGCCGCGAGCGCTGCGGCGACGATCGAACTGTCGAGACCGCCCGAGAGCTCGAGCATGATCTGCTGGCGCTCCTTCGCCCAGGCCGAGACGCATTTCCGGATGGTGCTATTGAGCAGCGGCACGGCATCGCGGTCGTAAATTCCTTTGCGCACATGCGGCCATGGCGACCAGGTCGGCCTGACCTGAGTCACATGGCCGTCGAAGGCGAGGCGCGTACCGGGCAGCAATTCTTCTACCCCCGCGAGCCCCGTCCGCGCGGTGCGATGATTGCTGTAGGCGAGCAGATGGCGGAGGAAATCAACATCCAAGCCGACGTTGATTTCGAGTCCGCGCACCAGATCGAGATGCGAAAAGAACAGGAGTCCGCCGTGGGTGCGAAAAAAATAGAGCGGCAGGCCGGTGAGCGGGGCGCGACTGATTTCGACCGGCTTTCCGGGTTCCGCAGAGAATTCGAGGTAACTGCCCCAGTCCACGCTGAACGAACCATCCGAGAAATAATCGCCGAGAATGACCTTGGACGCCCGCGCGCGTGATCTCTCAAGTCCCGCGCCGGCATAAAGGGTGAGTCCGTCGAATTTGTCGATTTGGTCGAGGCCATGTTCGGTCGCGGCCTGTAACACCGCGGACTCAAGCCCCGGCGCGCCCGCTATCCCCAAGATGCCGCGGTCCATCATATGGCGAGCAACGGGCGATAATTGTTCGCCTCCTCGGCGGTTCCCGTCAAAACGGCCGAAGGCGACTGGAGCCAGCAATGGGCGGCAAAGGGATGGGAGCGCACGCCGAAGACGAGGGTCGGCGCAAAGCCTTTGCGAAGTGAGAGCCGATAGAGCGCGAGCGCATCGACGAGACAGCGCGGCGGGATCGGAACCCACCGGCGCGCGTCGGCATAAGCCGATGCCAGCGCGGCGAGCGCCATGTCGTCGGCGTCCCCTGCCGCTGCCCGCTTCGCCGTCGTAAATCCGTCGAGGGTGGCCGCAAGACGTTCGGGAAGAAGTGCCTTGCGCGCCCAATAGAGCGAACGCGCCGCCGCTGCGATGAACGGAAGGCCCGTCCGTGGGACGGGCGCCGCGGCGAGATCCGTTTCGGGCACGTCGACTTCGATCGGCGCAATCGCCGTGGGAGTTTCGCTGCGTGCAAAGAGCCCGGTGCCTATGAGACCTTCCATTGCGCCGCTGTCATTTGGCTCGCGTGCGCAAAGCCGCTCGAACGCCGCGCGTCGTTCGCCGCAAAGCTGAAGATAGCGGTCGCTCCGAACGTCGAGAAAGATGAGGTCGTTGCCGGCGTGACAGAAGCCAACGCCCGGTGCCAATTTCCATCCCATAGATATCCCTTCCCGATCCGGGTGCCGGCGCGAGCGCCGACACCCGAACGAACGGTTCAGTCGAGGCTGATGCCGTTCTGCAGGTCCTTGCCGCCGATTTCGACGGGCGGACCGAAGTCGCCGGCGGTTTCGGTGCTCACCGAGCCCAGTTCGACGATGTCATTGGTTTCGCGGTTCATGTCGCTACCTCCAAAAATGCCGCGGGATTGCGGCGGAACGATCTTACGCCCTTGTAAAAAATAGAATTTATGTGCTTTCACGATCCGAAGAATATCATTCAATTGTTTGCGACCGAGGCCGGAGTTCGGCGGCGACCCGTCCGGCCCGAGCTAGGCGCCGGCGGTGAAAAGCCGCGCTTTTCCTCCGAAGATCGGCCCAGCGTTCCCGCAGAAAGGCCGTCTCCATCGAGGCGAGTTCCTCACTGGCAACGGGGTCGGTGCGCGCCTCGGCTGCGCGGAAAAACTCGCTTCGGTCGATCATGTTGGCGATTGCGAAGCGAATCTCGCGATTGCCGCCCAGGAGAGCGACGGCTCGGTACAGCCGAGCGACTCGCGCCGGATAGTCCTCAATTTCCATTGTCGGAAGCGTTGCCGCGGTCTCGGACTTTTGAAGTGCCGGATCGCGAAGCGCGAGCGCGAGAAGTGCTCCGGACCAACGATAAAGATCGCAAAGATCGGACTCGGCGAAGATCGGCTGGCGAAAACCTTCCTGGTGCCAGCTATCGACAATGCGCTCACCCGACAGGCGGTGGAGCGCCTCGCGCACTGGGGTCGGACTCGCCGCGAGCCGCTTGGCAAGGTGGAACGGATCGAGGCGCGTGCCCGGCGGATAGGCGCCGCCGACAATTCTCGCCTTGAGGTCGAGATAGACCCGCTCCATTGTCGAGCCCGCGTTCATGCCGCAAGGTCCTCGCCACCGTCTCGTTGACCCGCCACATAATCTGCAAGCAACGCGTCCTGATCGGGACGAAGAGCATCGACTGCGGCCAGAGGTTCGGTCGGATAGCCGCCGAACAGGACCGAGGGGCATTGGCCCTCGAAATTACCGAGATTGGGCCGGTGCTGGACGTAGCCCGCGAGCGCCGCGAGATCGGCCGGGAAATGCTTCGCCAACTCGGGGGGATAAGCGAGCCATTGGTTCTCGTAGGGCTTCAGCCAGCCAAGACAGTAGCTGACGATAATGCCGCGCCGAACCGCGCTGCTCCGGTTTTCACCCGCGCCGTGAAGGGTCGAGCCGAGAAAGATGATCGCATCGCCCGGTTCCGCCTCCGCGACGATCGGAGGCTCGGCCGGCTCTTCAACGAGCGCCTCGAGCCCGTGGCTCCGCGGCCAGATCAGCGTCGCCCCGTTCGATCCGGTGAATTTTGTGAGCGGCCACATGACATTGACGAGATATTCGGCCTCGCCGAGCGAGCCTTGCCACATGTCCTGATCGCGGTGAGGAAATTGCGCCAGCGCGCCTGGATGGAGCTCGATCGCCTGGGCGAGGTTGAGCTGGATCCGCTCGCACCAGTTTCCGAGCGCGAGTTCGGCGAGATCGAGGATCTCCCTGTGCATCACGAGCTCTGCCATAAGCGGCGAGCGGATGAGCAAGCGCCCGAAGCGCTTGGTGCGCTCGCCGTAAAAGCCGCCCTCGCAAAAGGGCGTCGCGGCGAACCGCGGTTCGAGATCGTGCGCTACACCGCCGATCAGCGAAGCGGGGGCCGCGCCGCGCAGGATGGTATAGCCCTGCTGGAGCAGCTCACGTCCCGCGGTTGATTTGGGGGCGGGTCGTCCCGTCAAGTCCGGATGAACCAACATCCCGGCCTCCTCACGCTGCGCGCGCCGCGGAGACCGCGACCGCCTTGCTGATAATGCCCGCAGCCGCGAGCCGCGAGATGGTCGAGCCGTCGATGTCGATGCGAAGCGCCACGAGCGCTCCGCCGCTGTGCAACTGCGGCGGGCCGAGCGGGCGGCAGTCCCAACCGAAGCCCTCGACTTGGCGGAACCACCCAAGTTCGGCGACGCCGGTATAAGTCCGGATGCCATTGGCAAGGGCGAATTCGGCGAGACCGACCAGAAGTGCATCACGCGCGACCCTCCGCTGCCGCGCGCCAATCCCCGGCGAAAGACAGAAGCGGGTGATTTCCAGAATGTCCGCGCCCTGCGGCACCGGTCCTTCGACGAGCTCGGGGAACAGGCTGTCGAGAAGCGCCGGCCGCGTGGTGAGAAGCAGTCGCGCCGAGGCAAGATGTTCGCCATCGGCATCGGTCACGATGAGATAGGTGGCATCGACATCGTCGAAATGATCGAGTTCGAACCGGCCCGCGAGCGCCGGAATATCCCATTTTAGAAGATCGATGAAGACGCGCTTCCGCGCCTCGAACATCGAGCGAAGGGCTCGATGTTCGCTCGCACGGTTCTGGTGATCGATGATAAGCAACATGGATGCCTCCTTTCAAAGAGGCGATCCAATTGAACCGCTTTTTCCGGCCGCACCATAGCATGATCGGGGGGTGTCGGCGTTTTTTTTAGCGCTGTGCGATATCGACGAAACTGATGTCGCCATCGTAAAGCGCCCGCACTGCAAGCATGGTGCCACCATTGGCGCCATAGCGCTGCCGGGCGTTGCGCAAATGCTCGCGCACCGTGTCGGGCGAGAGTTCGAGATGGCGTCCGACCCGCCAGATCGGATTGCCTTGGGCAGCCCGGATGAGACATTCGCGCTGCCGGTTGGTCAGGCGCGGACCGATATGCATGCGGTCCGGATTGGCGATGCTGTCCGCCGCTTCGAAGGCGGCGCCGCCGATCATGCGGACAAATTGTAGCGCATCCGGTTCGGCAGCACACCCCGGCCGCCATGCAAAGGAGACCGAGCCATGAGCGTCACCCGGAATATGGGCGGGCACCGTCAGCCCGTCGCCAATACCATGGCGCTCGGCCTCAGCGAGGATGGTCTCGTCGCCTGGGCGCGGCGCGTCGTAGCGACGCATATGGTGCCAGAGAAAGCCGGCCCTACTGCGCTGGCTCGCCCGGTGCACCGGATCCGATAGCCCTAGTCGGTTCTGATCGAACCAATAGGCCCATTCCTCCGGATAATTGTGAACACGCACGCCCTTGTCGGGCGCGGCGAGAAAATCCAGATGGTGACTGAGCGCGAACCAGGCGCAGCCCATCAAGGCGCAGGCCTCGCGAAGCAGATCGGCAAGTTCGGCTCGGGTCTTTGCACGCGCGAATTCAAGCTCGAAGGCGTGGGCGGCGTCGATCGTCGGCATTACGAATCATGGCGCGCCGACCGCCGTTTCCGAACCAGCCGATCCGCGTGCCCCTCGTAAGGGCCGGCAAGCCCCGCCCTCTTACAAGGCCGGCCGCCGACGGCGTGACCGCCGCTGGTCCAGGCGATCTTGGGAGAATCTGAAAATGCAGGCTAAGCTCATATATTCCTACTATATTCGAGAGATAGAACCAGATTGAGGCTAATTCCCTGATCGGCCCAATAGGCCGCTTCAGCCTGCCTTGGTCCGAAAATCCCATATCGGAATTCCCATCTTGCGCGCCTTGTCAGCGAAATTGTCCTGAATGCCGGTTCCAGGAAAGATGATGACCCCGACCGGCAGCGCCTCGAGCATCCGGTCGTTGCGCTTGAACGGCGCCGCCTTTCCGTGGTGGTTCCAGTCGGGCCGAAAGGCGACCTGAACCACGCCCCGGCTTTCGGCCCAGCATGCCGCTGCACGCTCGGCGCCCGTCGGCGTCGCGCCATGCAGCAGGATCATGTCGGGATGTCGATTTCGCGCCCGGTCGAGACTGTCCCAGACCGCACGGTGATCCGCATCCGCACCGCCAGTGAAGGCGATGCGCGTGCCCTCGGGTATGAGTGACGCCACTTTCTGCCGAAGGCGGGCGTCGAGAAAGTCGCGGCTATCGATCAAGGTGGCCGTCAGCGCCTTTTGATTGGCCCGCGAGCCGGTGCGAGGCATCCAGGCTTTGCGCAGTAGGGCGCGATAATGGTCGGATGCGGCTTCGCGAAAAAATTCCATCGCGTCGCGCCGCTCGATCAGCGAAATGCCTTCGCGGATCGCCCTTTCCAGCTCGACCGAGCGGATTTCGCTGCCATCCTGTTCGCGCTGCAAGCGGCGTTGCAGCTGCTCATTGTCATCGAGCTTCCGATCGGCATGGCTGCCAGCGCGATGGAAAATATTGACGAGATTCCAGAGCAGATCGTCGAGATCGGGCTCGATGCGGGTATCCTGCAGGCATCCAGCAAGCGCATCGAACATGTCAGCGATCGCACCGGCGGTAAGTCTCGCATCGGGCAATGGGCGAGGATCGGGCTCGTCGTCGAAAGGACGATATCCAAAGAGCTGCACCTCCTGAAGAAGCAGATGAGTCGGCCCCGTCTCGACGGGGCATTCATCAAAGCTGTCGTTCGCATCGGTCATCTGAAGTCTCCGCGTGGCGCCGCGCTCTCGCGGCCTTCACGGCGGCAAGAGCGGCAGGCGGACCGGGTCTGCACCGCGGCGCGCGAGCGCCGGGGCCGGAGCGTCAGCGGAGGATGGCAACCGAAGGCTATTTTGTTTCGCGATGCAAAGGGACCAAGGGTCCCGGCGGAAAATAGCCGCGCGATTGCCAATGCGGCGCCTGGGGCGCCTGCCGCAGTCGCCCTCTCGAAGGCCGGGACGCGGCCGCTGGGCAGATGAAGCGTCGGTGCGGCACAGCCAATGCCTGCCTGTTCCGGCGGCACGAATGTCGTCAAAATTGCTCGAGACGGTCGGCTCGACACAGCTGCGCTTTGATAGCGCTCCTGACCCGATCGTGACCAAATGTGGTCAGATCGGCATTGAAGTCGCCAAGCTCGGAATCAAGGGGAAGCAGCTCGATATCTGCGCTGCTCGCGCGATCTGCGATCGTCTCGAAGGCAAGCCGGCCAGCGTCATCGTTATCACGCGCAACGTAGAGGCGCCTCAGTCCATCCGGAAATGCGATCGCTGCGAGATGCGCTGCCGACAGGCCCGCGATCATCGGCATTGCCGGCAGGAACTCGCGAACAGAGAGCAATGTTTCCAGCCCCTCGCCAAAGACCATCATGGGACCGGCCCGCCCGAATCGGACGCCATGACCAAGCAGATTCCCCATGGCGCGCCGCGGAAAGGCGACAGGGGCCTTTCCGCCTGTTGGATCGAGCCAGGTACGATGAACTCCGGTAATCATGCCGGCGTCATCGGTGACGGCTGCGATAATCGCAGGCCAGGCAGGCCGGCAATCCGCGGCATCGTCCTCGGAGGCGCGGTAATAGCAGTTTGGGTGAAACCGAAGCGCGTCGGCGCTGGCAGCGTTCAGGATTCGTCGGCCAAGGAAGTAGGCTTGACCGAGACTGCCAGCGACAGGTTTCGAGCCGGCCCAGAGGCGCCGGGCGGCTTGGGGCGTTCCAGCCGGATGCTTGCGCGGCGCGGGGTTTCTCGCGGCAGGCGGTTCCATGGGCAGGCTCAGGAAGCGCCGTGCCTCTTGGAGCGTTTCGCGAAAGCTGGCGTGTCCGCAGTTCGCCGCGATGATGTCGAGGAGGTCGCCATGGTCCCCGCTTTCGGCATCGGTCCATTTGCCGGCCGATAGCGCTCCGTCGTGATGGGAGGGAAGCCGCACATAGAGGCTGCGGCCGCGCTCATTATGGATATTGCCGACCATCCAATAATGGCCTTCGCGCCGGCCGTTGCCGAGGTAGCGACGACAGACGGCTTCGGCATTTTCGCCGAGACGGCGAACGATATCGGCAGTGGAACTGGACATGCGGGGCTCCTCTGCATCGCGGCCCGCGCGCCGGCTCTCCTTGGAGCGACGTATAGCGGGCCGTCCCAGCAGCCCCTGCCGTGACGAGCACCAAATGTTCGTCGCGAGACTTGCAGATTCAAGGCCGGGGCAGAAAAAAGGGAAGTCCAGCACGCGGCCGAACTTCCCGAAAGGTTCTCAGGGGACGGGGCCTATTCGGCTGCCACGGCGTCGATGGCTTCGCCATCGTGACCGTCGGTATCCGCCGCCTCGTCGTCATTTGCCGGATCCTGATCCGCCGCAATTGCCGGTTCCGGCGTGCGGAGCGGATTGGCGAGCCAGCCCTTGCCCTGCAGCAGCTCTTCGGCAGCGCTTGCCATTTCGGGCTTCTTCATGCCGCCGAGACGACCCGCGACGTCGGCTCCGCAAGCTTCTTCAACCGCCGCGAGAATTTGCGGCTTGGTCACGCGGCCGAGATAGTTGGTGACAGTCGCCGTCCAGCCTGCCGCCACCATGTCGAGGTTCGCGGCCCGCGCGAGGATATGCGAGTGCTCGATGCGGTTCGCGACCGCGCGCGCCGAGACGCGACCCTGATTATATTGGGTCGCCGGCTCCCACACCGCATCAATGCCGAACGACACACAGTGCGCGAAAATCGCGGCCTGCTCGTCGGCATTGAAGGCCGTCAGCGCCGTCCAGAGTTCGGTCGTGTCGTCGGGCAGCCGCGCCGACCAGCTCTCGTGCCGCTCATGGATTGCCTTTGCAGACGCCGTATCGTTGAGGCCTGTCCCATAGCCGATCAGCCGATTGCTGCGCATTGCAATGCCAAGACAGCTCCCCGACGTCGCGTAAGTGTAGAAGGTCTCGAGAACCAGCGCGTGCAGCATGGCAGCGAAAGCGACCAGCGGACTCGACGCCACGGCATCGCGGAGCGCAAGCGTCCGGTGCGCCGTCAAATCGGTGACGAGCCTATCCGGCAGCGGACGAAGGAGGTCGTCGGGATCTTCTTCGTCGGCGCTTTCGTCTGCCGAGCCATTTTCGTCATCCTCCGCTCCGTCGCCGGCGCGATCCTGATCGGGCTCGCCTTCGTCGGCGGCCGGCTCGGCATCGTCGGTCACCTCGGCGGGCTCGTCCTCGGGCCGAATGAAACCGCGTTCGATGTGAAGCGACCCGTCCACATCGATGCTGACGAAGGCGCCTGCAATGGCAACCTCGGCGGCATCGTAGATGAGCGGCTTCGACACGAGCGGCGCGATCTCCTCGTCGATCGCCTGGATGCGGGCGGCGACTTCATCGGGGATTTCATCTTCGCCGGCCCATTGATCTTCGAGCCGGTCGGCTTCCTCGCGGAGCGCCTCGAGCCGCGCCTCATCTTCTTCACTCGAAGGGCCTTCCTCGCCTTCGAGTGGGCGGTGGCCATAAGTGTGCCCGTAAGGAAAATCGGTCGCGGCCTCGACCCACTTCCAGCCCTCGGCCGCAATCGCTGCAACCTCGGTTGCGAACTTTTCGGTCTGCAAGCGATCGAGCAGTGCGACATCCTCGAGCCAGCCGCCGTCATCGGATTCGAAGAGATCGCGCAGGACATGGCCGCCAGCCGCGAGATAGGCTTCGAGCGTCACGAAGCGCACCCGCTTATCCGATGCGCGCACCTTGTCCTCGGTGAGCCGGGCGCGAATGAACCAGGGCTGCACGTTGTGGCTCGTCTGGAGCATGTCCCAGACCTGTTCCTGGCGCGCATGATCGCTCGCGACCGAGAAAGCCATCAGCTGATCGAGGGTCATGCCGTCCTCAGCGTAGATGTCGTGCAGCTTCGGCGACACGTCGGCGAGCTTGAGGCGCTGCTTCACGACCGCCGGGGTGACCATGAAGGTCGCCGCCACCGTCTCGATGTCGCTGCCCTGCTCGACGAGCTTCTGCATCGCACGGAACTGGTCGAGTGGGTGCAACGGCTCGCGATGGACATTCTCGGCCAGCGAATCTTCCTCGGCCGACACGACGTCATCGTCGCGCACGATGCAGGGCACCGGCTCCGTCTTGGCCATGCGACGCTGCTTCACGAGCTGTTGCAGCGCCCGAAAGCGGCGCCCGCCGGCAGGGACTTCGAAGCGCCCCGTCTCGTTGCCTTCTTCGTCGCGCTGCGCCCGAACCGTCAGGCTCTGGAGCAGGCCGCGCCGTTCGATGTCGGCCGCAAGGCCGTCGATCGACACACCCGCCTTAACGCGCCGCACATTAGCCTGGCTCAGCATGAGGGCGCTGAACGGGATGTCCCGCGCGCCACTTAGCGTGATCTTCGCATGTTTCGTCATGACTCGTCTCCATGACGGGCCGCCGCGAGACACTCTCCCGGCTTTCAACCCGCCACGGCTCCGGCGCAGCCCTCTTCCTCTGGGGAAGCGGACCGCGCCGGACCGAGAGTCGACGCCGGATCAGCGCACCGACGCGAGCAATTTTGCTCCCTTTCCTTCAAGCTCCAGCCGCGCGTCCTGATGCGGGCGATCCCGGGCCACAGCATTGATGCCCTGCACGAAATCGAAGATCGACGATGGCGGATGTCCTTCTTCTTGAAGGACGGTGGCGATGATCTTTTCGGTCTCGCCTTTCGAGAAACCCCGCTTGCGGAGGAAATTCTGTCGCTCGTCGGCGTCGCGTGCGACGATGGCAGCCCGAGACGCCTTGATTCCATCCAGGAATGAACCCGGCGATGACGAGGCGAAGCGCTCAAGAGCGGGCGCAGCCTCCTGCGCGAATCGTCCAGCGGCGAACTTGCTGTGGCGGATGCTGATTTCCTCAAAGCCTTCCGCGCCCCAGATATTCCGGTTCATGCAAACAGCTCGGAGGTAGAAGGTCGCCATGCCGAGCGTTTTCGATCCGACTTCGCTGTTCCAGCAATAGAAGCCGCGAAAGAAGAGATCGGGATCCCCGTTGGGCAGTCGCCCCGCCTCGATCGGGTTCATATCATCGACGAGAAAGAGAAACACGTCGCGGTCGCTCGCATAGAGCGTCGTCGTGTCCTTTGTGACCTCGACCAATGGATTGTGCCGCATTGTCGACCAGTCGAGCATGCCCGGCACTTTCCAGCGCGTGTCGCCCGTTCCATTGCCCGCGATCTTCATAACCGCCGACACCAGCTCATGGTCCCAGATCCGCCCATAATCCGGGCCGGTGACGGCACGCAGTTCGGTGCGGCCGTCGCCAGTCTCCAGGGTTTTCACCAACTCGCCGCGATGCGCGAGCAATCCGTGCTGCATGTTGATTCCCGCCAGGGCCGCAGGCAGCTGGCGCAAATAGCCCGAAGGTGCGCCCACAAGGCTGCAGAGCTGGCCGAAGGACCAATGGGTCGGCGCCACAGGCGCGTCGCGGTCAGGAAGCAGGAGGGTGAGCCGCTCCGGATTGTCGGTGGCGGCCTCGACGCGGATCGCGCGTGTCTCGACTGTCCGGGCCGTTGCGGCCTCGGCACGCGCGCGGACGACGTCAAAAAGCTCGTTCAAGGAAAGGTAGCGCTCGTCCTCGGGGCGCGAGAACCATTCAGATGAAACGCGGCCAATGCGCTGACCGCGCGAGATATCGACCTTGTAGCCCGGCGCGTGATCGGCGGGCGCCGCTTGGATAGGGTGGGTCATGGCAAATCTCCGCGACGAGCGCCCGGAGCCTCTCTCCAAGCCCTTGCCCGTCACGGGTTTCCCCGTTCCCCTCTCACTCTATGGGCCAGCGGGCGTAGCGCGCCGGACCCGCGGACTGGCGCGGCGCATGCCGCGCGCGAGACAGACTGGCCACGCGAAAGCTGCCGCGCCTATCCGTATCTGCGATATTTTTTGGAGACATTGTGGAGACAAAGCGGTGTATCATTGCCCGTGTCACCACAAAACGCGCTGACCGCGCGACAATAAGTGACTGATTTTCTGAGGAAAAATGGAGCGGGCGAAGGGATTCGAACCCTCGACCCCAACCTTGGCAAGGTTGTGCTCTACCCCTGAGCTACGCCCGCTCTGGCGGCTGGAAACCGGTCGGTTCCAGCGGGTGAGGCGGGCGATTAGCACCGGCTTTTTGACTCGGCAACCCCTGATTGCGTTTTTCTGCGAAGGGTTGGCATATCGCCCGCAAATCCCACATAAGCGGGGCAAGAGTCTCGTCCGCTTCGGCGGGCACGACCGGAAATCAGGAACAGGAGCATATTTTCGTGGCCACCCTCGGTCTGAACCCCTCCGAAAAGGAAGCCGTCGAAGCCTTCCGCCGCGACGTCGTCGAACCGTCGATGACCAGCCTCGTCATCCTCGATTTCTGGGCCGAATGGTGCGGTCCGTGCAAACAGCTCGGCCCCGTGCTCGAAAAGGTTGCCGGCGATTATGCCGACAAGGGCGTCGTGCTGGTCAAGGTCGACGTCGATACGAATCGCTTCATCGCCGGCCAGTTCCAGGTCCAGTCGATCCCGACCGTCTATGCGATCTTCCAGGGCCAGCCGGTCGCGAACCTGACCAACGCGCGCACCGAAAGCCAATTGAAGGCGATTCTCGACCAGCTGCTCGCGCAGCTGCCGATCGAAAGCGAAGCAAGCGCACGCGCGGTCGAGATCGCGCCGCTGGTCGAGATGAGCGAAAGCGTGCTGGCCGAAGGCGACGGCGCGCGCGCCGCGAGCATCTTTGCACAGATCCTCGACATGGCACCCGACAATGCCGCCGCGCACGGCGGGCTGATTCGCGCATTGCTTCTCGCCGGTGACATCGAAGGCGCGCAGGCCGCGCTCGACGCCGTGCCCGCCGACATCGCCGACGATCCCCCGATCGCGCAGGCGAAAAGCGCGCTCGCGCTCGCCGCCGACGCCCCCGACGCGGGCGAACTCGCCGCGTTCGAAGCCGCGGTCGCGGCGAACCCCGACGATCACCAAGCGCGTTACGACCTCGCCGCCGCGCAGATCGGCGCGGGACAGCGCGATGCCGCCGCCGACAACCTCCTCCACATCGTCGCCGCCGATCGCGAGTGGCAGGACGGCGCCGCGCGCGCCAAATTGCTGTCGCTGTTCGAGGCCGTCGGGCTCGAGGATGCGTGGGTTGCCGCGCAGCGCCGCCGCCTGTCGCTGATCCTGTTCGGGTGATGGGCGAGACCGCGCCTTTGACGATCCAGCGGATCGCGATCTTTCCGCTGACCGGCGCGGTGTTGTTCCCCGGGCTGCACCTGCCGCTGCATATTTTCGAGCCGCGTTATTCGGCGATGGTGCAGGAGGTGCTGGCGCGCGACCGGCAGATCGGGATGATCCAACCGCGCCAGCTTCCCGGCGAAGAGGATCGCGAGCCGCCCGCGCTCTACGACATCGGCTGCGTCGGGCGCATCGTCGATGTCGAGGCGCTCGACGAGGGCCGGTTCAACCTCGTGCTCGAAGGCGTTGCGCGCTTTCGCGTCCGTCGCGAGCTAGACGTCACGACGCCGTTCCGGCAGGTCGAGGCCGAGATCGAGCTCGAAGCCGAGGACGATGCCGTGCTCGCGAGCATCGAGCGCGCGAGCCTCGAACGCGAGGCCAAGCGCTTCGCGGCGCGGCAGGGTTATGTCGTCGACTGGGATTCGGTCGGGCAGCTCGACGACGCGACGCTGGTCAACGGCATCGCGCAGGTCGCGCCATTCGACGCCGCGGCGAAGCAGGCGCTGCTCGAAGCGACGCCGATCGACGCCCGCGCCGAGTTGGTCGTCCAGCTGATGCAATTCTTCGGCCGCTTCGACGGCGACGACGGCCGCGCTACGCTGCAATAATATCTGGCGGGCTGGCACCGCTGGTTCCATAGATTCAGTGCACCTTCCGCCCCGCGGTGTGCCGGATCATGTCGGCCAGCGCGCGCCGCACGATGTGGCGATCGCTCTCGCGCAGCCGGTCGGCCGCCTCGGTCACCATCAGATGATGGCGGACAAGCTCCTGTTCGGCCGCGACGCGAACCGCGATCCGCTTGCCATCACCGCCCGTTCCGCGTGACAACGCCGCGCGCCGCCGTGCCGCCCAGTCGCCGACGAGGCGATCGGCGACACGCGCCGCGAGACTGTCCGCCGCGCCCTGTTCAACCGCGGTTTCGGCGACGGGATCGACCAGCCAGTCATCGACACCATCGTCGCAGAGCGCGTCGAGCGACAGCGTCGCGGTGACGTGCCGCCGCCCGGCGCAGCGTTGGTCGCCGTGAAGGCGGTGACGCAGCGCCTGCAATTCGGCGCGCAGTTGCCAGTTCACATAGGTTGTGAAGCGCGCCCGCGCCGGATCATAGCGTTCGGCGGCGCGGTGGAGCGCGATCGCGCACACTTGCGCGGCGTCATCGGCGACGTCGGCGAGGCCATAGGCGCGGGTGAAATAACGGATTCGCGGTGCCGCGAGCGTCGCGAGCCGCGCAAAGGCCCGATCGGCCAGCGCCCGGGTGCGCGCTCCCGGCGTCGCATCGAGCGCGGTTCGCGCCTGGATATAATCGGTCACCGCCCCTTCGAGCGCATCGCTTTTTGCCGACATGCTGCGATCCCCATCCTGCCGCGGCATGGTTGCCGCTTCGACAGGGATAGGCGGTCATGCTTAGCGCCGGGCTGCCGCGCGCCCAGGTAATAATACCTAGATTTCGGCGCCCGCGAGCAGGCGCGGCAGGTCGCCCGCCTCCCCGCGCGCTTCGTCCATGAAGAAGCGCTTGAGCATCGGCATACGCTGCACCGCGCCGAGCCCGGTGCGCCGCACCGCCGCAGCGGTGCGCCCCGGAATGCCGAACAGCCGCGTCAGCCCGTCGGTCGCGAGGCTGACCATCATATTGTCGAGCCCGCGCCAGCGCTGATAGCGCGCGAGCAGCGCCGCATCGCCGAGGTCGAGGCCAAGCCGTGCACCCTCGACGAGCACTTCGGCGAGCGCGGCGACGTCGCGCAGCCCGAGGTTGAGCCCCTGCCCGGCGATCGGATGGATACCATGCGCGGCGTCGCCGACGAGCGCGAGGCGGTCGGCGACGATCGATGCGCTGTGATGGAAGCCGAGCGGATAGGTCATGCGCGGCGCCACCAGTTCCATCGCGCCGAGCACCCCGCCGGCGCGCTTCTGCAACTCGGCGATGAAGCCGCGGTCACCAAGCTTGGCAAAGCCGGGGCCGTCGGTTTCGGACACGGTCCAGACGAACGCCGAGCGGTGCCGGCCCTGTTCGTCGTCGACGAGCGGCAGCAACGCGAACGGTCCCGACGGATAGAAGATTTCGTGCGCGACATGGCCGTGCGGCTTTTCGTGCGCCACCGCGCCGATCATCGCGTGATGATGGTACGACCAGTTCGCGATACTGAACCCCGCCGCGTCGCGGGTCGGCGAGCGGCGGCCTTCGGCGACAACCAGCAACGGCGCGGCGAGCCGCGTGCCGTCGGCGAGCGTCAGCGTGACGCCATGCGCATCGGTGTCGCGCGCCACGACCTCGGCAGGCATAAACAGGCGAACGAGCGGCGTATCGGCCAGCCCTGCGGCGAGCGCCAGGCGGAGCTGGCGATTTTCGATCATCGTCCCGAGCGGCGGCGCGCCATCGGCGGTGACGAAGTCGAGTTCGCCGCCGCGGCCGCTGTCGGGGGCACCGTCGCCGACCTTGATCGCGCGGATCGGGCAGCCATGGCCGGCAAGCCGCTCTGCTATGCCCAGCACTTCGAACATCTGCCATGTTGCGCTGGCGATCGCCGAGGCGCGGCCGTCGAACCCCGGCGCGATCGTGCGCGTCGGGTCGGCGGGGTCGACGACCTGGACCGACAGGCCGTGGTGGGCAAGGGCGAGGGCCAGCGCCTGGCCGACGAGGCCGCCACCCGAAATCAGGACATCGCTGCGCAGCGTTTCACTCATGCCGATGCCCTAGCGTGCGGCAGGACGGTTGGAAAGGCCGCGGTGGCGGCGGCGGCCCGCTTGACGGCGAGTCCGCCCCATGCGCATATCGCCGTGGTTAACTGACAGGGACCCGTAAAGAGCATGGCAAGCCGCAAGGCCGCACCCGTAAAGGCCGATTGGCGCACGGTTTTCCGCCAAAGCATCGCGCGATCGATCGTGATCGCGGCGGCGGCGCTGCTCGGGCTGTTCACGCTGTTCCTGGCTCTCGCGCTCCTCACCTACGACAGCACCGACGCGGCGCTCAACACCGCCGCGCACGGGACCGCGGCGAACTGGATGGGCAGCGCGGGCGCGTGGTTCGCCGATCTGGGCCTGTCGATCGGCGGCGTCGGCGTGGCGCTGCTGCTGCCCTTGCTCGGGATCATGGCGTGGCGGCTCTGGTCCGGCGAGGCGCAGCCCTATTGGCCGCGCCAGCTTGCTTACAGTTTCATCGGCATATTGCTCGTCGGTCTCGGCGCCGAACTCTGGTCGCCCGCGACCAACGCACCGATGCCCGCAGGCTGGGGCGGGATCATCGCGCTGCTGCTCGGCGGTGCGATCGCGCCCTTGTTCGCGCAGGCGGGCGAACCCGCCGCGGCGCTGATCCGCTTTGCCACCATCCTGCTGCTCGTCGGGGTCGGCCTGTGGCTCGCGTGGCGCGCACTGCGGCTTGAAAAGGGCTGGGCGTCGCGTTTCCGACTGCCCGCGGCCGAGGGCAGCCGCCGTGTCGTCGAACCCGCACGCGTGGCGAGCGACGACATCCGCGCGCCCGAGCCCGTGGACCGCGTCGTCCGCCCGCGCGCCGTTGCCGAACCGAGCGACCGCGCCCCGCCCGAAATCGCCGATCCTGCAGAACGCAGCGCGCCCTCGAAACCCAAGCCCAAGCCGCAGACCGAGCTGTTCACCAACTACCAGCTGCCGTCGATCGACCTGCTCGCGCCGCCGCCGCCGGGACCGACGGGGCAGATCGACAAGGCGGGGCTCGAACGCAATGCCCGCCTGCTCGAATCGGTACTCGAGGATTTCCAGGTCAAGGGCGTCGTCACCGCGGTCCGCCCCGGCCCCGTCGTCACCATGTACGAACTCGAACCCGCACCGGGGACGAAGGCGAGCCGCGTATCGAACCTCGCCGACGATATCGCGCGCAACATGTCGGCGCTGTCGGCGCGCATCGCACCGATCCCCGGGCGCACCGTGATCGGCATCGAACTGCCCAACGCGAACCGCGAATCGGTGGTGCTGCACGAAATCATCGGCAGCGCCCTGTTCCAGGATCAGACCGGCGCACTGCCGATCATCCTCGGCAAGAATATCAGCGGCGACCCGATGATCGCCGACCTCGCGCCGATGCCGCATCTGCTCATCGCGGGTACGACGGGTTCGGGTAAGTCGGTCGGACTCAACGCGATGATCCTCTCGCTTCTCTATCGGCTTGGTCCCGATCAGGTGAAGATGATCATGATCGATCCCAAGATGCTGGAACTCAGCGTCTATGACGATATCCCGCACCTGCTCGCCCCCGTGGTGACCGAGCCCAAGAAGGCGATCCGCGCGCTCAAATGGGCGGTCGAGCAGATGGAGGACCGCTACCGGATGATGTCGTCGCTGTCGGTCCGCAACCTCGCTAGCTACAACGACAAGGTGCGCGGCGCGCTCGCCAAGGGCAAGTCGCTCGGGCGCCGCGTCCAGACGGGTTACGACCCCGACACCGGCCAGCCGGTCTATGAAGAAGAGACGCTCGACTATGCGCCGTTGCCGCAGATCGTCGTCGTCGTCGACGAACTTGCCGATTTGATGATGACCGCGGGCAAGGAAGTCGAATTCCTGATCCAGCGGCTGGCGCAGAAAGCCCGCGCGGCGGGCATCCACCTGATCCTCGCGACCCAGCGTCCGTCGGTCGACGTCATCACCGGCGTCATCAAGGCGAACCTGCCGACGCGCATCAGCTTCAACGTCACGTCGAAGATCGACAGCCGCACGATTCTGGGCGAAGCGGGCGCCGAGCAGCTGCTCGGCAAGGGCGACATGCTCTACGTCCCCGGCGGCAAGCAGATCACGCGTATCCACGGCCCCTTCGTCTCCGACGACGAGGTGCGCGCGGTCGCCGATCACTGGAAGGCACAGGGCCGGCCCGACTATATCGAGAGCGTGACCGAGGATCCCGAGGACGGCGGTTTCGCGATGGAGGGCGCGCCCGCGGGTGGCGACAGCGCCGAGGACCGCATGTACGCCAAGGCCTGCCAGATCGTCGTCGAGAGCCAGAAGGCCTCGACGAGCTGGCTGCAGCGCCAGCTGCGCATCGGATATAACAGTGCAGCGCGCCTGATCGAGCGGATGGAGGAGGAAGGGCTGGTCAGCCCGCCCAACCATGTCGGCCGCCGCGACGTGCTCACCGACCAGTACGGCCAGCAAAGATGAGCAACCTTTGCCGGCTTCACGACTTGAACAGCATCTAACGACAGGTTCAGCGCGCGTTCAATGCCCGCCTGCGATGGACCGCAGACATATCGCAGAATGAGAGCCAGATGATTTTCAAGACCCCCATGACCCGCCTCGCCGCCTGGACGCTTGCCCCCGTCGCGGCGGCCAGCCTTGCCATCGGCGTTCCCGCGATCGCGCAATCGGCGAGCACGTTGTCGGCGGTGCAGTCGCATCTCAAATCGACCAGCTCGATGACCGCCGATTTCGTGCAGACCGACCGCAACGGCCAGCGCCTGAGCGGCCAGTTGACCTTGAAGCGTCCGGGCAAGATCCGCTTCCAATATCAAAAGGGCGTGCCGCTGCTGATCGTCGGCGACGGCAGTTCGCTGACGATGATCGACTATGAAGTGAAGCAGGTGCAGCGCTGGCCGGTGAAGAACTCGCCACTCGGCGCGCTGCTCGACCCCGACCGCGACCTGACCAAATATGCCAAGGTCCTGCCGACGGGCAGCGGCGACGTGCTGAGCGTCGAGGTCAAGGATCCGAAGCGCCCCGAATATGGCACGATCACGATGGTATTCGTGCGCGACGGATCGGCGCCCGCGGGCCTGCGCCTGCGCGGCTGGGTCGCACTCGATTCGCAGAACAACCGCACGCGCATCGACCTCAGCAACCAGAAATTCAACGTCGCGGTCGCCGATTCGGCGTTCAAATGGACCGACCCGCGCCCCAAGCAGCGGGGCCGCGCGGGCTGACCTACCCGCTCTTTTGACGACCCATTCAGGCGGCGCCGAATCCCCCGAAGGATTCGGCGCCGTTTTTCCGGACCAACCGTCGTCCTGCATCGACGAACTGCAAAAGCGGCGCGAAGGCGTACCTTTTCGTTCAGCTTGGCGACAGGGAAGACCCGCTATTCCAACTCTCGAAGGCGCCAACACGGCTCCCGGATTTGGGTTTCCCCCTGTTGCCCCACCCGGACTGCCAGGCACCTTCATTCAAGAGCGTGACGAACGCTGACCTTGAACCCCCGTTCCACCGCCCCTGGGACGGGGGTTTAATTTGTCCGGGCCACCCGACAAAAGATTCGGCCGCAACGTTGCGCGCCTTCCCCCGCGCCGATAGAGCCACCGCATGACTCGCACCAGCATCGCATCGTGGAACATCAACAGCGTCCGCGCCCGCATCGGTATCGTCGAAAAATTCCTGCGCGAAGAAGCCCCCGACATCCTCTGCCTGCAAGAGACCAAGGTCGAATGCACGCTGTTCCCGCCCGAGATGTTCAAGCGGCTGGGGTATGAGCATATCGTCACCCACGGCCAGCGCATGCACCACGGCGTCGCGATCGTCAGCAAGGTGCCGCTGACCGACGTGCGCAAATATGACTGGCAGGCGAATGGCGAGGCGCGCCATGTGGGCGTGACGCTGCCGTCGGGCGTGCGGCTCGACAATGTCTATATCCCCGCGGGCGGCGACATTCCCGATCGCGAATTGAATCCCAAATTCGGGCAGAAGCTCGATTTCTTCGGCCGCATGACCGAATGGTCGGGCGCGCTGAATGGCACGCCGACGGTGCTGACCGGCGATTTCAACGTCGCGCCGCTCGAAAGCGATGTCTGGAATCACAAGGCGCTGCTCGATGTCGTCAGCCATACGCCCGTAGAGGTCGAAACGCTGGCGCGGTTGCAGGCGGCGTCGGACTGGATCGACCTCGGCCGCCATTTCATCCCGGCGCCCGAGCGACTCTATACCTGGTGGAGCTATCGCGCGAAGGATTGGGAAGCGTCGAACCGCGGCCGCCGGCTCGACCATATGTGGGTGACCCCCGACCTGATGCCCAAAGCGATATCGCATCGTATCGTCCAGCCCGCGCGGAGCTGGGAACGGCCGTCGGACCATATTCCGCTCATCACCGAGTTCGATTTTTGAGCGACAGCGGCGCCCGTCGGGCCGCGCGCGCGGTCGACGCGCTGCGGCGCGGCTGGCCGTTCCGCGTCGAGGGCGCGGACGGTGCGCTCGACCTGCTTGCGGTCGAGAGCGCGCGCGACGGCGCGCTCGGCGAATTCGCCAGCCACGACATACTGCTGTCGGGCGAGCGCGCAGTCACGCTCATGCTCACCAACCAGCGCGTCGCCGCAACGCCGGGACCGGTGCGGCTGGCAAAGGCCGCCGACACGGTAGCCGCCGCGCTCCCGATCGCCGACCCGGCGCTCGATCTCGCCAATCCGCTCAAAGGCCCGTTCCACACGGTGGCGACCGGTGGCGATGCCGCGGCCGCCGCCGCGATGACGATGGCGCGCCACGCCGGCCTGCTCCCCGCTTTCTTCGTGCGCGAAGCGGCGGGGGAAGCCGAAACCTTCTGTACCGCCGGCGATGTCGCTGCGCTGCTCGACCCGACGCGGCTCGAAGTCGCGGCGCGCGCGCGCCTGCCCGTCGAAGCCAGCGAAAGCGCCGAAATCATTGCCTTCCGCTCGCCCGAAGAAGCGTCGGACCATGTCGCGCTGATCATCGGCAAACGCGACGGCAATCCGCCGGTCGTGCGATTGCACAGCGAATGCCTGACCGGCGACGTGCTCGGCAGCCTCAAATGCGATTGCGGACCGCAGCTTCACGCCGCGCTCCACGCGATGGCCGATGCGCCGTGGGGCGTGCTGCTCTACCTCCGACAGGAAGGGCGTGGGATCGGGCTCGTCAACAAGCTGCGCGCCTATGCGCTGCAGGATCAGGGTTATGACACGGTCGACGCCAATTTGCGCCTCGGCTTCCCGGTCGAAGCCCGCGATTTCGCGATCGCGGGGCGGATGCTCGAGCTGCTCAATATCCCGCGCATCCGGCTGATGACCAACAATCCCGAAAAGGTCGCGCGGTTAGAGAAGGAAGGCGTCGAGGTGATCGAGCGCTTACCCCTCGCGCTGCCCACGAATAAATATAACGAACAATATCTCGCGACCAAGCGCGACCGGACAGGGCACCAGCTGTAGTTGTCTGTTTCCGCTTCGCGGAAACGTGCGGCACCGGCCCGCTCCCCCGCCCGGCCTCCCAACAGCGTATCCTGAAAGGGGAGGCCGGGCGGGGGAGCGGGCCGGTGCCGCTTCTGCCGTCAGGCAGAAATATTAGTGCACGAAGCGCGCGACCACGTCGCGATAGCTGCGGCTCACTTTCACCTGCGCGCCCGATCCGAGCACGAGGAAGCATTCACCGTTGGTGTGCGGTTTGACCTGCTTGACCTGGCTCAGGTTCACGATCGTCGAGCGATGGACGCGCTGGAAGTTGCGCGGGTCGAGCCGCTTTTCGAGGTCCTTCATCGTCTCGCGCAGGATGAGCGAATTATCGGCGGTGTAGATGCACATATAATCGCCCGCGGCGTCGATGCGCTCGATGCTGTCGACGTCGACGCGGAAAATCTGGCCGCGATCCTTGATGTTGATCATCTTTTCATAGCGGTCGGCGGCGTGCGCGTCGGGGGCGGCTTCGGCGTCATAATCCTCGACCGCCTCGGGCGCGACTTCGGCGAGCACCGTCTTCAAGCGCTCGACTTCGGCGGCGCCGCGCTTTTCAGCGAGGCGCTGGCGCACGCGGTCCAGCGCATCGGCGAGCCGTTCGGGTTCGACCGGCTTCACCAGATAATCGACCGCCTGCGCCTCGAACGCACGGATCGCATGGTCCGAATAAGCGGTGACGAAGACGACGAGCGGCGGCTCGACCTCCATCAGCCCCTGGATCACCGAAAAGCCGTCGAACCCCGGCATCTGGATGTCGAGGAACACGAGGTCGGGTTTGTGCGTCTTGATCTTGCGGATGGCTTCGCGGCCATTTTGCGCGGTGTCGACGATTTCGACATCCGAATGCGGTTCGAGCCGCAGTTGCAGGCCTTGGGTGGCCAATTTTTCATCATCCACCAGGATGGTTCTGATCGTCATGTTCTCTCGGTTCCAATCGTCATTTGCCCATCGGGCTGGAACGGAAACTCGATTACCACCGTGAATCCACCCTCAGCGCCCATATGGACGTCGAACCGGTGCTGGTCGCCAAAAGCCTGCGCCAGCCGGTCCCTGATATTGGCTAAACCCACACCGGTCGATTCCGTTGCAAAGCCAGTGGTGGGGTCCGTGGTCTCGCCTGACAATCCCGCGCCGGTGTCGGACACGGTGATCCGGACATTTTGACCGGCCAACTGTGCGGAAATCGTGATATCCGCGCCATCCTCCTGCGGCGTGACCGCATATTTGATCGCATTTTCGATCAGCGGCTGGAGCAAAAGCGACGGCAAACGCGCTCGCGAAACCGCGGGGTCGATCGCGAAATGGGGCCGCAGCCGTTCCTCGAAACGCATCTTCTCGATATCGAGATAGAGTTTCAGCGTCTCGATTTCCTGCGCCAGCGTCACCTGCGCGGTCGGCTCGTTCGCGAGCGTGTAGCGGAGGAACGCCGACAGGCGCGACAGCATCGCATTGGCGGGCTCCGACTGCTTGAGCAGGACCAGCGTCGAAATGCTGTTGAGCGTGTTGAACAGGAAATGCGGGTTGAGCTGGTAGCGCAGCATCGCGAGCTGTGCCGACGCCGCCTGCGCCTCGAGCCGCAGGACGCGGTCATTCTGCTCTTCGAGCTGGAGGAAATAGTTGATCGCGAAATAGAGTGCCGACCAGGCCGCGAGCGACGTCGCGTCGATATACATCGCGCCGAGCAACAGGCTGGTAAAGCCCGCCTCGCTTGCCGGATTCTGGATCTGCGCAACCCACGCGTCGATAAAGGCCCAGAGCGCGGTCGCGAGGCCCGCAAGGCCGAAGCTGACGCCCCACATCAAAAGCGGGCGGCGGTTGATCAGCGTGCGATAACAGACCGACAGCAGGAGGGTGAGCGAGAAACCGGTGATCGCGGAGATCATCTGCGGAATCAGGAAGGTGAAGGCCTGGCCATTGGCAAGCCCCGACACGCCGCGCAGGCCGAGCCAGGCGGCCCAGCCCAACAGCTGCAGGTTCCAGAAAGCCCGCACCTTATTGTCGAAAAAGGGGCCGGGCGAAGTCAGTCGAAACAGCGGCATGGGGATCCGGGCGATAGGAAGGTCAGCGGCCGCGCGCGCGCGGGTTGCAGCAGGCGTCGCCGGTCATTCCGCCGCGACCGGCGCCGCGGCATTTTCGCTGCGCACACGCGCCTGTCCCAGCGGCTGCAATTCGGAACGATGCTTCCACAACAATTCCTTGTAACCGATCACGCGACCGTCGTGCGCGGTCAGCGTCACCGGGCCGATCGGCTGTTCGTCGCGCGCGTCGACGAGCACCGGGGTCGAGGGAACGCCCGCCCCCCATTTCTCGCCCCACTGACGCAGCGCGATCATCGCGGGAAGCAGCTCGATGCCCTTTTCGGTGAGCTGATAGCGAACCTTGCGCCGATCCTCGGCCATCACCTCGCGCGCCATGATGCCATGGTCGACCAGCTTCGACAGACGGTTCGACAGGATGTTGCGCGCGATGTTCAACTCCTGCTGGAACTCCTCGAAATGATGGACGCCGTTGAACGCCGCACGCAGGATCATGAACGACCATCGCTCGCCCATCGCCTCAAGCGCAAGCGGCAGGGCACAATTGCCCCCATCGAGGTCGTTCAACAGTTCGCGTAGTTTTCCCATAGCCAAAGCCCTAACGTAAAATCCGCCCATGCGCCAAAAAAATATAGTGCCTCCGTTGCATTTCGCAACTCAAACGCTAGGCAGCGTTTCGCGACCTCCCGGTCGCGCAAAAACAGGAGGTCCAGATGCCCATATTCAAGCTTTCTCCCCTTTCAAATTCGCGTTCGCTGGCCGGCGCCGCGCTGATCGGCGGCCTGGCCTTCTGGTCGGTCGCGGCCAGCGCCGCAGGCGGCGCCTATTACCGCGCCGAACTCGCCAGCCCGGCTTCCGATGCTCGCTTTGTCGCGCGCGATGTCGTCTGGGCCTGCAAGGGCGCGAGCTGCATCGCCGGCCAGGGGACGAGCCGCCCCCTCATCATGTGCTCGGCCCTCGCCAAGGCCGCGGGGCCGGTGGCGAGCTTTACCGCGGGCGGCAAGGCGCTCGATGCCGACGAACTCGCGCGCTGCAACGCCGGGAAATAGGTTTTTGGCACAGCGCCGCATCGCACCCGGGGTGCGGCGCCGTGCCACGAATTGTCACGAAATCGGGGCCGATCAGGCCGCGAGGCGGTTGCGCGCGACGACGAGCGACCAGCGCGCCAGCGCGGGCAGTCGCGCGAGAACCGGCTGCGGGTCGGCGCGAAAGGCGCGGCGCACCAGGTCGAGGCGCCAGCTGCGGCTGCTGCGCAGCGCGAGCCCGAGGAGGATTTCGCTGCGGCTGCGCGCGGGCAGCGTCGCGGGCAGCGCGCGTTCGACGATCTGGGCGGTCAACGCCTGGATCTCTTCGGACCGCTGGCTGGTCAGGCTGCCGCCATGCTTGCGATAGAGATACAGATCCTCGTGCAACGCGACAAAGGTGAAACGCTGCGCCGCGCGTAGCCAGAAATCATAATCCTCGACGCCGAACAGCCCGGTGTCATAGCCGCCAAGCGCTTCGGTCACGCATGCCCGGTAGAGAAAGCAGGCGCCGATGTTATTGCCGTAGAGCAGCCGTTCGACCGGCCCGACACGCGAAATGCCGAGTTCGCCGCCCGCGTCGTCGATCAAGGCGAAGTCGGCGTGGACGATGTCGGTCCCGGGCTGCGCATCGAGCGTTGCGACAAGCCGCGCCAGCATATTGGGCCGGAGCAAATTATCGTCCGATGTCCAGCTGTGCATTTCGCCGCGCGCCGCGGCAAATCCGTGATTGAGCGCCGCCGGCAAACCGACATTCGTGTCGAGGCGCAGCAACGTCACGCGCGGATCGCTTGCCGCGGCTTCGGCCATGATCGCGGGCGACGCGTCGCGCGACGCGTCATCGACAAGGATCAGCTCGAAATCGCGAAAATCCTGGGCAAGCACCGACGCGATCGCATCGGCCAGCCAGCGCGCACCATTGTGCACGGGCATGACCATCGACACCCGCGGTGTCGGCGTCGAATCAAGAGCTTCGGTCCCCATCTCATGATTGTCCTACCCGCGACGAACGATGCTTCCAACGGGCTTTACCAAAGTTGCTAACCTCCGGCGGTCCTGCGCAAGCAAATTTCGCATTGCAATTGGTACCGCATGAACGACATTGAGGGCGATGCTGAGGCAATATGAACTTGTCGAGCGCGTGCGCGCTTATGATCCCGACGTCGACGAGGCGCTGCTCAACCGCGCCTATGTCTTCACCGTCCAGAAGCACGGCAGCCAGAAACGCGCGTCTGGCGACCCCTATTTCAGCCATCCGGTCGAGGTCGCCGGGATTTTGACCGACCTCCACCTCGACAGCGAAACGATCGTCACCGCGCTGCTCCACGACACGCTGGAAGACACGCTGACGACGCCCGAGGAAATCGAACGGCTGTTCGGCGCCGACGTCGGCCGGCTGGTGGACGGGGTGACGAAGCTCAGCAAGATCGAGGCGCAGACCGAAAATGAGCGCGCCGCCGAAAACCTCCGCAAATTCCTGCTTGCGATGTCCGACGACATCCGTGTGCTGCTCGTCAAGCTTGCCGACCGGCTGCACAATATGCGGACGCTGCATTTCATCAAGAATCCCGAGAAGCGCCGCCGCATCGCCAAGGAGACGATGGATATCTATGCCCCGCTCGCCGAGCGGATCGGCATGTATGAATATATGCGCGAGATGCAGCTCCTCGCGTTCAGCGAACTCGAACCGGAAGCCTATGCGACGATCACCGGCCGCCTCGCCAAGCTGACCGCCGGCGGCAAGGACAAGGTCGCCGCGATCAGCCGCGAGTTCAAGGAGCTTCTCGCGAAGAACGGTATCGAGGCCGAAGTGTCGGGGCGCGAAAAGCACCCCTATTCGATCTGGCGCAAGATGCAGGAACGGCATGTCAGCTTCGAGCAGGTGACCGACATCATCGCGTTCCGGACCCTCACCCCGACCGACGCCGATTGCTACGCCGCACTGGGGCTGATCCATCGCAAATGGAAAATGGTACCGGGGCGCTTCAAGGATTATATCTCGACGCCGAAACGCAACGGCTACAAGTCGCTGCACACGACGATCATGCACCAGCAGAATATGCGGATCGAAATCCAGATTCGCAGCCTTGGCATGCACCAGCAGTCCGAATTCGGGCTTGCTGCGCATTGGGCATATAAGCAGGGCGGCGCCGCGCCCGACGGCCAGGCGGGCTGGATTCGCGACCTCATCGAAATCCTTGAGCAGACGCACGATCCCGAGGAATTCCTCGAAAATACGCGCATCGCGATGTATCAGGACCGCATCTTCGCCTTCACGCCGAAGGGCAGCCTGCACCAGTTGCCCAAGGGCGCGACCCCGGTCGATTTCGCCTATGCCGTCCACACCGGGCTCGGCGACCGCACTGTAGGCGCCAAGGTCAATGGACGGCTCGTGCCGCTGCGCACCCAGCTCAACAATGGCGACACGGTCGAGATTCTCTCGTCCGACAAACAGACGCCGCAGCCCGCGTGGCTGGGCTTTGCGGTGACCGGAAAGGCGCGCGCGGCGATCCGCCGCCATGTCCGGTCGAAGGAAAAGGTCGAACTCGCGGCGCTAGGCCGCAAGATGTACGACGAGATCGTCGCGCGCCTGCCGAACAAGGTCGGCGACAAGGCGCGAGCGGCGGCACGCGAGCGGCTGAAGCTCGACGACGACAGCGCGCTCTATGTCGCGATCGCGAAGCAGCGGCTCAGCGACAATGCGGTGCTCGAGGCGCTGGTCCCCGGCATCACCGCCGAGATGAAGACCAAGCCCGGCAAGCTGGTGCAGGGCGCGGCGGTGTCGATCGCCGGGCTGACCCCCGGCGTCGCTTATCAGCTTGCCGATTGCTGCCATCCCGTTCCCGGCGACCGGATCGTCGGCCTGTCGCGTCCCGGCGAGGGGATCGAGGTGCATGTCATCGACTGCCCGCGGCTCGCCGACGGGATCGATGCCGACTGGATCGACCTTCGGTGGCAGGAAGACAGCGAGGGCGGCAATGCGCGCCTGTGCATCGTCATCCTCAACGAACCGGGCACGCTCGCCGAAATGTCGGGCATCCTCGCCGCCAATATGGCGAACATCACCAATTTGCGCCTGTCGAACCGCGAGGGCGGTTTCCACACCTATGACGTCGTCGTCGAAGTGCGCGACGTCCAGCATGTGATGCGCATATTGTCGGCGCTGCGCGCGTCGGACACGGTGGTTCAGGCCGAGCGGCAATAACCGTCATCCCAGCGAAAGCTGGGATCGCTGGCAGTATTCCGGAACGATAGCGGTCCCGGCTTTCGCTGGGATGACGATTTATCAGTTCGCGTAAAGCAGCGGCGGCCGCCACGCATTCTGGTCGACCTCGTCGCTGACCTTGTAGACCACGCCCCTGCTGTTCAGGAACAATTTCTCCATTTCGGGCCGCGTGAACGGGCGCGAGCCGACACGCCCAAACACCGCCATCTGGCCGCCCGTCTCGTCGACGGCGCGGTCGCGGTCGAGGCCCTTTGACAGCGCGACCGCGGGTGACGGCGTCTTCGCCCACGCGATCAGCTCGGGGGTCGGTTTGGGCGAGAAACCATAGAGGCCGGGATTGTCGGGGCTGGTGAGCTGGAGCACCTTGATCCCGTTCCGGCCGTCGGCGACATAACCGAACAGCGAGGCGTTGGTCGACGCGACGATGACATCCTCGGCATCGCTCAGCGCGCCGCCAAAGGTCAGCCCCGGCCAGACGACCGGCGCCGCGGGACGCGTCACATCGACGATGACAAGCCCGTCGGCCTTCGCCGCGACATACATATAGGTTCGCGCGACGTAGATCTTCCGCGCGTTCGCCAGCCGCACCGTGCCCGACGGGACCGCGACCGGCTGCGCGAGGTTGGTGACGTCGAACAGCTTCACCCCTTCGGCATCGGTGACCCAAAGGAAACGGAACTGTACCGCGCTCGCGCGCGCGTCGGTCAACGGCAGCTGCGCGGCGACCTTGGGCTGGAGCGGGGCCGAGAGGTCGAGCACGACGAGTCCGGCATCGGTGGTGATGTAGGCGATGCTGCCCGCGAGCGTCACATGCCGCGCGCCCGCCAACACATTGCCCTCGTTCCACGTCAGCGCGCGCTTGAACTTGTTATTCCGGAACTCGCCATCGGCCAGCGTATCGATGTCGACGAGCACCAGCCCTTCGACGCTGTCGGTGACGACGGCGTAGCGGTAGATGTCGTGCATCACCTGTTCGTGGTTCTCGGGGAAATTCTTCACGATATTCTCGTTGCGCGACACGCTGATCGGCTGCGTCGTCGCGATCGCCATGCACGTCGCATTTTTCGTCTTCACATGCGTGTCGTGCCCGAGCGCCGAGAAGGGCGCGCGGATGATGCGTTCGGAGAAGCCCTTGTTGCCGATCGACGCGACATCATAGACGCGGAAGCCGCCCTTGCCCTCGGCGACGAACATATATTCGCCGCGCTGCTGCAGGCAGTTCACGCGCCCGCTCGTCCCCTGGACGATGTTCGCAAACTCCTCGAGCGCATGCGTTTCGCCCGATCCCTTCTTGTCGAAGGTCTTGCCGCGCACCCAGTTCTTGAGCTCACGGCCATTCTGTTCGACGTGCAGCTTCCAATAATCGGGATAGGCATATTTCTGGAGGTAGCTGCCGATCACCGCCTGCGGCTCGTCCCATTCAGTAACGCGCGTCGCCTGGAAGCTGTTTTCCTGCCCCGACCAGACGTTCAGGCCGACGAAATTGACGAAATTGGTGCCGAGCAGATTGAGCTGCGCCATGATCGCATTGTTATCGTCGGCCGCCGACAGGTGGCAGTCGCTGCACTGCTTGGTTTCGGAGCGGCGCACCGTGTGCGGGAAGTGCGGCGCGAAGGCCTGGCTCGAATAGCCCGCCGACGAGATCGGCGGCTGCTGCACATAAATGCGCTCGCGGTTGATGTTCGTCGAAGAGAGCACCAGCGCCGAGGTCGAGCGGACGGGCGTGATGATACCGCGCGCCTCGCCATTCGGGCCGGGTTCGCCGGGCTTGGTGAGCTGGTGGCGACCAAGCTGGAACATCTCGTCGCGCGCCACCTGCGGGTTATAGGTCGCGAAGTTGCGCGTCTCCTCCCCCTCGAAATGGTGCATCTTGGTCTTCCAGTTCGCCTCGATCGGCAAATGGCACCCACCGCAGCTCGTCGTCCACGACAGGTGACAGGTGAAGCAGGTCATCTTGTCGTCGCCGTGCGCGCGATCCTCCTTCGCGACCCCCGGCCCCCATTCGAACTTGCCGTCCTCGCTGCCCGCTCGCGCCATCAGCTTCGCGCGCGCCGCTTTCGCATTGAAATGCGGTCCCGGCGTCACCGCCTGCTTGACGAGGCTGACCTGCCATTCGAGCTTGGGATCGACGATCGAACGCTGGATCAGGCCGATCACCTCGGCATCGTCATTGTACTGGAATTCGAAACGGCGGCGCCCGTCGGGATTGCGGAGCAACGCGAGATTATTGCCCTGCGGCCGCGCTGCGACGTTCGAGGTCAAGAGGTTCGGGAAGGCGTCGGCGGTACCGTGGCAGTCCTTGCAGCTGATCTCGACCGCGTTCGCGACCTCGCCCTGGATATAACCGTTGCCGTGGCTGTCCTGCGCGAAGTGGCAGTCGGCGCATTGCATGCCCTTTTCGGCATGGATGTCCATCATATGGACTGCCTTTCCGGGATTGATCCCCGGTGGGACGAACTTGCCCTCGACCCCCGGCTTGCCCGGGTCGGCGCTCGACAGGCACAGGTCGCGCTCTTTCGGATCGGTGTAATGGCTGCAGCTCTTGCGCCATTTTTCCGGGTCCTTCGGATCGATGATGTTCGCGGTGTCGGTGCCGTAGGTCGCCATATTGCCGGCGGCGGTCAGCAGATTGCCGTTGCGGTCGCGCTTGAAGATGCCGCGGAAGTTCCAGCCGTGGCCGTGATAGTCGGCGAACTGCGTATCCTTGTTGCTGTCGTTGACGTCATAGACGTCGCGCAGGAACTCGACATCAGCCCACAGCCCGCGCGTCGCCGCACCCTCGGGGTTGCGTTCGAGCACCTGATGCACTTCGGCGGCGGTGGGGTAGCGCTGCTGCTTGTATTTCTTCTGATAGTCCTCGTCGCTCATCCCCGGCGGGCGCGGCGCGGTGTTTTCCGGTCCCGGCCACATCTGCGGCGCGTCCGATTCATAGTCCCACATCGTGTAGCCGAGGTAGGAGTTCAGGAAGATGTTCGGCTGGTGCATGTGGCACGACATGCACTGCGAGGTCGGGATCGCGCGGGTGAAGGCGTGGCTGATCGGGTGGCCCGATTCGCCGCGCGCCGGCGATCCCGGGCGGGCCGGAACGTCGGGATCGGCGGGGTCGATCAGCGCGCCATGACCGCCGCCGGCCTGGTGGCCGTCATCGGCGCCATGCGCATCGCCACCATGCCCGCCCTCGGGCTTCCACTTCTTCTCGGCAATCGTGGGATCGACCGTCGCGGTCTCGCCGTCGCGGCCATATTTGGCATAGGTCAGGCTGTGCCGCGGCTCGCGGTCGTTGGCATAGACGACATGACAGCCCGAACAGCCCGAATGGCGATAGTCGCCGGGCTGGTCGTTCGTCCCCATGAACCACGACAGCGGATCGTTGAGGCGCGTCTTGTGGATGTTGAGCACGGGAATCGACACGCGCAGGCCGGTGCCGGGACCGCGGTTCGACTGCTTGAGGTCGGGGCGCCCCGGCTCCTCGAGCCGCTGGATGCTGCCGGTCGGGTTCGGCAGGCCGATTTCGGGGAATTGCGTGTTGATGTTGCGCCCGCCGCGCTCGAACACGCGGAACACGTCGCCCGGCGGCAGCACGCTCCAGCGCGGCAGCGGATACATTTTCGCGAGCGCGCCGCGCTTTTTCTCTTCGTCGGTCAATATCTTGTCGAAACCGAAGCTCGGCTTGCACGCCTCCTTATATTCCTCGGCGGTCAGCCGCGACGAGGGCGACAGGATGCAGGCGGGTTCGCCGGTGCGCGTATAGGCTTCGCCGAAGATGTAATTCTTGTAGGGAACGATGCCGTTGTTATACGCCGCGCCGCCCCACAGCATCGCGCCGGTCGACATCATCGAACGCTCGGTCGCCTCGATCACCTCAAGGTGGCACGCGCCGCACGCCTCGCGCGCGACGCGGTAATCGCTGGGGTTCACGAAACGGATGAATTCGGGCGATTCCTTGTTGAGCAGGGTGTAGCTGCGCTGCGGGTTCGCCGAACTATCGTGCCATGCGCCCGGCAGCGTCGGTTGCGGGTGCGCAAGCTTCATCACCGCCTTGTTCGTCGGATGCTTGTAACCGAGGCTCGGCGTGCCGCGCTGGCTCGCGTCGCCGCCATGGCAGTCGGTGCAGCCGAGCTTCACCGCGGGAGTCGCGTGCATCGACGGCTGGTCGGTGCGCGTGTGGCAGCTGTAGCAGCCCTCCGATTTCTGGACGACCTCGGCGTCGCTCTGCTCGCGCGGCGCGGGCGGCGTGAAGCGATATTCGATCTTGAGCGGCTTCTCCTCTTCGGCCGCGCGCGTGACGCTCACGCCCAGGCTGACGCTCATCAGCAGGAAGGCGAAGAGGGCGAAGAGTTTGCGCGTCACGATCAGAAACTCACGATCACATTGGCGAGGATCGACACATAGGCGTCGTTCTTCTGCTTGTTGTCGAACAGGTCCTTGAACCCCTTGCCGGGCAGCAGCACCGCGCCGCTGAGGCGCCCGACGATGTTCTGCGTCGCCTTCGGCCGCCAGATCGTCGCGAGCGACAGGTCGAAACCGATATCCTTGGGGATCGACCCTTCGGTGCGCAGCGCCTGCAGGCTCGACGTATTTTCGAACCACAGATGGTTGAAATTGGTGCTGACGCGAAATTCGGGGGTCAGGTCGAAATCGGCGCCCGCGCCGATGAAGACGGTGCCCGGATTGTTGAAATTCGACTGCCCCTCTTCCTTCGACGAGCGGAGCGAGTTCAAGATGCCGTTGCGCCCGCTGATCGCGATGACGCGCCCGCCGCCCGCGAAGGGGATCGTCTGGCGGATCCAGTAGCTGGTGTCGGCGCCGCCGAAGATCGGATTTTCGAAGATCGCGTCGTAGCCGCCTTCGGTGTTGTTATACGGATCGCCGTCGCCCGTCGCATAAAGCCCCGACAGGCGGAAACGCATCCAGTCATGATCGTAGCTGAGCTCGACCGCGCCGAAGCCCGCACGGATTTCGGCCGGTTTGCTCGTGAAAAAGCTGTTCCGGTCCTCGCCGAGCGCGGCATAGAAGCTCGCGGTGACGTTGATCCGCCCGATCCGCCCGTCGGCGCTGTAGCCTAGATAGACGACGTCATATTCGCGGCCGCGCAGGTCGCCGAGCAGCGCCGGGCGCACCGGGAAGCCGTTGTGGTCGATCTGCACGTCATTCTTTTCGCGATTCATATTGTAGGTCACGCTGACCTGGCTGGTCAGCCCGACGACCGGGAAATCCTGCCGATAGAGGTTGCCGGTGAAGATGAAATCGCTGCGCGGGGTCTGGGTGATGTCGTTGAGGCCGCTGTTGGTGTCCTTTTCGAGCCGCCAGAAGGCCGCGAGATTATATTGGAAGCGGTTGTTGTCGCGGTTGCCGAACAGGCGGATGCCAAGCTGGTTGTCGTTGAACAGGAAACCGCGGAAATCGCTCTGGAACGGCTGGATGCCGAGACGGATCGAGTAGAAATCATAGCGGTCGGACGTGTTGCCGAGATGCTTGTCGACGAACAGTTCCTGCACGCCGAGAAACGAGTCGTACCGATGGCTCGCCTTCGACGGGCGCACGTCGAGCACGCGCCGTTCGGGCACGTCGACATAATTGGCCTGATAGGCGAGCGTGACGCGATATTCGATGTCGGGCGGCTTGAACGCGGTCGAGCCTTTGATCAGCGCCGCGCCCGCAATGAAGGTTTGCGCAAAGACGAAGCTGCGATCCTTGCCGAACACGTCGAGGCTGCCCGGCCGCTCGGTCGTCTGGACGCCGACGGGGATCGGGAAGGTGCGCGGTTCGAACACCGTGTCCGAGACCGCATTGGCGACGATGAACCAGTCGTCGCCCTTGATCGGCAGCCACTTGACCTTGCTGCGGTCGATCGCGCGGTCACCCTTGTAGGTGTTCTGGTGATAGGGATCGAACCAGTGTTCCTTGACCACCCCCAATGTCTCGATCAGGCGCCAGCGGTCGGGGACCGGCAGTTGGTCCTCCATCCCCGGAAACGCCTGCGGCGGCGGCGGCCGCAACGCACCGACATTGTCCTGCGTCAGCGCGTCGGGAAGGTCGGGACGATAGCCGGGACGACGGCGCCCCTCGATGATGTCGGTGACGAGGTCGTCCTTCACCATCTGCTGCCAGTCGACCGGCGGCGGGGGCGGGATCAGTTCGTCGGCAGGCTGTTCGGCAGGCGCGGCATCGCCGGCAACCGGCGGCCCCTCGGGCGCGGGCGGCGGCGGCAACGCCTCGGCCCCGGGCGCGCCCTGCGCCGCGAGTGTTGCGATGATCGGCCAAAGGCTGCCCCCCGTCATCATCGCCTATAGCCCGTCGCAAACATTCTGGTTCGCCGTGTCGAGGAACGGGGCGAAGGGGCAGCTGATATAGCGCAGGCGTACGCCCGCGCCGACGTTGACGACGACATTGTCCGACCGGATCGCCTTGGGCGCATTGCCGATGCCGCCGACGCGCGCGCCGCCGTTATGCGCACCGAGGAAGCTGATCATGTCGTCTTGGTCGATGCCGTCGCCCGACACGCCGATCGCGCCAACGAGCTGGTTGCCGCGATAGATAGGCACCGATCCCGGGAAGATCTGGATGCCGTTCTGGAGCCGGTTCTGTCCGGCTGCGACGTCGGGCAAGGTCGTGCAGCGCGCCGGCGTATCGGTGGGGCTCGCGCCCGAAACGAAGCCGAGGTGCGCGCCGAGATTGCCGATGATCAGAGCCGATTGCAGCCCGGTCGAGAAGGGGTTGAACTGCGCGATCGGGCGCGACAGCGGGCCCTGCGGACGGCCGACCTCACCGTCGGGAAAATAGGGCCGCGACAGATTGCCGTTCGCGCGGTCGGAGAAGGCGATCGTGCCGGTGAGCGCGGCCGGGTTGTTCAGGAAAGTGCGCGTCGCGGGGACGAACTGGCGGACATCGGCGCTCGCATTGGCGCCGAGCTCGGCCCCCGCCTGCGCGCCCGAGAAGAAGGCGGCAGTGCGCGCCTTTTGCAGGCTGACGTCGGTGCCGAAGATCGGCGCGTCGGGCGAGCGCACGATACCGAGCACCGCGCCGTGGGTGTCGACGATGCTGATCGTGACCTGCGCACGGCTGTCGAGCGGGCGACGGATCTGCGCGCGCGCGCGGCTCATCACCGTGAAGGCTTCTTCGAGCACCGCGCGCGCCTCGGCCTGCGTCAAAGGCGCGCTGTTCGTCGCGCCGTCGGTGCCGGCGCGCAGTGGATAGCGGTTGGCGCCGCTACCATTGGTCAGCACGAACGCATCGCGGTTCGAGAATTCGGCGGCAGTCGAAGCGCGGATGCCCGACGCTTCACTGCCGTAGGCGATCCCCGCAGTCACCGCAGCATTGGCATAGCCGATCACCGCGACAAGACTGCCCTCGGTGCCGTTGAGGCTGGCGAAGCTCGCGCTACCGCTCGACACCACCCCGGCGAAGGTCGCATCGGAAAAGCGCAAGCTGGTTCCGTCGACGGTGATCTTGTCGGCGGTAATCGTGCTCGGCGCCTCGAACCCGCGCGTGCCCGCGAGCGCGATAAACTCCTCGGGGTCGTTATCGATGTCGAGGATGTTGGCGTCGCTGCCGTAAACGCCGTCGCCCATCACGCCGATGCCGCCGACGAGCACGCCATTCTTGTAGAGCGGCAGCCCGCCCGGATCGGCCGCGAGGCCGAGCGGCGAGCGCTTGGGGCCAATCAGCGCCGCCGCCCCGGGGGCGCCGAAACGCGCTGACAGGTCGCTGCACGGCAGCTGGCTGAACTGCACGCCGAACAGGGGGCCACTCTCCAGCCCGACCGTGGTCGGCGCAGGCGGGAAATGTTCCTGGACGATTTGGCTCGCGGTGCGCGTCGAAAAGGCATTGCCGCCGCTCGACAGATAGGCGCCGGTGATCGCTTTCGCGATCGCGCCGCCCTCGGCCGGGAAAGTGACATTCTGCGCGTCGATATTCACGCCATTGGGTGCCGGCGACGTCGCCGCGGTCGCGCGCGCGCCGGTCATGCGGAACACGCCCAGCACATTGCCGACGCGGTCGGTCACCGCGATCACCGACGGCAGGCTGCGCGCCTGCGCTTCCGAAATCGCCTGCGCGAGCACGCGCTCGACGTCCGCCGTGGTCAGCGCCTCGGCGGCGGGCGGCGTGTAGACCGTGGTCGGCGTGGGGGTGGGAGTCGGCGTGGGCGTCGGCGTCGGCGTACCCCCGCCGCCTCCACCGCCACCCCCGCACGATGTCAGCACCAACGCGCCCATCGCAGCAAAGGCGGCCGAACGGAAAAGATGGGTTTTGCTGTGCATGATCTTACCGCAGCGCCCCGATCGCGCGCACCGCGCTGCCGAACGAAGCCTGGAATTCGGACGGCTTGTAGGCGTTAGGGTCCTTCACCGAAGCATAGGCCCGGTCGATATCGCCGCGGATGCCCGCCGCGGCGCCGACTGTGACGCGGCCCGACGACACCATCGCGTTGAGCAATGTGTCGACGCCCATCACCGCCTGCTGCGACCCCGAATAGTCGGTGTAGCGTTCGCTGATCGCCTTCGCCGAAATCGCGTCGACCATCGCAAAGGCGTCTGCGCCCGAGAAACTCCGCGACGCGAACGCACTTTTGAGCGCCGCGACCGTCTGCGACAGCTGCGCCGCGGCCGCGACCGCGCTTTGCCGGTCGGTCGCCATCGCCTTGTGGAAGGCGGCGGTGCGCACCGCGAGCTGGTCGGCGAGTGCCGGTGCTGCGAGCCGCGCGGCAGCGGCGAGCATGATCAGATTTTCATCATTATAGGCGGGCATGCCTTCGGGAAGATTGCGGCCGGGATTGTCGAGCCCCGTGCGCACCGGCTTCGCCTGATCGAAGATACGGCGGTGGCAGCTGTGGCAGTCGAGGAAATAGAATTCGGGGAACATGCCCTCGGTCCCCCGCCGCGTCTGGAACAGCGCGAGGCTGCGCTCGATCGCGGTCGCCTGCCCCACCGCCCACATCTGGACATGGTCGGTGCGCCGCCCCGCCGCGCCGAACTTGCGCCAGCCATAGTCGGCGTCCTCCTGATGATGCGCCTGCAGCGACGAGAAGAGGTCGAGCTCGAACGAAATGCGCGGATGTCCGGCGGCCATGATGCGGTGGGTGACGAACTGGCCGTCGGCGGCCGAGCCGAAGTGGCAGTCGACGCAGACCCCTGCCCGAACCACCGGATCCTCAAGCTTCTTCAGCCCCGCCGACAGGTTCGCGAGATGCTTGGCGCGCATTTCGCGGTCGGGATCGGCGTTCGTGCCGACCCCGGCATAATGGCTGGCGAGCCAGCCCCCCGCGGGGCCGTGGCACGATTCGCAGCCGACACCGTCTTCCGCCGGAACCGCGCGCGCGGTGCCCGCGGTGCTGTGGCAACCAAGGCACATCTGCGCCTTCGCGGGATCGCCGATACCGAGGTTGCGCGCGATGAACTGGCTACGGTTGTTGCTGAGCACGGCCCACGCGCGGCTGTGCGCGCCGCCGGGGGTCGAGGGTTCCTGCCACTTCATCAGCTCGTCCTGGCGGACGACGGTGCCGTCGCCCTCCATCCGGCCGTGGCACGTCGACCCCGCACACGAGGCAACGCCGGTGTAGCGCGCACCGCTTTCGCCCTGCGAACGGGCGGGGGCTGCGAAGACGAACGCTGCAACGGCAAGCGCAAGCAGCAGCAAGGCGGCAAACGCCGCAAGCTTCGGAACAAGGACGGCAAACGCCGCCCAAGGCCGATCGGCGCGCTCCTTTCCAGCGTGCGTCGTCATCCGCAGAACCCCTTTTCCCCAACCCGGCGCCTTTACGCCTTGGGCCGAATTATACCACCCCGAATGCCAGCATCGCGTCGGCGACCTTCTTGAAGCCGGCGATGTTCGCGCCCTTTACATAATCGACATAGCCGCCGCCGCGATCACCATAGGTCAGGCAGCTCGTGTGGATGCCGTCCATGATGTCTTTCAGCATCTGTTGCAACTCGCCTTCGCTCCACGCGCGCCGCCCGCTGTTCTGGCTCATTTCGAGCCCCGACACCGCGACGCCGCCGGCATTGGCGGCCTTGCCCGGCGCGAACATGATCTTCGCATCCTTGAAGACATGCACGCCCTCGAGATTGGTCGGCATGTTGGCGCCTTCGCTGACCGCGATGCAGCCGTTCTTGACCAGCGTCTTGGCATCCTCGCCAAGCAGTTCATTCTGCGTCGCACACGGCAGCGCGACGTCGCACTTCACGCCCCACGGCGTCTTGCCCGCCGTGAAGCTCGCGCCCTTGAACTCATCGCAATATTCCTCGATCCGGCCGCGGCGGTGCGTCTTGTGCGTCTTCACCCAGTCGATCTTTTCCTGCGTGATGCCGTCGGGATCGTGGATGAAACCGCCCGAATCCGACAGCGTCAGCACCTTGCCGCCCAATTGGACGATCTTTTCGGCCGCATGCGTCGCGACATTGCCCGACCCCGAGATGACCGCGGTCTTGCCGACGAGGTCCTGCCCTTTCGCGGCGAGCATGTTGGCGAGGAAATAGACCGCGCCATAGCCGGTCGCCTCGGTGCGGATGAGCGAGCCGCCCCATTCGAGCCCCTTGCCGGTGAGCACGCCGGTGAATTCGTTGGTGATCCGCTTATACTGGCCGAACATGAAGCCGATTTCGCGCCCGCCGACGCCGATGTCGCCCGCGGGCACGTCGATGTCGGCGCCGATGTGGCGATACAGCTCGGTCATGAAGCTCTGGCAGAAGCGCATGATCTCGCGCACGCTCTTGCCCTTGGGATTGAAATTCGACCCGCCCTTGCCGCCGCCCATCGGCAATCCGGTCAGCGCATTCTTGAACGTCTGTTCGAACGCGAGGAATTTGAGCACGCTTTCGGTGACGCTCGGGTGGAAACGAATACCGCCCTTGTACGGGCCGATGGCATTGTTGTTCTGGACGCGCCAGCCGCGCTGGACACGGATATTGCCGTTATCATCCTCCCAGCAGACGCGGAAAGACACGACCCGGTCGGGCTCGGCGATGCGCCGTAATATCTGCTGCGCGTGATATTCTTCCTTGTCGGCGATGAAATCGAAGATGTCCTCGGACACCTCCTGCACCGCCTGGACGAACTCGGGTTGACCCGGGTTGCGCTTTTTTACGCCTTCCATGAACGTCGAAAAGTCGACGTGATCCGATACTGCCATGCACCCCTCCCCTGTATGACTGGGAAAGCCGGTGCGACCCCTGACGATTTTATCGTTGACCGACCTTGTATGCCAAAGGCTACACCATCGCCAAGCAAAGGCAATATGACAGCGCGCACAGGCGGCATTTTTTCGCGGCGCGTACAAGAGGGGTAAAAATGAGCGAGAGCAACGGCATGGCGGAGAGCCGAAAGCAGGGCATGACGGGCGCGAACCGGGCGATATTGGTTGCCGCCTTCATCCTGCTGGCGGCAGCGATCGGCTATGCAATCTGGCGCGATTCCGCATCTCCGGCGAACGACAAGGCGACGCAGGGCGCCACCGCGCCGTCCGACCAGCTCGCCGAACTGGAGGCGCGGACGAAGCGCGAACCGAACAGCGCCGATGCCTGGACCGCGCTCGGCGCGGCGCGTTTCGACATGAGCGATTTCGCCGGCGCCACCGCGGCTTACGAAAAAGCCGTCGCGCTTTCGCCCGAATCGGCCGGGCTGTGGTCGGCGCTCGGCGAGGCGCGGGTGATGAAAAGCGACAGCGATCCCATGCCGCAAGCCGCGCTCGACGCGTTCAACAAAGCGGTCGCGCTCGACGCCAAGGATCCGCGCGCGCGCTATTTCCTCGCGGTAAAGAAGGATATCGGCGGCGACCATAAAGGCGCGATCGAAGACTGGTTCGCCTTGCTCGCCGACACGCCGCAAGGCGCGCCGTGGGAGGCTGACCTGCGCCGCACGATCGAGCAGGTCGGCAAGATCCACAAGATCGACGTCGCCGCGCGCCTCGCGAGCACGCAGCCGCGGCCGCTGACCGCCGACGAAATGCCTGTCGCCGCGCGCGCGATCCCGGGGCCGAGCCGCGCCGACATGGAAGCGGCGTCGCAGCTTCCCAAGGGCCAGCAGGACCAGATGATCGAAGGCATGGTGAGCGGGCTCGAAGCCAAGCTCAAGGCCAACCCCGCCGACGTCGACCGCTGGATCATGCTGATGCGCAGCCGGATGACGCTGGGCGAGACCGCCAAGGCCGCGCAAGCGTTGAAGGACGGGATCGCCGCGAACCCGGGGGCGGCGGGCCGGCTGAACGCGCAGGCGCAGCTGCTCGGCGTACCGGGTGCGTAAAATTACCCATTGGCGCGCCCGCGCCAAAACGGTAGGCCGTCATCGCTGCGGGGGGCAACCAGAACATAGGGTCGCCGCGGCATGAAGCCGCGAGACGATTTCGGACGTATTTGCCCGGGACAGCCGTCCACTCTGTATCGGGCCTCGTGGTCCTAGCCGACTGCTAGCCCGCCATCAGCGCCGCATTGCCGCCCGCCGCGGTGATATCGGTGCTGATCGACTTTTCTTCGGCAAAGCGATGCAGATAGTGCGGGCCGCCCGCCTTGGGCCCGGTGCCCGACAGGCCGCGCCCGCCGAACGGCTGCGAGCCGACGATCGCCCCGATCTGGTTGCGGTTGACATAGACATTGCCGACCGCCGCGCGCGCCGCGATGTGCGCCGCGACGCCGTCGATGCGCGTGTGGACGCCGAGCGTGAGACCATAGCCCGAAGCGTTGATCGCATCGATCAGCGCATCGAGCTCGCCGCCCTTCCACGTCGCGATATGGAGCACCGGTCCGAAAATCTCGCGCTTGAGGTCGGTAACATGGTCGAGCCGGATCGCCACCGGCGGCACGAAATGGCCGCCGGCGGGCAGGTTCGTCCGTCCCGCTTCGGCGATCACCCGCCCCGCAGCGCGCGCTTCGGCGACATAGGCCGCGATGTTCGCCCGCGCCTCGTCGTCGATGATCGGGCCCACGTCGGTGGCAAGGATCGACGGATCGCCGACATTGAGTTCGGCCATCGCGCCCGCGACCATTTCGATCATCGTGTCGGCGACATCGTCCTGCACGCAGAGCAGGCGCAGCGCCGAACAGCGCTGTCCCGCCGACTGGAACGCCGACGCGACCGCGTCGCGCGCGACCTGTTCGGGGAGCGCGGTCGAATCGGCGATCATCGCATTCGCGCCGCCGGTTTCGGCGATCAGCGTCGCGATCGGACCGTCGCGCCCGGCGAGGCTGCGGTTGATCATCCGCGCGACCTCGGTCGATCCGGTGAAGGCGACGCCGATGATGTCGTCGTTGCCCGTCAGCGCCGCGCCGACGGTCTCACCGCGACCGGGGAGGTAATGGAGGACATCGCCCGGGATGCCGGCTTCGAGCAGCAGCTCGACCGCGGCGTGCGCGATCAGCGGGGTCTGCTCGGCGGGTTTCGCGAGCACCGTATTGCCCGCCGCAAGCGCCGCCGACACCTGCCCGAGGAAGATCGCGAGCGGAAAGTTCCACGGGCTGATGCACACGAACACGCCCTTGCCCTCGAGCATCAGTTCGTTGCGTTCGCCCGTCGGGCCGGGGAGCGCGACGGGGTAAGTGAAGTCGGCGCGCGCCTGTGCGGCGTAATAGCGGAGGAAATCGACCGCCTCGCGCACTTCGGCGACCGCATCGACGAGCGTCTTGCCCGCTTCGTCGATCGCGAGGCCGAGGAAAAGTGCATCGCGCTCTTCGAGCAGGTCGGCAGCGCGTTCGAGCCGTTCGGCGCGGAAGGTGCCGCCGGCGAGGCTCCAGTCGCCCTGTGCCTTTTGTGCCGCCGCGACGGCGTCGGCGACGGTGGCCGCATCGGCTTCGATCATCTGACCGACGACCGTACCCGTCGCGGGATTGCGCACCGGTTCGGCTTTGCCGTCGCGCGCCACGCCGCCGACGATCGGCGCCGCGACGAGATCGCTCCGCCGCGCCGCGCCGATCGCCGAAACGAGCGCCTCGGGCACACCCGGATCGCCGAGATCATAACCGCGCGAATTGCGCCGCGCCGGGTCGAAGAGACCGAGGCCGGTTGCAATGTTCGACGATGCCGCGCTCGCGACGCTGCGCGGGTCGACCGCGAGCTGCTCGGCGGTGACGCCGGGGTCGGAGAATTGATGCACGAAGCTGGAGTTCGCGCCATTTTCGAGCAGGCGGCGGACGAGATAGGCGAGCAGGTCGCGGTGCGTACCGACCGGCGCATAGACGCGCACCGGGCGCGGCGGGGGGAACAGCGCAACGAGCGCGTCGTGCGCACCCTCACCCATGCCGTGCAGCCGCTGCAACTCGTAATCGGCGCCCGCGAACAGTTCGGAGACATAGGCCAGCGTCATCGCATTGTGGCTCGCGAACGCCGGAAAGATGCAATCCTGGCAATCGCGCAGCAGCTGCGCGCAGCGCATGTAATTGAGGTCGGTGTGGAGCTTTGCCGTGAACACCGGAAAGTCGCCGAGCCCCAGCGTCTGCGCGCGCTTGATCTCGGTGTCCCAATAGGCGCCCTTGACGAGGCGCATCGACAGCTTGACCCCGCGCGTCCGCGCGCGATTGGCGAGCCAGTCGATCACCGCCGGCGCGCGCTTCTGATACGCCTGGATCACGATGCCAAGGCCCGTCCAGCCGTCGGCGATGCCCGCGTCGATCAACGCCGCGAACACGTCCATATGCGGCTCTAACCGGTCGCTTTCCTCGGCGTCGATCATCAGCGGGATGTTCACCGCGCGCGCCGCGCGCGCGAGTTCGATGACGTTCGGGATCAGCTCGTCGCGCACGCGCGCGGCCTGCAGATATTCGTAGCGCGGGTGAAGCGCCGAGAGCTTGATCGAAATGCCGTGGTTGACGTGCGGGTCGCCCGGCTTCGCGCCTTTGCCGATACGCGCGATCGCATTCGCATAGCTGTCGTAATAGCGCTGCGCGTCTTCGGCGGTGCGCGCCGCCTCGCCGAGCATGTCGAAGCTCGCGAGTTCGGCCTTTTGCTTGTCGGCGCGCTTGACCGCCGCGTCGATCGTCTCGCCCATCACGAACTGCTGCCCCAGCATCTTCATCGCCGCGAGCGCCGCCTGGCGAATCACCGGCTCGCCCGAGCGGCGGACCATCGATTTGAGCAAGGTCAGCGGGTTCGCCCGGCTGCCCATCGCGTCGAGCATCAGCGTCGCCGAGCCGAGCGAGAGGCCGCGCGATGACAGCGCGACGATCAGCGGGCTGTCCTCATCCTCGCCGTCCTTCCAGTGGCGTCCGGCGATCTTGTCGCGGATCAGCGCGTTGGCGGTCGCATTGTCAGGCACGCGCAGCAGCGCTTCGGCGAGGCACATCAGCACGACGCCTTCCTCGGTCGACAGGCGATAGCGGTTCATCAGCTGCGCGACGAGCGTCTCGCGCTCGCCTTCGGCCTTCGCCTTGCGGATCAATTCGAGACCGCGCTGCGTCACGGCTTCGACGCTGGCCGAAGAGGTGGCAAGGGCGCTACGCAGCTCGGCGACGATGTCGGATTCGCTGCGGCGGGCGAGGGCGCGGATGGCGGCGCGGTCGGGGCTTTGGGTCATGGCCCCCGATACCATATTGCCTGAAGTCGATCTGACTTGTTTGTGCCCATTTTATATATGAATTGACCAAGTTTTGCATCAGCCTTAGTCAGGATGCATGAAAAACTCCTCTTCCACAGTCGAGATGGACGAGTTCGATCGCAAAATCCTCGCGATTCTGGGGCGCGACGGGCGCATCACTTTCACCGAACTCGCGTTGCAGGTCGGGCTGTCGAAAACCCCGTGCCAGCAGCGCGTGAAGCGTCTGGTCGACAGCAGATTGATCGTCGGTTTCCGCGCGATCGTCGATCCCGCCAAGGTCGGGCTCGACCATGTCGCCTTCACCGAGGTGAAGCTGTCGGATACGCGCGAGGAAGCGCTCAAGCAGTTCAACATGGCGGTGCGGCAAATTCCCGAGGTCGAGGAATGCCATATGATCGCGAGCAGCTTCGACTATCTGCTCAAGGTCCGCACCCCCGATATCCGCCGATACCGCATCGTACTCGGCGAAAAAATCTCGAGCCTGCCGCATGTCGCGAGCACCTCGACCTTCGTCGCGATGGAAACGATCTGCGAATCGGCGCGCTGACACAGGCGATTGACCGCCGCGCGCGGCTGTGCCAATCGCGCAGGCCACGCGGGTGTAGCTCAATGGTAGAGCAGAAGCTTCCCAAGCTTACGACGAGGGTTCGATTCCCTTCACCCGCTCCAACTTTTGCAGAGATTTAGCGGAGCTAAGTCGCGATCAGCAAAAGTCCGGCCAGCCACGCGAAGCGGGGACTGACGGCGTCGGGCCTTCAATTCTCGACCTTCTCCACCTTCACCTTCTGACTGACGAACGCGATATCGCGATACGCGGTGAGGAAGGATATGTCGGCGGCATCGCGGCCGACGCAGATACGCGCCATTTCGGAGGCGCGTGCCATCCCCGTCGCATCGACGAGGTGCCAGTCGCCGTCGAGATAGACTTCGGCGACAGCGTGGAAATCCTGCGGCCGGGCGCGCAGCGCATAGGCGCTCGCCATGCGCGCCGGGATATGCGCAGCGCGGGCGAGCGCGATCATGACATGCGCATAGTCGCGGCATACGCCGCGGCGTTCGACAAAGCTGTCGAGCGCACCCGTCTCGGCATCGCTCGAACCCGAAACATAGGTGAAGCGGCTTTCGATCCAGTCGCGCATCCGGCCGATCTTCGCCCCGCCCTCATGATCGCCGAAACGGCGCTCGACGAACGCGTGGAACTTGTTCGACGGGCAATAGCGCGATTCGTTGAGATAGGGAATCGCCTCGGCCGGGAGCCGGTGGAGCGGCACTGCGGCAAGCGAGCGGAAGTCGGTGTCGGGCCGGTCGATTTCGACCAGTGCGCGATATTCGGCGCGCAGGCTTCCCTCGGCGCGCAGCCAGATCGGCTCGCAAATGCCGTCGGCGGCCGGAACGCGCGCGACAAATTCGGGGGTGCCGACGTCGAGCGAGGTTTCGAGGACGCGCTGGCCATGCCCGTCCGCGGCCTCGATCTGGAGCATCAGGTCGACGGGTTCGGACAGGCGGTAATTTAGGGAGGCGGAAATTTCGAGTTTCATCTATCGGCAACGCATGAGGAAGGGTTCGGTGGCGCTAGGCATGGCAGGGGCAAAGAGCAAGTGACGGCGAAGCGTACCATCCCGTTCATCGTTGCGACGATTTTCATGGATGCGGTCGGTTTCGGCATCATCATGCCGGTGCTGCCGCAACTGGTGATGGAGGTCGGCGAGATCGACCTTCCGCACGCGATCGAGGTCGGCGCGTGGATCGGCCTCGTCATGGCGGTCGCGACGTTCCTTGCGTCGCCCGTGCTCGGCAATCTGTCGGATCATTTCGGGCGGCGGCGCGTGCTGCTGCTCGCGCTCGGCGGGCTCGCGATCGATTATGTGCTGCTGACGACCGTCGAGACCCTGCCCTGGCTGTTCGTCGCGCGCGCGCTGTCGGGTATTTTCGGGGGCAGCTATGCCGCGGCGCAGGCGGCTATCGCCGACATCACCAAGCCCGAGGAGCGTGCGCGCAATTTCGGTTTCGTCGGCGCGGCGTTCGGCATCGGGTTCATTGCTGGTCCCCTCATCGGCGGCCTGCTCGGCGAACTCAGTCCGCGGGCGCCGTTCGTGGCCGCGGCTATTCTCGCTGCGGCAAATATGCTCTACGGCCTCTTCATCTTCCCCGAAACGCTGCCGCCCGAGCGCCGCCGCGCCTTCGACTGGCGCCGCGCCAATCCGCTCGGCGCGTGGAAGACGATGCGCACGCTGCCCGGAATGGACGGCGTCGCGGGGGTGCTCGTGCTTTGGCAGATCGCGAGTCTCGTTTATCCGATGACTTGGAGTTTCTATTGCATCGCGCAGCTCGGCTGGACGCCGGGGATGATCGGCGCGAGCCTCTTTGCGGTGGGTGTGATGATCGCGCTTGGCCAGGTTTTCGTCGTCGGCCCTGCGGTCGCACGTTTCGGCGAGCGCGATGCGGCGACGCTCGGCATCCTCGTCGCCGTGGCGGTCTATATCGGTTACGCCTTCACCACCTCGACGATTGGCGCCTTCCTGCTGCTGATCCCCGTTGCGTTGCAGGCGCCGGTGCAGCCATCGCTGATGGCGATGATGTCGCGCCGCGCAACGCCCGAGACGCAGGGCGAGGTGCAGGGCATTTCGGCGATGGCGATGGGATTGGGGCAGCTTTTCGCGCCGCTGCTGCTCACCGGCACGATGGCGTATTTTACCGCCGACGGCGCGCCGGTACATTTTCCAGGCGCGGCGTTCGTCGTCGCGGCAATCTTCGGCCTGTTCGCAATCCTGATGCTGCGCCGCCTTCCGCATGCGCAGCCGGCCGATCAGATCCCGCCGTCGGTCACCGCATAGCCGAGCGCTTCGAAGCCCGCGGTCAGCATCGCGACGCACGCCGCAACCTGTTCGCCGTCGGTCGAGCGAATGACGAAGTTCGCACCGGTCTTGCCCTCGCGAAAGAAGGGATAGCTGCCGATCGCGACGCCCGGATGATCCTTTTCGCCGAGGCGCAGCAGGTCGGCGATCTCGCTTTCGGGCGCCCACGCGCCGATCGTGTGCGCAATGAGCGGCGCGCCGCCCTCAAGCTCGCCGGTCAGCGCGTCGAGCATGCCCGCGGTGATGTGCGGCACCCCAGCCATCACGAACAAATTGCCGATGCGGATGCCCGGCGCGCCCGACATGCGGTTGGGGATCAGCTCGGCCCCGTCGGGGGTACGCGCCATGCGCAGCCGCGCCTCGGTGAGTTCGCTGCCGCGCGCGGTGTAATAGCGCTCGAGGATCGCCCGCGCCGCGGGGTGGATGATAACCCCGACGCCCAGCGCCTTCGCCACCGCATCGACGGTGATGTCGTCGTGCGTCGGCCCGATGCCGCCGGTGGTGAAGACATAGTCATAGCGCGCGCGGATCGCGTTCAGCGCGTCGACGATCTCCGCCTCGACATCGGGGACGATACGCACCTCGCGGAGGCGAATCCCCTGCACTTCGAGCCAGGTCGCGATCTGCGCGACATTCTTGTCCTGCGTGCGGCCCGAGAGAATCTCGTCGCCGATCACCAGTACAGCGGCGGTCCATATGCGTTCGTCGCTCATGCCTTTGCCTTAGCCGCGAACGGTGACAAAACAAGCCCGCTGGCGGCGGGATGGTGTTCTTGATATGTTCACATCCGAATCGAACCACATGGGAGAAGCGCGATGGCCGACGACCTGATTTTCTATACCAACCCTATGTCGCGCGGGCAGATTGTCCGCTGGATGCTCGAGGAGGTCGGCGCTCCCTATGAGCCGCGCATCCTCGATTACGGCACGACGATGAAGGACGCAGCCTATCTGGCGGTCAATCCGATGGGCAAGGTTCCCGCGATCGTCCACGACGGCAAGGCGGTGACCGAATGCGCGGCGATCTGCGCCTATCTCGCCGACGCCTTTCCCGAAGCCGGCCTTGCCCCAGCCCCAGCCGACCGCGCCGATTATTATCGCTGGCTGTTCTTCACCGCGGGGCCCGTCGAGCAGGCGATCACCGCCAAGCATTTCGGGGTCGAGCCCGACGCCGACCAGCAGCGCATGGCGGGTTTCGGCTCGCTGCCCGCCGCGCTCGACGCGCTCAAAAGCGCGGTCGCGGGCAAGGCCTTCGTCGCGGGCGACCGCTTCAGCGCCGCCGACGTCTATGTCGGCAGCCAGATCGACTGGGGGCTGCAGTTCGGCACCATCGCGTCGCGCCCGGCGTTCGAGGCCTATGTCGCTCCCTTGCGCGAGCGCCCGGCATACAAGCGCGCGAAGGAAATCGACAACGGCCTGATCGCAAAGATGCAGTCGGCGGGCGCGGCCCCGGCCTAGGGCAGCGCTTTCAGCAATCCGGCGGCAAGCGGCGCGAGCCGCCGGACCTGCGGATCCTGCGATTCGCTGGCCGCGACATATAGGGCGTCGCCGAACGCGCTGCTGTTGTGAACCGCCGCGAGCCCCGCCGCGCTGGTATGGGGCGTTTTCCAGCGCGGCGCGTCGTCGGGATGCAGCGACTGGAACCACGCCGCCCATGCGGCATCGTCGATGTCGGAACGTTTGGCGAGGAAGAGCACCGGTCGCGCGAGGCGCCGCGCCTCGCCGTGGACATAGGACGGCGATGCGGCGGGGGCGACCTGCGCCGCGATGGCGGCCAGCAACAGGTCGGCATCGGCGCGCGCGAGCCGCGGATTGAGCGCGAGCTGCATCAGGAGATCGGCGCCATGCGCGACGCCATGACGCCACCCCTCGCCCGCCACGAAGCCGCGATAATCGGTGACGCCGCGCAGATAGGCGGCGCCCGATCCCACGAGCGCGTGCAATTCGGCTTCGCTCAAATAGGGCGCGACCCGGTCGGCGCGCGCAATCTCGGACAAGGCGAGAACGGCGAACGGTTTCTGGAAGCCCGCCGCATCGTCGGGGCCGGCGACGATGGCACTCAGCCGCGCCAGCACATGGCGCATTCGGTCGGCGGCCAGATGCCGCCCGCGCAGCCCTTCGGACCAGAGCGTGAAGGCGAAATCGTCGCGCACCGCGGGATCCGGATCGCCAAGGCACGCGACGAGCGCATCGAGATCGGCAAGGCTGGCCTTGGGAAAGAAGGTCGCCGCATAGGCTTTGACGTCGCCGCCTGCCGGCCGGCCGACAACACAGCCCGGCGCCGATTGAGTCGCCTGAGCCGGAAGGACCAGCATCGCCGCGACTGCAGCCATTCCGATGCGAATCATGCCAATGCCCCTCTCCCAAAAGAAAGAGCCCGGCGAATCGCTTCGCCGGGCTCCCTTGTTTCGTTCCTGTCCCCGCGATTAGTCGCGGCTGCCCAGAAGGTTGAGCAGGAAGGTGAACATGTTGACGAAGTCGAGATAGAGCGTCAGCGCGCCCATGATCACCGACTTGCCGACAAAATCGGTCCCGCGGACATAGAAATACATGCTCTTGATCTTCTGCGTGTCATAGGCGGTGAGGCCCGCGAAGAGCAGCACACCGATGACGCTGATCGCCATCGCAAGGGCGCTCGACTGCAGAAAGAAGTTGATCAGCATCGCGACCAGAATGCCGACGACACCCATGATCAGGAACGTGCCGAAGCCCGACAGATCCTTCTTGGTCGTGTAGCCATAAAGGCTGAGACCGAGGAAGGCGGCGGCCGTCGCGAAAAAGGTCGTTGCGATCGACGAGGCCGTGAAAGCGAGGAAGATCGTCGACATCGACAGACCCATCACCGCCGCATAGACCCAGAACAGCGCCTGTGCGGCACCGGTCGAGAGCTTGTTGATGCCGAAGCTCAGCACCAGCACGAAAGCCAGCGGCGCGAGCATCACCACCCACATCAGCGGGCTGCCGATCAGCGAAGCGGTGAAACCGCTGTTATATGCGAGCATCGCGACGATGCCGGTCAGCAGCACGCCCGAACCCATATAGTTGTAAACCGACAGCATGTACGACCGCAGCCCGGCATCGACGGCCTGGTCCATTGCGTTCGCGCCGGCGCCAAAACCGGAAGCCGCCATATTGGGGTCGTTCCAATTCGCCATTGTCATTACTCCATCACCGGCCAGCCCATACCGGCCGTATGCAGCAATATCGTGAGTTTGACCGCCTGTTTCAAGCGAAACCGGACAAGAGCAATATTAAGCAACAATATTGGCGCCCGGCGGTAAGGGGTCGCGATCGCGCGCCGCACCGCTTATGCTCTGCATCATGTCGACGCACCGCCTGTTCGTCGCGCTGCGCCCCCCGCGCGCGATCCGCGAAATCCTGATCGCCGCGATGCACGGCATTGCCGGCGCGCGCTGGCAAAGCGACGACCAGCTTCACCTGACGCTGCGCTTTATCGGCGAGGTCGATCGGCATCGGGCGGAAGATGTCGCGGCGGCGCTCGGGCCGCTTTATGCGCCGGCGATCACCGCGCGGATCGCCGGCGTCGAAATGTTTGAACGTCAGGGGCGCCCGCACATGGTCTGGGCGGGGATCGAACCGCACGAGCCGCTCGCGGCGCTGCACCGCAAGGTCGACCAGCTGCTCGCACGCGTCGGGATCGCGCCCGAAACGCGCGCCTTTGTCCCGCATATCACGCTTGCGCGGCTGAACCGCGGCGCCGGGCCGGTCGCGCCCTTCCTGGCGCTGAACAGCGGCCTCGCCAGCCCGGCGTTCGAATTCGGGCATGTCACGCTCTACGAAAGCGAGCTCGGCCACGGCGGCTCGCGCTATCATCCCGTCGTGCGTTATCCGCTGGGCGGCGAAAATTCGGCGACGAGCGCCGCCGCGACCGCGTCGACATCGTCCCACGTCGTCGCGAAGCCGTCGTCCTCGCCATAATAGGGGTCGGTGACGCCCTCGCCGCCGCGTCCGGGCAGCAGGTCGAGCATCAGCCGGAGCTCGGCGGTTGCGCCGGCGGGCCTGATCGCCCGCGCGTCGCGCAAGTTGCTTTCGTCGGCGGCGAGGATCAGGTCGAAGCGGGTAAAATCGCCGGGCGACAGCTGGCGCGCGCGCAGACCCGAAATGTCGATCCCGCGGCGCCGCGCCTCGGTCTGCGCGCGCGCATCGGGCGGTCGGCCGACGTGCCAGTCACCGGTCCCCGCCGAATCGAGCAGCGCGTCGATCCCCGCCCTTGCAAAGGCCGCACGCGCCGCGCCCTCGGCAAGTGGGGAGCGACAGATGTTGCCGAGGCAGAGGAAGAGGATCGCGGGTCTTTTTTTCCTATCGTCGTGCATGTTTCTCCCTTCGCACAAAGTTGAACCGACTTTCAACTTGCGCCTTCGTCCGGCTCTGCTAGCCATGATCGCCAAGAGATAATGGGTCAGGGAGAGGGTTGCCAGATGGCCGAGACCGCCAGCGAAAATGTCACGTCCGGTGCGCCGGTTCCGGCCGAGCCGCAAGCCACGGGCTACAGCTGGTACGTCCTGTCGGTGCTCGTCGTCGTCTATATCCTCAATTTCATCGACAGGCAGATCATCAGCATCCTCGCCGTCGATATCAAGGCCGACCTCGGACTCACCGACGGCGACATGGGCTTTCTCGGCGGCGCTGCCTTCGCGGTCTTTTATGCGCTGTTCGGCATCCCGCTCGGCCGCCTTGCGGACAATTGGAGCCGCGTCAAACTGCTGTCGATCGGCCTGACCCTGTGGTCGGCGATGACGGCGCTTTCGGGCTTCGCGTATAATCAGGTGACGCTGACGCTCGCGCGCATGGGCGTCGGCGTCGGCGAGGCAACCGCAAGCCCGACCGCTTATTCGCTGATCTCCGACTATTTCCCGAAGCGGCAGAAAGCGACCGCGCTCGCCATCTACTCGTCGGGGCTCTACCTCGGCGGCGGTGTCTCGCTGTTCATCGGTGCATCGATCGTCGAAACATGGAACAGGGCGTATCCAGCGGGTGGCCCGGTTGGACTGGTCGGCTGGCAGGCGGCCTTCCTCGCGGTCGGCATTCCCGGCCTGTTGCTCGCGCTGTGGGTTGCCAGCCTGCGCGAACCGGTGCGCGGTGCGATGGACGGCGCGCCGACTCAGGGATCGCCGACACCCTTCCGCGAATTCGGCAAGGATCTGTCGATGATCGTGCCGCCGCTGACGCTATTGGGCGCGTGGAAGCGCGGTCCGGCGGCACTCGCAATCAACATCGGCTTCGCCCTCGCGATCGCAGCCTTCGCCTGGTGGATGATCGGGCTGACGGGCAACCTTCCGCAATGGTCGGCGGTTGCACTGGGCTATTATGCCGTCTTTTCCTGGGCGAGCGGGCTCCGCGCGCACGATCCCGCAACCTTCCGGTTGATCTGGGGCACGCCCGCCTTCATTTGCACGACGCTCGGCTATGGCCTCGTCGCGCTCGCCGCCTATGCGCTCGCTTTCTGGTCGGCGCCCTATGCCGAAACCGTGCTGGGCCTGCCCAAGCAGGAACTGGCTTTCTACCTCGGTGCCAACGGCGCGATCAGCGGTTTCGTCGGCGTGATCATCGGCGGCCGGATCGCCGATGCACTGCGCGCGCGGAACCCCGCGGGACGGATTCTGATGATCATCTTCGGCGTCATTGCACCGGTCGTCCCGATCTGGATCGGCTATACGACCGACAATGCGGCGCTGTTCTACGTCATGAATTTCCTTGCCGGCCTGTTCGGAGCGGCCGCGCTCGGCGCCGCGGCGGCGACGACGCAGGATCTGGTGTTGCCGCGGATGCGCGGGACGGCGACTGCCGCCTTCTTCCTCGGCACAACGCTCGTCGGTCTGTCCTTCGGCCCTTATATGGTCGGGCAGATTTCGGACTTGGCCGGCACGATTGTCGACGGGAAACCGGTCGGCGACCTGCGCACCGGCATATTGTCGCTGATCGGCGTCGCGCCGATCGCGCTCGGCCTGCTGATCTATGCCTATCGCGCCGTCCCGCGTGCCGAAGCGACGATCGCCGAACGCGCGGCGGGCGCCTGACCCTTCGGTCGAGACGCCCGCCCAAGCTTTCATTGAAGCTCCGGGACCGCGCCGTCGTCCCGCCGTGGCGGGAAGCGACGAAGCGGAAGCCGCTTTACTTCGCGCCCTCTTTGACGATCACGCCGCACGCGACGCGACCGCCGCTGTTGCCGCTGGGATCGGTCTTGTAATCGTCGGGCCCGGCATGGATCACGAAAGCGGCGCCGTCGGCGTCGAGCAAGCCGCCGTCGCCCTCGAAGCGCGAGCCGACAAGGCGCAGCGTCGCGCGGCCGATCTGGTCGGGTTCGATGACAAGGTTCGGAAGATCGCCGTGATGTGCGCCCATCGGATTGTCGCGGCCGTGCTGCGCCCCCGTCGGGTTCCAGTGCGGCCCCGCGCTCGCGAAATCGGGCGCGTTGCACTGGCCGACGGCGTGGACATGCATGCCGTAGGTGCCCGGCGCAAAGCCGCGTGCGACGAGTTCGATGCGGAGGCCGGTCGTGTCGCGGTAGATGTCGGCGCGCCCGCGATCGGCGCCCTTGTTGTCATAAAGCTGGGCATAGGCGTCGGCGGGCGGCAGCGTCGTCGTCGACTTCTTGCCCATCCCGGCGCAGCCGCCGAGTGCGAGGGCCGAGATGACAATCAGCCCCTGTGCCATTGCCCGTTTGCGGCGCGAACCAATCACCATCTTGCTGCTCCCTGCACATAAAACCTGAATCTATACGTCGCGACCGCGCGTTTCGATCCCGTGCGCCGACGATGCCGCCATTTGCCCCGCGTTCCAAGCCTTTATGACGGCGGAGCTGTGACAAAGCGTTGCGGCACAGAAAAAGGGCCGCGAATTTCTTCGCGGCCCCTAATTCTTCGCCTGACGGCTCCGATCAGAGATCAGAAGACGCGGGCATATTGCTCGTTGCCGACGAAGCCCAGCTTGCCGACGCCGCTGCGCTTGATCACCGCCATGACATTGTCGACGACGATATAGCGTGCATAGGGGTCGGGCTGGACCTGCAGTTCGGGTTCGACCGGCAATGCCTTGGTCTGTTCCAGATACTGCGCCAGCTGAGCGAGATCGACCGGCGAACCATTCCAGGTGATCGTCCCCGCGGGGTCGATCATCACCTTGTTCTTTTCGGGGTCGACATTGCTCTGGCTGTCGGTCGGGATCGGCAGATCGATCTTCACCGCGTGGGTCTGGACCGGGATGGTGATGATGAACATGATGAGGAGCACGAGCATGACGTCGATCAACGGCGTCGTGTTCATGTCCATCATCGGTTCATTTTCGTCCCGATCTCCAACTGCCATGGACATGCGATTATTCCTTCGTTCCTAAACGGAGCGCGCCCTTACAGGCGGCCCACCGTACCCGAACCAGGAGCCGGTTCCGAAATGAACCCGATCTTCTGGAAGCCGGCATATTGCATCGTATAGATCACACCGCCGATGCACTGGTACGGCGTGTTGACGTCGCCGCGAATATGCACTTCGGGGAAATTTTCCTCGGTGATGTTCTGCGGGCCGCCGATGTCTTCGAGCAGCTTTTCCAGCTTCTGCTGGCCGCGTTCGAGCAATTGTTTCGAATCGACCGGGGTCTGACCCCAATAGACTTCGCACGCCGTGCTCTCGGGATTCGGCTCGCCATCGCCGTCGGTGTCCGCCGAACGGATCGACAGCAGCACGTTTTCGGGCTTCGTCGTCGTCGGTTCAAAGGGCACGTCGGGCAGCTTGAGGTTCACCGTCTCCAACACCACGGGAACCGTGATGAGGAAGATGATGAGCAACACAAGCATGATGTCCACGAGCGGAGTCGTGTTGATTTCGGACATTGGGGCTTCTTCGCCGCCCTTGTCGCCTACACTCATCGCCATAGGATTAGCATCCTGTCACAAAATTTCTGTCACGGACATCGGGTCGACACGCCAGGCGGCCTGGCAACCCTGTCCAACGGACCCCGCCCGTCGCCACGCGGCGAAAGGCGGGGGTCCAGGAGACCAATCAGGCCTTCTTCGGTGCCGCGGCCGGAGCAGCAGCCTTGGCGGCAGCCTGCGTCGAAGCCGGCTTCACCTGGCCGTTCGACATGATCGAACCGAGAACGTCGTTCGAGAAGGTCGACAGGCGGCGGGCAATCGCCTTGTTGCGGCTCTGGAGCCAGTTGAACGCGAGCACCGCGGGAACCGCCACGATCAGACCGATGGCGGTCATGATGAGCGCTTCACCGACCGGGCCGGCGACGGTGTCGATCGAGGCCTGGCCCGATGCACCGATCTTCACGAGGGCGCGAAGAATACCGATAACGGTACCGAACAGACCGACGAACGGTGCGGTCGAACCCACGGTCGCGAGGAAGGCGAGGCCGCCGTTGAGCTTCGAGTTGATGTGGTTCTGCGAACGCTCGAGCGTGCCGTGCATCCAGTCATGTGCTTCGACGGGATCGGTCAGCTTGTTGTGCTCTTCGTTGGCGCGCAGGCCGTCTTCGACAACCTGGCGATACGCGCTGTTCTTTTCGAGCTTCGAGGCACCATCGGCCAGCGTCGGCGCGCGCCAGAAGTTGGCATCGACTGCCTTGCCCTGGTTGATCACCTTGTTCTGTTCGAACAGCTTGGTGAACAGGATGTAGAGCGTGCCGATGAACATGATCAGCAGGACGAGGAAGGTGACCTGCGAGACGATACCGCCTTCGCAAAGCGCGGGGACCAGACCATAGGGGTTCTGGCCTTCTTCCTTCACGCACATCGATGCGGGCATCAGGCTGAGGCCTGCGTCGTGAGCGGCAGCCGGCGCCGCAGCGGCGGCATTTGCGATCAGATTAAACATACTGGAAAATCCCTCTCAAAATATTCGGTAAAATCGAAAACAGATGTCCTTGCGCCGGATCAGCGCGGAATCTGCCAACGGATACGATTGCTGTAGCTTCCGCCCACGGGGTTACCCGCGCGGTCCTTGCCCGGATTGAACCGGCCGCGGCGCTGGATAAGCTTGCAGGTTTCGGCATCGAGATCGGCGTGGCCGCTCGACGAGGTCACGTCACACGAGGTGATGCGGCCATCGGCGCCATAGGTAACGCGGAACCCGGTGGTGCCTTCACGCTCTTCGCGCATGGCACGGGCCGGATAGTCGTCGTTCGTCGCCCAGCGACCCGGATTGCCCTTCGGCGTACCGGCGGCGCTGAGATCCGGCGTCGGCGGCGGCGCGGGCGGAGCCGGCGGCGTATAGACGGGCGGGGGCGGCGTCGGCGGCGCCTTCGGCACCGACTGGACCGTATTGGTCGTCACCGGCGGCGGAATGGGCGACGGCGGCGTCACGACCGGCGGCGGCGGCGGCAACTTGTTGTCCGGCGGCGGCGGCGGCGGGGGTTCCTCCGGCGGCGGCGGCTCTTCAACGTCCACCACATCCAATTTTTCGGCGAGCTTCTTGACGATACTGATATTCAAGCCGTTCACCAGGCCATAGCCCAGCACAGCAGTAAACAGACCAACCAAGACAATCGCCACTACCCTGTTTTTAGGGTCGACATTATCACCATAAGCCATTCAGGGACGACGCTCCTTGCTAGATCATCCTGACACCAATTCCCTGCCGGCGGGTTCGGTTGCCAAATGCCCGGATGATTTCCGATGCGTTCCGCGAGACCCGACGGCGCTACGTTCGGCTTATTATGTTTTTGCCGGACGCTTCGCGGCCCGTCCTATCGCGGTGGCGGCAAGTTCGCAAACCCTTTATCAGCGGTTAATGTGCCTTGTCCCATCATGGGGATTCAGGCGCCGATACCGGTGTCATAAACGACGGAAAGTGGATCGACCATGCGCCTCCCCCACCCGGCAGCTATCGCCGGAATCCTTACCCTTACCCTTGGAATCCCGAGCGTTTCCGCCATGCAGGCCCCGGTCCCGGCGGCTGCGACCAGCCCCTATAGCTATGCCGACATCGCCGATCTGGCGAGCGCCGCACCGATCGCGCTTCACGCGCGTATATATAGTTCCGCGGCGCTCAAACCCGCACAAGCGCCCGGAGTCGCGGCTGGCTACGCCCGATTCTATATCGAGGCCGACGTGGTCAGCCTGATTCGCGGATCGGGACCGCTCGCGGCGCGAATCTCCTACCTCGTCGACCTGCCGCTCGATGCCAAAGGCAAGGCGCCGAAGCTCAAAAAGAAGCAGCCGGTCCTGCTCTTCGCCCGCCCCGTCGCGGGCGCAACAGCGGGAAGCAGCAACACCGGCAGCGTCCGGCTGATCGCGCCCGACGCCCAATTGCCATGGGATCCGGCGACCGAGGCGCAGCTACGGGCGATCCTGACCGAACTCGTAAAGCCCGGCGCGCCGCCCGCGATCACTGGTATTGCCAACGGCTTCCATGTGCCCGGTACGTTGCCCGGCGAAGGCGAAACCCAGCTCTTCCTCAACACGCAGACCGGCGAACCCGTCTCGCTGACGATCCTGACCGCCGCCGACGGGTCGCGGCGCTGGGCCGCTGCATTTGGCGAAATCGTCGACGGATCGGCCGCGGTGCCCGCACGGGGTACGCTCGCCTGGTATCGGCTCGCCTGCGGCCTGCCGCGCACCCTGCCGCTGAACAAGCTCGCGGGAACCGCGCCGGAGGATCGCCGCAAGGCGGCATCCGACTACGCGGTCGTCCTCGGCGCGCTGGGCGAATGCACGCGCACGCGCAAGCCGCCGGTTGGTTGATTTCCATTTCTCCGACTAACGTCGGAGTCGGCACCGGCCCGCTCCCCCTCCCGGCCTCCCATAGGATACTATCGTCAGGGAGGCCGGGAGGGGGAGCGGGCCGGTGCCGTTTTCCGTAACGGATAAAGATTTGCTTCGGCGTTCCTAAGGCGCGCCGGGCTTGTTTCCGCGACAAAAGCCGATAGGGCGCTCGCAACGGCGGGGCGAAGCTCCGCGCCCATTCGGAGTTTCTGCATGTCGCCCTATTCCGCCCCGACCGCTCCCCGTCCGCCGCTGCGTGTCGCGCTTGCGGGGATTGGCGTCGTCGGCGGCGGGGTCGTCCGCCTGCTCGAGGCGAACCGCGACCTGATCGCACGGCGCGCGGGACGTCCGATCGAGATCGTCGCCGTTTCGGCGCGCGACCGCCACAAGGACCGCGGCATCGACCTTTCGCCCTATCGCTGGGAAGACGATATGGACGCGATCGTCGCGGCCGACGACGTCGACGTCGTCGTCGAGATGATCGGCGGCGCCGACGGATCTGCGCTGACGCTAGCGCGCCACGCGCTCGGCGCGGGCAAGGCGCTCGTCACCGCGAACAAGGCGATGATCGCGCATCACGGGCTCGACCTCGCGCGGCTCGCCGAGCAAAAGGACACGCCGCTGAAATATGAAGCCGCGGTCGCGGGCGGCATTCCCGTCATCAAGGCGATCCGCGAAGGCGCGTCGGCAAACGAGATCGCGCGCGTCTATGGCATCCTCAACGGCACGTGCAATTATATCCTGACGCAGATGGAGCGGAACGGCGCGAGCTTCGCCGATGCGCTCGCCGCCGCGCAGGCGGAGGGTTATGCCGAGGCCGACCCGACCTTCGACGTCGACGGCATCGACGCCGCGCATAAATTGTCGATCCTTGCGGCGCTGTGCTTCGGCACGAAGCTCGACATCGGCACGGTGACCGCCGACGGCATCCGCGGGCTGATCGCCGCCGACATCCGCGAAGCCGAAGCCCTCGGGCACCGCGTCCGCCTGATCGGCATGGCCGAGCGCGATGCGAATGGCCTTTACCAGCATGTCCAGCCGTGCCTCGTCCCCGCCGACCATCCGCTCGCCTATGTGCCGGGCGCATTGAACGCCGTCGTCGCCGAGGGCAATTTCGTCGGCCGCCTGTTCTTCGAGGGTGCGGGCGCGGGCGCAGGCCCGACCGCATCGGCGATCGTCGCCGACATCATCGATATCGCGCGCGACGAATATGGCCCCGCCTTCGCGATGCCCGTCGATTCGCTCGACGCCGCGCCGGTCGCCGACGCGGGCGCGCGCGTCGGCAAACATTATGTCCGCCTGATCGTCGAGGACCGGATTGGCGTGCTCGCCGAGATCGCGACAGCGATGCGCGATGCCGGCGTGTCGATCGAAAGCTTCATCCAGCGCGGTACCGACGAAGAGGATGGTGTCGTCATCGCGCTCGTTACTCATGACGGACCGGCGAGCGCCATCCATGCCGCGCTCGGCATTCTCGCCGCGTCGGATCATGTGGTCGGGACGCCGATGCACATGCCGATCCTCGCGCTTTGAACCACGCTTGAAATCGCGCGCACCGCTGTTACCCCCGACGAGGGGAACAGGGGGGCAAGCATGGATATCGACATCAGGCTAGGTCTGGCCGAGGCGTGCGTACTGGCGGGCGAGCATTGGCGGGCACTGCTCGCCTATATGCTGCTCGGCGTCGTCCTGCCCTTCCTTCTCCTCGCGAGCGAACCGGTGCTGAGCATGGACGCTATCCTCGCGCTGGCGATCGCACCCGATGATTTCCGGCTTACGGGGTCGATCGTCGGCCCGCTCTATCTGCTCGGCATCTGCGCCGCGCTGATGTGCGGCGCGATGCTCGCGCTGTGGAGCGCGCTGCTTGCCGAGATCCGCGAGGGCTATGTCTCCGAAATCATGTACGGCATGGTCGCGGGTGCGGCGTACCTGATCGCCGGGCTCCTCTTCTATTATCTCTTCGGCTTCCTTCTCGCCCTCCCCTTCCGCCTGACGGTGGGGATGGAGGTGGCGCGCGCCGACGGTACGCCGATCGCGATCGCACGCCAGATCCTGCTCGCGATCGTCAGCGCGTGGATCAGTGCGCGCCTCTGCCTGATCGGGCCGATCATGGCCGCAGGCGGCAAGCTGGAGCCGGTGACCGCTTTCATCGAATCGTGGCGCCGCACTGCGCGGCCGCAATGGTGGCTGTTCGCGCTCTATATGGCGTTCAATATCGTCGTGGCGGCCGCCGTCATGCTGCTCATCCTGCTCCACAGCTATCTGATCCTCGGCGGCGAGGAGACGCGGCCTGCCGCTATGGCGATGAGTTCGGGATGGCTGCTTTTCTGGTGCGTCTGGTTCGCCGCCGTGACGCTGGCGCCGGCAGGCCTGTATCGCGCCGCGCAATCCGGCGGCGCGGCCGAGGCGTTCGCCTAGGGCTCTTCCTCGGGCGGCGCCGGGGTGCCCGTTTCGGGGTCGGTCGCGCGCTTCACGGCTTCAAACTGCGCGTTATATTCGGGACCGGGTTTCGCGCGGCCGCCGATCGAAATCCAGTTATAGGGCAGCTTGTCGAGCGACATCGCCTTCGCCTCTGCGCGCGGCAGCTTCGGCGGCGCCTCGCGGCCCTCTTTCGCGATCGCGCGCAATTCGGGCGACAGCCGGTGGCGTTCGGTGTCGGTACCGCACACGTTGATCGATCCGTCCTCGGCGGGTTTGCAGCGCTTGATCGGGTCGACCATCTCCTTCGCATTGGCCGCGGCCGCCTCGGCATTGCGCGGCGGCGGGGGTGCGGGCGGCCCTTGGGTCTGCGCGCGCGCCGGTGCTGCAATCCCCGCCATTGTCATTCCGATGACACAGGCCATCGCGAAAGCCGCCCCGAATCGGGCGAAGCATCCTCGACAAGTGGCTTCGGCAACCATATGGGCGCCACCATGCCGACGGGGCCGAACAAGTAAAGACGGAGAGTGACCGACATGACGAATAGCAGCAACCTCGACCGGGTGCTCGTGCTCGAAATGGTGCGCGTCACCGAAGCCGCGGCGATCGCCGCCGCGAAGCTGATCGGCCGCGGCGACGAAAAGGCCGCCGATGCCGCCGCCGTCGAGGCGATGCGCACGGCGTTCAACACGCTCTATATGGACGGCACCATCGTCATCGGCGAAGGCGAGCGCGACGAGGCACCGATGCTCTATATCGGCGAAAAGGTCGGCAACGCCCCCGGCAAGGGTCCGAAGATCGACATTGCGGTCGACCCGCTCGAAGGCACCACGATCACCGCCAAGGCCGGCCCCAACGCGCTCGCGGTGCTCGCGATCGCGGAGGAAGGCTGCCTGCTTAACGCCCCCGACGTCTATATGGACAAGCTTGCGGTCGGCGCCGGCTATTCGCCGGGTATCGTCAATTTCGACAACAGCGTGCGGGAAAACGTCGAAGCCGTCGCGCGCGAAAAGGGCTGCAAGCCCGAACAGATCATCGTCTGCGTGCTCGACCGTCCGCGCCACGAGGCGATCATCGCCGAACTGCGCGCGATCGGCTGCGGCGTCGCGCTGATCCCCGACGGCGACGTCGCCGGCGTGATCGCGACGACGAACCCCGACACCAATATCGACATCTATATGGGGTCGGGCGGCGCACCCGAGGGCGTCCTCGCCGCGGCGGCGCTGCGCTGCGTCGGCGGCCAGTTCAAGGGCCGCCTGCTCTTCCGCAACGACGACGAGCGTCGCCGCGCGAAGCAATGGGGCATCGACGATCTCGACCGCGTCTATGACCTCGAGGACCTTGCCAAGGGCGACGTGATCTTCGCCGCGACGGGCGTCACCGACGGATCGCTGCTGCGCGGCGTCAAGCGCCGCCGCGACGGCGTGATGACGACCGAAACGGTCGTGATGCGCGCCTCGTCGGGCACCGTGCGCTGGGTGAAGGGCGAACATCGGTCGCACTGACCGGGTCGGGGAGAGACCCCCCTTGCCATGACGGAAAATTCCGGCTTCACCGAAGCGTCTTGACAACATCGGGGGAGGGGCAAGGATGAGGACTGGACTGGCAATCGCCGCGGCGTTGGCCGCGGCGGCGACGAACGGCATGGCGCCGGCAGCGCTTGCGGACGAGGCGAAGGGCGGCAAGGCGCCGTCGCTCTATCTGCAATGCGACGGCAATCCGAACAATATGTCGGCGGGCGAAGGCATCGCGCGCTTCATCGGCGCGGTGACGCTGCTCGCGCTGTTCGCGCCGCCCGTCGAAGCCCCCGATGCGGAAGCGCGAAAATTCGGAAGCGAAGGCGTCGACGCCTGTTCGGCGTTGATCGACGGCGCCAAGGCCGAGGGCAATGTCGCGCGGCGCCTGCCGCTGATCCTCGCGCGCGCGGTGCACCGCGTCGAGGCGCTCGACTATGCCGGCGCACGCGCCGATGTCGACAAGGCGCGCGGCGAAGCCGCCGCCGCCGGGCTGAACGGCGACATCTATTTCGACCGCTCTTTCGGCCAGTCGCTCGACCGGATCGAGGCCGCGATCATGGCGCGGCAGGGGCTGGTCACAGAAGCCAAGGCCAAGCTGCTCGAAAAGGCGGTCGCCTATCCCAACAGCCTGTTCGTTGTCGGTGCGACCGAGGATTTCATCGGCCTCTCTACCGACGTCACCGAAGCCGAGATCGCGTGGCTCCGCAGCCTCGCGCGGGTGGACCACAACCAGATATGGGTGCTGTCGGCACGGCTTCAGCTTGCCGGCCGCTGGCGGGAAGCGGCCGAAGCCGACGAGGGCTATCTCGATTATCATGGCGGGCTGGGCTTCGACGAACGCAACACCGAATATCTGACGGCGACGGCGATTGCGCAGCATATCGCGGGCAACCGCGACCGCGCCCGCACGCTGATCGCCGACGCGCGCCGCAATTTCGAGGACCGCAAGACGCGCGGGAAGCCCGAAACCGATACATCGCGGATCATCGAACATTTCGACCTGTTCGAGATTCTCGAGTTGGTCGACCGGGGCGAACTGGCCGAAGCGCGCCGGCGCTATGCCGGGCGTTCCGAATGGGTGGGGATCACCCTGGCGCAGTCGCTCCACCTCAACGGCCTGCTGCGAGCGAATGCGGGTCCCGCCGATCTGGTCGGCGCGCTCGCGACCGATCCCGCCGAAATCCGGAAGAAGCGCCGCGAGACGCGGCTCGCCGAACTGCTGGCGCAGGACAAGGACAACAAGACGCTGTTCGGAAAAATCCTGCCCTATGCCGATGTCGGCTCGTTCGAGACGATGTCGGGTCGCGTGTGGAAGGTCGAGAAAAGCAAGATGCTGGGCAAGGAATCGCCCAAGGCCAAGGGCATGTTCTACATCGATTGCCGTCCGGCCGCCTGGCAACCGTGCAACGACAGCATGCTGCTCCACGCCGCGCTGCTCGCGAAGCAAAAGGGCAAGGCGGGCTTCACCTTCTGGCGCGACCGCGACCAGCCCTTTTACGGCTTCGTCCGCTTCGGCAATCCGGGCGAGCCGATGATGGCGCCGACGCAATATTTCGCCGCCGACGACGTGATCGCCGAACTGCGCCGCGCGATCCCCGCGCCCGCCGAGTTAGAAGCCCGCAAGGCTGCGCGAAAGGCCGGCGGCAAATAGCACAGCGCTGTCCCCGGCTTGACCGCGCGATCCTTGCTGTATTATATGTGCAATACAGTAAGGATCGCGATGACCCGCAGCTCAGAAGATTCCCGCCGCAAGACCTTCGGCGAGGGCCGCGCCCAGGTCACGCGCCGCCGCGAGCCGATCCGCGGGGATCGTCTTGGGCGCGACGATCGCCTCAGGCGTCTGCGCGGCGGTGTTCACGATGACCGGATCGGCGACACGCTTCAGCCGCCAGCCGGTCGCGATGCGGTCGAGCTGGCGCTGGGCGTTTTCGCCGTCCGAGCCCGCGCAGATGATCGTCGCATAGGGCCGGCCTTCGAGTTTCCCGAGGCAAGGATAATAGCAGCGGTCGAACATCTCCTTCATCGCACCCGACAGCGCGGCGAGATTTTCGGGGCCGACGAAAAGATAGCCGCCCGCGGCTTGCAGCGCCTCCGGCGTGACGTCGTTCGCAGCGAAGAGCCTCGCCATCGCGGCACCTTCGGCACCTTCGGCAGCAGCGCGCGCAAGTGCCTCGCTGCCGCCGGTGCGGCTGTGCCAGGCGATCAGGAGGTGCGGCGCGGCGGTCATGCCCCGATGCTTGCCAAGCACCGGCCCGCGGCGCAAGCTGCCCCGAAACATGGGGGAGACATGATATGCGCCGACTGACCGCCCTGCTGCTTGCCGGCACCCTGCCCTTTGCCGCCGCCGCGCAGGATGTCGCGAGCGAGGCGACGCGCGCGGCCCAGGCCGAAATCGCCAAACGCCTGCCGCTGGGCGATCCGCGCGACGAAGCCAATGTGATGCGCGGAAAACTGGCGGAGATCCCGGGGGGCGTGATCATGGGTAAGGACGGCAAGACGGTGTGGGACCGTCGGCCCTACGCCTTCCTCGATGCCAAGGAGTCGCCCGATACGGTGAACCCGTCGCTGTGGCGGCAGGCGCGGCTCAACGCGGTGCACGGATTGTTCGAGGTCGTGCCGGGCAAGATCTGGCAGGTGCGCGGTTATGACATCTCGGTGATGACGATCATCCGCGGCAAGAGCGGGTGGATCGTCGTCGATCCGCTGCTCTCCGAAGAGGCGGCCGCGGCGAGCTGGAAGCTGTTTGCAGATACGGTCGAAGCGAAATCGGGCAAGCTGCCGATCCGGGCGGTGATCTTTTCGCACAGCCACAGCGACCATTTCGGCGGCGTCGGCGGCATCGTGACCCCCGAGCAAGTCAAGGCGCAGAATATCCGCGTCATCGCGCCGCACGGCTTTTCGGAGGAAGCGACGTCGGAAAATGTGCTCGCCGGCACCGCGATGGGGCGGCGCGCGCTCTATATGTTCGGATCGATCCTGCCGCCCGGACCCGCGGGACAGGTCGACACCGGGCTGGGGCCGAAATTGTCGTCGGGCACGATCGGCTATATGGAGCCGACCGAGACGGTCGGCGCGAAGGGCGGCACGCTGACGATCGACGGGCTGGCATTCGATTTCCTCGACGCGGGCGGGACCGAGGCGCCGTCGGAGTTCGTCTTCTACATCCCCGCCTACAAGGCGCTGCACACGACCGAGGTCGTCACGCACACGCTGCACAATGTGCTCACCCTTCGCGGTGCGCAGGTGCGCGATGCGCTGCACTGGTCGAAGGTGATCGACGCCGCGCTCCTCCGCTGGGGCGGCAAGGCCGAGGTCGCGCTGGCGTCGCACCACTGGCCGACATGGGGCGCGGGCGAGGTTTCGGCGCTGCTGACCAGCCAGCGCGACATCTATCGTTATGTCCACGACCGCACCTTGTTCCTCGCCAACCGCGGCGCGACGCTGCACGAGCTCGCCGACGTCACCCCCGAAGCGCCGGGACAGGGACAAGACTTCGCCTCGCGCGGCTATTATGGCACGGTCAATCACGACATGAAGGCGACCTATCAGCGCTATTTCGGCTGGTGGGACGGCAACCCCGCGAATTTCAACCCGCTGCCCCCCGAAGCGAGCGCACCCAAATATGTCGCGCTGGCGGGCGGTGCCGACAAATTGCTCGCGGCGGGCACGGCAGCGATCGCGGCAGGCGAGTATCGCTGGGCGGCTGAACTGCTCAACAAGCTCGTGTTCGCACAGCCGGATAACAAAAACGCCCGCGCGGCGCTCGCGTCGGCCTATGATCAGCTCGGCTATCAGGCCGAGTCGGGCGCATGGCGGAATTACTATCTCGCCGCCGCCGCCAGCTTGCGCGGCACCGCGATCGAAAGCCTGTCGGGGAACGGGCAAAGCCGGTCGTTCGTCAGCGCGATCCCGACCGCGGTCTTTTTCGACGCGCTCGCGACGCGTTTCGACGCCGCGAAGGGCGCCGCGCTCAAAGGCACGTTCCAGTTCGTGCTGCCCGACAGCAAGGAAACCATCGCGATCGTCGTCGGCGGCGGGGTCGAAGTGCCGCGATACGGGGTGACCGACGCCGCGCCGACCGCGACGGTGACGCTCGACCGCAAGACGCTCGACGATGTGATGCTGGGACAGGCGCAGTTCCCGGCGCTGCTCCAGTCGGGCGCGATCCGGATCGACGGCGACCGCATGGCATTCCTGTCGTGGTTCGCGCTGCATCCTCCCGCCGACCCGCGCTTCAATGTTGTTGTCCCCTGAGCGCTTAACCGACTAACGGAGGATCATGACCGAAACCCCCACTGCGCACCCGACAGACCCCTTCGACGCCGATGCACTGGGCGGCGCCGAGGGGCTCGACCCGGTCGATCCGGCCTATGCACAGGTGCTGCGCATCGCGACGGCGCTCAACCTGATCCCGCTGGCGATCGGCGCGAGCATCTTCGATGCGCTGCTGATCCGGCATATCGAGGGGCCATATGGGCTGATCACCGCAGCGGCGTGGCTGATCGCCATCATCGTCATCGCCACCTTCCCTTCAAGGCGCGTGTCGCGTTGGGGATACCGGATCGGCGAAGGGCAGCTGCGCGTCGCACGCGGCTGGCTGTTCCGCACCGACACGATCGTGCCCTTCGTGCGCGTCCAGCATATCGACGTGGGGCAAGGACCGATCGAACGCTGGTTCGGGCTGTCGCACCTGATCGTCCATACCTCGGGAACGCACAACAGCACGGTGACGCTGCCGGGGCTGCCCAGCGACCTTGCCGCCGCGATGCGCGAGACGATCCGCCGCCATATCCAGACCGATTTCGCATGAGCGACATCGCGGCAGCGATCCCCGCCAGCGAAGGCGAGCCGGACTGGCAGCGGCTGCACCCCGCGACGCTCGCGCTCGCCATCGTCAAGCTCGGGCCGCGCTCGCTGCAGTTCCTGCCCGCGGTCGCCGCGCTCGGCTTTACCGGCAACTGGATCTGGATCGTTCCCGCGGTCGGCGCTTTCCTCCTCATCTCGCTACTCGCAGCGTGGTTCCAGTGGCTGCGTTTCCGCTTCCTTGTCGGCGACGACGAGGTGGTGATCGAAAGCGGCGTCTTTGCGCGCCAGCATCGCACGATCCCGTTCGATCGCATCCAGGACGTGAGCATCGAACAGGGACTCGTCTCACGCGCGCTCGGCATCGCCAAGGTCGGGTTCGAAACCGGTGCGGGCGGCAAGGAGAATGACGCGAGCCTCGATGCGATCGCGCTGGGTGCCGCACAGGCGCTGCGCACGACGATCCGCGCGCATCGCAGCGGCGAAGCAGCACCGGTCGCGGCGTCCGATCCTTCCGGTGCGACCGGTGCGGTACCGGTCGCCGAAGACCGGCTGCTCTTCGCGATGACGCCGCGCCAGCTGCTGGTCGCGGGGCTGTTCAATTTCTCACTCGCGGCGCTCGCCGTCGTCGGCGCGGGCATGCAGTTTTTCGACGACCTGCTGCCTTTCGACTTCAACGTCTTCAACCCCGGCGACTGGATCGACCTTGCCGAACAATATGGGCTCGACCAATGGGTGATCGCGCACCGCTGGATCGCCGGCGTCGGCGCGGGCATCTCGCTCCTCTTCATCGGTTTTGCGAGCGGGATCGCGACGATGTTCTTTGCGAACTGGGATTTCCGCCTGACGCGCGAACCGCGCACACTGCGCCGCACCCGCGGCCTCACCACGCGCACCGACGTCGCGGTGCCGGTGAAGCGCGTGCAGGCGGCGATCCTCGTTACCGGCTGGTTCCGCCAGCGCTTCGGCTGGCACGAACTGCGCCTTCAGAGCCTTGCGAGCGACGGTGGGAAGGAAAATGATCACCAGGTCGTTCCCTTTGCGCAGCTCGACGCGATCGACCCGGTGCTCGCCGAAGTCGCGATTCTGCGCCCCGATGCCGGTCAGGCGTGGCAGCATAGCCACCGCATCGTCGCGCTGGGGCCCATCGTCGGCGCAGCCTGCGCAACGATCGGCGGCGGCGTGGCGCTGTATCTCGGCAACGAGGTCGGCTGGCTCGCTCTTGTCGCGGCGCCGCTTATCGCGCTGATCGCGCTGTGGGCCGCGCGCTTCCATCGCTGGGCCGATCTCGGCGAGCAGGTCGCGATCCGGCGCGGCGCGTGGAAACCCAAGCTGACCTTGCTCCCGCACGCATCGGTGCAGAGCGTCGACCTCAGGACCGACTTCATCCTGCGCCCGCTGGGCCTCGCGACGCTGGTCTTCGGCGTGCCGGGCGGCAGTTCGCTTGCGACGCACGAGATTCCCGCGATCCCCGCCGCCACGGCGCGCGACCTGCGCACCCGCATCCTTGCCGCGAGGGCGCGGCGATGAGCGACGCAAGCAGCCTCGCCTTGGGCATTGTGCATTCGATCAAGGGCCAGCCGTGGCACTGGCGGCGCGCGAGCGCCGACATGGCGTCCGAAAATCTCGCCCCCGACGACCTTGTCACCCAATTGCTGCTCGCGCGCGGGGTAACGCGCGACGACCTCGACCGACAGCGGACGCCGACCTTGCGGGGCTTCATGCCCGACCCGTCGCTGTTCCGCGACATGGACGCCGCCGCAGCGCGGCTCGCCGATGCGGTTGAGCGCAAGGAAGCGGTGACGATCTTCGGCGATTATGACGTCGACGGCGCGACTTCGGCGGCGTTGCTCGTGCGGCTGCTGCGCGGGCTCGGGCTGCCCGCGGGCGCCTATATCCCCGACCGGCTGATGGAGGGCTATGGCCCGTCGGGCGCGGCGCTGGTCAAGATCGGCGAGGCGGGGTCGAAGCTCGTCGTCACCGTCGATTGCGGCGCGCAGGCGTTCGACGCGATTTCAGAAGCGAAGGCCGCCGGGGTCGAGGTGATCGTCGTCGACCACCACCAATGCGCGACAACTCTCCCCGAGGCGCTCGCGCTCGTCAACCCGAACCGGCTCGACGAGGAGCCCGACGCGGCGATCCACGGCAATCTCGCCGCGGTCGGGGTCGCCTTCCTGCTCGGCGCCGCGCTGCTCCGCACCTTGCGCGCGCGCGGTTTTTTCGCGGGCCGCGACGAACCCGCGCTGATCGACCTGCTCGACCTCGTCGCGCTCGGCACCGTCGCCGACGTCGCGCGCCTGACAGGCTTCAACCGCGCGCTGGTGACACAGGGGCTGAAGGTGATGGCGCGGCGCGGCAACACGGGGCTCGCTGCGCTGATGGACGCCGCGCGGCTGACCAAGCCGCCAACGGCAAGCGACATGGGCTTTGCGCTCGGGCCGCGGATCAACGCCGGCGGGCGCGTCGGCAAGTCCGACCTTGGCGTGCGATTGCTGACCACCTCGGACCCGCAGGAAGCCGCGGACATCGCGGTCGAACTCAACCGGCTGAACGAGGAACGCCGCGCGATCGAGGCGGCGGTTCTCGAACAGGCGATCGATGCGAGCGCCGCATGCGGCAATGCGCCGGTCGCGATCGTCGCGGGGCAAGGCTGGCACCCCGGGGTGATCGGCATCGTCGCCGGGCGCCTCAAGGAACGCCTCCACCGCCCCGCGATCGTCATCGCGGTTGACGAGGACGGCGTCGGCAAGGGATCGGGCCGCTCGATTTCAGGCGTCGACCTCGGCGCCGCGATCCTCGCCGCGAAGGAGACCGGCCTGCTCGTCGCGGGCGGCGGTCATGCGATGGCGGCTGGGCTGACCGTCGCCGCGGACAAGGTCGACGCGCTCGGCATCTTCCTCAACGACCGGCTCGCCGCCGACGTCGAGCGCGCGAGCGGCGACAAGTCGCTGCTGATCGACGCGGTGCTCGCGCCGCGCGGCATCAATCCCCTGTGGTGCGACGCGATCGAGAGCGCGGGCCCCTATGGCGCCGGCTGGCCCGCGCCGCGCGTCGCGACGGGGCCGGTGCGAATCGTCGAATCGGGAATCGTCGGCACCGACCATGTCCGACTGATCGTGTCGGGCGACGATGGCGCGCGGTTCAAGGCGGTTGCCTTCCGCAGCGCCGAAACCGAACTGGGGCAAGCGCTGCTCCACGCACGCGGCGGGCGCAAGCTATGGCTCGCGGGCCGCGCGAAACGCGACGATTGGGGCAGCCGCCCGGCGGCCGAGCTCCATCTCGAGGATGCCGCCTGGGCCGATTGATTTGCCGCTGCGCAACATTTTTGCGTGCGACCCCGCCGCCACGCTTGACCGCGCCGAAACGCCCGTCTAAGGCGCCCGCTCACCGATCAGACGGCCCCTTCGTCTAGCGGTCTAGGACGTCGCCCTTTCACGGCGAAAACACGGGTTCGAGTCCCGTAGGGGTCACCATCGGCACGGCGCGCGGTCGGCGCGCCCCTTCACGACATTTCCGACCCACAAGGCCCCTTCGTCTAGCGGTCAGGACGCGGCCCTCTCACGGCTGAAACACGGGTTCGATTCCCGTAGGGGTCACCAATATTCGCGCATCGCCGCCGTCGTGCAGACGGTCCCGACCGCGAAGTGCTCCGAAATGACGCCGTTGCCGAGCCTTTCGCGCTGTTCCCGTGCGGCCCATGCGGGCAGCACAGCCGGGTGACCGACACCGGGGGCCATATCCATCTTGTCCTGCCCGACGCGACCGAGCGCGCGGCCTGTTTCCGTACGCTGGCGGCGGGGACCGGGCGCGTCGTGCGCAGCTTCGCCAGCGCCGACGCGTGGATCGAGGCCGAAGGTGGAGATTCGTGTTCCATCCTCCTCTTTCACTGGCGCCAGCCGGGCGCGACCGATGGCGCTGCGCTGCTGGATCGCGCTGTAGCGCGGCCCGGCGTCGTGGTCTTCGTCGCCGCCGAACAGCTCAGCATCGCCGAATCGCGCGCGATCCTGTGTGGCGGCGCGCGCGACCTGCTGCCCGCCCCCCTCGACCCGCGGCTCGTCCGCCGGACGGTCGATGCGGCGCTCGCGGAATGGCACCTGCGTCAGGCCATGCTCGACCGGCATCGCGAGGCCGAGGCGCGGCTGGCGGCGCTGACCCCGCGCGAACGCGCCGTCCTCGACGCGATTGCGGCGGGACTCGGCAACAAGGCGATCGCGCGCCGGCTCGAACTCAGCCCGCGCACGGTCGAAGTGCACCGCGCGAACATCATGCGCCGCGCCGGCGCGGGCAATGTCGCCGAGCTGCTGCGGCTGCAGTTCATCGCCGAATTCGCGCGCGACGTGCCGGCAAGACAGGTCCGTTTCGGTGCATGATCGCAGCGAAGCGCGGCCGGGGTCCGGTCCATGCGCCTATAAGGGATATGAACGGCGTACCGCTCCTGAGTTGGTCCCCATGGGCGCTGCCGTTCATCCGTACGGGGTCAACCCCACCTGACCTTGTGCAAACGACAGGGCCGGCAAGGAATGTTCCTTCCTTGCCGGCCCTCTTGTTGTCCGCCGTTACACCTTCCCGCGCCTATTTTGCGACAACCAGCGCGCGCTGTTCGGCACGGCCCATCGACAGCAGGATCGGGTCGGCCGCCTGCCGCGCGGCAAAGTCGGCCTTGCCCGCAATCCCCTGCCACCCGATGCCGATCAGCGACTGCGCGATCGCGCCGCCGAGCGTGTCGCCGGGGCCGGGCAGGATGATGACTTCAGGGGCGAATTCCCGGACCGCGACCTGTACCGACAGTGCAAAATCATAAGGCGCAAGAATCTGATGGCCGAAGGTGTAGTCCCACATCGTGGCCGGATCGCTCGCATGGCGGCGCCAGATATTCCCGCGGCCGTCGACCAGTGGCAGCGCGGGGCGGCCGAACAGCGAATGCGGCAGTTCCGCCTTCGCCTTGTCCGAACTGCCGAACATCAGCGGGGTGTGGAAGGGGCCGTGACCCGCGAGGCGGAGCGGATCACGCCCCGGGGTCGGCGGCGCGTCGGCAAGAAGCGCGGCAAGGCCCTCTTCATTGCCCGCGAGCACGAGCATCCCGGCAAGGTCGATCGACAGCGCGAGCGCGTGGCCGGGGCGCGATGCGATATCGGCGACAAGGCCGAGCAGCTTGTCACGCAGGCCCGGCACCGGACGCCAGTCGTCGTCGACGACCTGCAGCAATATCTGCCCGCCGGGGCCGTGCGTCTGGCTGTTGAGCCCCATGGCATTGCTGATGCGAAACCCGTCCTCGGCCGACACCGCACCGCCCAGCGCCAGCGCGCTGTACCAGCCCATCGAATTGCCCGCGACCGCAACGACGTCATATTTGTCACGATCGATGCTCAGCCAGTCGAGCACCGTCGCCGTGTAGATCAGCGGCGCGGCGACATCGCCGCGCATATGCGTCGCTACGCTGAAGCGCTCGGCACCGTCGAGCTCGCTGACCGTCGGCTGGCCGCGCTCGCGGCGCTGCGCGTCGAAATCGGCGATCAGCGTGCCGAAGCGCGCGCCGTGCAGCCGCGCGATGCTGCCCAGCTCGCCCTTGCCATAGGTGCCGCGGCCGGGCGCGACGACGAGCGCGGTCTTGCGCGCGCTCATGCCAGGAGCTCCTTGGCGGCCGCATAGATCGAATCGCGGCTCGGCAGGGTCAGCGTCGCCGCCCTCCCCAGCGGGATGAAACTGTCGTCGGCGGCGATCCGCGCGAGCTTCTTTCCGGGCGTGCGTTCGACGAAGGTCGCCATCAGCGCTTCGCTCTGCGATCCGGTGATGCGGCATTCGTCGACGATCAGGATGCGTTTCGCGTCGCCGACCGCCGCGACGAGCTTGCCCTCATCGACCGGCCCCAGCCAGCGCAGGTCGATCACGCGCGCTTTCACGCCGTCGGCGGCGAGCAATTTTTCGGCCTGCCGCGAAAGATAATATCCGTTGCCATAGGTGACGATGGCAAGGTCGGTACCGTTGCCATACACGCCGACGTCGCCGAGGCGGATCGGCGTCCCCGCGCCCGGCGCTTCGTAGGCACTGGTCCACAGACCATCGCCCTCTTCGTGCAGGTCGCGCGTCATATAAAGCGCGATCGGTTCGACGAAGACGACGACGCGTTGTTCCTCACGCGCGAGCCGCACGCATTCGCGGAGCATCGCGACCGCATCGCGGCCGTTCGACGGCACCGCGAGGATCACGCCCGGAATGTCGCGGAAGACCGCGAGGCTGTTGTCATTGTGGAAATGGCCGCCGAAGCCCTTCTGGTAACCGAGCCCCGCGATGCGGATCACCATCGGGTTGGTATATTGGCCATCGGAGAAGAAGCTCAGCGTCGCCGCCTCGCCGCGGATCTGGTCCTCGGCATTGTGGACATAGGCGAGGAACTGGATTTCGGGCATCGGCACGAAACCATTATGCGCCATACCGATCGCGAGTCCGAGGATCGCCTGTTCGTCGAGCAAAGTGTTGACGACGCGCGCCGATCCGAAGCGCTGGTGGAGCTTGGCCGTGACATTGTAAACGCCCCCCTTCGGCCCGACATCCTCGCCCGCGACGACGATTTCCTCATGCGCGAGCATCAGGTCGGCGAGCGCCCACGAGAGGAGCCGCGCCATGTGCATCGGCTTGTCCATCTGGCCCGCGTCGCTGCCGAACATCGCCTTGCGATCCTCGTCCGACGGCGTGTTGGCGCGCGACACCTCGCGCTTCGGCGGGACGAGGCTTGCCATCACATGCGCCGGAGTCGTGATTTTCGGGCGCAGGATCGCGGCCTCGGCCTGCCGCGCGAGCGTCGCACCGATATCTTCATAGGCGTCGGCGATTTCGGCGGGCGACATCCAGCCATGCTCGGCCATCAGCGCCGCGCCCGCGAGCAGCGGGTCGCGTGCCTCGTCGGCCTCGATCAGCGCCTTGGGCAGGTAGGCGCCCTGCACGTCCGAGCCGGCATGGCCATAAAGCCGCACCGTCGCCATATGGAGGAACACCGGCTTGCGGTATCGGCGCGCATAGTCGGCCGCCTCGGCGGCGCCGGCATAGGCCGAGACGAGGTCGGTGCCGTCGCACTTGATATAGTGCAGCCCCGCACGGTGGCGGAACTGCGCCTCGATCCAGCCTGTCGGCGTGCGCGTCGAAATGCCGATGCCATTGTCTTCGCACAGGAAGATCAGCGGCATCGGCGAGCCCTGGAACGCCGCCCAGCCCGCGGTGTTGAACGCGCCCTGCGCGGTCGAGTGGTTCGCCGAGGCATCGCCGAAACTCGTCAGCACGACCGCGTCGTCGGGAAGCGGCAGCCCGGTCATGCCGAGCCGGCGCGCGATGCCGATCGAGAAGGCGGCGCCGACCGCTTTGGGCAGGTGCGAGGCGATCGTCGAAGTTTGCGGCGGGATATTGAGCGGCTTCGAGCCGATCACCTTGTGCCGCCCGCCCGAGATCGGGTCTTCGGACGAAGCCGCGAAGCTCAGCAGCATGTCCCATGTCGGCGTCCCGCCCGGAAGCTGGCGCGCGCGGTGGAGCTGGAACGCGTTCGAACGATAGTGGAGGAACGCCATGTCGGTGACGCGGAGCGCCCCGGCGACTGCGGCATTGCCCTCGTGCCCCGACGAACCGATCGTGTAGAATCCTTCGCCGCGCGCCTGCAGGTGACGCGACAGCCGGTCCATCTGGCGGCTCGTGAGCTGCGACAGGAAGATGTCGGTCGCTTGGCCGCGCGACAGGCCGGCGACCGCGGGGTCGGGCGCGTCGGCGCGGTCGGGCAATCTGCCCTCGGCCAGCGCTGCCAAGAATTTCTCATGTACCGCCTGCGCCGCGTCCACCTGTCTCTCCTGTCGCGCGGCCTGCGGTTACACATGTAACGACCCGGCCGGTTTTGCCGCGCGCTAGAACGGGGCCGTTCGGCGCGCAAGCATCTCTTGCCTTGGCGCGCCGCCTCGCGCTACCACCATTCCCGATGAACGACCGGGGCTGGGCCATCTTTTCAACATGATATCCTTGTGGATCGCCCAGGCGTCGGCCGCGACCGACACGTCCGGCGCCGACGGTAGTCAGGGCTGGCTGCTCGATCCCGAACTCGGCGATCCGGGCTATGGCCAGACCATCGCCAGCGGCGAGATCCAGACCGCCTTTCCGCCGCCCCCGCCGCCCCCTCCGCCGACCCCCGAATGGATGCGATCGCTGTTCGACGCGATCGGCCGGTTTTTCGAGTGGAGCGCGCCCGCCGCCAAGCCGCTGATGTGGATCGCGGTCGCGGCGCTCGTGCTGTTTCTCCTCTATCACTTCGTCCCCGCCTTTGCGCAGTGGGTCGACAAGCTGCGTTCCGGCCGCAAGGCGGGCGATGCCGATGCGGCGGACCATGTCGGGCAGGCCGAAGCGGGCGCCGCGCGCGCGCTGCTCGGCGAAGCCGACGCGCTCGCCGCCGAAGGGCGCTTTGCCGAGGCGGTGCATCTGCTGCTCTACCGCAGCGTCGAGGATATCGACGGGCGCCGTCCCGGCCTCGTCAAACCCGCGATGACCTCGCGCGACCTCGCCGAGGCGGAGGGCCTGCCGTCGGTCGCGCGGGGCGCCTTCAGCCGCATCGCGCGCGCGGTCGAGATCAGCCTGTTCGGCGGGCGTTCGATCGATGCCGGGGCGTGGCAACAGTGCCGCGCCGCCTATGCCGAGCTGACCGTCGCGAAGAACTGGGCGCGCGTATGAGCAGCGCGGCCGACGATCATGGCTTCAACCCGCGGCTGATCGCCGCGGTGGTGACGATCGGCGTGATCGCCTTCATCGCGCTCTGGGCGCTAATCGCCTTGGGGCCGCAGATCAGCAGCGGCAACGACGGCGGCGGCCATGCGCTGTCGAAGGCGGCGCCGGGCTATGCCGGGATCGTCGACCTTGCCGAGCGCGCGGGCGCCGGAGTCGAGCTGCGCCGCCGTGTCGAGGCGGCGCGTTACGACGACCATGGCCCCTTGCTCGTGCTGACCCCCACGCACCGCACCCGCGCGCCCGAGATCGCCGAACTGATCGATGCCGATGGCCGCACGCCGGTCCTGGTTGTGCTGCCGAAATGGCAGACGATGGCGGTTCCCGGCCAGACGCCGAAGCCCGGCTGGGTCAGCGCGGGCATCGCCGTCAAGCCGCCCGCAAAAATGTTGCCCCCTGCCCATTTCGGGACGCTCGAAATCAAGACGGCGCCGAGCAAGGCGCAGCCGGTGCCCGCCAACATCACCGGCCATGTCTTCACCGTTCTGCTGCCCGACAATGTGCAGACCGTGACGGGTGAAAATCTCGAAACGCTGATCGCGGGGCCGGGCGGCGGCGCGGTGCTGGCGCAGGTCGGCGACCGCGACCTATATATCCTCGCCGACCCCGACCTGATCAACAATTTCGCCTTTGCTTCGAGCGACAAGGCCCGCGCGGGCGTCACGCTGGTCGATGCGCTCGCCGAATATGCGGACGCCGACGGGCTGGCCTTCGATGTGACGCTCAACGGTTTCGGCGGCCAGCGCTCGCTGCTCCGCTTCGCGTTCGTCCCGCCCTTTATCGGTATCACGCTCTGCCTGATCGCGGCGGGGCTGTTCGCGCTGTGGCAGGCGTGGATGCGCTTCGGCCCGGCGACCCGGCCCGGACGCGCGATCCCGGTATCGAAGGCGGCGCTGATCGCGAACAGCGCCGACCTGATCAAACAGGCAAGGCGCGAGCTCGACGGTGCCGACGCCTATGTAAAGAGCCAGCGCACTGCGATCGCGCGGCGGCTGCACGCGCCCGCCGGACTCGACGACGAAGCAACCGATCGCTGGATCGACAAGCATCTGCGCGCCGGCAGCGACCTCTTCTCCTCGCTCGCGCGGCGCCTGCCGCTCGCGCGCAATACGCATGAATTTCTCGGCGACGCACAGGCGTTGCACGACATCAGGAAGGATCTACTTCGTGACAGCTAATATCGAGAGCGTCCAGGCGCTGGGCGCCGCGATCGAGGGCGAGGTCGCCAAGGTCGTGTTCGGGCAAGGACCGCTCACCCGCATGGTGACGATCGCGCTGCTCGCGGGCGGCCATGTCCTGCTCGAAGGCCCGCCGGGTACGGCGAAGACGCTGCTCGCGCAGGCCTTTGCGCGCGCGACGGGGCTCGGCTTCGGGCGCATCCAGTTCACCCCCGACCTGATGCCCGGCGACATATTGGGGTCGAACCTGTTCAACTTCCAGACGTCGAGCTTCACCCTCACTAAGGGGCCGATCTTCACCGAGCTGCTGCTCGCCGACGAAATCAACCGCACCCCGCCCAAGACGCAGGCCGCGTTGCTCGAAGCGATGCAGGAACGGCGCGTGACGATCAACGGCGAGCCGCATGCGATGAGCCCGCGCTTCACCGTGCTCGCGACGCAGAACCCGATCGAACAGCAAGGCGTCTATCCGCTGCCCGAGGCGCAGCTCGACCGCTTCCTGTTCAAGCTGGTCGTCGATTATCCCGACGCCGCCGAGGAACGCCGCATCGTCGCCGATCATGGCGGGCGCTTCAAAAGCCCCGCAGTCGCCGATTTCGGGGTGACCGAGGTCGCCAATGCGAAAACGATCGAGGCCGCGATCGATACTATCGCGACGGTGCGGCTCGCCGAAGAGATCGTCGATTATATCGTCCGCCTCGTCCGCGCGACACGCGAGAGCGCCGACCTTGAATGCGGCGCAAGCCCGCGCGCCGCGACCCTGCTGGCGCGTGCGGCGTGCGCAGCGGCGGCGCTCGACGGACGCGACTATGTCATTCCCGACGACATCCAGCGCCTCGCCGCGGGCGTCCTGCGCCACCGCGTGATCCTGTCGGCCGCCGCCGAGATCGAGGGCCGCAATGTCGAACAGGTCGTCGCGGCGCTGCTCGAACGCGAGGAGGTGCCGCGTTGATCTACCCGACGCGCCGCGCGATCTACCTGCTGCTCGCGGGCGCCCCGATGGCGCTCGCGCTCGGGCTGATCCGGCCCGAGCTGTGGCTCGTTGCGCCCGGCTGGATCGGGGTCATCCTCGCCTGCCTGATCGTCGACACGATCGCGGGGGCGAATCCGCGCCACCTCAGCCTCGACGCGCGTTTTCCGCATCAGGTCGGGGTCGGCGACCCGTTCGACCTGTCGCTGGCCGCGACCGGCGCCGCGGTGCCGCCGCGCGCCGAGATCGCGCTCGCGCTCGACGAACGGCTCGCCGAGGGCGGGCGGCTGGCGGGCGACATGCGCAAGGTCGCCGACGGCGACATTCTGACCCGCACGCTGTCACTCACCGCCTCGCGACGCGGGCAGGCGCGGATCGAGGCGCTGTGGATTCGCTGGGCCGGGCCGCTTGGGCTCGTCTGGAAGCAGCGGACATTTGCCATCGACGGCGCGATCCACGTCGTCCCCAGCCTGCGCGCGGTGACCGACGAGGGCAGCCGGGTGTTCCAGCGCAACAGCTGGTTCGGCCTGCGCCAGCAACGCTTTCGCGGCGAAGGCACCGAATATGAATCGCTCGCCGAATATCAGCCGGGGATGGATCGCCGCGCGATCGACTGGAACGCGTCGGCGCGCCACGTCAAACTGCTCGCCAAGGAATATCGCGTCGAACGCGACAACCGCGTCGTCCTCGCGATCGACAGCGGGCGTACGATGGCCGAGCCCGTCGGCGGCATGCCGCGCGTGGACCGCGCAGTGTCGGCGGCGCTGCTGCTCGCCTATGTCGGGCTGAAAATCAACGACCGGATCAGCTTGTTCTCCTTTGCCGCGAAGCCGCACGCGCTGACCCCCGCCTATATGCACACGCAGGATTTCCCGGCGCTGCAGCGCGCGGCGAGCCTGATCGACTATGCGCATGTCGAAAGCAATTTTACCCTCGCGCTCATGACGCTCAGCGCGCAGCTCAACCGCCGATCGCTGATCATTCTCTTCACCGAATTCACCGACGCGACGAGCGCCGACCTGATGATCCGTGCCGCTGGACGGCTGGTGAAAAAGCATCGCCTGCTGTTCGTCGTGATCCGCGACGAAGAGGTCGAGAGCGAGGAGCGGCGCCGCCCCGAAAGCGCCGCCGACGTCACCCGCTCGAACGTGGCCGCGGCGATGCTGCGCGACCGCCAGCTCGTCATCGCGCGCCTTCAGCGGCTCGGCGCCGATGTGATCGAGGTGCCCGCCGACGCGATGGGAGCGAGCGCGGTCGAGGCCTATCTGGGCATCAAACGGCAGGGCAGCCTGTGATCCCGCCCGCCGCCTCCACGCGTGCGATCGACGCGCCGAGCTTTTCGACGAGCCGCTTTCGCGCCGAGCGCGAGGCCGACTGGATCGCGTTCGACCTGCTGCTCACCCGGCTCGAAAAGAAGGGCGCGGCGGCGCTGACCAGCGACGAGCTGCTGCAATTGCCCCTGCTCTATCGCGCCACCCTGTCGTCGCTGTCGATCGCGCGCGCGACGAGCCTCGACAAGGCGCTGCTCGACCATCTCGAAGCGCTGTCGATCCGCGGCTATTTCCTCGTCTATGGCGTCCGCGAGAGCCGCTGGAACCGGCTGCGCCGCTTCTTCCTCTACGACTGGCCTGCCGCGGTGCGCTCGGTATGGAAGGAGACGGTGATCATTTCGCTGATCATCCTGCTCGGCGCGCTGACCAGCTACTCGCTCGTCACGAGCAACCCCGAATGGTATTTTAATTTCGTCGACGAAGAGATGTCAGGCGGACGCGACCCGCGCGCAACCGCCGAATTTCTCCAGTCGACACTGGGGCACGGCAAGGCGGCGGCGGACAAGGGCGAAAGCGGGCTGCACGTCTTCGCCACCTATTTGTTCACCCACAACAGCCAGGTGTCGATCCTGTCCTTCGCGCTCGGCTTCGCCTTCGGTATCCCGACGATGATGCTCGAATATTATCAGGGGATCGGGCTCGGCGCGATGATGGCGGTCTTTTCCGCCAAGGGGCTCGGTTTCGATTTCGGCGGCTGGCTGTTCATTCACGGCACCACCGAATTATTCGCCGCCGCGCTGTCGGGCGCCGCAGGGCTGCGTATCGGCAGCGCCGTCGTCTTCCCCGGCGCGCGCGGGCGGTTGCAGGCGGCCGCCGACGCGGGACGCACGGCGGGCAAGGTGATGGTCGGTGTCATCCTGATGCTGTTCGCCGCCGGGCTGCTCGAAGGTTTCGGGCGCCAGCTGATCACCGACACGATGCTGCGCTATGCCATCGGATCGCTGATGCTGCTGTTTTGGCTCGCCTATTATTACATCCCCCGGCGCGAGGATGTGACATGACCGCCGCAGCCGCCAACGCGAAATCGCGCGCCGCGCGCGCGAAGAAGATTCGCCAGTTCGTCACCCCCGAGGGCGTCGACCTCGAGCTGAAGATCGCGAGCGCGGGATTGCGTTTCGGCGCGCTGCTGATCGACATGATCCTGATCCAGCTCGCGCTGCTCCTGTTCTGGTTGCTGATGCTGTGGATCGGGGTCGCCGCGCAGTCGGATGTCACCGAGGTGATCTGGATGCTCGGCGCTTTCCTGCTCCGCACCTTCTGGTTCATCGGGTTCGAGCTGGGGTCGCGCGCCGCAACGCCGGGCAAGAGACTGATGGGCATCCGTGTCGTCGCGCGCGACGGCGGCCGCCTGACCGCCGACGCCGTGGTCGCGCGCAACCTGATCCGCGAACTCGAGCTGTTCCTGCCGTTGATGATGCTGGGGGCCGGCGTGGCGCAGGACAGCGTGTCGGGGTGGATCATGCTCGCGGGCGTGCTCTGGTCGCTGACGCTCAGCCTGTTCCTGCTGTTCAATCGCGACCGGATGCGGATGGGCGACCTGATCGCGGGGACGTGGGTGGTGATGGCGCAGCGCGTCAAACTCGACACCGACATCGCGGTCGATGCGGCAGGCGACGCGATGACGTTCAGCGAGGAAGAACTTGCGGTCTACGGCATTTTCGAGCTGCAGGAACTCGAGCGTGTCTTGCGCGGCCGCGATCCGCGCGCGATGCGCGACGTCGCCGACGCGATCCGCGCCAAGATCGGGCGGTCCGTCACCGAAGAGGATGACGTCTTCCTGCTTTCCTATTACCGCCAATTGAAAGCCCGGCTCGAACGCAAATTGCTGTTCGGGAAACGGCGAGAGGATAAATATGCCAGCGACTGACACCAGCGTTACCGACGCCCTGCACGCGCGCCGTTCGGTGCGCGCCTTTACCGACAAACCCGTCGACCCGGCGCTGCTCAAGCAGATTTTCGCCGCGGCACAGCGCGCGCCGTCGGGGGGCAATCTCCAGCCCTGGCAGGCGACGGTGCTGACCGGCGAACCCTGGCAAGCAGTGAAGGATGCGGTCGCCGCGCGCATCGCGATGGGCCGCGAGGGTTATGAACCCGAATATGACATCTATCCCAAGGGGCTGATCGAACCCTGGACCGATCGGCGTTTCGGCGTCGGCGAGGCGCTCTACGCCTCGCTCGGCATCCCGCGCGAGGACAAGGCGGGGCGGCTCGCTCGGTTCATGGACAATTACCGGGGTTTCGACGCACCGGTGATGCTTTTCCTCCACTGCTCGCGCATCATGGGGCCGCCGCAATGGTCGGACATGGGCATGTGGCTGCAATCGGTGATGCTGCTGCTCGTCGAAGCCGGGCTCGCAAGCTGCCCGCAGGAATGCTGGGCAATGTACGGAGCGACGGTGCGCCGCACGCTGGCGCTGGACGACGGGCAGATCTTGTTCACCGGGCTGGCGATCGGTCATGCCGATACCGATGCGGCGGTGAACCAGTGGGCGGTGCCGCGCGTATCGCTCGACGAAGTGATTGATTGGCAGGGATTTTAGACGATGATGAGCAAGGGTTTTCGCTATGGCGCCGCGGGCGCGCTGATGCTCGTCGTCGCAGGGTGCGCCGCCATCCCGCAGCCCGAGGCTCCGCCGCCCGCGCCGCGCCCGGTTGCCCCGGCGCCGACACCCGCGCCGCTGCCGACGCCGTCGTCAGGCTGGGAGGATCGCGCGGTCGATGCTGGCGCGTGGCGTTATGACGCGGGTAGCCGCACCGCGGCGTTCGTCCCGACGGGAAGCTCGAACCCGTTGCTCAGCATGACGTGCAGCGGCGGCGGCATCCGGATGACCTCTGCGCTATCGGGCAATGTCAGCCTGCGCACGAGCGCGGGAACCGACCAGATCCGCTTCGACGGCGGTAGCGCGAGCATGGCCAACCGCGACCCGCGGCTCGACCGCATCGCCTTCAGTCGCGGGCGCTTCGCGCTCGAAACGCCGGGCGGCGGCGCAATGACGCTGCCGGTGCAATCCGAAATCGGCCGTGTGATCGAGGATTGCCGGTAGGCAGCCGGCCGTTCAGCCGCCGAGCTGGACCGTCCCGCCCTTGATCCAGCCCCAGCGGCACGGCCCCTGATATTCGCGCGCGTTCTGCACCGACTTGCCGACGCCGCACATATCGGGATCGGTACCGGGCGCGGCGAAGACGACGCCGAACCAGGTGTCGTTCTCGGCCGCTTCGCACAGCGACACATTCGCGCCGCCCGCGAGCTTCGCCTTGATCGCGCGCGTTTCGCCGGGCGCCCAATAGACGTCGGTGCCGCCCACTTTGACGCGGCTGATGCTCGAACAGGCGGGCAGGCTCGGCCCTTCGGTGCCGATCATCACCGCGCGGGTCGCAAGGGGTTCGCCGGCAACCGCGGGCGCGTTTTCGGCAGGCGGAGCGGGCTGGCTGCACGCGGAGAGCGAGGCGATGAGAAGGGCGGCGGCGGGAAAGACGAGACGATGTTTCATGCCTGCGAAACTAGCCGCCGCGGCGCGCGCACGCAACGCTCGTTGCTACAGCCGCGAGAGCCGCATTTTCGCTTGGGTTTTTGCGCCTTCGACCCTATATAATCGATATGACGGACACGCCTGAAAATAACGCGCCGAGCGCGCCTTCCAACCAGCCCAACACCAACGCCTATGGCGCCGATTCGATCAAGGTTCTCAAGGGCCTCGACGCGGTGCGCAAGCGCCCGGGGATGTATATCGGCGACACCGACGACGGGTCGGGCCTGCATCACATGGTGTTCGAGGTTTCGGACAATGCGATCGACGAAGCGCTCGCCGGGCATTGCGACCTCGTCCTGATCACGCTGAACAGCGACGGATCGGTGAGTGTCGAGGATAATGGCCGCGGCATCCCGACCGGCATCCACGCCGAGGAAGGCATTTCGGCGGCCGAGGTCATCATGACCCAGCTCCACGCCGGCGGGAAGTTCGAGAACACCAGCGACGACAACGCCTACAAGGTGTCGGGCGGTCTCCATGGCGTCGGCGTCTCGGTCGTCAATGCGCTTTCGGAATGGCTCGAGCTCACGATCTGGCGCGACGGCGAAGAGCATTGGATGCGCTTCGAACATGGCGATTCGGTCGCGCCGCTCAAGGTCAACGGCCCTGCGCCCGCGGGCAAGAAGGGCACGCGCGTCACCTTCTTCGCGTCGACCGACACGTTCAAGAATGTCACAGAATTCGATTTCGAGAAGCTCGAGCATCGCTACCGCGAGCTCGCCTTCCTGAACTCGGGCGTCCGCATCAAGCTCGTCGACGCGCGCCATGCCGAGCATGTCAGCCACGACCTGTTCTACGAGGGCGGAATCGCCGCGTTCGTCAAATATCTCGACCGCAACAAGAATGCGCTGCTGCCCGATCCGATCGCGATCAGCAGCGAGCGCGACGGCATCGGCATCGACGTCGCACTCGAGTGGAACGACAGCTATTACGAAAATGTCCTCTGCTTCACGAACAACATCCCGCAGCGCGACGGCGGCACGCACCTCGCGGCGTTCCGCGCCGCGCTGACGCGTACGCTGAACGGCTATGGCGACAAATCGGGCATCCTGAAGAAGGAAAAGGTGTCGCTGACCGGTGAGGATATGCGGGAAGGGCTGACCGCGATCGTGTCGGTCAAGCTGCCCGATCCGAAGTTCAGCTCGCAGACCAAGGACAAGCTCGTGTCCTCCGAAGTCCGCCAGCCGCTCGAAAGCCTGATGGCCGACCGGATGACCGAATGGCTCGAGGAAAATCCGGCCTATGCGAAAGCGGTGATCCAGAAGGTCATCGACGCCGCCGCGGCGCGCGAAGCCGCGAAAAAGGCCCGCGAACTGACGCGGCGCAAGGGCGCGATGGACATCGCCTCGCTGCCCGGCAAACTCGCCGACTGTCAGGAACGCGACCCCACCAAGTGCGAACTCTTCCTCGTCGAGGGTGACTCGGCAGGCGGCAGCGCGAAGCAGGGCCGCGACCGGCATGTGCAGGCGATCCTGCCGCTGAAGGGCAAGATCCTGAACGTCGAGCGCGCGCGGTTCGACCGCATCATCTCGTCGAAGGAAGTCGGCACGCTGATCCAGGCGCTCGGCACCGGGATCCGCGACGAGTTCAACCTCGAAAAGCTGCGCTACCACAAGATCGTGATCATGACCGACGCCGACGTCGACGGCGCGCATATCCGCACGCTGCTGCTCACCTTCTTCTACCGCCAGATGCCCGAGATCATCGAAGGCGGCCATCTCTACATCGCCCAGCCGCCGCTCTACAAGGTCGCGAAGGGACGGAGCGAGGTGTATCTGAAGGATGACACGGCGCTCGAAAATTACCTTGTCGACGCCGGCATCGACGCGCTGCTGCTCGAAACGCCGGGCGGCGCACGTTCGGGACAGGACCTGCGCGGACTCATCGACCATGGCCGGCGCCTGCGCGCGCTGATGCGCTATGTGCCGCGCAACCTGAACCATGGACTGATTGAGGCGCTGGCGCTGACCGGCGCGCTCGACCCCGATCTCGACACCGCGGGACGCCACAGCGCGGCCGCGACCGCCGCAACCTGGCTCAACACCGCCGAGCGTGCGCTGACCGGCGGCGCCGAAGCCATATGGACCGTCGAGGCGGTCGAAGGCGGCGGCTACACGCTCGAACGCCGCTGGCGCGGGGTCAGCGACCATCATGCGATCGACGCCGCGTTCCTCGGCAGCCAGGAAGCCCGCCGGATGCACAAGCTCGCCGCCGAACAGGCCGACAGCTATGCCCGCCCGGCGCGGCTGGTGAAGGCGACCAGCGCGGCCGCCGAAGTCGAAACCGATGTGGCCGATGGCGAAGAGGCCGACCTGCCCGCGGCGACGAGCGCGAAGGCCAATCCGGTCACGCGGCCGTCCGAACTGCTCGAGGCGATCTTTGCGCACAGCCGCAAGGGGCTCGCGATCAGCCGCTACAAGGGGCTGGGCGAGATGAATGCCGAGCAACTGTGGGAAACGACGCTCGATCCCGCCAACCGTTCGCTGCTGCGCGTCGAGGCCGAACAGGCCGATGTCGCGCACGAAATCTTCGAACGGCTGATGGGCGACGAAGTCGAACCGCGGCGCGATTTCATTCAGACGAACGCGCTGTCGGTGGCGAATCTGGACGTATAGTTTCAGTTATTGTTCGGTTAAAACCGGACAAATCGCACATCCGGACGTAAAATCACTTCAGTCCAACGCGCGGCGGCTTGCCTTGGCAGGCCGCCGCTGCTTTTGGCCCCTCCTCTGACAAGGGGATGATGTCATGCGGGCCTTTTCTGCCATGATGATACCGCTTCTGCTGACGGTTTCGGCCGCGGCGCAGGAAGTCGAAGCCGTCGATCAAGCCGACCAGAGCGTCGCCGACATCGATGAAGAAACCGAAATCGGCGGCGGCATGGCGAGCTATTACGGCAACGAGCTCGCCGGCAATCGCACCGCGAGCGGCGAACGCTTCGATCCCGGCCAGCTCACCGCAGCGCACCGGTCGCTCCCCTTTGGCAGCATGGTACGCGTCACCAACACGTCGAACGGCGACAGCGTGATCGTCCGCATCAACGACCGCGGCCCCTTTGCGCACGGCCGCGTCATCGATGTCAGCCAGGCCGCCGCGCGCGAAATCGGCATGCACCGCAGCGGCACCGCGCGCGTAAAGCTGGCATTGCTCAGCGACGACTGAGGTCAGTCGAAGACCGACCAGCCCGCCGCATAGGCAAAATGTTCGAGCGCGACCGCGCCCGCGAGCGACGTCCCCGCTTCGTTAAGCGCGGGTGACCAGACCGCGATCGATCCCTGCCCCGGCGCGATGCAGAGAATCCCGCCGCCGACCCCACTCTTGCCCGGCAGGCCGACGCGAAAGGCGAACTCGCCCGAATTGTCGTAATGGCCGCAGAGCATCATGATCGCATTGATGCGCCGCGCGCGATGCGGTTCGATCAGCTGCTCGCCGGTGAGCGGGTCGCGCCCCTCCATCGCGAGGAACAGCCCGGCGCGCGCGAGCTGGCGGCACGACATCGCGATCGCGCATTGGCGGAAATAGACGCCGACCACCGTCTCGACCGGATGTTTCAGGTTTCCGAAGGCGTCCATGAAATGCGACAGGCTGCGGTTGCGCGCGCCGGTTTCGGATTCCGAAAAGGCAACGTCGAAGTCGATCCCGACGCTGTCGTCACCCGCCCGCGCGCGCATGAAATCGACGATCTCGTCCGCGACCGCATCGCCGCTGCGCCCGTCGATCAGCCGGTCGGTCGTCGCGATCGCGCCCGCGTTGATCAGCGGGTTGCGCGGGATGCCCTGCTCGCTTTCGAGCTGGACGATCGAATTAAACGCCGATCCCGACGGTTCGCGCCCGACGCTGTCCCACAGCGAACTGCCAACCCGCCTGAGCGCCATCGCCAGCGTGAACACCTTCGACACCGACTGGATCGAGAAAGACTCGTCGGCGTCGCCCGATGCATGGACGGTGCCGTCGGGGAGCGCGAGCGCAAAGCCGAGCTTGTTCGGATCGACCTTGGCCAGCGCGGGGATATAGTCGGCGACGCGGCCTTTCCCGAGGTGCGCGGCGGCCAGCGTCATCGCTTCGTCGATATGGATGCGGAGGTCATCGGTCATCGCGCAACTTTAGCATCTTCACGCACATCGACGAGTATTTTCATTTTTGTGAAAATATTCTATGAAGTGGAAATCAATCAGGCGACTCGGGAGAAGGAAGATGGTGGATCATCCGCGCGGCAAGGGGCTTTCGAGCGCCGTCAGCTACCAGGACAGCAAGGCGGCGTTCCGCTGGCTGGAGGAGGCGTTCGGGTTCGAGCCGCTGTTCGTGCTGCTCGATGCCGACGGCAACCTCGCCCATTCGGAAATGGAGTTCGGCAATTCGGCGATCATGGTCGGCAATGAATGGTCGGACGATCACAAAAGCCCGAAGTCGATCGGCGGCAAGAACACCCAGTCGGTGCACGTCCAGCTCGCCGTCGGCGACGATATCGACGCGCATTGCGAAAGGGCGCGCGCGGCGGGCGCCGAGATCATCGCCGAACCCGAAACCCAATTTTACGGCGACCGCAGCTACCGCGCGAAGGACCCCGAAGGCCATATCTGGACCTTCGGCGTGACGGTCGAGGAAAAGACCGCCGAACAATGGGACGCCGAGGGCGGCTTCACGACCAAGACGCGGCTCGACGATTGAGCGCCGCGCTCGACCGGATGCTGGGCGCGCTCGCCGACCCGAAACGGCGGCGCGCGATCGAACTGCTGGGCGAGCGCCCGCGCAGCGCGGGCGAACTCGCCGGCGAACTCGGCCTCGCACCCCCGGCGATGAGCCGCCATTTGCGCGCGCTGAAGGAAGGCGGGCTCGTCGAGGACGGCCATCCCGACTTCGACGCGCGGGTGCGCATCTATTCGCTGAAGGACGGCGCGACCGCCGAGCTCAAGCAATGGCTGGCCGAGACCGAGGCGCTATGGTCGCACCAGCTCGCGTCTTTCAAGCGCCATGTCGAGGACGGCGCATGACCGCTGCGGTGATCGTCGCCTTGCGTATCGGCGTGGCACCCGACGTCGCCTTTACTGCCTTCACGCGCGATATCGGGATGTGGTGGAAGAGCCATTCGCTGTTCCAACTGTCGCGAAAGGGCGACGGCACGTTGCGATTTGATCCGGAGGGACCGGGCGGACGGCTCGTTACCCGCTTCGACGACGGCAAGGAGTGGGAGATCGGCGCGGTGCATCATTGGCTGCCCGGCGAGCGGCTGGCGTTCGGATGGAGGCTCCCGAGTTTCAAGGCCGATCAGGCGACCGAGGTCGATGTGCGCTTCGAGGCCGTCGGCGCCGAAACCCGCGTGACGGTCGAGCATCGTGGCTGGGACAGCATCCCGCAGAAACATGTCGCGCGGCACGGGTTCGAGCTGATGCTGTTCCAGCGGCGGCTGGGCGAATATTGGCGGGGGTTGCTGAAAGGGATGGAAGCGGGGCTTTGAGCGAAAGCCGCTTAGGGGTGGAAAGTGGACGCTCCCATTCCTAAAAGGCAAGCCGATGAAAATGTTGCACTGCCCATACTGCGGAGACGCTTTGAGTCGTTCGCCGGAAGGTGATTTAATCTGCCAAAATAGCGGCATGGGCTTGAGCCGAGAGTTAGAGCGCCGATTGACCGAGGTTTTTTTGGCGGAGGAACGTGAGCCGAAACCGTCCCCATTCGACACGATGGACAAATGGCATTGTGCGGGGTGCGGTGAAAAACTCACTATCGGCGACGACGGCTTGGAGCGCTGCCCAAGTTGTAGCCGAACTATGGGTGAGTTCTCTTATCAACTCATCGAATTCCACCCGCATTGCTCGGCCTAACGTCCGCAACCGGTCGTGAGTAGACCATGAGAGAAGCATTGCGCGCGCGCGTATCCGGCCCCACGTTCGGCTTATGGATTTGCCCGCCCCCTTTGCTCAATGGTTTGGCGCGCGCGGGTGGCGGCTTCGGCGGCATCAGGCGGATATGCTCGCGGCCGGGATGCGCGGCGAGCATGCGTTGCTCGTCGCCGCGACGGGCGCGGGCAAGACCTTGTCGGGGTTCCTGCCGACGCTCGTCGACCTCGCGCAGCATCCGACCGACCGGCTGCACACGCTCTACGTCTCCCCGCTGAAAGCGCTCGCGGCCGACGTCGAGCGCAATCTCCTCGGCCCGATCGCCGAGATGGAGCTCGACATCAGCGTCGAGAGCCGGAGCGGCGACACATCGTCGGACAAGAAGGCACGCCAGCGCAGCCGGCCGCCGAACATATTGCTGACCACCCCTGAATCGCTGTCGCTGCTGCTGTCCTACCCCGACAGTTTCACGATGTTCGCCGACCTCAAGACGGTCGTGATCGACGAGATCCACGCCTTCGCCCCCGGCAAGCGCGGCGACCTGCTCAGCCTCGCGATGGCGCGGCTGCAGGCGATCGCCCCCGGCCTCCGCCGCGTCGGCCTGTCGGCGACGATCGCCGACACCGCCGCCTATCGCAGCTGGCTCGCGCCCGATGGCGACGCGGACGCGGTGACATTGGTCGAGGGCGAGGCGGGCGCCGATCCCGACATCGCGATCCTGCTGCCCGAGGGCGCGGTGCCCTGGGCGGGGCATTCGGGGCGCTATGCGGTCCACCAGGTGATGGAGGAGATTGCGAAGAACCGCACGACCATCATCTTCTGCAACACGCGCGGGCTCGCCGAGCTGATCTTCCAGGAGCTCTGGAAGGTCAACGACCTGTCGCTCCCCATCGCGATCCACCACGGCAGCCTCGACCGCGAGGCGCGCCTGCGCGCCGAGGCGGCGATGGCCGAAGGACGGCTGCGCGCGCTCGTCGCAACGTCGAGCCTCGACCTCGGGCTCGACTGGGGCGATGTCGATTGCGTGATCCAGATGGGCGCGCCGAAAGGCTCGTCGCGGCTGCTCCAGCGCATCGGGCGCGCCAACCACCGGCTCGACGAGCCGAGCAAGGCGTTGATCGTCCCCGGCAATCGCTTCGAATATCTCGAGGCACGCGCGGCGCTCGATGCCGTCGACGCCGGCGAGCGCGACGCCGATCGCTTCCGCCCCGGCGCGCTCGACGTGCTGGCGCAGCATGTGATGGCGCTCGCCTGCGCGGCATCGTTCCGCGAGGATGACCTGCTCGCCGAGATCCGGTCGGCGACGCCCTACAAATGGATCGACTCCGACACCTTTGCGCGCCTCCTCGGTTTCGTGCGCGACGGCGGCTATGCGCTCAAAAGCTATGACCGCTTCCGCCGCCTCGCACCCGACGGAGAGGGCGGCTGGCGCATCGCACACCCGCGGCTCGCGGCGCAGCACCGGCTCAACGCCGGGATCATCGTCGAGGCGCCGATGGCCGATGTGCGGTTCAAGAACGGCCGGCGGCTCGGCAAGGTCGAGGAATATTTCGCGAGCACGCTGTCGCCCGGCGACACCTTCGCCTTCGCCGGCCTCAGCCTCGAGGTCGAATCGATCCGCGACACCGACCTGATCGTGCGCGCGACGACGCGCCCCGCGCGAATCCCGAGCTATATGGGCGCGCGCCTCGCCATCTCGACGCGGCTCGCCGACCGCGTCCGCGCGTTCCTTGCCGACCGGGCGAGCTGGCACCGCTTTCCCGAGGACGTGCGCTTCTGGCTGGAAATGCAGGCGCTGCGCTCGGCCTTGCCGCGTCCCGGCGAGCTGCTCGTCGAGACCTTCCCGCACGAGGGCCATCATTATCTCGTCTGCTACCCGTTCGAAGGATGGAATGCGCACCAGTCGCTCGGCATGCTGATCACCAAGCGCATGGAGCGCGCCGGGTTGCAGCCATTGGGCTTCGTCGCGTCGGACTATGCCATCGCCATCTGGTCGCTACGCCCGGTGCCGCATCCGCAAAATCTGTTCGATGCTGAAATCCTGTCGGAGGAGTTCGTCGAATGGGTCGAGCGGTCGCATCTGTTGAAACGCGCGTTTCGCGAGGTCGCGGTGATCGGCGGGCTGATCGAGCGCCAGCATCCGGGCAAGCGCAAGACGGGCAAGCAGGTCACCTTCTCGACCGACCTCATCTTCGACGTGCTACAAAAATACGAGCCCGACCATCTGCTGCTCGAGGCGGCATGGGCCGACGCGCGCGAACGGCTGACCGATGTCGCGCGGCTCGGCGACTTGCTCGACCGCGCGGCGGGGACGATGCTGCATCAAAGGCTGGACCGGATCAGCCCGCTCGCGATCCCCGTTCTCGTGCTGATCGGGCGCGAGAATGTCGCCGCGGCGGATATCGACGACGCGCTGCTCGGCGAGCTCGCCGACTCACTCGCCGAACGGGCGATGCGCCTCGACCAGTGACCGGCGTTTCGCTTGCTGCACGGCCCGATGAGGCGTAGATTGGGACAAAATATACAGAGGATGCCAGCGATGACCCAAGCTACCCAGCGGTCCGTCCTGTTTGCGCTGCTGCTCGCCGCCCCGGCGCTCGTCGGCGCGACGCCGGCTCCCTCCGACCCGGCACCCGTACCGGCCGCGACCCCCGCCGCGACGGGCGAGGTGATCGCGCCGCCGGTCGTCGTTGTCCCCTTCATCGAACCTTTCGACCTCGACGCGTCGCGGCGGATGTCGGTGAAGGTGATGGTGGGCGGCAAGGGTCCTTTCTCCTTCCTCGTCGATACCGGCGCCGAACGCACGGTGATCGCACGCGAGCTCGCCGAACGGCTGGGGCTGGCCGAGGGCGCGAAGCTGCGGCTTGCGACGATCGGCGGGTCGGCGACGGTCCCGAGCTACCGCATCGCGGCGCTCCAGATGGCGAAGCTCCACCTTGCCTCGGTCGAGGCGCCGGCCTTTTTCGGGCGGCATATCGGTGCCGCGGGGCTGATCGGGGTCGACATGCTCGAGGAACGCCGCGTGCTGATCGATTTCCGCAAGGAGAGCATGCAGATACTGGAAACGCGGCGGCGCGCGCAGCCGATCATTCGCGACGATGACGCGATCGTCGTCACCGCGCGCAATTCGGCGGGACGCCTGATCCTGTCCGACGCGCGGCTGAACGGCAAACGCATCGACGTCATCGTCGACACCGGCGCACAGACGAGCGTCGGCAATATGGCGCTGCAGCGGCTGGTCGCGAGCAAGCGCGCGAACCGCTTTCCCTTTACCGCGACGATCCTCGACGCAGTGACGGGGGAGTCGGTCCCCGCCGTGCAGACGGCGATCAAGCGGATCGTGATCAACGGCATGGACGTCAACGACCTGCCGGTCGCCTTTGCCGACGGCCAGGCGTTTCGCGCGCTCGGCCTGCACGAACGGCCCGCGCTGCTGCTCGGCATGGACAGCCTGTCGCTGTTCGACCGCGTCGAGATCGATTTCCCCAACAAGCGCGTCGTGTTCGACCTGCCCGACGAAGCGAGCCGCAACGCCGGCCAACGCTTCGCCGCAAACATGGTGGTGCAGGGCAGTTAGGGTCAGGACCCATTAATTCCCCGTTCGAGGTTTGAAGCGATTTTGCTCAGGGCGAGGAGGAAAGGCGAAGGAATATAAATATATTTCAAGACTTTCCGACGACGCCATGGGCAAAATCGGTCAAATCCCGCAGGGACGCCGAAATGGCTTCGATCTCAAACCTGCGTGGCCTTGCGGGTAGCGATGCTACCCGCTGCACCCGCACAGGTCCGATATCTTCGCCATTTCGACGCCTCGAACGGGGAATTAATGGGTCCTGACCCTAGGGCGCTTGCGGCGCCCCCGCCGCGCCTGCATAGCGGCGTCATGTCCGCCGCGCCGACCTTCGACTTCGCGGGCCAGCCGTTCCGGATGCTGGCCGATCGCGCGCTGTTCTGGCCGCGCCACGGCGCGCTGATCGTCGCCGACCTGCACCTCGAAAAGGCGAGCTGGTACGCCGCGCTCGGCCAGCCGCTGCCACCCTATGACAGCCACGACACGCTCGACCGGCTCGCGGCGCTCGCCGCCGAAACCGGCGCGCGCGCGATCTGGTGCCTCGGCGACAGCTTCCACGACCGGGACGCGGCAGAACGGATCGTGCCCGCGGTGGCCGAGCGCCTGTCGGGGCAGGCAGCAGCGGCCAAACTCCTGTGGATCGCGGGCAACCACGACGGGCTCAGCGGCGGCGCGTGGGGCGGCGATGTCGCCGACGAACTGGTCGTCGACGGCATCGTCTTTCGTCACCAGAGCCAAGGCAGCGAGACGCGGCCGGAGATTTCGGGGCATTTCCACCCCAAGCTGCGCATCAATGTGCGCGGCCGCCCGATTTCGCGGCCCTGTTTCGCGGGCGACGCCCAGCGATTGATCCTGCCCGCCTTCGGCAGCCTGACGGGCGGCCTTGCCGCCGACGATCCGGTGATCGCGGCAAATTTTGCCGGACCTTATGCGGCGATGCTCGTCGCGCGCGGCCGCCAGCTGCGCTTCCCGTGCAGCAGCCGCGGGGCCAATGACGCTACGGCAAGCCCGCCGACGCGGCAAACGAACGCCTAAGCCCCGCCGAACAGGCGCTTTTCCGCCTGTGGCCTAAAAGCATCACCCGATCAAAAACGACGCAAAAGCGTGCCTTCGTCTGGATCGATCGCGCAATTGAGTTATGCTCCCCTCGCAACAAAAATAATGAAATGTTGAGAGGAGTGCCCGATATGAAATCATCTTCCCTTCGTGCTGCCCGCTTTCTGCGCACCAGCGCGCTCGGCGTCTCGATTGCCCTCGCGGCAGTCTCGGCTCCGGCCTTCGCGCAGGACGCGCCCGCCGACACCGCGACCGACGACAGCGACAACACGCCGATCATCGTGACCGCACAGGGCCGCGCCCAGCTGCTTTCGGACGTGCCGGTCGCGATCTCGGCGGTCAGCGCCGAAACCTTGCAGAACAGCGGTGCGAACGACATCCGCCAGCTGAACCAGGTCGCCCCGTCGCTGTTCGTTTCGTCGACAGGTTCGGAAGCGAACGGTTCGGCACGTATCCGCGGGATCGGCACCGTCGGCGACAACCCGGGCCTCGAAAGCTCGGTCCCCGTCTTCATCGACGGCGTCTATCGCTCGCGATCGGGCATCGGCCTCAACGAACTCGGCGAAATCGACCGTGTCGAAGTGCAGCGCGGTCCGCAGGGCACGCTGGGCGGCCGCAACTCGTCGGCAGGCCTGATCAGCATTTACTCCAAAAAGCCGAGCTTCGAATTCGGCGGCTCGGGTGAGATCACCTACGGCAACTACGACTATTGGCGCCTCGCCGGCGGCGTGACCGGCCCGATCGGCGACACCGTCGCCTTCCGTCTCGACGGCGTGTGGGTCAAGCGCGACGGCTTCCTCAAGGACACGGCAAACAACACCGACGTCAACAATCGCGACCGCTATTTCGTGCGCGGTCAGTTGCTGTTCGAGCCGACCGATGCGCTCTCGATCCGGCTGATCGCCGACTATACCTATCGCGACGAACGCTGTTGCGGCGCAATCTATGTCGACAACAGCGTCAATCCCTATGTCGGCGGTCTCAACACCCCCTCGCCGCTGCCGTTGCCGCCCGGCGCGGCCATTCCGGCCGGCACCAACAATATCGTCACCGTGCTTCGCGACCTCGGCCAGCCGATCGGGGCGTTCAACCAGGGATATAGCCGCAACCTGTCGGTCACCCCGGGGCGCAGCTTTGCCGGCGAGACCAAGGATTACGGCTTCTCGGGCCAGATCGATTACGACCTCGGCAGCGCGACTCTGACCTCGATCACCGGGTATCGCGAATATCGGTCGGGACAGGCGGGCGACCTCGACTATGGTTCGGTCGATATCCTCTATCGCGCACCGAGCGACGACGCCTATCGTCAGTTTCACACCTTCACCCAGGAACTGCGCCTGCAAGGCGAGGCTTTCGACGGCAAGCTCGACTGGCTCGTTGGCGGTTTCTATTCGAACGAGAAGCTGACCGTTCGCGACAATCTGCGTTTCGGCACGCAATATGGCCAGTTCGCGGCGTGCCGCCTCGTTTCGGGCAGCTTTGCCTTCGCCTACGGCCCGACCTCGCCCGGCTGTCTCAGCCCCGCCGGCCGCGCGGGCCTGCTTGGCGCAAACGGCGGTGCCGGTCAGTTCGGCGCGGCAACGCCGCTGCTGCTGGGTGCAATCGACCGTCTCGGAACGCTCAGTGACAAGGGCAGCATCAACGATCGCTACCACCAGAACGGCACCAACTGGGCGCTGTTCACGCACAATATCTTCCACATCACCGACAAGCTCGATTTCACGTTTGGCGTCCGTTACACGCACGACAAGAAGAAGTTCAGCGCGTCGTTCACCAACGACAACACCATCTGCACCCAGAATCAGGCTGCCATCGGCGGGCTGCTCGCCAACGCGGCGCTGCAACCGCTTGTTGCCGGCATCCTGGGCCTGAGCTGCCAAGGCAATTCGACCGCCGAACTCAACGGCGTCTCGATCAACGACCAGCGCAGCGAAGACGAGTTCACCGGCACCGCGATCCTGTCGTACAAGCCAGTCGATGATCTGATGGTCTATGCAAGCTATTCGCGCGGCTACAAGGCGGGTGGCTTTAACCTCGACCGTTCGGCGCTGAAGCCACCGGTCATCACCGGGGCGACGCCCAGCTCCACCTTCGCAGCGGTCGGCGGCGCACAGGCGCTGGTCGGCAATCTCCAGTTCGATCCTGAACTGGTCAATAGCTATGAAATCGGCGCGAAATATGCGACCGGCCCGTTCAGCGTCGGCCTGACCCTGTTCCGTTCCGATTTCGAGAATTTCCAGCTCAACACGTTCAATGGCACGGTCTTCCTCGTCCAGAATATCAACGGGTGCGAGGACAGCCTGAATGGCGGCGACCGCGACCAGAGCAAGTTCACGACCGCACCAAACTATAGCGCGGCGGCGGCAACGACCGGCGCGTGCGCAACGGACAAGGTGGGCTGGGGCGTGCGTTCGGAAGGGTTCGAACTCGAAGCCTCGCTGGTTCCGGCGCCCAGCTTCCGCATGACCGCGGGCCTGACCTATGCAAAGACGAAATATCGCAGCAATCTGGTCGGCACCAAATCGGGCGCGCCGCTCGATCAGGCGCTCCGCCTGTTGCCCGGTGACAATATGTCGAATGCGCCCGAACTGGTCGCAACCGGCAGCGTCGCGTGGACGCCGGATATCGGCAGCAGCGGCCTGACCGGCCTCGTCTATGTCGATGGCCGCATGACCAGCGACTACAACACCGGGTCGGACCTGTTCCCGCAGAAGGAACAGAATGGCTATGCGATCTTCAACGCGCGTATCGGCGTTCGCGGTCCCGACGAAAAGTGGGGCATCGAATTCTGGGGCCAGAATATCTTCAACAAGCAATATGCGCAGGTCGCCTTCAACTCGCCGTTCCAGGAAGGTGCGACGACGGGCGCCTTTGCCGACCCGCAATATCCGGGTGGCCGCCAGATCTATTCGCAGTTCCTCGCCGAACCGCGGACCTATGGCGTGACGTTGCGCGGCAAGTTCTGATCGCAGCAACCTTTGTAACAGAGGGGCGGGGCCGTTGGCCTCGCCCCTTTTCTTTTGGCAGATGACGTCAACCCGTCACTTCTGACAGCTGTGACATAAATGCCGCGCCGCGCCGGACAATGACGTTACGGAACGGCTTGCGCTGGCTTGCCGCGTCCCGGTCGTGATAGGCTCGCCGCAAATAGAATATCGCGACGCTCTCCCGCACGAAAAAACCTGTGGAGGAGGGCCATGACCATGACAGACTGTTCCCGCCGTACCCGCCTGCTGCGCACCAGCGTTGCCGGCCTGCCGCTTGTCCTCGCCCTGTGGGCAGCGCCTGCCGCGGCGCAGCAAGCCGGCACCACGACGAACGACGAAACGATCATCGTCACCGCAACGCGGCGCAGCGAGGCGCTGTCCGACGTCCCGATCGCGGTGTCCGCGGTGACCGGCGACACGCTGGAAAAGACCGGGGCCACTGATGTTCGCGCGCTGGGACAGGTCGCGCCGTCGCTGCTCGTGTCGGGCGCGACGAGCGAGGTCAATTTCTCGGCGCGCATCCGCGGCATCGGCACCGTCGGGGAGAATCCCGGCCTCGAATCGTCGGTCGGCCTGTTCATCGACGGCGTCTATCGCAGCCGTACCGGGGTCGGCCTGTCCGAACTCGGCGATATCGAGCGCGTCGAAGTGCTGCGCGGACCGCAGGGGACGCTGTTCGGGCGCAACTCGACCGCGGGGCTGATCAACATCGTGACCAAGGGTCCCGATCTCGGCCGTTTCGGCGCCAAGGGTTCGATATCCTATGGCAATTACGATTATTGGCGCGTCGACGGCATGGTCAACGCACCGCTGGGCGACAAGGCGGCGGTGCGCGTCGACGGCGTCTGGCAGAAGCGCGACGGCTTCATCGACAATGCGACCGCCGGCGAACCCGACATCAACGACCGCGACCGCTGGCTGGTGCGCGGGCAGGCGTTGTTCGAGCCGAGCGAGACGCTGAAGTTCCGCCTGATCGCCGATTACAGCAAGCGCAACGAAAATTGCTGCGGCGGTATCCTGCTGAACCCGGTGCGCAACCTCGCGCGCGGTCCCGACGGCTTCCCCGTGGCATCGGCGAACACGCTGCTGCCGATCCTGCAGGCCTTGGGCGCGAACCATCAGGTCGCGCCGGCGGGAACGCCGTTCGTCCGGCGTCAGGCGACGACGCCGGGGGTCACCTATCGTTCGGATACCAAGGACTGGGGCGTTTCGGGCGAGCTGAACTGGGAGCTTGGCGCGGCGACGCTGACCTCGATCACCGCCTATCGCGATTACAAGAATGCGCAGGGGCAGGACGCCGATTTCAGCGCGCTCGACATCCTGCGCCGCACCGACCTCGATCGGCGCTTCCGCCTGTTCACGCAGGAGGTGCGGCTGCAGGGCGAAGCGTTCGACGGGCGGCTCGACTGGCTGGTCGGCGGCTATTATGCGAACGAGAAACTCGATGTCGACGACGACATCGTCTACGGCAATAATTACGAGCAATTCGCCAATTGCCTGCTCTTCGCGAGCGCGCTGCCGAGCGCGGTGCTACCCTCGAATGCGTCATGCGTGAACGTACCGGTGGTGCAGGGAACGATCGCCGTACTGCCCCCGGGGGCGACGCGGACGCTGCTCCAGTCGCTGATCGCCAATCCCGCGCGCCCGGGCTTCGGCTCGCTCGCCGCGGCGCTCGGCCAGCCCGCGCTCGCGATCAACGGCACCGGCAACCAGGGATCGACCTTTGCGCAGCGCAGCCGCAATTTCGCGGTCTTTACGCACAACAGTTTCGACATCGTTCCCGACGTGCTGACCTTCACGATCGGCGCGCGTTACACGAGCGAACGCAAGACGCTGGATGCCGATGCGAATTTCAACAATGCGATCTGCCCGCTGATCGTCAATTCGCCTTTCCAGTCGCTCGCGACCTTGCCGTGCGTGATCAACAGCACCGCGCCCGACCTGCCGCGCGGCAGCGCAGGGACGAAGTTCAAGGACAATGAATGGACCGGGACCGCGGTGCTCAGCTGGAAACCCGCGCCCGAATGGCTGGTCTATGGATCGGCGTCGAAGGGCTACAAGGCCGGCGGCTTCAACCTCGATTTCTCGGCGCTCGACCGGACGTGCAGCGTGACCTTCGACACCGCCTGCGCGGCGCGGCTGGCGTTGCCCGCGAACACCCCCGGCAACGGCCGGCCCGAGGCGAGCGACCTGCAATTCGCGAGCGAAAAGGTCGACGCCTATGAACTCGGGATCAAATGGGACGGCCCCGGGATCGACGTCAATATCGCGGCCTTTTATCAGGAGTATAGTAACTACCAGCTCAACACCTTCAACGGCGTCAATTTCGAGGTCACCAATATCCAGGCGTGCAAGGACGACCTGAACGGCGCCGATTCGGACGGTTCGGCCACCACGGGTGCCTGCGCGTCCGACCGGCTGAAGCCCGGCGTGCGGTCGAAGGGGATCGAGATCGAGGCGTTCATGCGCCCCGTGCGTTATGTGTCGGTCAACATGGGGCTGACCTATGTCGACACCCTTTATCGCCGTAACCTCGTCGGCACGGGCGGGCGGCCGCTGTCGCCGGTGCTGTTCCAGCTTCCCGGTCGCGGGGTGTCGAACGCACCGCGCTATGTCGCGACCGCGGGGGTCAGCTGGACCCCGCCGATCGGCAGTTCGGGGATGAGCGCGCTCGTCTATCTCGACGCGCGCCTGCAAAGCGACACCAACACCGGATCCGACCTCGACGTCGAAAAGATCCAGGACGGCTTCGCCATCTTCAACGGCCGCGTCGGGCTTTACGGGCCCGAGCGGCGCTGGGGCATCGAGCTGTGGGGCCAGAACCTGCTCAACAAGAAATATTATCAGATCGGCGCCGACATGCCGCTTCAGGGCGGGGGTACCTTCCGCGCCGTCGCGGCACCCGCTTCCTCGGGGCTGGCGGGGACCGCGAACCAGCTGTTCGTCGGCTTCCCCGGCGAACCGCGCACCTATGGCGTGACCTTGCGCGGCCAGTTCTGACCGGACTCTCCCCCTCCCCAAATCCGGGGAGGGCGTAGGGAGGGCCTGCCGCGGCCGGGCACTGTCGCGTCAGGCCCTTTCCTTTGGGTGCGGTCAATCGCCCTTTGGCGCCCAGGTCGGGTCGACGCGCCGCACCGCGCCGTCGAGCGCGCGCAGCAGCAGCGCGGCGGCGAACGCGATCACGGCGAGCATCGCAAAGAAGGGCGCCTGATCCATGTGGCTCCACAGCATCCCGACGAGTCCCGCCGACAGGCTGCCGGTAAAGATCGCGAGATACCAGGCCGCGACCGTCGTCGCGCCGAGGCGCGGCGGTGCGAGGCGGGCAAAAAGCCCGAGCCCCGTCGGCAGGATCAACAGCTCGCCGAAGGTGAAGATCGCAAAGAAGACCGCGAACCAGAGCCAGGGCGCCTTTGCATCGCCGCTGCCCCATTCGACCGCCGCGAGCAGCAGATAGGCACAGGCGACGACGGCGGCGCCGAGCGCCATGCGCCGCGCGGGCGACATATCCTTCCCCGCATCGGCGCGGCGGTGCCAGTATGCGAGCAGCGGCGGGGTCATCAGCATCACGAGCAGCGGGTTGAGCGACTGGAACCAGGTCATCGGGATGGTGAAGGCGCCGGCGGCGCGGTCGAGCCCGGTATCGGCCCACAGCGCGACGGTATTGCCGACCTGTTCATAGGCGCCGCGGAACACGGTCACCGACAGCGCGACCGCGAGCAGCACCATGAAGGTGCCCTTGTGGTCGGCCCAGCGCATCGGCGGTGTGTCGGCGGTCGGCACGCGCGGCGGTTCGGGCGGCAGGTAGCGCTGGCCCCACAGATAGATGATCAGGCCGACGAACATGCCGATGCCCGCGGCCCCGAAACCATAGTGCCAGCCGTAAAGCTCGCCGAGGGTGCCGCAGATCAGCGGCGCAAGGAAACCGCCGATGTTGATACCGACATAATAGACATTATACGCCCAGCCGCGCCGCGGATCGCCCGCCTTGTAGAGGTCGTTGATCTGGCTCGGCAGGCTGGGGAGGAACAGCCCGTTGCCGAGCGCGATCGTCGCGAGCGCGAAATAGAAAAGCGGTTCGAACGCCATCATGAAATGGCCGATCGCCATGATCGTCGCGCCGAGGATGACCGCGCGCCGCTTGCCAAGCAGCCGGTCGGCGATCACCCCGCCGACGATCGGGGTGAAATAGGCGCAGGCGGTATAGGCGCCGTAAACGAAGCTGCTGTGCCCTTGGCTCAGCAGCAGCTCCTTGGTCATGTAATAGACCAGCAGCGCGCGCATCCCATAGTAGGAGAATTGCTCCCACATATTGGTGAGGAAGAGGACGGTCAGCCCGCGCGGCTGGCCGAACCATGTCGGGGCGGCGGACTGCGTCATGCGGCGACGGCCGCCTTCACACCCCACACCGCTTCGTCGCACCAGACCGTCCCGTCGCGATAGACGACGCCCGGCGTCCGGTCCTGTTTCAGGAAGATCGGCCCGTCGAGGTCGACGAGGTCGCAAAGCTGGCCGACAACAAACCCCGGCGCGGCGCCGAGGCTGCTGCACACCATGCACCCGACCATCACGCCCAGTTCCGCCTCGCGCGCCGCGGCGGCGATCATCAGCGCCTCGGTCAGCCCGCCGCATTTGTCGAGCTTGATGTTGAAGACGTCGAAGCGCCCCTTGAGCCCCGCGACATCGGCGAGCGTCAGGGCGCTTTCGTCGGCGGCAAGCGGGATCGGTGCATCATAGCCGTCGAGATCGGCCTCGCGCCCGCGCGCCAGCGGTTGCTCGATCAGCGCGACATTGGCCGCGACCATCGCGGCGACGAGCCGGTCGAGATCGCCGACCGAAAAGCCCTGATTGGCATCGACACCCAGCCACACGTCGGGACGCGCCGCGCGAATCGCATCGACCCGCGCAATGTCGAGGTCGAGCTCGCCGGTGAGTTTGACCTTGATCGAGTTCGCGCCGCGATAGGCGACGGCTTCGGCGGCCATCCTTGCCGGCTCGTCCGCGCCGACGGTGAAGGTCGTGCGGAGCGGGCGCGGCGCATCGAGCCCGGCGAGCGCCCAGACCGGCCGGCCCGTGCGTTTCGATTCGAGCTCCCACAGCGCCGCGTCGACCGCGTTGCGCGCGCCGCCCGCGGGCAGGATCGCGCGGAGATCCGCGCGCGACGGCCCCGCCTCGATCGCGCTGCGCGCGTTGGCGAGCGCCGCGAGCATCTGTTCGAGATCGTCGCCGATATAATAGACGCCCGTCGCCTCGCCGCGCCCGACATGTTCGCCGTCGTCGAGCGTGACGATGACCGCGTTCCGGCCGTCGAAGACATGGCCCGATATGCGGAACGGGTTGGCAAGGCGGAGCTTCTCGACCGAAACCCCCATTTTCAGGCGTGACATCAGTAGTTCACCGTCATCGCGAGCAGGCCAAAGGTCCATGCGACATAGAGCGGGATGATCGTCGCGAGCAGCAGGAGCAACGCCCAGAGCGTGCGGAACCAGCCGCGCTTTTCATGGGTAACGACCCGCAAATTCCATGCCGCGAGCAGGACGGCCCCGACGAGGACGATCAGGCCCGCGATCTGGAGGAACCACAGCCAGGGATCGTAGGAGGGCAAGGCCTTCAGCGTCGACATGCTGATCACCCATGCAGCGACGAGCGCAAGCACCAGGCCCGCCGCGGCGCGGACGCCGCGATAGGCGAGGAGCGAACGGCGCGGGAGCGTCAGCGGCGCCTTGTAATGGCGGCGGATCAGCGCCGAGACCGGCCATTGGAGCAAGGTGAGCAGCAACACGCCGAGGCTGACGTACATCGCGGGCATGATCCACCCCGCGGACTTCGACGCGGGCGCGCGGTCGAACACCATGAAGGGCGAAATGCCGTCGATGCTCCAGCGCACGACCTTGCCGTCCACCACCTGCGCGGCGAGCCGGCCGTGGCCGTTGGCGTTGTGCCAGACGAAGGGCGAGGTCTCGATCCATTTCGCGGGCTTGCCGTTGAGGTCGCGTCCTGCGGGGACGACGAGCTCGCCCTTGGCATCGACGCTGATCTTGACCTGCCCGAGCAGCGACGCGATCGCATAGAAATTCGTCTCGGCACGGCGGCTGTTGAGCCAGTTGCCGGCCAGCATCTTCGCATGTTCGGCCGAAGTCTTCGCGTCGACGCGGGTCGCGGGCATTTCGTTGCCCGGCAGGTAGCGGTCGGCGAAATCCTCGAACAGCACGCGGCGCAGCGGGCCGACCGAGGCCTGTTCGCCCGTCGCGTTGAACGACATGTAGATGCCGACATTCTCGTTCATGAACAGGTGCAGCGCGGTGTGGAAAAGCTGCGTGTCACCCAGGTGCGCGATCACCTGACGGCCGTTGATGTTCGTTTCGAAAAAGCCGAGTTCCATCCGGTTGAGCGGCGGCAGGATCGTCAGCGGCGTATCGTGCATCATCCGCGCGGTTTCGGGCTTCATCAGCCCCGCCCCCTGATCCAGGTGCGCGACCATGAACTTCGCCATGTCGGCGCCGGTCGACGAGAGGCCACCTGCGGGCGACGGCCCGACGATTTCGAACTTCGACGGCCCCGCCGAAAGCTGGCGATAACCCGTCGCCATCCACGGCGCGAACGCCTTGGGCAGCGGCTGGCGGAAGGTCGATTGCGTCATGCCGAGCGGCTGGAAAATCCGCTGTTCGACATAATCGTCGAACGGCATTTTCGTCACGCGCTCGACGATATAGCCCGCGAGCGCGGTGCCATAGTTCGAATAGGAGGGCGTCGTGCCGGGCGCATAGATGCGGTTCGGGATACCGCCCTTCACCAGGGCGCCGAGCGGGATCTGGAACTTCTTGTCCTCGAACATGGTCAGCTTGCCATGCTCCTCGAACCCCGCGGTATGCGTCATCAACTGGCGCATCGTGACGGGTTTACCGTCCTTCAGCGGGATCTTGAAATCGAGGTAGGTGTTGACGTCCTTGTCGAGGTCGATCTTGCCCGCTTCGACCTGCTGCATCACCGCGGTCCAGGTGAACAGTTTCGACACCGAACCGGGGCGGAACAAGGTGCGCGCGGGGTCGACCGGCGTGCGCTTCGCCGCATCGGCATAACCGAAGCCGCGCTGCGTCAGCACCTGTCCGTCCTTGACGACAACGACCACCGCGCCCGCGAGGTCGCCGCGTTTCAGCGCGTAGGGGACAAGGCCGTCGAGCCAGCTATCGACGTCCTGCTTCGTCAACGGAGCCGCCGATGCCGGAAGCGCCGGGGCGGGCGCCGCCGCCTTTTGCGCTTCGGCCGCCGGCTTGGCGGCCAGCGCGGGCGTCAGCGGCGTCGCCGGTTTCGACGCCGCGGTGCCGAGCATCATGACCAGCGGCAGCAGCGCGAATAATTTCATCGAACGCATCGTCATTCCCCTGCCGCCCGCACGACGACGCCGCGCGCCATCACGAAGCCCATCGTTTCAAGGCTGCTGACGTCGGTCAGCGGATCGCCCTTCACCGCGACAATGTCGGCCGACTTGCCCGCGGCAAGCGTGCCGATCTCGGCTTCGAGCCCGGCATGCGTTGCCGCCCACACGGTTGCCGACTTGATCGTCTCGAGCGGGGTCAGCCCCGCCTTTACCATCAGCGCGAATTCGCGAGCATTCTCGCCATGCTTCGACACCGCGCTGTCGGTGCCGAACGCGATCCGAACGCCCCCCTGATGCGCGCGGCGCAGCGCGTCGACCATCAGCGGGCCAACGGTGCGCGCCTTGGCGCGAACCGGAGCGGGCATCCAGTCGGCGGTTTCGGCCTGCCGCGCGACGGTATCGCCCGCGAGCAGGGTGGGAACGAGATAGCTGCCCTTCGCCTTGAACAGGCGGATCGATTCGGCGTCGAGATAGGTGCCATGCTCGACCGAATCGACGCCGGCGCGCAGTGCGGCATTGACGCCGTCGGTGCCGTGCGCGTGCGCCGCGACCTTGCGCCCGAGGCGGTGCGCGGTGTCGACGATCGCGACAAGTTCGGCGTCGCTCATCTGCTGGCCGAGCCCCGCCGCGGTGTTCGACATCACCCCGCCGGTCGACGCGGTCTTGATGACGTCGGCGCCCTGCTGGACCGCGAGCCGAACGGCGCGCGCGCAATCGTCGGCGCCCGAGCAGAGCGTCGGCGAGCGGAACAGGTCGATGATTTCCTGACGATAGCCATGGACGTCGCCGTGCCCGCCGTGCGCGGCGACGCCGCCCGCGGCGATGATCCGCGGCCCGACGACCTTGCCCGTCGCGGTCGCGTCGCGCAGCGCGTTGATCGCCTGCGGATCGGAGCCGAGGTCGACCACGGTCGTGAACCCGGCGCGCACGGTGCGTTTGGCAAAGACGACGCCGTCGAACGCCTGATCGACCGTCGATTTCGTCACCGCGTCGAGGCGGCTCGTCGGGCTCGATTCAAAGGTCAGGTGGACATGGCTGTCGATGAAGCCCGGCATCACGAACTGGTCGCGCAGGTCGACCACCTTGCCTTCGCCGACGAAGCCGTCGCGGATTTCGGCGACCTTTCCGGCGGTGACGACAATCGTCTTGTTCGTTTCGACACGGCCGCTCGCCGGATCGGCGAGCAACCGGCCCGCGTGGATATATGTCGTCGTCGGCTCTTGTGCGGCGACCGGCTGGATCAGCGCGACCAGCGCGAGCCCTGCGAATATCGTCTTTTTCATCGTGCCTCTCCCTGTCCCGTTATCTCTATCAGCCGACGTCGCGGCCCCAGATCGCTTCGCCGCACCAGGCATCGCCGTCGGTATATTCGATCGAGGGCTTGCGATCGGCGGCGAGGAAGATCGGACCGTCGAGGTCGACGATGTCGCAGAGCTGTCCGACGATGAACGCCGGCGCCATCGCGAGGCTGGAGCCGACCATATTGCCGACCATCACGCCCAGACCGAGTTCGCGGGCGCGCTTCGCGATCGCCAGCCCCTCGGTCAGCCCGCCGCATTTATCGAGCTTGATGTTCACGACGTTGAAGCGGCCGACCAGCCCCTCGACATCGCCGAGCGTCAGCGCGCTTTCGTCCGCCGCAATCGGGATCGGGCACTGGTAGCCGTCGAGGTCGGCCTCGCGCCCACGCGCCAGCGGCTGTTCGAGCAGCTTGACGTCGGCGGCGACCAGCGCCGCGACCAGCGCGTCGAGATCGCCGATCGCGAAACCCTGATTGGCATCGACGCCGATCCAGCATTCGGGCCGCGCCGCGCGCACCGCCTGCACCCGCGCGATATCGAGGTCGAGGTCGCCGGTGAGCTTGAGCTTGAGTGCGCGCGCCTGCGCATAGTGGCGCGCACCCGCGGCCATCACCTCGGGATCGTCGGCGCCGAGCGTGAAGGTCGTGCGGAGCGGGCGCGGTTGGGTGAGGCCCGCGAGTTCCCAGACCGGCACGCCGCTGCGCCGCGCGTCGAGTTCCCACAGCGCACAATCGAGCGCGTTGCGAGCGCCGCCCGCGGGCAGAAGCGCCTGCAACGCCTCGCGCGTCACCCCGGCCTCGACTGCGCCGCGCACGCTTTCGATCGCCGCCGCCATCGCGGGCACATCGTCGTCCAGATAATAGACCCCCGACGCCTCGCCGCGCCCGCTGTGCGTCCCGTCCGAAAGCGTGACGAGGACCACCGGCGTGTCGGTGAACACATGTCCCGAAATGCGGAACGGCTTCGCGAGCGGAAGCGATTCGATCGCGACGTCGAGCGTGAGGGGGGCGGGCGTGGTCATCGATATTGTCCTTCGGTCGGTTCAGGGCGCAGCGACGGCGGGCGCAAGTGCCGCCGCGATCTGCGAGAGATATTTGTTCCAGTCGAATGTGTGTCCCTCGGGCGTCCAACCGAGGCGGACGATCACCGCATCCTGCGACGGGATCGCCGCGACGATCTGGAAACTATGACCGCGCGCCATGACGGTATCCTCCGGCAGGTCGGGATAGAGTTTCCGGCGTTCGCCGTCGGCTTCGGCATGGTTCAGCCAGAGCTGTGCGCCATAGACGGGCCGCGGCGCGGCCGTGGTCGGCGTGACCGCAAAATCGAGCCATTGCTTCGAGAGCAATTGCTTGCCCCCGACCTTGCCCTTGTTGAGATGCAGCAACCCGTAGCGCGCCCAGTCGCGCGCGGTGGCATAGGCGTAGGAGCTGCCGACCTGCACCCCCGCTTCGTCGGGTTCGATCAGCGCGCTAGTCATGCCCGTCGGCTCGAACAATCGCTTTTGCGCAAAGCGCGTCATGCCCTCCAGCGTGCCGCCGGTCGCATCGAACACGATGCGCGAGAGGATATTCGTCGTCCCCGACGAATAGCTCCAGCTCGTGCCGGGTGCGTCCTTCAGCGGCTTCGCCGCCGCCATCGCGCCCATGTCGCCCGCCTCGAACAGCATCTTGATCGAGTCATTGCCGGGGACATAGCTTTCGCTGAAGGTCAGGCCGCTCGACATCGTCAGCAACTGGCGCAGCGTGATCTTCGCGCGCGGATCGCCTTCGCCCTTCCACTCGGGCACCGGCGCGGGTTCGTCGAGTTTCAGGATGCCGTCGTCGACCAGCAGGCCGACCAATGTTCCCATAATGCTCTTCGACGCCGACCAGCCGAGCATCTCGGTGTTCCGACCGAATCCCGGCGCATAATGTTCGGCGACGATCGCCCCGCCCTGCACGACGACGATAGCGCGCGTGTCGGGATAGCCGTCCATATTCTGTTCGTCGAAGGCGGCCCGCACCGCCTTGTCGAGCGCGGCGCGGTCGAGCTTCGCTTCGGCGGCTGCAGCAAGCTTGGGCACCGGGGCGTCGCCGATGGGCCAAGGCTTGGCGGCACTCCCGCGCGTCGGCTTGAGCTTCGCGGCCTGCGCATCGAGCGCGGCCGTCGACACATCGCCGGTAAGCAGCGTGCACCCCGCGACCGGGCGGTACAATGCGGTGCGCGTCGCGGCGCCCGGCGCCGATGCGGTGACCGTCCGCGCCTTGCGATCGACCGCGAGCGTCACGGCCTTCATGAACGGCGCGAAGGGATGGATATCCTCGCGCAGCACATCTGCCTCGGCGCGCTCGGCGACGAAGATGCCGGCGCACGCAATCTGCGCCGACACGGCGGTGCCGAGGTCTTCGGGCGTCGCAATCGCCGGGGCGGCAAGGGCCGGTCCCGAGACAGCAAGCGCAAGAATGAGGGCAGAGACGGGCCGTGCCATATCGTCAGACGCCGCAGCTGTGCCGCAGCACCGCGCCCGCCTTGGCACCCGTATGCTTACCGTTCGCGATCGTGACGACACCGTTGACGATCACCGTCTCGATCCCCGTCGGCGACGCGGTGGGCTTTTCCCAGCTCGCGACATCGTCGAGCTTGTCGAGATCGAACACGACGATATCGGCGCGCATCCCGTCGCGGATCAGCCCGCGGTCGGTGAGGCCCATGCGCTGCGCCGGCCAGCCCGTCATCTTGCGCACCGCATCCTCGAGCGACAGGATCGGGCGGCGCTTCACATATTCGGCGATAATGCGCGGGAAGGTGCCATAGGCGCGCGGGTGCGGTAGGCCGAGCGCGTCCATCTCGCCCGCCTTTTCCGACGCTGCGGCATCGCTGCCGATGCTGACCCACGGCTGCTTGATCGCGGTTTCGATGTCCTGCTCGCTCATCATGAAATAGAGCGCGACCGAGCGGTTCGGCAGGCCTTCGAGCAATATGTCCCACGCCACATCGGCCGGATCGCGACCCAGCGCCTTGCCGATCTCGGCGAGGCTCTTGCCGTGGTACGGCCGGTATTTGTCGCTGAAACCGTTCGCGAGCCGCACATTGCCGAAGCCGCCCGACGCATGGACGAGGTTCGACCAGCCGGGCATCGAGCCCGCGGCGACTTCCTTCTTCATCCGCTCGCGCACCTTGGGATCGCGGAGCCGTTCGATCCCCTTCTGGATGCCGTCGGCCCACACCCAGCTCGGCGCGATGATCTCGAGGCCCGTGCCGCCCGCGGTGTAGGGATAAAGGTCCGCCGCGACATCGACGCCGCGCGCGCGCGCCGCGTTGATCGTCGCCACCGCCTGCGGCATCAGCTTGCCCCAGCCGGGCGCGTAAGCGGCCTTGAGGTGGAAGATCTCGACCTTCACCCCGCCCTTTTCGCCGATCTCGATCGCTTCCTCGATCGCCTTGACGAGGCCTTCGCTCTCGTCGCGCATGTGCGTGGCATAGAAACCGTCGCACTGCGCCGCGACCTTCGCCAAGGTGACGAGATCGGACGTGGTCTGGAAGCTGCTCGGCGGATAGATGAGCGCGCTGGTGATGCCGAACGCGCCATTCTCCATGGCGATCTTCACCTCGCGGCCCATCGCCTCGAGCTGCGCCGCAGTCGGTTGCCCGGCGCCGTCGCCCATCACCTTCACGCGCGCCTGCGTCGCCGAATAATAGGTTCCGTAATTGACCGAAATGCCCTGCTTTTCGAGCTGGCTGAAATGCGCCGGAATCTCTGCCGCCGCGGCGGGCGGGCCGCCTTCGCCGGCGATGACGGTGGTCACGCCCATCAAGAGCTTGTTCTCGGCCGCGCCATTCTTGACCAGCACGCGCCCCGACTGGTCCATCATGTCGATGAAGCCCGGCGAGACATAACGGCCCTTCGCGTCGATTTCCTTGGCGCCGCGACCCGCGACCCGGCCGATACGCACGACCCGGCCGTCCTTGACCGCGACATCGGCGCTGACCCACGGGCTGCCCGCACCGTCGAGCACGCGGCCGCCGCGGATCACGATGTCATATTCGGGCGCCGGCGTATTCGCAGCGAGCAGCAGCGGCAGCATCGACATGGCACCCAAGAGGATCTTACGCTTCATCATTCATCTCCCTGTCGGCGCGGGGGCGCCGTTGGTTCTCACTTTTTTCCGGCGCCGGTCACCGCGTCGGCACGCACCTTGTCGACCACCGCATGGACCGCGGCGATCACGACGTCGGGCCGGTCGATCTGGATATAATGGCCCGCATCGCCCACGATCTGCTGGCGGCCGCGGGTCGAAAGCGCGGCCTGTTCGGCGTTGAGCGCCTTCCATTCCTGTTTAAAGCGGGCGCCGTCCGACGCCTTCAGCGACAAACCCTTCAGTTCTGCGGGCTTGAACGGCGCCATCGCGGTCAGCACGATCACCGGCCGGCTTCCGAAGCTTTTGACCGCGCGCGCATCGTCCATCGTGGCATCGAAGCCGTCGAGTTCGGACGTCGCGCCGTGCACCGACGTGCTGGCATAGGCCGCCATCGCCGCCGCAGCGTCCTTGGGCAATTTGCCCTGCCCCGCGTTCGCCATCGCGAAGCGCACGATGCCCGTCCACGACAGCGCGGTCGCGGTGTGCATGATCCATCCCGCCTGTCCCGGATGCGCATCGACCTTCACCGCCTTTCCGAGCCGCGCGACCTGGTCGGGATGCGACGCGTCGACCATCACCAGGCCCGCAACCTGTTCGCCATATTTTCCGACATAGGTCCGCGTGTAAGGTCCGCCGATCGAATGGCCGACGAGCACGAGCGGATCGGTGATCCCGGCGCCCTTCAGCAGCGCATGGAGGTCATCGGCGACGGCGGATGCCCGTTGCGGCGTGTCCTTCGCATCGCTCCACATGATGCCGGCACGGTCATAGGCACAGGCACGGGTAAAGCCCGCAATCTTGTCGTGCACCAGCGTCCAGTCGATCGTGCCGCCCGTTCCGAGGCCCGATTCGAAGACGACGGTCGGCGATCCGGTGCCGCGGCAATCGATATGCATCTTGCGCCCGCCGACATCGACGAGCTTTCCGGGCGGCGGATAATTCGCGGCGGCGTTCTTGCGGCCCAGCGCCTCGTAGATCGCGCCCACCGCGACGAGCAGCACCAGCAGCGCGAGCAGGCCCAGCAAGATACGCTTCACCCAGCGCCGGAACCGGCGCCAGCCCGTCAGTTTCGTCATGTCACACTCCCCTGAACGGCGGGTTGAAGATCCTGTTTCCGGCTGCGGAGCAAGCGGTACAGCCCGACGGTCAGCAGCGGCACGACATAGACCGCGAGGAAGACCCACGAGAGAAAGCGGTAACCGCTGGCGATCAGCGTCACGAGGCCGAAGCGGTCGGCGAGGAACATGCAGCCGACAAGCAGCGCCGCGGCGATGCCCGCGCGCGCGCGCTTGCCGAGCGCCGCATGTCCGCGCGCGCGGCGCGCCGCATCGACGCGCTCGTTGATCGCGTGCACCGATCCCGCCCCGCTTTCGAGCAAGGCGGCAAAGATCATGAACTGGAACAGCAGGTGGAACAGCGGCATGTCGAGCTGGCGCAGCATGAAATCCGACGGCAGCGTTTCGTGCATGATGCCGGGATAGAAGGCGATCATCGCGGCGAAGAAGAGGATCGCCGGTGCCATCGCGAGCGGCCCCGCGATGAGGCCCGAGACGATCGCGTCGCGCTGGCTGGTCAGGTGGCGGATCACCGGCAGGATCACCACCGCGCCGATGACATTATAACCCGTATAGGTCAGCCCGCCCATCACCCAGCCGTCCGAAGGCGCCGGAATGGCAAAGCGCGCCGCTATCTCGTCGCCGAAGCTGCCGAGGGCGAGGACCATGAACAGCGCGTAGACGCCGTAGAGCAGGAAGGAGACATATTTGAACAAGCCCTCGACCGAGGCGTTGCCGAAGGTAACGAACAGCGCGATCGAGGCGGCGAGGAAAGCGGTCCCCGCGAGCGGCGGCCAGCCGAAGATCGCGGCGCCGATCTCGCCCGCCGCGGCGCCGAACACCGCGAGGATCAGCGTCACGAGGAGGACATAGCCGACCTCGAAGAGGATCCAGCCGCGGCCGAGCAGCTTTTCGAAGAAGCTGCGATAGTCGAACGCCTGCATCGCCCGCGCGAAGGCGAAGGTCGTCGCGCAGATGATGCTCCAGAGCAGCATCGCGAGCAGCATCGCCGCCAGCCCGCCCCACGGCCCGCTCGGCAGGAAAAACTCCGCGAGCTCGCGTCCGGTGGCATAACCGCCGCCGATCACGACGGCCTTGAAAGCGAAGCCCGGCAACAGGAAGCGCTGGAACCAGGAGGAACCAGCCGCGGCTGCCGGGGCGTTCGCCGCGCTCATGCGAGGCAGCTGTCCACCAGGCGGGCGAAGGCGTCGCCGCCGCGGATCGGGTCGGCGACCGGCAGTCCCAGCCTGCGGCTTTCCGCCGCCATCAGCGCGTGCGCCTCATCTTCCCCGAGGTGCGAGGTGTTGAACGAAAGCCCCGCACAGCGGATCGCGGGATTGGTCCGCGAGCCGAGCCGCAGGTTGAGACCGATCGTGTCCTCGACGCTCGGCACCGTATAGCCCGGCGTCCCCAGCATCAGTTCGCGGCCGGGCTGGTGACATACGACGATCACGTCGGGCTGGCTGCCGTGCAGCAGCCCCAGCGACACCGCGGCATAGGCGGGGTGCATCAGCGAGCCCTGCCCCTCGATCACGTCCCAGTGCGCGGGATCGGCGTCGGGGCTGAGCGTTTCGGCGGCGCCCGCTTCGAAATCGGACACCACCGCGTCCATCGGGATGCCGCCGCCGGCAATCATGATCCCGGTCTGGCCGCTCGCGCGGAAATCGACATCGACACTGCGCTCGGCAAAGGCCCGCGCGATCGCGAGCGCGGTATATTTCTTGCCCAGCGCGCAATCGGTTCCGACCGTCAGCAGCCGCTTGCCCGGACGCTTGCGACCGGTACCGACCGGCAGGCCGCGCGGGGGATGGCGGATGTCGATCAGCTGGCGGCCGAGCCGCTCCGCCTGCGCAGCCAGCCCGGGGACGTCGGCGAGGCGAATGTGCATCCCGCTGACGATATCCAGTCCGGCTTCGAGCGCCTCCGACAGCGCGGGGACCCAGCTTGCGGGAATGACGCCGCCGCTGTTGGCAACCCCGATAAGCAATGCACGCGCGCCGCTGGCGGCGGCTTCTGCGGGCGTCAGAACGGGCAACCCGGTGCTGACCGTCGCCGCGGGCAAGCCATATTCGCCGACGCATTTTTCGGGCGCCCAGTCGCGCAGGCCATAGGCCGTCTTGGCAAAGCCCGGCTCGGTCGTGTCGCCGAGGAACAGCAGATAGGGCTGGGGCAATTGCAAGGCGCCACCGGCGATGTCGAGGGAGGTTTGAATGTTCACGTCTCTCACCAAAATCGGGAGAAGGCCTCGACACAGCGCCCTGATGGCACCCGGTTCGGCCTCCTTTCCCTGTTGACCTGTTTAGGACATTATTTTCAGATTCTGATAATTGCAATAGAAATGGAGAATTTTCTTTGGCCGGTCACGCCAGCGGAGGCCGAAGGGAGCCCTTCCGCTGGCGCGCGGCGGTCAGAAACGCGTGTCGAAGCCGATCAGGTGAAAGCCGATAGCGACCCACAGCAGGATGACCGCCGACAGCAGCAATAGGATGCTCCAGAATTTCGCGAACCGGCCGCGCTTTCCCGTCCAGACGTGCCGGATGTTCCAGATCGCGCTGGCAAACAGGCCGAAGAAGACGACCGGGGTCAGGATCTGGAGCGCGATCAGCGTGCCGTCGAGTTCGCCGCTGAGCGACGAAAAGTCCCTGACCAGCTTGCTGACGAACAGGATCCACCCCACGACCACCGCGACGACGAGCGCCGCGAAGCCGCGCGTCAGCCGGTAGCTTTTGAGCGCGGCAGGCGAGAGGCCGGTCTTCGCGCCATAGCGGCGGCGGATCAGCGCGGCGGCGGGCCAGGCGATCGCGGTCAGCAGCAGCGCGCCGAGACCGGCCAGGAAAGCCGGCGTGATCCACGCCGTCGACAGATACCAGGGCACCCGGTCGAACGCGATATAGGGCGATCCCGAATCGACGCTGAACCGGACGACGCGGCCCTTTTCGACCTTTGCCGCGAGGCGCATCTTGCCGTCCTGCTCGCGCCAGACGAACGGGGCGATTTCAACCCATTTGCGCGGCTTCCCATCAAGCCCCGGCGCCACGCTCAGCACGATCCCGCCATCGCGGTCGAGCGAGACCGTCACCTGCCCGGCAAGTTCCATCGCCTTGAGGAAGCTCGATTCGAGCCGGCGCGTCTTGTTGTAGGTGCCGACCATCATGCGCGCATGATCGCGCGCGGTTGCCGCATCGACGCGGCCGTCCTGCTGCGCGAAGGGGAAATAGCGATCGGCGAAGGCTTCGAACAAATGGCTGCGGATGGGCCCCGACACATTCTGCATCCCCGCAGCGTTCATCGACATGTAGATGCCGACCTTCTCTTCGGGGAAAATCCAAAGCTGGCTGTGGAAGTTGAGGCTGTCGCCCGCGTGCGAGAGCGCCCTGCGGCCGTTGATATTCTGTTCGTAGAAACCGAGCGCCATGCCGTTGAGCGGCGGGATCAGCCGCAGGATCGTATTGTGCATCTGTGCCGCGGTCGCGGGCTTCAGCAGCGCGCCGCCATCGGTGAGATGCGCGATCATGAAGCGTCCCATGTCGGCGCCCGACGCGGTCATCGCGCCCGACGGCGTGAAGCTGCTGAGTTCGAACTTCCCCGGCTCGCCCGATCCGAGCATATATCCGCTCGCCATCAGCGGACGCAGCGCGGCGGGAAGCGGCTGTCGGAAACTCGACCGTGTCATGCCCGCGGGCGCAAAGACGTGCCGCTCGACATAATCGTCGTACGAAAGCCCCGACACGCGCTCGACGATATAGCCCGCCAGCGAGGTGCCGAAGTTCGAATAGGCCGGGGTCGTTCCCGGCGCGAAGATGCGATGCGGCACCTGCCGCTTCAGCGCAGCGCCAAGCGACGGGATTTTCGCCGGATCATAGCTGTTGAGTCCGCGCTGCACCTCCTCGAAGCCCCCGGTGTGCGTCATCAGGTTGCGCATCGTCACCGGTTTGCCGTCGAAAGGAGCGATCCGGAAATCGAGATAGGCGTTGACGTCGCGGTCGAGGTCGATCTTGCCCTGCTCGACAAGCTGCATCACCGCGGTCCACGTGATCAGTTTGGACACCGAAGCCTGCCGGAACAGCGTCGTTTCGGGGTCGACCGGCCGGCGCGTCGCGACGTCGGCGTAGCCGAAGCCGCGCTGCGTCACCACCGCGCCGTCCTTGACCACGACGACGACCGCGCCCGCCGCATCGCCGCGCCGCAGCGCAAAGGGCATATAGCCGTCGAGCCACGCATCGACGTCGCTTTTCACCAGCGCGGGTGCGGCCCGGGAGGTGGCTGCGTCGCGCGCTTTCACAACCGGAGCGGCCGCCGGGCGCGCCATCGCATCGGTCGCTAGCGGACCCGCGAACAGGGCGAGCAAGGCCGCCCCCAGCCATCCGCACGAACTCAGGACCCGCATTCAGCCTCCCCTTTCACCATGGCGACGATGGCCGCCGCACAGGAAATTTCTCATTTTGAAATATTTTCAATTTGGAGCATAAACATCCTGTACGGAAATTTGTCAACGGCGCTCGCGACGGCGCCCCCCCGCGGCGGCGCGGAACGCGGTCCAGCCGCCGGACCGGTAGAATTTTCCATGGATGAAAATGGCCTTGCCGCGGCCGTAGCGGCGCGCGGCAACTCCGCCGCTTAGTCCGAAAGGATCTTTTCGCCCTCGATCGGATGGAGCGCGGACTTGAGGTCGGCGTCGGTCGCCGAACAGACCGACAGGATCCGGCACGGCTTGTCGCCCACCGCGACATAGCCATGCCCCATCGACGCGTCGAAATAGACCGAATCGCCCGTCTGGAGGAGCGAGGGCGCGTAAATGTCGCTGTGGAACTCGCACTCGCCTTCGAGGACGAGCACATATTCCTCGCCCGAGTGGCGCATCAGGTCGCCGAATTCCTCGATCGAACGCACCTTGATGTCGATGATCATCGGATTGAGCAGCTTGTTGAGCAGGTCCGCCGAGGGATAGGTATAATTATAGGTCGCCGTCTGGATCGAAGGCCCCTCGCCCGCGGGCGTGATGCTGCGGCGTCCGTTCGCGGTGTGCGTCGCGGCGGGCAATGCCGCCGCGGCCGCGAAAAGCCGGGTAATGTCGATTCCGAGCCCCTGGCTGAGGCGCAGCAGCTTTTCATAGCTGAGCGACATCTTGCCGGTTTCGATCTTTGACAAAGTTGAAACGGGAATGCGCGTCCGCTCGCTGACTTCGGCGAGCGTCCAGCCCTTTTCGGTCCGCAGTTCGCGCAGAAATGTCCCCGGATTGCCGTCGACGGCGGTCCGGCGATCGCTGGCGGGCGAGCTCGGTTGGCGCATGGCCGGCATCTCGGTCCTTTCAATCGATTTTCTCATCTTGCACATATTTGCGCATTTTTCTCGCCGATCAAGCAGCGATAGCCCGGGAACGGCCGGCCAGCCGGGCATAAAGCCCGTCGCTCCGGGGGCGCGCGGGGCGCGCCCGCCGGTTTCGACCGGCGCGCCGTACCGAAAGACGGCGCGTCATCCGCCGCTCATCAGTTCGCCGCAGCGAACTCGCGCAGCATATGTTTCGCAATCTGGAGCTGCAGGATCTGCGTCGTGCCTTCATAGATGCGATAGATGCGCGCATCGCGGAAGAAACGTTCGGCGTCATATTCGGCGAGATAGCCGGCGCCGCCATAGACCTGGACGCAGGCATCGACGACGCGCCCGCACATTTCGGAGGCGAACACCTTGAACGCCGCCGCCTTGCGCAGGACATTCTCGCCCGCATCGGCGCGGCGCGTGACATCCTCCATCATGCATTCGGCGGCATAGATATCGATCTCGCTCTGCGCGAGCATCTGCTGGATCAGCTGGAAATTCGCGATCGGCTCGCCGAACGCCTTGCGCTCGGTCGCGTAGCGGATCGCGCTGTCGAGCGCGCGGCGGGCGTAGGCGGTCGCCGCGGCGCCGACCGACATGCGGCCGTTGTCGAGGCTCATCATCGCATAGGCGAAGCCCTTGCCCAATTCGCCGCCGAGCAGCGCCTCGCCGCCGACGCGGACATCCTCCATGATGACGTCGGCAATATGGCTGCCCGACTGGCCCATCTTCTTGTCCGACTTGCCGATCGTCACGCCCGGCGCGTCGAGCGGGACGAGGAAGGCCGAGACATGGGCGTTCTTGGGAAGATTCTCCTTCGTCGTGCGCGCCATGATCAGGCCGAGTTTCGCGAAGGGCGAATTGGTGATGTAGCGCTTCGTCCCGTTGAGCACCCAGCCATTGTCGGTCTGCACCGCACTCGCCTGAAGCCCCGCCGAATCGGACCCCGAGCCGGGTTCGGTCAGGCCGAAACAGGCAATCTCGCCCGCCGCGATGCGCGGCAGCCATTCGGCTTTCTGCGCGTCGGTCCCGCCGTTCTTGAGCGCCGAGGCGACCATGCCGATGTTGATCGAGATGATCGAACGGAACGCCGGCATCGCATAGGACAGGGTATGGATGGTGCGGACATATTGGCTGACGTTCATTCCCGCGCCGCCGAACTCCTCCGGGATCGTCAGCCCGAACAGCCCCATGTCGCGCATTTCGGCGAGGATGTCGGCGGGGATCTGGTCGGTCTCGATGATCCCCTGTTCGGCAGGAATCAGCCGGTCGCGCACATAACGCTCGAGCTGCTCGATGAACTGGTCGAAGATGTCGGCGTCCATGCCGGGATTGCTCATGGCGGTGATCCTCAAATCGGGTCGTAAGGGAAAACATGCGCCGACACCTCGTCGACGCGCGCAAAGTCGGGACGGAACGCGGGGATCAGTTCGTCGGCGATCGCCTCGGCGGTCCAGCCTTCGAGCTTGGCCATCGACCGGATCGGACGCGGCTTCGAGAAGAGCAATATCTCGTTCTTGCGCACGCTGAAAATCTGGTTGGTGACGTCCTTCGCGCGGTCGGAGGCGAGATAGGCGACGAGCGGCGCGATCTTGTCCGCCGACATGGACTGGAGGCGCTTGACGCGCTCCTGCTGCTCGGGCGTTTCGGCGGGGATCGACGAGGTCATGCGGCTCCATGCGAAAGGCGCGATGCAGTTCGAGCGCACCCCGACGCGCGCCATGTCGAGCGCGATCGACTGCGACAATGCCACCACGCCGAGCTTCGCGGCCGAATAATTCGCCTGCCCGAGGTTGCCGATCAGCCCGCTGGTCGATGTGAAGTGGATGAAGCTGCCCGACTGCTGTTCGCGAAACCAGGGCGTCGCGGCCTTCGACACGTTGAAGACGCCGGTGAGGTTGACCTCGATGACGCTCTTCCAGTCCTCGTAGCTCATCTTGTGCCAGATCGTGTCGCGCAGGATGCCGGCGTTGTTCACGACCGCGTCGATGCGGCCGAATTTCGCCACCGCATCCTCGATGATGCCCGCGGCTTCTTTGGGATCGGCGACATTGCCGAAGTTCGCGGCCGCCTTGCCGCCCGCCGCGACGATGTCGTTCGCGGTGGTCTCGGCGGGCGCGGCGTCGCCGCCGTCGCCGGCCTGCGCGACGCCGGGGTCGTTGACGACCACTGCTGCGCCCTCGGCCGCGCAATAGAGCGCCAGTTCGCGCCCGATGCCGCGCCCCGCGCCGGTGATCGCGACGACCTTGCCTTCCAATATCCTCGCCATCGGCTCTCCTCTCCCGGAAAGCGCGTAAGGGCGAAGCCGCATCATTTCAACGGCGCTTACGCCGATTCACGCACGAAAATTGCGCTCTCCATGCGGCACATATGATCCCGACATCCCCGGGGCCGGCAAAAATGCACGGCCCCGGGGTGCGGACCTTCCATCGCGAACCGCTTGCCCGATCAGGGCTGCTCGCCGGGGAAGAGCAGCAGCCAGTCGGCCTCGGCCTGGATACGCGCGAAGAAACCCCAGCTGTCGACATTGATCGAACGCTGGAGCCAGGGCTTCGCCTTCTCGGGCTCGCCGCTGAGGATATAGTAGTTGGCAAGGCTGTACGCGGTCGATGCCGCGACGCCGTCGGCGGTCGCGAAGGCGCGGCCGCTGTCCTTGTCGCTGAAGAAGCTGTCGGCGGCGCGGTGGCCCTTGAACAGTTGCAGCCCGTCGAAATAGGTGTCCGACCCGCCCTTCGGATGGACCTCGAACAAGGTCAGGTCATAATCGTCGAGCAGCTTCTGCGCTTCGCGAAGCTTCCCGGCGCGTGCGAGCGACAGATATTCCCAATAGCCGTTGGCGGTGCGCGCCTCGACATCGTGGGTGAAGGCGGCCGATTCGGCAGACTTGGCGAACCATTTCGCGGCATTGTCGAAATCATGCTTGGCGAAATAGGCCTGCCCGAGGTGATAATAGAGATAATATTGCACGACGTCGGGGTCGCCCGGGAAATAGTCCGGGCCCGGCTTTTCGCGTTCGAGCGGCTGGTTCTCGTACAGCTTCGCCGCCTTCAGCCCGAGTTCGATCGACTTGTCGAAGTCGCGCAGCGAAAAGGCGCGGTGCGCGCGGTGGCGCAGCAGCTTGCCCGAATTGGGGAAGCGCTTGAGCGCCTGGTCGTAAACCGCGGCCGATTCCTTCGAATAGCCCTGATAGAAGAGGATGCGCCCGTACCAGGTCGCGCTGTCGACCGTCATATTGGCCTCATAGGCCGCCTTGGCATCGCGCGCCGCGCGGTCGAGCGTCTCGGTCGCGGCGACATTGGCGTTGCGCGTCTGCGTCGTGACCATCGGCTTGCCGAGCAGGGAGGTGCCCTGCACGCTGCCTTCCTGCGCCGCCGCCGCCAGCGGCATCGCCAGCATCAGCAGGCCGGCCGACGCCAGCCATTTCAGTTTCCCGGGGACCATTTCAAACCTCCTCCAACAAATATGTTCAGTCGATGTCGAGATCGAACTTCACACCCTGTGCGAGCGGGAGCGATGTCGAATAATTCACCGTCGCGGTAACGCGGCGCATATAATTCTTCCAGCTGTCGGACCCCGACACGCGGCCGCCGCCCGTCACCTTCTCGCCGCCGAACGCGCCGCCGATCTCGGCACCGCTCGTCCCGATATTGACGTTGACGATGCCGCAATCGCTGCCTGTCGCCGACTGGAAGCGCTCGGCTTCGCGCACATCGTTGGTGAAGATGCACGACGACAGCCCCTGCGGCACACCGTTCTGGAGCGCGATCGCTTCGTCGAGGGTCGAATAGGACAGGACATAGAGGATCGGCGCGAACGTCTCTTCGCGGACGATCGCACTCTGGCCCGGCATTTCGACGATGGCGGGGCGGACATAATAAGCGTCGGGCGATCCCGCGATCTCGATCCGCTGACCGCCATGGACGGTGCCACCTTCGGCGCGCGCGGCGTCAAGCGCGCGCTGCATCGCATCGAACGCCGCCTTGTCGATCAGCGGGCCGACATGCGTATCGTCGACCAGCGGGCTGCCGATGTTGAGGCTGTCCGCGGTCGCGATCAGCCGCTTCACGAAATCGGCGCGGATGCTGTCGTGGACGATCAGGCGGCGCAGCGTCGTGCAGCGCTGGCCGCAGGTGCCCGTCGCAGCAAAGACCGTGCCGCGCAGGGCGAGGCCGATGTCGGCGCTCGGCGCGACGATCGCGGCGTTGTTGCCGCCGAGTTCGAGCACCGCGCGGCCGAAGCGCCGCTGGACGCGGACGCCGACGTCCTGCCCCATGCGCACGCTGCCCGTCGCGCTGACAATCGCGATTCCCGGATGGTCGGCGAGGGTACCGCCGCATTCGGCGGCGCCGATCGCGACCTGCACCAGATGCGCGGGCGCAAATTCATAGTCGACGGCGGCTTTCTGGAGCAGCTTGCCGAAGGCGAGCGCGGTCAGCGGCGTCTTTTCCGACGGCTTCCAGATTGCGCTGTCGCCGCAGACGAGCGCGACCGTCGTGCCCCATGCCCACACCGCCGCGGGAAAGTTGAACGCCGAGATCAGCCCGAGCGGGCCGAGCGGGTGCCAATATTCGGTCAGCCGGTGCTCGGCGCGCTCCGACGCGATCGTCAGCCCGAAGAGCTGGCGCGACAGGCCGACGGCATATTCGCAGATGTCGATCACCTCCTGCACCTCGCCGCGCGCCTCGGTCAGGATCTTGCCATTCTCGATCGTCAGCAGGCGCGACAGCACTTCCTTATGCTCGCGCACCAGCTGACCATAGCGCCGCACGAGTTCGCCGCGATGCGGCGCCGGAACCTGTTTCCATGCGGCGAAGGCAGCCTCGGCCTGCGCGACCATCGCGTCCATGTCGGCACTCCGGTGCATTTTCAGCGACGCCAGCGTCGACCCGTCGATCGGTGAAAAGACGTCAAGGCCGGACCCCAGGTCGCCCGCGAGCGACAGGCCGAGTTCGTCGAAAATGTCGGTCACGGCGTCGGCGAGGGCGCCCGATGCCGGCTGCGAGGAGAGAGACGTGTCGATGGCGTTCATTTTTGTGTCCGTAAAAAGCGTTGCGAGAATAGGGGTCAACCGGCGGCTCAGCGCCGGTCGTGAATGATGATGCGGCCGTCCTTGATCACGGTGGCGACCTTTTCCATCACCGTAATGTCGCGCGCGGGGTCACCCGCGACGGCGACGATGTCGGCGAATTTGCCGACCTCGATCGTCCCGAGGCTCTCCGACTGATCGAGAAGCGTCGCGGCATCGACGGTCGCCGAGCGCAGCGCCGCCATCGGCGTCATCGGCCCATGCTCGACCATCAGCCGGAACTGGCGCGCATTCTGCCCATGCGGCGACACGCCCGCGTCGGTGCCGAAGGCGATATTGACCTTGTGCTGGACCGCGAGGCGGATGTTTTGCCCCGCGACGCGGCGCGCTTCGGCCATTTTCGCCTGCACTGCGGGGCTGGCGTCGGCTTCCTTGCGCGCATCGAGCAGCCCGAGCGTCGGCACCAGCCAGGTGCCGCGCTTCGCCATCGCCTGCGCGGTTTCGGCGTCGAGCCATGTGCCATGTTCGATCGAATCGACACCCGCGCGCACCGACGCGGCGACACCCGCGCCGCCATGCGCATGCGCCGCGACCTTGAGCCCGAGGCCGTGCGCGGTGGTGACGATCGAAACCAGCTCCTCGTCGCTCAGATGCTGGCCCAGCCCGCGCGCCTGCTGCGACATGATGCCGCCGGTCGAGGTGATCTTGATCAGGTCGGCGCCATATTTCGCCGCCTCGCGAACGCGCAGCGCGCATTCGACCGCGCCGGTGCAGGCGCCGGTATAATCATAGGGGAACAGCGCCTCGGTCGTCTTGCGATTGAGCCCCGACATATCGCCATGCCCGCCGACGATCGACAGCGACGTGCCCGACAGGAAGATGCGCGGGCCGACGACGGTGCCGTCGTTCACCGCATCGCGCAGCGCGTGGATCGAATAGCCGTCCGACCCGACATCGCGCACCGTCGTGAACCCGGCTTCGAGGGTCTTTTTCGCATTGGAAAAGGCGAACAGCGCGACATCTTCGGGCGTGTCGATCGCCGCCGACCAGAGTTTGGTTTCGGGGGCGAAGCTGAAATGGACATGCGTGTCGATCAGCCCGGGCAGCACGGTGCGATCCTTGAGGTCCATCGTCGGCACCGCGGGGAAATCGACGTAACCCGCGCGGATTTCGGCGATCCGCCGGTCACGGACGACGATCGTGGTTGGGCCGAGTGTGCGTTCGCCGGGAATCGCGATCACCGCGCCGGCGTGAATCACCAGCTCTTCATGCGAGCCCGGGGCCGCGGCCGCCGTGCCCGCAAGCAACGCGCCGATGATCGACGCCGGCAGCACGCCGCCCCGCAGCCGCGAGCGCACTGGCGCCGCGCGCCTCGTCCTGTCCATCACCTGAAAGCCCATCACCTCACAAAAACTCCCGCCGGCCGGGCGCCGAAGATCGGCTCCGGGGCCTTTCCCATCGCATAGGAATATTTTGCTGGTTGGGCAATAAATTTTATGATAGGAAAATTATCAACAATGAGATGGACTCCGGAAATTTGGACATTTCCGGGTGGCGAAATGGGTTACCAAGGAGGGAAAAATGTCGAAGTTCGTTTCACGCCTGCTGCTGTCGTCGGCGGTCGCTTTCGCAATCGCGCCTGCCGCGCAGGCCCAGACGGCGCCGCCGGAAGCCGAAGGTGCCACGACCGATGACGGCGGCAACGATATCGTCGTGATCGGGACGCGCCGCAAGGATCGCTCGATCACCGACAGCTCGGTCGCGATCGACGTCATTTCGCCCGAAAGCATCACCGCGACGGGTTATGCCGACGTGAACGACGCGCTGCGCACGCTGGTGCCCGCGTTCAACGCCCAGCGCCTGCAGGGCAATGACGGCTCCTCCTTCGTGCGCCCGATCACGCTGCGTGGCTCGCCCGCCGACCATGTCCTGCTGCTGATGAACGGCAAGCGCCGCCACCGCGCCTCGATCGTGCAGATCGGCACCGGCCATGCCTCGACCTCGGGCTCGCAGGGCCAGGATTTCAACGTCATCCCGCCGATCGCGCTGTCGAGCGTCGAAGTGCTGCGCGACGGCGCGTCGGCCCAATATGGTTCGGACGCGATCGCCGGCGTGATCAACATGGAGCTGAAAAAGGCGAAGAGCGGCGGCTCGATCATGGCGCAGGTCGGCGAATATTTCGAAAGCGGCGGCCGCAATTACGACATTCAGGGCCATATTGCCGTCCCCGTCGGCGACAACGCCTATTTCAACCTCGCCGCCCAATATACCGATCAGGCCAAAGCCTATGCGAAAAAGGCGCGCCACGCCGGCGCCGAAGCGCTGAAAGCCGCAGGCGTCCCCGGCGTGCCCGAACATCCCGAAGGCAATCTCGATCCGCGCTACATGGCGTTCAAGGCGGTGTGGAACGCGGGCGTCGAACTGGGCGACGAACTCGAAGCCTATACGTTCGGCAACTATATGACGGGCAAAAGCGCGGTCACCTTCGGCTTGCGCCAGCCCTTTACCGCGGGCGGCGTGAACGGCCATGGCACCTATGCCAATTCGCGCTTCGACCTCACCCCCGCGCATCCGCAGCTGTTCAATCTTGCTGCGATCTATCCGGGCGGGTTCACGCCCGAATTCTCGGGCAATCTCGAGGATTTCAGCGCCCTCGTCGGCTTGCGCGATCAGGTCGGCCCGTGGAACTGGGACCTGTCGGCACGCTATGGCACCAACACCGTCGACTATACGATCACCGGCACGATCAACGCGTCGATGGGGGTCAATTCGCCGACCTCGTTCAAGCCGGGATCGCTGACCCAGCGCGAAATCCAGTTCGACGCCGAAACATCCTATGAACTGACCGACAACATCCTCGCTTTCGCCGGCGCCAGCTATCGCAAGGAAACCTATGTCATCGGGCGCGGCGACGTCGCCAGCTATACGACGGGTCCGCTGCAGGACCTGCCCGCCGGGTCGAACGGCTTTCAGGGTTTCTCGCCCGAATTCGCCGGCAGCTTCGATTCGGCGAGCTACGCGGTTTTCGCCGAGGTCGATGCCGATATCACGCCCTGGTGGAACCTGTCGGTCGCCGGCCGCTACGAAGATTATGACCAGTTCGGCACGAACTTCAGCTACAAGGCGGCGACCCGTTTCGAGCTGAGCGACGCGTTCGCGCTGCGCGGCTCGGTCAGCACCGGCTTTCGCGCCCCGGCCGCCGGGCAGGTGTTCGGAACCAGCCTGACCTCGCAACTCGACGGGCTGGGCGGCTTCATTCTCGACGCCGTTCTGGTCCCGGGCTCGCCCGCGGCGCAGGTCTTCGGGTCGAAGTCGCTGAAGCCCGAAACCTCGTTCAACATGTCGGCGGGCGTCGTCTTCACCGGTCTCGACGGCTTCCTCACCACGCTCGACTTTTACCAGATCAAGGTCGACGATCGCCTGCTGCTGACGCCGTCGCGCAAGACCACGGCGGCGGAACGCGCCGCGCTGGCGGCGCTCGGCTTCCCGAACGGCGCCGACATCGAAGACGTGCGCTATTTCCAGAATGAAATGAACACCCGCGTGCGCGGCTTCGACCTGGTGAGCACCTATCGCCAGACCTGGTCGGACAATGCCTCGACCGACTTCAGCCTCGCCGTGAACTATAATGAGCAGCAGCTGCGCGGCGCACCGCCGGTCGGCTTTACCTCGGCGATCGTCACCGAGTTCGAACGCGGCACCCCGCGCTGGCGCGGCAACTTCTCGGCAACGACCAAAGTCGGCGATTTCGCCTTCATGGGCCGCGCGATCCATTATGGCGCATGGCGCCGCCTCGATGGCGCGACCTTCCTGCCGCGCAAGGCGGTGACCTTGTTCGACGCCGAAGTAACCTATTCGGGTATCGAAGGCGTCGACCTCAGCATCGGCGCACGCAATATCTTCAACATCTTCCCCCCGGGCCGCGGTCCGGCGCGCGCGCGGTCGGGCCTGATCTACGATAATCACAGCGTATTCGGGGTCGCCGGCGGCTTCTATTATTTGAATGCTAAGTATAAATTCTGATCTCGTCTGTTCGGGATCGGCCAATATTTCCGGTGGGCATATGCGATAGCGGCATAGCGTATATGCCAATATCGTAGCCTATCGGAAATTTGTGCTTTATAGATTGCGGTGGCTGATTGGCCGGACTTCTTCCCCCAGCCGTCCTCCAATAGCCGATACCGTATGATCTCGAGCAAGTTGAGGATTGGAGACTTATGCCGCCCAGAAATGGAGACGAGCCGGAAGTTCTGGACGCCGTACGTACCAGGAAACGGCCCCGTTCCGAAGGGTTTCACCTGGGCGAGCGATTGCGCCAGTTGCGCAAGGAACGCGGCATGACGCTGGAGGACGCCGGGCGCCTGACGGGCCTCGCCGCCTCCACCCTGTCGAAGATCGAAAATGACCAGATGTCGCCGACGTTCGACGTCGTGCAAAAGCTTGCGACGGGCTTCGACATCGACATCACCGAACTCTTCGCGAGCAATTCGGGGCAGGACGCCGCGGGACGGCGCAGCGTCACGATGGACGGCGCCGGCCGCCTGATGGAAACCGCGGTCTATCGCCACCGGCTGATCGCCGCCGAGCTCAAGAACAAGCGGATCCTGCCGTTCGTCACGACGATCAAGGCGCGCAGCCTCGAGGATTTCAAGAGCTGGTCGCAGCACAGCGGCGAGGAATTCCTCTATGTGCTCGAAGGCGAGATCTGTTTCCAGACCGAGCATTACGAACCAGCGATCCTCGGCGTCGGCGACAGCATCTACATCAACAGCAGCATGCAGCACGCCGCCTATTCGACGAGCGAGGAAGACGCCGTCGTGTTGTGGGTCAACACCGGCTGATCGCGCCGATCGGCCCACTCCATCTATGGGCTTGCAATAATTTTCCTATACGCTAATTTCTTTCCAATAGAAAATTGGAGAGGGCAAGGCGATGGACAGACGGCAATTCATCCTGTCGGGAGCGGCGCTGTCCGCCGCGATGGCGGTCGCACCCGGTACGGCGGCGCGGGCGACGGCGCGCCCGCTCACCTTCGACGCAATGGGCGAGGTCCGCTTCGAATATGACGCGGCACTGATCGGACAGATGCGCGCGAGCGGGCTCGACGCAATCACCGTCACGCTCTGCGATCCCAAGACCTATGAAGGCCAGGCTTATGACGAGGCCGTGCAGGCGGTGCTCGATCATGACGCACATATCGCCAAACATCCCGAGCTGTTCCTGAAGGCGACCAAGACCAGCGACATCGACCTCGCGCGCAAGAACGGCCAGCTCGCGCTCTTCTATTTGTTCCAGAACAGCACCCAGTTCGGGCGCGACCTCGACAATGTCGACCTGTTCCGCAAGCTCGGCGTGACGTCGGCACAGATTACCTACAACGACCAGAATTGGGCGGGCGCGGGGTGCAAGGAACTCGGCGCGAATGGACTGACGCACTTCGGCCGCGATCTCGTCGGCCGCATGAACGAACAGCGGATGCTGATCGACCTGTCGCATTCGAACATGCAGACGATGGCCGACACGATCACCGCATCGAAAGTCCCCGTCATCGTCTCGCACACCGCGTGTATGGCGGTGCACAGCAATGTCCGCAACACGACCGACGCGAACCTGCGCCTGCTCGCCGACAAGGGCGGCGTCGCGGGCATCTGCCAGATGCGGCCGTTCCTGACGACGAAGCGCGACGACGCGCTGCCCGAATATTTCCGCCACATCGACCATGCGGTGAAGGTGATGGGCGCCGACCATGTCGCGATCGGCAGCGACCGCGACCATCGCGTCGTCGAAATGACCGACGCCTATGTCGCCGAGCTGAAGGCCGAAGAGGGCGCGAACTTCAACGCGGACGACTGGCCGCTGTTCATCAACGAACTCAACGGCCCGCGCCGCATGGAAGTCGTGTGGGATGGCGTGCGCAAGCTCGGCTATCCGTCCGGCACCGCCGAAAAGATCATGGGGACCAACCTCCGCCGCATCTACCAGGACGTGATCGGATGACCCGGCGTATTTCCACCCTCACCCTTGCCTTGCTGCTGACGGCAGCCCCTGCGTCGGCGAACGTCCCTGGCGCCGACGCGGGGAATTGCGCGACCAGCCTGATCGGCACGCCGCTGGCGATACCAAAATTCTCGCCCGCGACGCAAAAACTGCTCGACGAGGATATCGCGATCGCCGCGGCGGCGCTGCGCATCGCACCCGAGCGCGAGGACAGCCATATCTGGTACGGCCGCCGCCTCGATTATGCGGGCCGCATCTGCGACGCGGTCGATGCCTTCAGCGCCGGGATCAAGCAATTCCCGGAGAGCTACAAGCTCTACCGCTTCCGCGCCCGCGACCTGACGCGCGCGCGCCGGTTCGAGGAAGCGCTCGCCGATTATGCAAAGGCGCTCGAACTGATGGGCGACACCCCCGACAGTTTCGAACCCGACGGGATGCCGAACCCGATCGGCCTGACGATCAGCACCTATCGCGGCAACATCGTCTATTATCATGCGCAGACGAGCTTCGCGACGGGCGACTATCCGACGATGGTGACGGGCATGGCGAAATCGCTCGAGCTCGCCGCCGATTTCGCACGCGACGACATGCGCGTGCCGACCGCTTACTGGACCTATCTCGCCTACCGGAAAATGGGGCAGCACGACAAGGCGCGCGCGGCGATCGACGCGATCGAGCCCGGGCTGAAGCTGATCGAGAATTTCACTTATTATCAGGCGGTGCAGATCATGCAGGGCCGGCTCGACCCGGCGGCGTTCAAGGACAGCCGCGACAGCACGATCAAGTTCGCGATCGCGATGGAGCGCCGCTTCGCCGGCGACGAGACGGGCGCAAAGGCGCTGCTTACCGAAATCGTCCGCGAAAATCCGCAAGGGCATTGGCCGTCGGAGGCTGAACTCGCCGCACCCGATCGCAGGGGCTACTAGGCCCTGCGAGCCGCGGGCGCGCTTGTCGTCGGGCCATCCAAACAATGTTGCGATGCTACGGCTGGCCGGCTGATTGGCGGCTGGACCTATATCGCTGGCTGAAGGCGCACGGGCTTTTTTGCCCGCCGATACGCATATGCCCTGAAAGTCGCGCCATGACGGCTCGCACCGGGGCACCAAAATACCGAACATCGGAAAAATGGCGCACCCGAAGGGATTCGAACCCCTGGCCTCTGCCTTCGGAGGGGGTACTAGCATACCTCCGAAGGCAAACGCCAGCGCAAGTTTTACTACGCTAAAATACTCTAAGTAAACGAAATTCTTGAGCTGGTGAGTTTCGCTGTCGTAACCTTGCATTCGCCCCAATTTCCATCCGCGTGCTTACGTGGTGCTTACGCGAAAACGGGCATATCGGGAGAAGACACGATGGTCAGACTCACGAAACGCGTCGTCGAAACTGCTGTAGCAGAGGTCAAAGATTATGTCCTCTGGGATAATGAACTGCCCGGCTTCGGGCTCCGCGTGTTTCCTACCGGCAAGCGTAGCTACCTCATCCAGTACCGGTGTGATGGACGATCGCGCCGCTACACGATCGGACTTCATGGTGTTTGGACACCTGAAACAGCTCGGCGCGAGGCAAGGTCCCAACTTGGCCGCGTCGCCCAAGGTGAAGATCCGGCGGAGGATCGGGCGGAGCTGAACAAGGCCATGTCGATGAAAGAGTTGTGCGACGCCTATGTGCAGGATCTGAGAGACGGTCTGATCCTCGGGAAAGGCGGCCGACCGAAGAAGAAGTCAACAGTCGACATCGATCTAGGTCGGATCGAACGCCACGTCATTCCGCTCCTCGGCACCCGCCGCGTGAAGGATCTCACGAAAGCGATCCTGACGAAGGTCATGCGCGACATCATGGCGGGCAAGACAAGAGCGTTCATCAAGACTGAAAAGCTTCGTGGCCGTGCCAACGTTCGGGGCGGACCTGGCACTGCGGCCAGAACGCTTGGCCTTATCGGCGGGATACTGACCTACGCCGTCGATCTCGGCATTATCGACAGCAATCCAGCTCATGGCATCAAGCGGCCCAAGGATAATGTACGGTCCCGGCGCCTGAACGACGCCGAGTATCGGATCCTTGGCCGAATGCTGAAGGCGGCCGCAGAGGTCGAGCGGTACAGACCAACGATCGAAATTATTCGGCAAATCGCTCTTACAGGATGTCGGCGCAGCGAGATCATCATGCTCAAATGGTGTGACGTGGATATCGACGGAAGCTGCCTCCGACTTTCAGATAGCAAGGAGGGAAAATCGGTCCGGCCCATCGGCCTGCCCGTCGTAGAATTCCTCGAACAGCGCGAAAGCGAGGAGAATGGCACTTATGTTTTCCCAGGTCCAAGAGGCGAGGATACATACTTCGGCGGCCTGCCCAATCAGTGGAACGAGATTTTCATCGGATCACCGCTGGAGGGGGTCACACCCCATGTATTGCGTCACAGCTTCGCGAGTATCGGAAACGACCTGGGTTTTACCGAAGTGACGATCGCTGCGCTGATGGGGCATGCGAAGGGGTCGGTAACCAGCAAATACATCCATTTGCTCGATGCCGCATTGATCATGGCTGCGGATACGTTGGCCGGCTACATTGCGGCGTTGCTTGACGGGACGGTGTTCAAGCAACGCGCCTATTCGCTTGACAGGGACGCACGCAGGGCAGCGCTCTCGGACTTTATCGAACGCCAAATAGCTCCAGCGAAGAAGGCCGCCTGATCACAAGATTGTGTTCCGCACGCCTTCACCAAGGGGCAGGTCAGCTTGACCCGCGCCATCCGCGATAGCGCGGAGGCGCAGTCGAATGCGAGCGAACCTGAAAGCTGCCTGTTTACCATCCAATGGGAAAAGATCGACCTGCCAATGACCGCGGTAATCGCGTCGGGGCCAAAGCCTGTCGGATTGAACGCGCCGTTGACCCGCACGGCGGTCATCATGGCGTCCGATCCGGCACGCGAAATGAGCAGCGTGCCGTCTGATCTGTGCAGGCTTTTCGACCTGACCGGCGCAGAGGCGGAGTTAGCCATACGGCTTACTCAGGGTCTCGACCCCACAGCGTCGTCGCAAGAGTTCGGTATCACGAGGAATACGGCGCGATCGCAACTCCGATCCGCGTTTCAGAAGATACGGGCTAACCGGCAATCCGATCTGGTGCGGTTGATTCAGAATTCAAGCGTCAGCTGCAGGGGGTTCGGCCGCGGAGAGGCCGAACCGATAACCACAGGATATTGGCAAGAGCCCGGGGCCGCTGCGGCACGACAGTTGTGACACCGGCGGGCGGCGGAAGGCTAGCCCCATTGGGCCGGTCCTTGGCGGCTCCCCGGTTATTCCCAAAAGGGTGGATCGGCCCGTAATATTAACCCTATTCGGGGTGACAGAGCCCCAAATGGACCCCGGACGATTGCGGTCCAAGCTCTTGCAGCTTGTTGCGGCCGGAAGCCGCTGAGCTTATCGCGGACTTGTGCGGGCACTATGCCCCGCCCGTGAGCAACGAGCGCCTGTTCAACCGGCATGCAACGTTGCTGAACGGCAGGTGCGATATTGTCGATACCGGATGCTTCGAACAGCGCGAGCGCGGCGCTGCGGTCAGCAGTCGTTTCCAGCCTTTGATATCGTGGATGACCGCCGAACCCAGCTCGGCAAGGTCGGACCGACGAGTCCTCCCCCTTCCGCGCGTTCCGTGGAACTGACCATGCGCAGCGGGATTGGACGACCGACACTCCTTCTCAGGCCGGGGCTACGCTAACCCTCACATCAGACCGACTTTGCCGCGCACGGACTCCCGCAGTTTCGCAGGATCATATCCAATGCCCTGCTTGAATACGACAAAGACGTTGCGGATGTCTGAAATGGTTCTTGATGGGTCGCCGCTGACAATCAGCAGGTCTGCCTGCTTGTTCGGCGCAATCGATCCGACGCGTTTGTCGCGACCCAGGTAGATCGCCCCGTTGAGCGTCGAAACGCGGATCGCCTCCAGTGGGGTGAAGCCGAATTCGACCATCAGTTCGAGCTGTCGCGCGTTGCTGTAACCGGCGACAACACCCGCCGAGGGCACCGCCGGGTCGGTTCCAGCGACGAGCAGGCCGCCCGCCTTCATGAATTCGCGTTCGATGACGGCGGTCTTGCGGAGACTTTCGGCGGTCAGAACCAGCCGCTGCCCCGCGGGGCTGTCTGTCCGGGCTCGATATGCGCGGTGATAATCCCGGATCGGCGGTGCCAGCATGTCGATGCCCGTCTGGGGCGGGATTTCGGAGACGAGGTCCTCCAGTGCGGGCAGCGTCGAAGTGACGGCAACCCGGCGCGCGACAAGCGTATCGATCAACGCCTTCGCCTCGCGGCCACGCGGGTCAACGTCCGCAAGACCCGCTAGGGCGCGCTCGCCGCACTCGCGTTCGGCCTGGACGTCTACCTTTGTCGCAGCACGCCTTTTTCGCGCCGGTTCTGCGAACACGAAATCGGGCACCATGGCAAAGCCATGCTCGATATCGTCGATGCCGAGTTCGGCGGCCTCACGATATGACACCATGCACAGATGTCCCGTGACTTTCACGTCCCGGGCGTGGGCCAACGCGATTGCGGCCTCGAGCGCGATACGATTGGTGTAGCCATAGGCCTTGACCGAGGTGAACCCGCTATCCAGCCAGAAATTCAGATATTTCCGCGTGGCTTCGGCGTCGGCGAGGCGCGGCGCGCCGAAGAGATCGAGATAGATCGAAAGATCCATCCATGGCCCGACCGCTTCGCCCGCCTCGATCCGGTCGCGCGCTCTGAGGTCGATATAGGGATTATAAGACCCTGCGGTGCGGATCGAGGTTACACCGGCGGCGAGATACAGCCTGGGATAGGAATCGCTGACGCCGAGGACGGCATCGCCCCCGAACATCCAGAGATGTTCGTGCAAATGGACGAGTCCGGGAAGTACCGTCTTGCCCGTCAAATCGATAATCTTCGCGCCGGCCGGGATGTCGACCTCGCCGTCGTTACCGACCGCTTCGATATTGCCATTGCGCAAGATCAGCGTGCGGCCCTCCCGCGCCGGCGCGCCGGTGCCGTCGATGACGCGCGCATGGACCAGCGCGATGACAGGGGCGTCTTCGCTGACATAGGGGCGCATCGCTTCGGTCACGGCCGGTCGCTCGGCCTGCACCGGGGTCACTGACCCCAGGACAGCCAACAGTACGAATAATGTCGTGCAACGAAGCACCTTGTTCCCCTTTTTCGTCATCATAGCTGAAAGCCCTGCGCCAACCGGTCGAAGCCGCTCGCATCGGAGGTTTCGACGGCTTCAAGCGCAAGGAGCGCGAAAGTCGCGAGCCAATGTTCGCCCATATAGTCGCCTGCCAGATGCGGTAATGCCGCCGTCAGATGATCGTCCGCCGCGGCGCGCGCGCGCCTGATGAGCGCGTGATCTTCCGGCAGGCGGCGAGCAAGCGTGCGCCAGCACCAGGCGCGGCTGAGGTTCAGCCCGTCGAGATGGGCGATCTTCCCGTCGCTTCGGTCCGACACGATGACCGGCGCGAGCAACGTCGCCGGCTCGCCTTCGCCGATCGCCGGCAGGAAGCCGTCGAACCAGCGGGCAAACGCGTCGGCGGGCAGGACTTCGCTCATCAGGAGCGCCTCGATCAGCGCCGGCGACAGGAATTCGTCGCCGCCGGGTTCCCACGCCTGACAAGCCCGGTCGCTCGCGAACCAGCCGAGGGCGCGCTCGTGGATCAGGGCCTTAAGCGCGGGATCATGCCCGACCGCCCAGCGCCGCGCGAGGACGAGCGCAAACGCGATATTATAATGCGTGCCCACGCGCAGCGGATAGGTCAGCCGCGGCAGGAAATCATGGAAGCGCCGGGCGAACGCTCGCGCCAGCGGCTCGAGCGCCGCCGCCCAAGGCTGGCCATCATGCAAAGCGAGTTCCTGATGCAGCGCGAGCAGCCAGGCCCAGCCGTAGGGCCGCTCGAACCCCTGCGCGCCCGGCCGGTCGAGGTAGGCCAGTTCCCCGGCTATCTTTCCGGACACGAGCATCGCATCGGCCCGCTCGCGGATCGCGGACGCCTGCTGCATCGCCGGAAAGAGCCGCAGAAGGCGCATCACCTGCCACCAGCCATGAACGCAGCTGTGCCAGTCGAAGCTGCCGTAAAAGATGGGGTGCAAGCGCGATGGCGCCAGCAGGTCCTCGGGACCGGTCAGCACCTGATCGAGCTTGCTTGGATATTCGCGTCCGAGATGGCCAAGCGTGAGTCCAGCAAACTGTGCGGCGCGGTCGATCGTAAGATTGTGCATCAATGGGGGAACCCGAGAGCATAGAGGATGAGGATATTCGCGGCGAGCATCGCAAGCGCGGTCGGGGCCTGGGCGCGGATGACGCCATATTGGTCGCGCAGTTCGAGCAGTGCTGCCGGAACGAGGTTGAAATTCGCCGCCATCGGAGTGAGCAATGTGCCGCAGAAGCCCGCGAGCATGCCGATGGCGGCAACCGCGGCCGGATTGCCGCCATCGGCATGCACGAGCAGCGGTGCGCCCATGGCCGCAAACATCACCGGAAACGCGGCAAGCGCATTGCCCATGAGGATGGTGAGCAGCGCCATGCCGATCGAATAAATCGCTACAAGTGCGAGGAGGCTGCCGCCGGTCGGGACATAGCCGATCAGCTTCCCCAGTACCTCGCCCATGCCGGCCAGCGCGAATATGGTGCCCAGACTCGCGAGCATCTGCGGCAGAAGCGCGGCCCAGCCGATGCCGTCCATCAGCCGCAACCCCTCGCGCAGCGGCGTTATCGGTCCGGCGCGAAACCACCCCATGCAAAGGAGCAGTGCAAGGATAGCACCCAGCGCGAGCGCGACGATCGTTTCCTCTCCTGGCCGGACGAGGTCCGGAACATTCCAGAACAGGAGTGTTCCCACGATCGCGACGACGGGGATCAGCAGCGCCGGCCCGAACAGCCGGTTTCCGTGCTGCGCCGCCTCGTCCTCGCGCGCGGCGCGATCGGCTTTGGCCCCGGCGGCGGGCGCCGTCAGACCAAGCCCGCCAACCGCAGCGATGGCGACCGCGAGCACCCCGTTGGAGGTATCAGCGAGATAGTCGCCGAACAGAAAGCTGGCGCCGAGCAGCGCCCAGAGCAATGCGGTGCCGAACCGCTTTGCGTCGTGCCGGTCGACGAGCGTGAGCACCGCATAGCCGGCGAACATCGTTCCCGTCATGACATAGACATGAGGCAAGCCAATCATCTGCGTCCGCCCTCGCGATGGAGCAGGAGCAACCGGCCGCCATGAATGACGAGGGCGGCAATCGCCGTAGGGATGGCCCACAGCGAGAGGGCGAGCGGTTCCACCTTCAGGCCATAGCCCTGCAATACGCTGACCATGAGAAGGATCGAACCGATCGCCAGAAAGATATCTTCGCCGAAGAACAGGCCGATATTGTCGGTTCCCGCCGCCATCGCCTTGGCGCGGTCCGTGTCCGCTTCCGCTCCATCCTGCGCCAGTGCGGCCTCCTCGACCATGGGTCCCAGGATCGGGCGCACCATGGTGACTTGCCCGCCAAGCTGGGTCAGGCCGACAGCGGACGAGAGCTGCCGCGCGATCAGGTAGAAGAACAGGAGCCGGCCTACGGTCAGCCCGCGCAGCTGCGCGACCAACTGGCGCGCATGCTCCTGGATGCCGTGGCTTTCGAGCATGCCGATGACCGGCACCACCAGAAACACGATCATGACGAAGCGGTTGGTGTTGAAGGCCTTGCCGAAGGTTGCGAGCAATTCGGCGGGCGGCAGACCCGAGGCAGCCCCGGCGGCGGCGGCGGAAGCGAGCACGACGAGCAGCGGATTGAACCGCATCACGAGCCCGACGACGAGTACGGCGATGGCAAGGAGTATGAGCATCGTGTCAGCTCGCCCGGCTGTATATCTGCGGGAGGATCGCTGCGCCGCCCATGCTATTTCCGGCCCATATGGCGATCGAACCAGGCGACGGTCCGTTCGAGCACGTCGATCTGGTTTTCGCGTTTCGCGAAGCCGTGGCCTTCCCCGGGATAAAAATGCGCATCGACGACGCTGCCCTGACGCCGAAGCGCATCGACGACCTGGCGCGCCTCGATCGCAGGGACCAGCGGATCGTTTTCGCCGTGCAGCACCAGCAACGGAGCGCGGACCGCGTGAAGATAGGTCAGCGGGCTTGCGCGATCATAGACCTCCGGGTTCTTCACCGGATCGCCGATCAGCCCCTCCTGATACCGGCGGTTCTGCGGCGCGCCTTGCTCCCACATGGTCCGCCAGTTGACGATGCCGAACATTTCCACCGCGGCCGCCCAGCGTTCGGGCGTCTTCGCAATCGCCATCATCGTCATGGCACCGCCATAAGAACCGCCCGTGATGCCGATCCGTCCGGGATCGACATAGCCGGTACCGATCAGGAAGTCCGCACCAGCGACAATGTCGGCGAGATCGCCGCCGCCAAGGTCCATGCGATTGGCATCGCGGAAGGCCCGGCCATAGCCAGTCGAACCGCGGAAGTTCGGCGCTATCACGATATAGCCGCGCGACGCCAGCGCCGCGGCCGTGCGATCGAACGCATCGGTGGCCTGACCGGTCGGCCCGCCATGCGCAAGGACGACCGCGCGGTTGGTTCCGTCACGCTTCAAATTGCTCGGCATCCAGAGCACGGCGCTGATGACACTGCTATCGCTGCTCGGATAGTGTATGATCTGCGTCCGAGGCAGCCCCCTTAGCGCGCCGCCTAGATCTGTCACCCGTCCTGCGTGGTTCGTCGCCAGATCATAGACCCAATAGTCCATTGGGTCGGCTCCCGAAGTATGGAGAAAAAGCAGGCGGCGCCCGTCGGGCGAGAAGCGTGGCAGACCCGTCGTATAGCCTTGAGAACTGCTCACGCCGGCAGGCAGGCGCAGCGTCCGTGACTTACGGCCGACGACATCATGGAGCGAGACGATGTCGCGTCCGTCGACATTGGTCGTCACGATCAGCGATCGGCCGTCGGGCGAAAAGCGGCCCGCGGTCTGCTCCCATTCGCTTTGGGGCAGCGAAATCGTCGTGCGCTTCGCCACGTCGATGAGGATCGCCTGTCTTACGCCCGCCTCGTTTTCGAGCGAAGCACTGACCAGGCGGCCGTCGGGGGAGATATCTCCGGCGCGGGCATAGCGGCCTGGCGGCGTCAGACGCGTCGCCTCGCCGTTTGTCACATTGACAAGATACACCTCGCCAACGGACAGGCTCCAGTCGAAGCGATTGGCGAGGATGTAGCGACTGTCCCTCGAGAGCGCGACCGGCATCCACTGGATACCTTCTGTCAATTCCTTTGTCAGCGATCGCACCTCGCGGCTGGCGAGGTCCATCACCGCGATGTCGTAGGACGGCGATTTCGCGGGTCGCCGTGCAAAGGCGACGAAGCGGCCGTCGGCGGAAGCTATGCCGGCGGTTTCGCTGACGTTGCCGGTCGCCGTGAGGTTGACGGCGTCGCCCCCTTCGGCAGGCAGGCTATAAAGGTCGAAGATCTGGCGGCCGTCCTCGTCACCCGCGAACAGGATGGAGCGGCCATCGGGCGCCATTTCGACGCCGCCCTCGCGCATGCCGCTATCCGACAACTTGCTCGGGGGACCGCCGCCGAGCGGCCGAGACCATATATTCATGCGGCCTTCGCGATCGCTATTGTAGATGATCGATTTGCCGTCGGTCGACCACACCGCCGATTCCGATCGCGCCGTGGTGAACAGATCTTCGATCGAAACAGGCCTGGCGTCGCCGCTATGAGGCGACTGGATGCTTCGCGGGGATGTAAGGCCACGCTGTGGACCATGGACCGGCTCGGCGATCGCGGCCGTGGCGACCCCGGCAAAGACGAGCGCAATGCCGGTCCACAATAGCCTGTTCGGCCATCTACCGCTTGCGCGCGCCGTATTATAATTGTCGATCATGTCCTCAGTCCCTTTGATCATTATCTGTAGGAAGGCCGGACGCGCCGGCAATGGCTGTCACAGGCCGCCTCAGCCTGATGCGGGAGTCTCGGCGGCGACCAACATGATGTCGAAGACCATCACCGCGCCGCCGGGGACGGGACCCCGTCCCCTGTCGCCATATCCCAGCGCGGAGGGCATCACGAAGCGCCAGGTCTCGCCCGTTCGCATCATCGATACGCCTTCCCGCCAGCCCGTGACGACGCCCGCAAGAGGCACCTCGACCGGCGCGTCGCCGGGCGACTGATGGAACAGGGTTCCGTCCGCAAGACGCCCAACATAGTGCACCTTGACCCACGATTCCGGCGCGGGCCTTGCGCCCTTCGTGGCGGAGCTTTCACGGCGAAAGCGCAGCCCGCTGGCGCTCCGTTGCCAGCCGGGTGTGGCATCGATACGTTCGAGGAAGCCACGTTGTTCATCGAACCAGCCGGCACCGCGCTGTTCGCCCTCCTTCAGCCATTCGGCCTCGGGTTTCGGGATCTCATGCATGAACTCCCTCGGCTCGCCCGCCGCCTGCGCGAGGAGGGAAACAGGAAAGACGAGCGATATGGACATCAACCCCGCAAGGAGATGATGCACTGTCCGTTTCGCGCTGCTTCCCTCTCGCGCCTGCCGCACGATCAAAAGCCGATGCGCGTCGTCAGCCCGATCGTACGCGGCTGGCCGGTGACATCGTAGGGCGTTCCCCCGAGCGACTGGAAATATATGATGTCCGTGTCAAAGAGGTTGGTGGCGAAGAGCGCGGCAGACCAATTGTCTCCCTGCACACCGATCCGCGCGCTGGCGGTCGTATAGCCATCCAGCACCAGGGCCCGCGGCCCGACCCCAGAAAAACCGTTCCAGCGCTCGCCTACATAATTGACCTCCCCGCGCACAAAACCGCTGAGATCTCCGCCGAGCGGCCGCTCATACTGACCGCTGACGTTCCACGACCAGTTCGGGCTCAGCGGCAGGCGATCGTCATCGCGTGCCTGCGTCGCCGGAGCGGCGTCCTTGATCCGCGCATCGGTGTAGGAGACCGAAGCGTTGAGCGTGAGCCCCGTCGTCGGGCGCACCGCGGCCTCCAGTTCGAAGCCCTTGCTCGTGGCCTTGCCGGCGTTGGCGATGAACCCGAAGCCGCATGACAGCGACACCGAACTCTGGATGTCGGTCCAGTCGATATAATAGGCCGCGGCATTCAGCGTTACCCGCCCGTCGGCAAGGCTGTTCTTGGTGCCGATTTCGTAGTTCCATAGCCTGTCGGGGCCGTAGGAGGTCGGTGCCGAGCTATAGCCGAGCGCGGCGAGATCGGCGCCGCAGGCAGCCTGCGACAGCGAATAGTTGGGACCGCCGTTCCGGTAACCCTCGACAGCCTGCGCATAGATCAGATTGTCGCGCGTCGCCTGGAAGCTGAGCAGATATTTCTGTGTGAACGATGATTTGTGCGCGCGCAGCACCTGGGTGGTCGTGGTGCCGCCATTGAGGAGGCCGCTCGCGGTGCTCAACGTGTTCTGGTCGACGTCGAACACCCGGACCCCCGCCGTTGCCGCGAGGCGGTCGGTGATATTGTAGGTGAGCTCGCCAAAGCCCGCAATCTGACGTGTCCGGGGCTCGGTTCTTGAAACATAGAATTCGTCGGCCGTTATATGCCCAACCGTCGACGGCGCCTGCGAGAAGTCGAAAGTTTGCGGAATGTCCGTGCGGGCATCCGAATAAAATCCGCCGACGAGCCACTCGAGCGGGCGCTTGCCGGTGGAGGACAGCCGGATCTCCTGCGTGAACAGCCGGAAATTCCCCGGCGTCCTCGCCGCGACACCTTCGTCCGCGCCGAGCGTAATACCGCCAAAACGGTTCACCAACGGCCTTATCGCGGTCGTCGCATCGATGCTGTTGACGCTGTCCTTCTTCAGATAGTTGGTGGCAGACACCAGCGTCATCGTGTCGAAGTCCTGCTGGATCGCCAGGCTGTAGAGCTGCGATTCGGACTCTCCGTTCTGGCGGAACACGCGTCCGGTCTGGAATCTGCCAAGCTGGGTATCGGCGAAGGCCGGGATACCAAGATTCTCCTTCTGGTAGAGGACCCCAAAGGTTATCGACGTGTCGGGTCCGGGCTTGAGAAGAAGCTGCACGCGCGCGTTGATCTTCTCGACGGTGTTTGCGTCTTTCTCGTTCCGGATGACATCATCGATCCACCCGTCGTCCTTGCGATATCCACCCGATACACGCAGCCCCAACAGATCCTGCGCTATCGGGACGTTGAGCATGCCCTCGACGCGGCGATTCCAGCCGCCGTCACGGGTGTCGGAAATCGTCGCCTGCGCCGATCCCTCGAAGATGTCGAGGCGCGGCTTCTTCGTGATGACGCGCACCGTGCCGCCCATCGAGCCCGAGCCGTAGAGCGTGCCCTGCGGCCCCTTGAGCACTTCGACGCGATCGACATCGTACAGCGCGGGGTCGAGGGTCGGCTGGCCGCCCTCGGTGATCGGCGCCTCGTCGATGTAGATGCCCGTCAGCGGATCGGTCGCGCCGAAGCCGTCCGAAATGCCGCGAATGGTGATGCGGCTGGAGCGGTAGCCGTTGTCGCTGAAATTGACTCCCGGCACGGTGTTGAGATAGTCGCGATAATCCTGTGCCCCCTTGGCAGCCAGGGCGTCGCCATCGAGCGCGGAGATCGCGGCCGGCACGTCCTGCAGCCTCTGCTCGCGGCGCAGCGCGGTCACGACGATGTCATTCTCGCCGTCCGCCGCAGCTGCCTCCTGCGCTTCCTGGGCGACGGCATGCGCCGGCGAGAGAGCCAGAGGCATGGCGACCGTCGCAAGCCACGCCAGTTTCCACATCTTACGGTCCGTCATTCATTTTCTCCCCTATCCCGAGCGTCAACGCGCGCCTCGAGCGCGCCAAGCGGTCGTTCAGAGCTCATGACGAACGGCGTCCGAATTTCCGTCAGGTGGGGGGAAAAAATTCCGGATTATTGTCGGGCAACAGCGCTTCAATGTCGAAGGCGTTGCACCTTCGCTCCGGGAGAAATGTCGCCATAGCTCAGAAACTACGCGAAATTCTGACCGCCAGCGTCCGCGGCGCGGCGACATAGTCGTAGACCGGTGTGCGGCGATAAATTGGGCGCGCGTCGGTGATATTGTTGGCGACGAGCGCCGCGGACCAGGCCGAGATATCGACGCCCGCGCTCAGATTGATCGTCGTGTACGCAGGCATTTCGAAAAACCCGGCACTCGCCGGCGCGGGCGGGCTCCAGCGCTTGCCGACGTGATTGAGCTCCACCCGGACGAACGGCGACCGCGCCGTCGCCGCGCGCCATCGGTAGGTTGCCGAGAGGTTCCAGGACGAACGCGCGACGAAGGGAAGCGGATCGCCGGCACGGACTGCGGTAAAGGGAAGCGACCGCGTGCGGCGCGCGTCGATAAACGAAGCCGAGGCATCGAGCCGTAACCCCCGCAAGGGTTCGAACGTGACTTCGAGTTCCGCGCCCTTGCTTCTTGCTCGCCCGCCGTTGACGGTGAAGGAGAAGCCGCAGGGAAGCGCCTGCGCCGTCTGCATATCGCGCCAGTCGACGAGATAGAGCGCGCCATTGACAATCAGCTGGCCACCGAGCAGCCGGTTGCGGGTCCCGATTTCATAGCTCCAGAGCCGGTCGGGCCGATAGGAGACCGGCGCCGCGTTCCGCCCTATCTCCGCGAGACCGGTTGCACAAAGGTCGAAGGGGACGTTTCCTGCCGGCCCCCCGTTACGATAGCCCTGCGAAGCCTGGGCATAGAGGCTGCGGCCCTCTCCCGTCTCGAGGCGCAGCTGATATTTTTGTATGAGCGACGACGTCGAAACCTTTTGCCGGAAGGAAACGGGACCTCCGTTGAGGAGACCGCCGGCGATACCCGCGCCAGTCTGACTGATGTGCGCAAGCCGGAGCCCGGCTACGGCCGACAGGCGGGGCGACAGGTCGAAGCTGAACTCGCCGAACAAGGCTTGCTGCCTAGCTCGGTAGGTCTGGGCGAGCGAGAACAAGCCCGCCTCCCCCGCGGCGGCGGCAAGGGAGGGGGCTTGTGACAGATCGAAATATTGATCGAAGCGAAGGCGGTCGTCGGCGTAGAACACGCCCGCGAGCCAGTGCAGCCGTGTCTCGCTGCGCGAGACAATGCGCATCTCGTGCGTGAGGCGCCGCGATCGCCCGGAAAAATCTACCCCAGCATCCTCCCCGGGCGTCAGCTTGACGTCGATCGCGGCTGCCAGCAACGGCGTCAGGGTATTCGCCGTCCGACTTGCGGTTCGCTTGCGCAGGAGACTGCTCGCCGAGACGAACGAAACGCCGTCCCAGTCACGCGAAAGAACGAAACTGTAGACATCGGCTCGCGACGTCTCGCCTTGACGGAAATTGCGAAACGTCTGCCCTTCGGGCAGATCGCGGTCCTCGAAGGAAGGGATTCCGGCTTCGCGTTCCTGGCGATGCATCGCGAGCGTTGCATGCATATCGTCGCCAGGAGCCCATAGAAGCTGAACGCGCGCTTGGCGAATGTCGACGCTGTTGGCATTTGGCTCGCCGCGCGCAGTCTCGTCGATCCATCCCGCGTCATGGTCGCCGCCGACCAGCGCGCGCAAGGCGAGCCGCCCGGGGATGATCGGGAGGTTGACGACGCCATGCGCGCGGCGGCCCGTCCCGCCGCCGCGTGTCATATCGACCGCTGCCTCGACATAGCCTTCGGCCTCGTAGAGATCGGGCTTTCGCGTCACCAACCGGACCGTCCCGCCCATCGCGCCGGCACCATAAAGGGTGCCCTGCGGCCCGCGCACCACCTCGATGCGTTCAAGATCGAGAGCGCCAGGGTCGAACGATGCCTGGAATGTTTCGGTCACCGGAATTTCGTCGAGATAGACACCCGTAACGGGATCTCCGGTGCTGATCCCGTCGGACACGCCGCGCAGGAATATGCGGTTCGCCCGCAGCGTATTTTCCGTATAGCCGAGACCGGGGATCGCCGTCAGATAGTCGCGCGTGCCGCTGCGAATCCCCGACTGCAGAACATCGCCCTGCAAGACGGTTATCGCGGCAGCAACCTCGCTCAGTCGGTCCTCGCGCCGTAGCGCGGTAACGATGATTTCTGCGGGCGGATCATCGGCCGCAGTCGGCGGGCGCGAAGGAGACAGCGCAGGAACGGCCGGGCGGCGCCGCGGCGGCTTTCGCATGGCGCGCAGACGCAAGGCGGCCGTGCGCCCGTCATAAGAGGCGATTTCGAGACCCGTGCCGCGCAGCAGCCGTTCGAGCGCAACGCGGACCGGCAACGCCCCGTGGACGGGCGCGCTGCGCTTTCCTCGCGTCGCGGCTTCGGCAACCAGTATCTGGATCCCGGATTGGCGCGCGAAGAGGCGGATGCCCGCTGCCGCGGACTGCGCTTCGATATCGAAACTGCGGACATCCGGCTGCAGCGCGGCGGCCGGAGCGCCGGGCGCAACGCAGAAAACCGCGATCGCGACTGACCAGCGTCCCCCCACCGACTCTCCTGTCCTTTCCGGTCGCCGGACCGACCCGTCAGGCGACGTTTCCCGATCGCTCCTCACCGCGCCGCGGCGTGCGCTCCCGGCCCGTAGATGCGCAAGGTAGCTCCCGAATCGGCGACGCGCGCGCCGAGTGCGTCTCGCACCGCTCTCACGAATGCCTCGGGCTCGCGCATCCTAAATTGCCCGACCATCCGTTCTTGCGCGAACGCGGGATCGGCGATGACGATCTTGCGTGCATTATATCGGTTGAATTCGGCCGCGGCATCGCCGAGCGGCATGCCATCGAGGATGATTTCGCCGCGCCGCCAGGCCAGCGCATTTTCGACATCCCGCGGCGCTACGATGGCCTGCGGCGGACGACCTGCGGCGGCCACAACCCGCGTGCCCGCGGATGCCCTGACCCGCTCGCGCTCAAATCCTGCGACCGAGGTTTCGACGGTCCCGTGGGTCACCAGTATCTCGACTTCGCTTCCCTTGCGCCTCACCGAAAAGGCCGTCCCCAAAGCACGTACGCGCACATCGCCGGCTTCGACCTCGAAGGGCCGCGCGGAATCCTTGCGGACCGCGAACCATGCCTCGCCGTGCACTAGACGCAGTCGGCGCGCGCTACCGGTGATGGCGACGTAGAGGTCGGTATCGGTATTGATGCTGGCGGTCGATCCGTCCGCGAGCGCCATCTCCCGCACTTCGCCGAAGCCGGTCCGATAATCCTCGCCCGCGGAGCGGAACAAGGCGAGGCCCGCGACACCCGCCGCCAGCGCTCCCGCCCCGCCGCCGAGGAGAAGCCTTCGCCGCGAAAACATCGCCGGGACAGAGGCGGCCGCGTCGTCATCCGCGTCTTCCGCCGAGCCGGGGAGCGCGCGGCCGCGATTGAGAAAACTCAAGGTAGCTTCGGCTTTCAGGAGATCACCGGACCGGCGGGGATCCCCGGCAAGCCAGGCATCGAGTTCGGCCTGGAAGCGCGGGTTGTCGCCCATCGTTTCCCGTCGCACCGCCCAGGCCGCGGCGTCATTGTCAGTCATGCCGTTCATGCCGAGCCTTGTCCCTGCGCCCAAGGCCGAACGTGCGCCGGGGCACGACGTCGGCGGCGCCTTCATCCTCAAGCGCTTTCATCACCAGGCGCAATCCGCGGATCGATTGCGCTTCGACCACATTTTCGGTCACGCCCAAGCGCTCTGCGACCTCCCTTTGAGGAAGGCCGTCGATCCTGCGCAATTCCATTATCCTTCGACATTTGGCCGGGAGATCCTCGATTAGCTTCCGGACCCGCGCCAGATCACGTCGGGCCGAAACCACGCGCTCGGGCGATGGCTCCTCATCTACGACGTTCAGCGATCCGATTTCCGTCACACTGTCGATCCGTACAACGCGCGCGCGCCGCAACTGGTCGATGAAGATGCTCGAAGCCGTCCGGAAAAAATAGGCACGGCCGTTGTCTATGTGGGCCACGCTCGAGAGCGCGGCGACCCGGCAATAGGCTTCCTGCACGATGTCGTCGATCGCGGCGTCGGAGGGCAGTCGTTTCCGCAGCCATTTGCGGACATCACTTTCGTGCGGCAGCATCTGACTACCAACCCAGGCGACAAGCTCGGCACGCCCCTTGTCCAATGCATCTCTCCATAACGAGCGCGAAAGGAGATCATAGCGGTGCATCGCTTCCCGGCGCAAGCGTGCAGCGACACGCCCGACCATTGACAAGGTTATGCCAAGAACCTGCGGGACCCAGCGCGAGACGAGACATGGCGATTGGCTGATCTGCGCCGGTAAGATGCTGCCACACGGCGCGCAGTGTCACGAGTTCTCCCGAACCTGATCTGACAACCGGACATGCGAGCGACAGAGATCGAGCACCGCCCAGGTATATTTCGCGGCGGCAAGGCACGTCGCCCATCATGCGTACCTTCAGGAAACCGCTTATCGCCTGATACGCGAGCGGCTGTCCATGCCCGACCTTCGCGCCGAAGCGCGCCGGCGCTTTACCGCGTTGCTTGCTTATGTGGCGCATGGACAGGCGCACCGCTGTTCCGGTCGGGACTGGCTTCCGCTGCACGCGAGAAAATGGTGCGTTTAAAATCCGTCGGTTCTTGCCAGCTATTCCTTGCGCCCGGACTTTCTTAAATCTTCGACAGTCAGGCGGTGAAAGCGGGCGGACGCCCGCCCCCTTCCCGCTATCTGGGTGTCTTGTCGGGAAATGTGGAGATCGCAATATAGGTGATTGGATAGCCCGCGGTATTCTCCGTGAACTGGAGTGCACCCGGCTGACCGACCCGGACCGCGCCCGCCTTGAAGGGATAGCGCTTTCCGTCCCGAACCCAATTTCCTTCGCCCGATATGATGTAGCCTGTCGAATTGGTGTCGCCCCCGACACTTGGCCGTGTCTTTCCATTTTCACCGAGAACCAATAACTCGGCGCCAGCAAACTTCTGGGCCCGGCGCAGCCCAAGGCGCCTGACCTGCAAACGTTGGCCTTCGGTGACCGACGTGTTCGAATGCTCGTCGAAGGCGTAGGTTATCCAAAAGCCGGTTCCCACGGCGGGCTTGTCGACGGTGACGCCGGGCTTTGAAACCGTAGGCCAATAAACTGCGCCGTCGGGAACGTTGGGCGGCACGATACCGCCTTTCACACGAAAGACGACCAGACGCAAAGGCGACGTTCCCGTGTTGAAGAGCTCATGCTTAAGCCCGGGCGTGAAATAGAGCGAGATGTCGGGCCGGATGTTGTAAGTGTCGCCATCGGGAAACTTGTCGTAAACGCTCAATATCCCGCGTCCGTCGAGAACGTAGTAGAGACGTTCCTCGGGGAAGCCTCCCAAGTCCATCCGCTGACCTACGCCGATTGTGATTTCCTCGACGCTCGTATCCTTTCCCATGGATTCCTCGAACGGCAGAAGCGTCTTGTGGACCGGTCGCGGCGCCTGGTTAGCAACCTGCGCCTGAATCGGCGCAGCACCAAAAGCGAGTGCCAGTGTGGCTGCGGCAAATTTATGATGAATGCGGTTCATCGATATTCTCTCTTTCCCGTCGGCTGGTTGCGGGCCGGCGCGCTGGAGGGCGCCGGCGCACGCCTCAGTAGTTGAAGGAAACATTCACGCCGACCGTGCGCGGCCGGATCAGATAGTGGCTGACGTTGGCTTCGAGACCCTGACCGTCGTCCAGCCTCCTCACGCCCTTTTCATTGGTCAGATTGCGCACGAAGAGGTTGGCACGAAAACGATCGTTGCCCACCTCTGCCCGAACGTCGAGTTCGCCAAAGGATGGCGTATTGAGGCGCGCCTGACGCGCCACGGAAGCATCGGTGGAACGGAAATCGCCGGCGCGCTTTCCGACATATGAGTAATTCGCCCCAATCGTCGCTTCGAGTCCGTTCCCGACGTCGAAGCTCTTGTCGAACCCGACATTGAAGGTGAACCGGGTCGCGCTCGGCAACTGGTCGCCTTTCGAGCCGATGATGCTGGCGCCGCCGGGTTCAGGAGCCGGTATGTCCGAACGCAACTCGGAGTCAGTGTATGTAAAATTGCCGTTGAGATCCCATCCCGAACCCATGTCGAGCTGCGCGGTCGCCTCGATGCCGCGGCTCCTCGCTTTCCCGCCATTGATGAAGAAATCGAAGAGAGATGCCGATTGGGCGCCGAGCTGAATGTCGTCCCAGTCGATGTTGAAGAGCGACAGGTCGAGCGTCAACCGCCGGTCAAGAAAACGACCCTTCAACCCGGCTTCATAGTTGACTACCGTATCCGGAGCGAATGTCGCCAAAGGAGCCGCGGGCGTGTTGGGGCCACCGGGGCGATAGCCGGATGCGACACGCGCATAGATCATGACATCATCGTTGAGCCGGTAGCGCGGCGCCACGAGCCAGGTCACCGCATCATCGTCCGATCTAGCGAGCGGGTCAATGAAAGACGCGCCGAAGATTGGCGTCACCGGCGCCCCGACATCCTGGGAGCGCAAATACTCCTGCTTGTTCTTGCTATAGCGTCCGCCGATCTGAACGTCGAACTTCTCGGAGAAATGATAGGTCAGGCTACCGAAGACGGCATATTCCTTGTAGGTCGACGGCGACCCCAGGAAGAGGACCTGGTCCTTGTCGCCCCCCGGCTCCTGCAGAAACAGTTCGACGTCTGCCTGCGAACGCTCGGTCGTATAGAAGCCGCCCAGAAGCCAGTCGATCTTACCTTCACCATTGGAGGCAAGGCGGACCTCCTGCGAGAATTTTGTCGTGTTGGAATCGTCGACGAGCCGGATCTGCGTCCCCGCAGGCGTTCCAGGATAGAAGCCCAGTAGGAAGCCGAATGAATTGCCGACGTCGACGTCCTGATTATTGATCATGCGGGTCCAGCCACTGACCGACGTCAAAGTCGCCGGCCCGAGATCGAGATCGCCGCGAAGCTGAGTGACCCGGCTCTCCTCTTTCCACCGCCCGCGCTGCGCCGCCATCCGCAAGGTCGGATCCGTTCCCGTCGTCAGCGCGCTCGAAGTCACGCTATCGGAGATTTGGCGCGAATGCGCGAGATTGATGGTCAATGCTTCGAAAGGCTTGAAATAGACCGCCGCCCGGCCGCCATGCACTTCGGGACTGCGATAGCGATTTCCGCGAAGGTCGCCGGTGGCGACCGAATAGTAAGGCACGGAATAGGTTGCGTCCCATCGCTTGAAGCCGCTCGCTCGCACCGCCAGCATATCGTCAAGGATCGGGACGTTTAGGGCTCCCCGCAGCGCACCGACCCACCCTGGTTCTTGAAGGAATCCCTCGACGACGCCGACATTCCCTTCGACGCGCGCGGTGAAGTTCCGCGTGTCGGGCGTACGCGTGACATATTTGATCAAGCCGCCCAGGCTCGAGGCGCCGTACAGCGTGCCTTGGGGCCCACGCAGAACCTCGATTTGCTGAAGATCGGAAGGGTCGAAGTCGGGCGTGATCTTGTTTCCCGCCCAGCTGGATGTACCGAAGGGCGCATCGTCGACAGTTATCGCGACGGTCGGGGTGCTGTTTGCGGGACTGCTGATTCCACGGATCGAGATTTCGGTGGCATTGTAGCCGGTGACCGACAGACCCGGCGTGCGGGATGCGAACTCGCGAAGGGTGACGAGATTTTCGCGAACAAGTGTGTCGGAGCTGATCGCCGACACCGGTACTGGAACATCGAGAAGATTCGCACTGCGCTTTTCGGCGGTTACGACGATCTCCGCGTCATCGGTGTCTGGAATCAGAGCCTGTCCCGAAGCAGGCGCCACAATGGCCGCACCGCAAAGCAACAGCGAAGCCGAAGCAAGTTTTCGTCCGAAGTGCATCAATTTGTCCCCTTCCACTTTGTGTTTTTGTTCACTCCTTGGCGCTGCATGCGCTGGAAAACGTCCGGACGGCGCGGGCCAGCTCGCGTGAGAGCCTGGCGGCGTAGGGCGTAAATGATGGATGAGAGGGGATAGAGGCAGCATTAGCTGGCACCGAGACGCCGCTATCCAAGCCCAGGCCGGCGACCGTCATTGGCAGGCCGGTAAGCGGGCAGAATCGCAGTGAAGGTTGCGGCAATGCCATTCGCATTCACTCCCCTTTTCGGCTTACGCCGGCGGCTGGACGGCCCAGCTCTGAATCGTTGGGCCGGGCGTATCACTCCCTTGCACAGCGAGCAATACTAAATGTCAGACCATTGAATCAAAATTTCATTTTCGGGCAGATGGTGACCCTGCAGCATCTCGCGCATTGTGCAATTGACACATATTATTGCACGGTTATCCTTGGGTATTTCTGCCGAGCGTCCAATCTCCGCGACGTGATCGAAAAATGGGAACGCGAAACCAATTTTGGGCAAATGGATCTTTTGGTTTATGGTACAACCAAATTAGGATCGCACTGCCCCTTGTCAGTTCTAAATGGCGGTAACAGGCGCCGGGGCATCAAACGGGGGCCGTCTTCGCACTGCGATCGGCAGCCGGTTCAGCCGCTTCGACGAGCTCGGAGTGCAGGAAGAAGGAGGTAAAAATGGGTACTCGACTTTTATTCTTGGTGACTGCCGCTTTGGCAAATGGCGTCGCGCTTGCTCAGACCGACGTGCCCGCCCAGCTTCGCGTCGAAGAAACCCGCGCGTCGCAGCTAATGCCCATTCTTCACCATCTGACCGACATTTATGGTCCGCGCCTGACAGGATCTCCTCAGCTGCGGCAAGCTCAGGAATGGGCCGCGCAGCAGATGCGAAGCTGGGGCCTTAAAAATGTCGAACTGCAGCCCTGGGAGTTCGGCCGTCCGGGATGGCACAACAGGCTTACCGAAATCAGCGTGACGGCTCCTTTCCAAGCACCCGTCCTTGCCCGCGCCCTGCCTTGGACGCCATCAACCAACGGCCTTATCGTTGCGGACGCCGTCATTCTCATGCCGCCCGGCATGCCAGCCGCGGGCCGTGCGCCACGCCGGACAGCAGATTCCATTCAAGCAGCAAAGGGAGGTGTCGCAGAGCCCCCAATGCCGAAAATGAACGCCTCACCGCCGCTGCCTACGCGGGCCGAACTTCTGGCTTACCTGGAGAGCCAAAAGGAAAAGGTGAGAGGGGCGATTGTCCTCGTCGGTCCGCCGGCGGCGCCGGAACCCGATTTCATCCCCCAACCGATGCGCCGAACCGACGCTGAGTGGATGGCGCTTATAAATGCGCCTCCCGGAATTGCTCCAGGCTCGTCAACGCGTCCAACCGTCGAGGACGGCCGACTGACGAGAGACGAGATCAACGCGACCATTGCGGAATTTCTTGTGAAAAATGGCGCATTGGCTCGAGTGAAGGATGGCGGCGAGCGGCGCGGCCTTATCCGGGTCGAAAGCACGAACGGATATGGCGCGACGCCCCAAGTCCCGGGAGTTACAATCGCAAATTCCGACTATGGAAGGATCGCGCGCGTGCTTCAGGGCGGAACGCGGGTCGAGGTTCGGATGAATGTGCAGAACGAGCTGCACCCGGACGGCAGCACGGCATATAATGTCGTCGCGGATCTCCCTGGCACCGACAAAAGCGACGAAATTGTCATGATCGGGGCTCATATAGATGGGTGGGCGACGGCGAGCGGCGCGGCGGACGATGCAGTAGGGGCCGCAGTCATGATGGAGGCAATGCGGCTCCTCAAGACATCCGGACTGAAGCCACGGCGTACCATACGCATTGCACTCTGGGGGGGCGAGGAGCAAGGTGTCTACGGGTCGCAGGCCTATGTCGCGAGGCATTTCGGCAGCTTCGAACACCCGAAGCCCGGATTCGCGAAACTGAGCGGCTACATCAATCTTGATCACGGCACCGGGCGCCCAAGAGCGGCCACCTACTTTGGGCCGCAGTCAGGCGCAGCGATCGTCGCCCAAAAAATGGCATCGTTCAGGGACTGGGGCTTCATGGGAGCCAACACAGCCTCGTTCAGGCCAGTGAGCGATTCGGCCGCATTTTACCTCGCGGGGCTCCCCTCAATAGGACTGTATCAAGATCCATTCGATTATCTGAGCCGGCTCCATCATACCAATTTCGACACCTATGAGGAAGTATATGAGCCTGACGTACGGATTGCAGCGGTCGAGGTAGCCGCGCTTGCGTTCGCGCTGGCGAACGATGACAAGATGCTCCCCCGCTTCGACGCGAATGACATTCCGTCGCGCGATCCCGCAGCCGGACCGCGCGCACGCATCCGACCGCCGGAGAATCACGGAGAGCCGTAAGGCGATCAGCTACCGATAATATTCCGTCCCGAGCGGCCTCAGTCGATCCCGTTCAGCCGATCACCGCCAAGCAGTCGCTCACAGGAAGCCAGTGGCAACAATACTCGCGGGTCACGGCAAGCGGTCATTGCTCGGTCGCCGGCTGAACAGGGAGCGGCGGAGCGTCATCATCGACCTCATAGACTTCAATCGCACCGCGACCAACGTGGCTGCGCTTCCGGCCATATGCGAAATAGACAATCAGACCGATCGTGGACCAGCCAAGGAACATGAGCTTCGTCTCATCCCCGAGGCTCCAGAATAGATACAGGCAACCAAGGATGGCGATCGGCGCAGTGAGCTTCACCGCCGGTGTGCGGAACGGCCGCGCGCGATGTGGATCCGTGCGCCGCAATGCAAGGACTGCGATCGATACAGCGGCAAAGGCAAACAATGTTCCGGAGTTGGATATTTCCGCGAGAATGCCGACCGGAAAAAAGGCCGCAAATATCGCGACGAAGCAGCCCGTAACGATAGTGATGAAGTGTGGCGTCTTGTAGACCGGATGGACTTTTGAAAACGCCTTCGGGAGGAGGCCGTCACGGGCCATCACGAAGAAAATGCGGGTCTGGCCGAACATCATCATGAGGATGACCGAGGGCAGCGCGAGGCCCGCAGCCAGCCCGATGAGATTTCCGATCTGCGGCCAGCCGATCTCGCGGAGCGACCAGGCAAGAGCCTCTTTCGAGCAGGATATGGCCTCCCGTCCCTCGGCCGCGAGCAAAGCGCATTGGTCAGAAAGAGCTTTGGAGCCAGGCGCCAACGCCTCCCCGCCGGCACCCACGACCGGCTGCGCCCCGACAGTGCCGATAACACCGGCAGCAACGAGGATGTAGAAAATCGTGCAAATCGCGAGCGAGCCGATAAGGCCGATCGGCATGTTGCGCTGCGGATTTTGAGTTTCCTCCGCTGCGGTCGAAACCGCATCAAACCCGACATAAGCGAAGAAAATCGAAGCCGCGGCCGCAGATATGCCGGCAAAGCCCAGCGGAGCGAAGGGTGTGAAGCCCTCCATGTTCATCACAGGCACCGACAATGCGACGAAGAGCGCCAGCGCCGAGATTTTGATCGCGACCAGGATTGCATTGATCGTCGCGCTCTCCTTCGTCCCGACAACGAGCAACCAGGTGACGAGCCCCGCGATGAACATGGCGGGAAGATTGATCAGGCCTCCATCGAACGGTCCGAGAACGAATGTCACGGGAATGTCGATACCCGCCGCATGCTCGATCAAGCCGACCACATATCCTGACCAGCTCACCGAGACCGCGCCGGCGGCCACGGCATATTCGAGAATGAGGGCCCATCCCACAAGCCAAGCCACGAGCTCGCCCATGACGGCATAGCTATAGGTGTAGGCCGAGCCCGAGACGGGTACCATGGCCGCCATTTCGGCATAGCAAAGCGCGGCCACGGCGCATACGAAGCCTGCCATCACGAAGGAGAGCATCATCCCCGGTCCGGCCTTTTGCGCCGCCTCGGCGGTGAGGACAAATATTCCGGATCCAATGATCGCGCCCACCCCCAGCATCGTCAGCTGAAAAGCGCCGAGCGAACGGTGCAATGACTTCTTTTCCGCCGTCGCCAAAATAGCGTCGAGCGGCTTTACGCGGCCGAAAATCATGAAAATACCCTGGGATGTTGGTTGATGTGAGAATTGCTCCTGCCGCAATTAGCGGTGGAGAGGTCCGTAACGGGTGCCGAATAGATTGCCCGGATTCCAGCGCGGTGCTTCGGCCGCGTCAGCGAGCGCGCGGGTCAGCTCAAAATTGAGCTTCGCAAACTTGGCTGCAGCACGATAGTCGATTGGTTGGGCGAGGTTGTCGCACGGCTGGTGATAGCAGCCTGACAAGAAGCCCTTGAACTTTTCACCGCCACCATTGCCGAAACCGGTCATCAGGAAGATCGACGGAACGCCCTGCTGCACGAATCGATAATGATCGGAGCGTGTAAAGATGCTCTCCTCGGGCATGGGATCGGGTGTCAATTTCACGCCCATCCGTCCCGCTACGCGCTCGACAATGGGGCCGATCGAGGAATGCTGGGCCCCAAAAGCAATGACGTCCTCGAAATCATATGTAAGTATCGGCATGTCGAGATTGACAAGCGCGTCGATATTACGAGGAGGAATCAGCGGGTTGTTCGCGAGATAATCGGAGCCGATGAGGCCCTTTTCCTCTGCGGTGATGGCGACGAACATCAACGAGCGACGAGGCTTCACGCCTTGCTCGCGGAACTGCCGAGCGACCTCGATCATCGTTGCAACCCCCGACGCATTGTCGAGCGCGCCGCTATATATTTTCTTCGCGCCTTCGCTTTCAGATACGCCGAGATGATCGAGATGAGCGGTCAACGCGACGGCACGATCCGGGTCGGCCCCTTCAAGTTTGCCGACGACATTCCAGCTTAGCGTGTCGCGCGTTTCGGATACCTGGCTTCCTTGTGCGCGCATTTGCAAATTGGCCTGCGCGCGAGCGATCGGCTTTGTTTTCGATCGTGCAACGATTGACTCGAAGCTCATTCCCGAACCGGCGAACAGCTTGTCGCCTACCGGCGCGGCCAGATTGGCGAGCAATGGTGCAGAGGGTGCGACGTCAAATGCTTTGCCGTCAGGCTGTCTCCACCCCATTCGCCATGCCTGCCAGCGCGGAGCGCTCTTCTCGAGGGGACGCCTCGCCTCGCTTTCCGGGGTGGACAATATCATCACGCCCACCGCGCCGCGTTTAGCCGCTTCAATTCGCTTGTTCGACGTGCTGCCGAAAAACGCCTGCTCATCGCCCGCCCCTTGCTCGGGGGCGCCGCTCAGCAAAACGACGATCTTGCCCTCTAGATCGAGGCCGGCAAAATCGTCGCGCTTCCATTCCGGCGCAACGATTCCATAGCCTGCGAATACAAGCGGTGCGTCGAACTTACGGCTTCCGGATGTAGCCACCGCCTCGGGAAGAAATTCCGTACCGAAAACGAGATCGACACTGCTTCCGTCCTTACGCACGAGCTTGATCGGCGCCTGGCTCGCAGGGCGGTAAGCGATCATCGGTACAGACTGGAAAAAGCTTCCGTCGGCGGCCATCGGCTTCAGCCCAAGTTGCTCAAACTGCGCCGCCACATATTTTGCCGCGATGCGGTATCCCCGCGTGTCGGCCTCCCGCCCTTCCAGCTCATCATCGGCAAGAAAGGTCATGTCGGCCTTGATACGAGCCGCGCTCGCCGCGCCGTTATCCTCTGCACTAACCTGGATCGGCGAAAGGCAAGCGATGAGAGCGCCTGCCAGCACGAGTTTGTTTGTCATTCACTTCCTCCCATGTGGTGATTGCCACCTATGTGCTTCACCGCGCTTGTTTTCCGGCCCGTTCCCGCGCGGCGAAGAACGGAGTTTGTCGCACAATGAATCGGACCAGACGTACCGCGATCGAGCCCGAAATTGCTCGACCAACGAAATATCTCTTCCGAAGCCCGAGCTTTTTCGGTGATACGGCTCGCCCATCGCCATCCGGGAAGTGACCCCGGCGACCTGCGCTCAACGTAAGCCGAAAAAACAGCGACCAGACTCGAAAAAAACCGGCGATGCACTCACTTCATTATAGTCGACAAAATTGGAGCTATGAGCAGTCGAAGTCGCTTTGCGGGTTGCTCGACGCCCACCCCTCCAATCAGAAGGTCGACATAATATCTTAATTAATCAATATGTTAATCCCTCTATTACCGCTTCAGGTCACAACAATGACAATTTATCATTTTATTGTTGACGTCGTGTTGCGAAAGGTGTTCACTGTAATGGTAGGGCCATTGAACAAACGACGCAAGATCGGAACGTTCGCCAGGAACTGGCCCCGTGTACCGGCCTGCCTGAAGGGGGAGTTACTGCAATGAATTTTCTGACCAAAGCTGTCATTCGTGGACTGTATGCAAGTGTCGCCATTGGCGCCTTCGCGGCCGCACCGACGCACGCCCAGACCGCCGATGATTCGGTCAGCGAAGGCGAAATCGTCGTCACGGCGCAGAAGCGAAGCGAACGACTGCTCGACGTTCCCGTCTCCGTCTCCGCTGTGACCTCCGACACCCTGCTTCAGCAGAATCTCGTCAAGATCGAAGATTATGCGACGCGCATCCCCGGCGTCTCGATTTCGAGCAGCCGCAACTTCGGTATCGCGATCCGCGGCATCAACGCCGGCGGCGCGACCAACCCGACCGTTGCAATCACGATCGACGACGTTCCGTTCGGCTCTTCAAGCGCGCTTGGGAACAGCCAGACTCCGAACCTCGACCCTTCCGACCTTCAACAAATCGAAGTTCTGCGCGGACCGCAGGGAACGCTTTATGGTGCATCGAGCCTTGGCGGCCTCATCAAATATGTGACGCGCGAGGCCGATCCCAATGAATGGTCCGGCCGTGTCGAAGGCAACTATAGCAATGCGCGAGGCGGTTCGGACGGCTGGGCCGTGCGCGGCGCGGTCAACGTTCCGCTGATCGACGACAAGCTCGGCGTTCGCCTCAGCGCCTACAAGCGCTCCGATCCGAAGCTTGGTGACCGCTACAACCGCACGACGCGCGCGCTGGTCGCCGAAGACATCAACAAGTCCGAATATTGGGGCTTCCGCGCAGCCGCCTTTTTTCGCCCGATCGAGGCGTTGACCTTTAATGTGTCGCACCTCGAGCAGACGAATGAGTTCACCAACAGCGCCTCTACCCTGATCGACCGTGCGCAGCCGTTGTTCACGCCGCTCTACGGCTATTTCGGCAATGACTCGCTATCGTCCTTCGGTGAGAGCAAGACTCGGCTCACGCAGATCAAAGGCGAACTCGAACTGGGGGGTGTGACGCTCACTTCGGTGAGCGGCTGGTCGGCGATGCTCGGCGAACTTAATGCCGACAACACGCGTGCATTCAGCTTTGCCCTCACGGGTTTCCCGGCAGGTGCGCTGTTTCCCGGCTCGCCGGCGATCGCTCCGGTCTATCCGGCAGCACCGGCCGATGCCCAGGTCCGCCTCACCGATGATCGCCGCACGCGCAAATTCTCTCAGGAAGTTCGCCTGTCGTCGAATAATGATAGCAGCCTCAAGTGGATCCTCGGCGGCTTCTACACGAACGAACGTTCGATCCTCGATCAGGAAATCTATGTTTCGGATGCCGCGGGCGAACGGATCGGATCGGTCGTCGTCTTCCCGCTGCCGAGCACATACAAGGAATATGCTGTTTTCGGCGATGCGACCTATAGCTTTACCGAGCAGTTCCAGGTGCAGGTAGGCGCGCGCTGGAGCAAGAACAAGCAGACCTATGTCGACGCCCAGATCGTCTCGCCCAACGCATCGCCGCTGCTTTTCGGTGTGACGCGCGACGGAGATCTGACGCGCTCGAAGGATGATTCGGTCACTTGGCTCATCTCGCCCAGTTACAAGATCACCCCCGACATGATGGTCTACGCCCGCGTCGCCACCGGCTATCGCCCGGGCGGTCCCAACACGGCTGCCGCACCGTCGCCGGATTTCGATCCCGATCGTGTGACCAATTATGAACTTGGTTTCAAAGGCCAGCTCTTCGACCGGATGCTGACGATCGACACCGCCATTTTCAACATCGACTGGAAAGATATTCAGCTTCAGGCGCAGACGGCAACTTCGCTGCCCTTCTTCACAAATGGCGGGAAGGCTCGCAGCCGCGGTTGGGAAGCCGCCGTCGAACTGCGCCCCGGCAGCGGCTGGACCTTTAACGGCAACCTGACGTTGACCGATGCCGAGTTGCGCGATCCGCTCCCCGTTCAGCCGGCTCCGGCTCCGAGTCTGCTCGGCTTCAAGGGCGACCCGCTTCCTTATGTTGCGAAGTTCACCGGCAATCTCGGGTTCGAGAAGCGCTGGGAACTTGGCGGCGATTACAGCTTCGCTCTCGGCGGCAATTACACACACCTCGGCGCTCGCAACACACTCTACCGCTCGTCGGCAGCACCGTTGGCGCGCCGAGGCAACCTACGCCTGCCGGCGCAGGATGTATTCGACCTGCGCGCTACGCTGAGCGGCCAACGCTGGGACGTGACGCTCTTCATTCGCAATCTGACCAACGAGCGCGGTGTGCTCGATGCGGGTGACAACCAGGGGACAAGCAGCACCCTTTCAGCAACATTCATCCAGCCGAGAACGGCAGGCGTAACAGCCTCCTACTCGTTCTGACCTTGAAGGCGGGACCGGCGACGGTCCCGCCTTTTTGTTGCAGCCCGCGCGCCTGATATCCCGCGCCTCTGAAATGATTGCTCATGCCGAAAAATTCGCCGCGCGCCCTGCTTGCATTGCCCATGGCGATGACGATGCACGTCGAGGCAGGCACGATGAAGATCGAGCTCCTCATTGAGGACATGCCAGACAGCCAGGCGGCAATTGTCGCTGCCAAACTCGGAGAGGCCTACCTCGTTCGCGAGGTAGGCCTCGAACGCGTGGAACCGGCCGCGGGGCCGGGCGAAGCGGCACGGTACGTAACAGTGTGAAGGGCACCGCATGAAGAGATTGTCGCTGGCATTGCTGGGAGCCGCAGCGTTTTCCGTGTCGACAGCCGCTCAGGAGATTCCGCAGGTCGTCAGGGACGCGCTCGAGACCGAAGGCTCGGCGAATTCGAAAATCATGTGGCTTATGCACAATATCTCCGATGTGCACGGGTCCCGCCTCACGGGTTCGCCGCAATCGCGCCGCGGCCTTCAATGGGCCGTCGAGACCTTTCGATCCTGGGGTCTCGAGAGACCCCGTCTTGAGCCTTGGGAGTTCGGCTTTCCGGGTTGGAGCAACCAACTCGTCGAGCTGAGCGTGACCGCCCCCTATCAGGCGCCAATTCTTGCGCGCGCTCTGCCTTGGACACCGTCGACCAAGGGTCTCGTCAACGCGCCCGTCATTCTTTTGGCTCCGCCTGGCATGCCGCCGGCGAGCCGCGCGCGAGCGCAGAACCCCGCGGCGCGGGCCAAGGCCGGGCAAGCAGATCCGCTGCCCGCGCCGCTTGGCGGCGCGGAAGACGCCGAATATGTCCTTCCGACCGCCGCCGAGCTGCAGGCTTATCTCGCGCCGCGGAAATCGAAAGTGCGCGGCGCGATTGTCCTTGTCGGCCCGCCGGCAGTGCCGCTCCGAAACTTCAAACCTATTCTCCTGCGCACTCCGGATTCCGAATGGGCCGCCACGTTCGCACCGAGAGACGCAAACCAGAAGCCGGCCACCTCTGCGACCTCGCCTTCCTCGTCGGGGGAAAAACCCCGGCTGACACTTCATGAAGTTCACGAGCAAATCTCAGCCTTTCTCACCGAAAACGGGGCCTTGCTCAGAATCGTCGACTCCGCCGATGCTCGCGGCGTTCTCAAGGTCGAGACCGCGAGCGGCTATAATCTGGCAGCTCAATTGCCGGCAGTGATGATCTCGAACGCCGATTACGGCCGCATGGCGCGGCTAATCGATAGCGGAACGCCGGTCACTGTTCGGGCGAACGTCCAGAGCAGCTTTCATCCTGACGGGCATGTCGCGCACAATGCGCTCGCGGAGATCGAGGGCACCGACAAGAGGGACGAGGTCGTGATGCTCGGCGCCCATTTCGATAGCTGGGAAGGTGGCACCGGCGCGATCGACAATGGAACGGGATCGGCGATCATGATGGAGGCGGTACGCCTTCTGAAATCGCTCAAGGTGAAGCCTCGCCGCACAATCAGGGTCGCGCTGTGGACAGGTGAAGAGCAAGGCGTTTTCGGTTCGCAGGCCTATGTCGCACAGCATTTTGGCAGCTTCGAGAATCCGAAGCCGGATTATGCAAAGCTTGCCGCTTACGTGAACATCGACACGGGCACGGGGCGACCGCGCGGAGCGACGGTGTTCGGTCCGCCAGGGGCTGCCGCGTTCGTTGCGACGGCCATGGAGCCCTATCGGAAATGGGGATTCACCGGCGCGATGTCGTCAAGCGTGAGGAAGGTCGGCGGGGCCGATACGGGCGCCTTCTACGCAGCTGGCCTTCCCGGGATCGGCCTTTACCAGGATTGGCTCGACTATAGCACGTCGCGGCATTCCAATTACGACACATATGAGGAGGCTTACGAGCCCGATCTCCGCGTCGCAGCCGTCGAGGTTGCGGCACTCGTTTATGCGCTTGCGAACGATGAGAAGATGCTGCCTCGCTTTAGCCCGGCAACCATGCCGCCGCCGAGCGCTGCCGAGGAAGAGATCGAGCGGCTAAAGCCGGCCCGCGCGCCGGCGCGGTGAAAAGAAGCCGGAACCGAAGACGTACGCGTCAAATCTGTGATCGAGAGAGGAAGTTGCACATCATGCGTAGAATTGCGGCCATCACGCTGACGGCAATCCTGATTACGAACGCGCCTCTCACCGCGCAGGAGAGTGAAGATCGGACGCTGCTTCCGCAGGAGCAGATGACGGCGATCATCAACGAAGTGTCGGGCGAGCGTGCGATGGCGAGCGTTCTGGAGCTGGTACCCTATCAACGCGTTCGGCCGGCGTCGGAATATCAGGGCTCATTCCGGGAAACTCGCGTCGTCAAGCAGTTGGCCGAAGAGTTCGGGTTCAAGAATGTAACGGTCGATACGATCGGCGCAGATAAGAAGGCGTGGCAACCTGAGGTCGGCGAGCTTTGGATGGAGACCCCGAAAAGCGTCAAACTCTTCGACATCCAGGACATCGCGCTCAGCCTCGTTTCACTTAGTGCCAGCGGCAATTTGTCCGGGGCGCTGGTCGATGTCGGCGCCGGGCGCGAAATCGACTTCGAGGGAAAGGACGTCAAGGGTAAGTTCGTTCTGGCGTCAAGCAGCCCTTCCAATGTTTATGATCGAGCGGTCGAGCGCGGCGCCCTCGGCGTTCTCGCGGTAAGTGCGGTCAGCCCGCAGCGCGCGATCGATTATCCGCGCCAGATAGTTCACGACGAGGTCGAGGCGAAGCCGGGCACGGTCGCGTGGGCCGTAACGCCCGAGGTCCGGCAAAATCTCCTCAGCTTTCTCGAGCGCGGTCACCCGGTCACCATCAGCTCGAAAGTTCGCAGCGTCGAAGTTTCGGGGAAGGAGGAGATCGTTCACGCCCAGATTCCGGGCGACGGTTCGACCAGCCAGGAAGTCGGAATCAGCTGCCATCTCTATGAAGGCCTGATCAAGCAGGGCGCGAATGACGACAATTCCGGCTGCGCGCTCATTCTCGAAACAGGCCGCGCCTACATCAAGCTGATCAACGAGGGCAAACTGCCGAGACCGAAGCGCACGATCAATTTCCAGTTCGTACCCGAAATCAGGGGCACGGCGGAATTTCTCAAAAAATATCCGGAAAAGGCGCGCAACATGATCGGCACGCTCAATTTCGACATGGAGGCGCTTCGCCTCTCGGACAGTCGCAGTTACTGGATACTCCAGCGAACGCCCGACAGCTTTCCCTCCTATCTCAACGACATCCCGCAAAGCATGATGGAATATGTCGCTGATATCACACGCGAGCGATTGCGCTTTCGCCGCGGGCTGAACGGCTATGCTCCTACCCAGCCCGTGGAATCGCCGCGTGGCAGCAAGGATCCGTTCTACGTCAAGATCGACAAGCATTATGGAGCGAGTGATCATGTGATTTACATGCAGAACGGCGTGCCGGCGGTCATGTTCATAACTTGGCCCGACATGTGGTATCACTCGTCGGACGATACGCCCGACAAGCAGGATCCCACGCAGTATAAGCGTGCCGCGACAGTGGCGCTCGGGTCGCTAGCCGTCCTCGCGACGGGGACGGACGCGATGGCCGAAGCGGTACTGAACGAAAATCTCGGTCGAGGTCTCGCGCGGATGGGCGAGGCCCACACCAAGGCGCTTGGCTATTTGTCCGACGCAGCCCCCGGCAATCTGGCGGACGCCTACAAAGAAGCGCGCACCGCCGTGCAACATCAGGGCCAAGTCGAAGCCGCGGTGTTGAAGTCGGCGCGCGTGATGTGGACCGATGCAGGCAAGGGCCAGTCGAGCACCGACATGATCGCGCGCTTGATCGACCAGCGGTCGCAGGCGCTTATCCGCGAAGTCGATACGGTCTATGCCCTCAAGGCGCGCGCGTCGGGCGCCGCACCCGCGCGCGCCGCCAAAACCCGGCTCGAGGAGGAGGCTGCGCGGATAATGGTCAAGCCAGGCCCCAAATATCCTCGAGACGCCTATTTCCCGCCGCGCGGCCCAGGCCCGCACCTCCCCGATGAATTCATGGCCGAATTCAGCCTCCTGATCGCGCGCGGAAATATGACGGCCCTCGAAATCCGGGACTTTCTTTCGGGCGAATTCACGCCCGTACCGCTGGCGGATGTCATGGCCGCCCTGAAAGGGCGCGAGGAAGCCGGCCTCGTGAGCCTGACCAAAAAATAGCGAGCGTAAAAGCAGCGGAAAACCAGTGTCACTCAGGATCGGCTGCGACGCAAAGGCACCCTCCATCGTCCGTCAAGCACTCGCCGCGCGGCACCACGCCGACATCCTTTTATGGCTGCGGCGATTGTTCTGTCTTCGGCCCCAGCAATTTGGCGAGCCCGGCGGACACCGTCGGGTGATATCCCGGTCCAGCGGTCCGAAAAGCATCGGTCGCAATCGCCCGGCCCCAGTCACCCTCGGCGAGGAGATCACGATAGATGGGCCCTATGAATAGGGGTCTTCCTACGGCATTGAGGAATTCGATGATCGACGCGCGCGCCGGTTCATAGCGATTGGCAATTGCGAGTTGCAGCCAGGCGGTTCGGACATAGGCATTGCTCGAACGCGAGAGTCCGAGCTTGTCGTCGAGATCGGCGAGACGCGCCGCGTCTTGCCGGCGCTCCAGCCCGTCGAGGAAATATTTCCACTCCTTCGTTCCCCAGCCGTCCGTCCGGAGCGCCGCCGCGCCGCTTCCGCTGGCGAAATGCTGCTGCTGCTCCTCGACCTGGGCAAGGCGGGGAGAGACGGGATGGACGGCGTTCGCGGGCAAGCCGGTGCCATAGGCCCATTCGTCAAGCCGAAGCCTGGCTTCAACCGCGCTTTCCCCCTTTATCAGATGCTGCCGCAGATCCGCCAGGAAGCCGGCAGTCGTTTGCGGCGCGAATGCGTTTCGCTCGAAATAGCCACGAAGATAAGGGTCGAACCGATCGCGCCCTACCGTTGCCTCGATGGTCCGCAGGAAGGCCGCCCCCTTGCTATAGGGCAAGCTTCCGTCGGTCCCTGCATGAAGCTTTGTGCCGGCGGGGTCAGATGCCAGGAGCCGGGCCGTCATCGCTTCGAGCGCGCGCCAGTCGAGGTCCGCTTCAAGGTCCGCGCGCTCCTTCCCGTACATGCGCTCCATGATCCGGTTCTCGACATAATTGGTGAAACCCTCGTTGAGCCAGAGGTCGTTCCAGGTCGCGTTGGTAACGAGATTTCCGGACCAGCTATGGGCCAGTTCATGTGCGATGAGGTCGACATTGGCGCGGTCGCCGGTGATGAAGGTCGGCGTCAGAAACGTGAGTGTGGCGTTCTCCATGCCGCCTGCGGGAAAGGAGGCCGGCAGAACGAGGACGTCATAGCGGCCCCACAAATAGGGACCATAAAGCTCTTCGGCTGCGCCCACCATCGCTTCGGTATCGACGAGTTCCTTCGCCGCGGCGCCGAGATTTCCCGGTTCTGCCCAGACTCCGGTGCGCGGCCCCAGAGGATGAAATGCGAAATCTCCGATGGCGATAGCAATCAGATAAGGCGGGACGGGATGGTCCATGCCGAACCGGAAGGCTCGCTTGCCCGGTCCCGCAGGCTCGCCTTGCGGCGAAAGGCGATCGGCACTCATCAAAGCGACAAGGCCTTCGGGCACGACAATACGCGCGCTCCATGTCTGCCGAATTCCGGGACTGTCCTGCGTCGGGATCCAGCTGCGATTGTTGATCGGCTGCCCCTGACTGAACAGAAGCGGAAGACGTTTTCCGCCGGTCGACGCCGCCGGAAGCCATTGCAGCGCGCGCGCCCCGGGGCTCGAACGATAGCGTATCACGATCGTCTTCGCCGACCCGGGAACGATCGTCAGTGGCGCACCTTTTTCCGGATCACTGGCGCCGATCGACCAGCGAAGGGCCCTTCCATCGCGATCCGTAACCGAGATGATGTCCAGTTCGAGCGCGTCGAGCACGATCGATGTCGCGCCCTTCGCCATCATGATATCCAGCGTTGCCGTACCGGTGAAGCGTTTCTCGGCCATATCGGCCTCGAGGTCGAGCGCCACGTGGGTGACGCGCGCTTCCAGCGGGCGGGCATAGCTTTGATCGTCGACAGCGTCAGCGCCTTCAAGCACGCGGGCCGTGACGCGATCCGCTGCGTGCGCAAGCGTCGGGGTTGAAATCGGCACTCCAAGGACGGCCAGGCTCGCGGTCAGCAAAATGGTTCTGGCGGGTTTCACAGATATTGCTCCCTCATGGATCGAAGCGCGTCCGCGGCGCGGGGCTGTCGAATGGTCGGCAGTTTGGAGACACCAATTTCGTCAGCCAACATCGAAACAAACAACCCACGCGCGGGTAAAAAAATGCCCGAGCTCCTCGATATAATGCAATCGTGTCGACGGTATTTTGTCAATAAAATATATGATATGTTACCGATTGACTGTTTGTTTGAACTTTGGTCTGTATTCAGGACCAAGGGGAAGAACATGATGACAGAAATCGAGAAATCGGCGCCGATCGTTTCCTCCGCGCATCTGGCGACCGGCGCATCGCCGGCACTTTCCGAACTGGAGTTCAGCCTTACGTTGGCAGCGAACGCATATCAGCGCTGGATCGTGCGCTGCGCAGCGGCGGCCGGCGCGCAGCTTACGCCGCTCGAGATTCTTATCCTGCACACCGTACGCCATCGTGATCGTCCGAAACGATTTATGGATGTCATGCTCGTCCTCCATATCGAAGACACACACTTGGCCAATTATGCGGTACGCAAACTGGCTGCGGCGGGCCTCGTCAACAGCCGGCGGCAAGGCAAGGAAAAGCTCGTCGAGATCACCGAAGAGGGCATCGGCTTTTGCGACCGTTACAGGGACGCGCGCGAAAAATTGCTCGTCGAGAGTGTCAAGGCCGGCGGGATCTCGGAGGAAGCGCTTTCGCACATGGCGACGCAGCTGCGCATGTTGTCGGGCGACTATAATCAGGCTGCTCGCGCTGCCGCCACCCTCTGACAAGAACCAGCGGGTCTTTCGCCCTCTACCGCGCGTGGCGTTCCAGATGATGATGCATCGCATCTGCGATCGCGCGCGAAATCGTCAGAGCTCCCTCGACGTCTCGCGCTCGAAGCTTGGCGACAAGGTCGTGACGAGCGTCTGCAACGCCATCCATGGGTGCGGGGCCGACACGCTCCACAAAATCCAGCACCACCTCGGTGAGCGAGCCGAGCAGGGTCATGACGAGCTGATTGTGGCTCGCCTGTCCTAAAAGCTTGTAGAATTGACGCGTATTCTCGAGACGTTCTCGAAGTCCCGCTGCTTTGCGCGCCGCGGATATATTCTCGTCCAGTGCATCGAAATCCTCGTCGGTCGCCCGCTTGCAGACCAGCGGGATGACCATGTCGTTCATCAGAACACGCGTCTCGATAAGGTCGTTGAGCGGAACCTTGCCGAGCGAAATCATGTCGCGCATCGACGTCGAGATTATCTCGGAGTCGAGGTGCTGGATGAAGGCGCCTCCCTTTTTCCCTTTCTGAAGAGTCAGGATCCCCGCACTCTCGAGCGCCCGCAGTGCCTCACGAACAGCGGCGCGCCCGACGCCCAATTGCTGGGCCAAGTCCCGTTCCGCCGGCAGCTTGTCTCCAGGCCGAAGCGACTCCTCGTAGATCCTGCCGCGAATCTGCGAACAGACTTCTTCGAACACTCTGCGCTTCTTGATTGGCTGATAAACCGCCGTCTCGCCGCTTGCCACGTTAGCCCACCCGTTTCCTGTGTGAGAAGCCGATTACATCATTTTGCCACAGACGAGCAATGACGTTCGCTCACGCGACGGTCGCATAGCATCTTCGCCATACACACAGTCCGGAAATCGCAAATTTTCAATGGACGGACCATTAAGGAACGGGCATGTGCTCATGGGAGAGCAAGTTGAGAGAAGGTGCCAGATGGATCATTCAACCGAGCTCAAGGCGGCCATGCGGAGGATGCCCGGAGCCGTGTCGCTGGTCACGGCCTTCCATCCATCGACGAATGAGCCGATGGGGCTCGCCGCATCGGCGGTCATTCCGGCATCGATGGCTCCGCCGACGATGCTTGTCGCCATAAATCGCGAGGCAAGCGCCCATACGGCGATCGCATTATCGCGGCGTTTCTGCGTGAACCTTCTCCAGATCTCACATTGCGATCTGGTCACGCTGTTTTCAACGCCAGGAAGCCGCAGCAAGCGTTTCGAAGGCGACAACTGGGACCTCTCGGGTAGCGCGCCCATCCTGCGCGACGCTGCGGCCAGCATTTCCTGCGATGTTTTCAGCAATACCGAATGCGGCACGCACGACATTTTTATCGGACATGTCGTATCGGTCGTCCGCTGCGGGCGGCCCGAGCCTCTCGCGTGGATCGAAGGCAATTTCGCCCGAGCGGTCGGCCTCGCCGGCTGAAGCCGCGAAACTCGTCGAGCCTCAGCGGGCGATCACGCCCAGCCTGACGCCGCCCGTGCGCTCTACGTCGAACCAGCCGACACGCTTGCCGAACCATCTACCTTTGACCGAGAGGCGATATTTCGCGCGCGCTGCCTTGAAATCGGACGCGCCAAGCAAGAGTGCAACCGGCCCGTCGCCAAATTTCGCGACCCGATCGGCCATCCATCCCGACGATGCGGACGCGAGAATGACGGGTTCGCCTGCAAAACGGGCGATCGTCCCGAAGGCCTTGTCGTGCTGAACCGAAGGGGCCGGCCAACCATATGCCTTGCGGAACAGCGCAATCGACGAGTCGAGGTCCTTTACGCCGATCACGACGCTGTCCACGCCCGACACAGGCGCCCCTTTGACGCTGGCCGAAGTGCGCACCCTGAGGTGGCGGGCCGTTTTATCTTCGATCATCAGCGGCAGCACGGCCCCCGGCGACCCGGCACCTGCCATGGACGATATCCATTCGACCGCTTTGCCGTCCTTCGTTGTCCGGCCCCCAGGACGCGGCGCGGTTGCTTCGACCCCGACCTCTTTCAGACGCTTGACCTCGCCCGCGACGTCGTCGACGAGCGCAAACCAGAAGCAGGGTCCGGCATTGCCCGCCATGAGCGCACTCCACGGCGATCCCTCGAACGTCCCGGGCACGGCTGGTCCAATGAGCTCGATATAGGTCTTATCGTCGAAGCCGATATGCGCCATCCGGCTCGAAGCGTTTGCGTGCAGCCCGTCCGCGTCCGCAATCAGACCGGCGTCCGCAAAGCCCTTCTGCAGGATGTCGAGATCGGTTGCGCAAACCGAGACATGATCAAGCCGCGGCGATGCGGCGAGCGGAGTGGTTATCGACATGAACGCTATTAGCAAACCGATGGTGGGCAACCTGTGGTCGCACATGCGATGCGGAGCCCACCGGACCGGAGATGTCATCGAACTGCTCCTCATTTTGCCGCGGCATCGGTCAGCGTGTTGATGCTGATGTACATGATCGGCACATTGCTGGTATTTTCGACATTGCGAACGCCGCTGGCGGGATAGCTGATCGTGGACCCGGCCTTGAACGGGATTTTCTTCCCGTCGAAGACAAAATTGCCCTCACCCATCAGCACATAGAGCGTCTCGTCGGTATCATTGTGGGTGTGGCGTCGCGTTTCGCCGCCCGGCCCCAGAATCAGGATCTCCGCAACCGCGAGTTTCTGCGCGCGGCGCAGCCTGAGCGCGCGGACCTGCAGCAACTGGCCTTCGGTGACCGAAGCATTGGAGCGCTCGTCGAATACATAGGTGATCCAGAAGCCTGTGCCCACGGCGGGCTTGTCGACGGTCACGCCCGGCTTTGCGACGACCGGCCAGGAGGCCACGCCTTCTGGTGCGTCGCTCGGCACAACGCCGCCGGTAATACGGAAGGCGACGAGCCTCAGCGGCGCGTCGCCGGTATTGATCATTTCATGCTTCAAGCCGGGCGTGAGATAAAGGGAGATATCCGGCCGGATGACATAGGTGTCGCCCTTGCCGACTTGATCGTAGACGCTGAGCGCGCCCCGGCCGTCGAGCAGATAGTAGAGACGCTCTTCCGGAAAGCCCTGAAGGCTGAGCCTCCCACCAGGCGCGATGACAATTTCGTCGACCTGAGTGTGTTTTCCACCCGATTTTTCGAAAGGTAGCAGGACATTGGTCCGCACGCCCGGATCCTGAGCAGTTTGAGCCGCGCCGGCGGCCCCGGCGGGCAGCTGAGATAACGCTGCCATGGCCATCGCGGCCAGACCGAGCCCCAAACCCCAGGACTGACGCTTCATCTTTTCCTCCCTCACAAGCACGGGCATTCCCGGCAATTTTTAATGGTCAGTCCATAACGCGTCAACACAAGCTGACAAGATGGCACTATAGCAATGCGAGCATGGCCTCCGCGCTCGATCTGCCGGTGTCCTTGAGCCCTGCCTCGACGCCAAGACCGAGGATTATGCCGTTGTCGACGATCATTGCGTAACGCATCGCGCGCCGGCCCAGCTCATAGTTGGAGATCGATTGATCCAGGCCGATATCGCGCGTGAATGCGCCACTGCTATCGGCGAGCATGTCGATCCGATCTTCGCCCGCCACCGCATGGCGCCAAGCATCCATGACGAAAACGTCATTCACAGCCGTGCAAGCGATTGCGTCAACGCCCCGCGCGCGAAACTGCTCGTGAAGCGCGATGTATCCGGGGAGCTGGACTTGCGTATCGGTGGGGGTAAAAGCGCCGGGGCTTGAAAAGAGGACTATTTTTCGCCGGGCAAAATAGCCCCGGCTTTCAAAAGCAACGGGTCCGTCGGACCCCATTTTGAAAAATAGGGCTTCGGGCAGGGCATCCCCGATCGCAACCGTCATGACGATTCTCTCTCCTTGCTGGCCTCAGCCTAAAAGCGACTTCAACCGTCGCGTCTCGTCCTTGAGCATTTCAGCATCGACCAACGTTCCCGCGGCCATGAGTTTGCGCGCCGCCGACATGTCCGCCGGCCTGTTCACCGATATCGCTGCGGTCAGTCGGCCTTCGTCCAGCTGGAACAGCGAATAGGACTCGCTCTTCATATTGCCGCGCGCGACAAATGCGTCGTGGCGGCGCGGGAAGCCGGCAATTTGCAGATTATGATCGAACTGATCCGACCAGATCCACGGCGCGCGCCTCATGGGACCGGCGCTGCCAAGCAGCGCCTGTGCAGCCTGCTCGGCCTGGTCTCGCGCACTTTGCCAGCATTCGAGACGCACCGGCCTGCCCGCCCAATCATTGTGCTGACATACGGCATCGCCAGCGGCGTAAATATGGGGATCGCTGGTCCTCCCTGCACGATCAACGACGATCCCGTCGGTGACGTCGAGTCCGGCGGAACGGGCAAGCTCGGTCCTCGGAACCGCGCCGATCCCGACAACGACAAGATCAGCATGCTCGATCAATCCATTGCTGAGACGGACCGATTCCACGGCGTCCGCACCCTCGAACGCAACCGGATATATTCCGAACCGTATATCGATTCCCTGCTCGCCATGGATACGCGCGAAGCTTTCCGACACGAAGGCAGGGACAGACCGCGCCATCAGCCGCGCGTCCCGTTCGATGATTGTGACCTCGCGGCCAAGCTGTCGGGCGCTTGCGGCGACCTCAAGGCCGATAAAGCCTCCGCCCACCACTAGCACGCGCGACGCTTCGGCTAACGCGTTTCGCAGCCTTAGAGCCTGATCGGCCTCGCGAAGATGAAAGATGCCGGGCCGCTCTTCTCCAACGATCCCGAGCCGGCGCGGCTCGGCGCCCGGGCACAGCAGAAGCTTGTCATAACCGAGCACTCGCCCGCTCGCGAGCCCGACCTCCCGCGCCGCGCGGTCGATTGCTTCCGCCGGACTGTGGACAAGCTCGATCCGTCGGCTTTCATACTCGTCCACCGACATGTGAAAGGGCGGAGCCGGGGATGGCGTGAGGAGCAACTCCTTGGAAAGCGACGGTCGCTCATATGGCGGCAGCTTCTCGCCGCAAACGAGCAGAAGCTCGCCCGTATAGCCGCAGTCGCGAAGATGGACAGCGGCCCTTCCGCCAGCTTCACCGCCGCCGATGACAATGATCGGCCCCATGACAATATTTTCACTCATGCCAAGCGCAGCGATACGGGTGGCAACTCGTCGATTTCAGCGACGACGGTGCTTCCCTGCGCGATCGGCACCGCCTCGGTCGCCGCTCCGGCGAGAACAACCTGCCCCGGTGCGAGAGTGAAGCCGTATTTGCCGGCGAAACGCGCCGCTTCGATGAGCGACAGCCAGGGATCGCCAAGGATGGCCGCGGTGGAGCCGATCTGGACCGGCTGGCCGTCGATCGACATCGCCACCCCGAGGGATTCGATGGCGAGATCGCTCGCCGGCAATGACGCACCCAGGGCAAAAGTGGCCGATGAGCTGTTGTCGGCGACGACATCCGTCAGCGAGAAGCGGAAATCGCGGTACCGGCTGTCGATGAGTTCGATCGCCGCGCAGACGCCCGACACCGCTCGCTGTGCCTCCTCACGCGAGATTTCCCCGGATAATGGTTGGCAAATATGAAAAGCGATTTCGGGCTCGACCCGGGGATGAATAAAGCGAGCGCGAGGAACTGCGCCGCCATTTTCGGCCTGCATCGCATCGGTCAACCGCCCGAAGATCATTTCGGATACGCCCATTTGCTCCATCTTGGCGCGGCTGGTGAAGCCCATCTTCATCCCGACGAGCGTTTCGCCCTCTTCGAGCCGCAACTGGATCGCTCTAGCCTGGACGGCATATGCCTGCTCGATCGTCGGGCTGCTGGTCAGCGAAACTTGTTCAACCGGCCTCGCCCCCCGCATAGCCGAAAAGAGCCGGCCAGCCTCGTCTTCGACGAACGCTTCCATGATTGTCATCCTGTTTATCTCCTTGCCGTGCGCGCCTTGGCCGGCGGTCTCTGCATCCTTGGCATGGTCTGAATCAGCGTTCGGCCGCGATGGGGTTCTGCAGCGTCCCAATGCCGCTGATCTCGACCTCGACGGTGTCGCCGGGCTTCATGAAAAGCTTGGGGTTCCTCCGATTGCCTATTCCGGCCGGCGAGCCGGTCGCGATGACGTCGCCCGGACTTAGCGGCGTAAATGCCGAACAATAGGCGATCAGTTCGGCAACACTGAAGATCATGTCGGCCAGCGATGCATCCTGCATCGTTTGGCCATTCAATCGCGTCGAAATCCTGAGCGCGGAAAGCGGGGGAAGCGCATTCGGTGTGACAACCCACGGGCCGAAGCTGCCCACGGCGTGAAAATTCTTGCCTGGAGTGACTTGCGTTGTGTGAAACTGCCAGTCGCGGATCGATGCGTCATTGAAGCATGAATAGCCGCCGATATGTTCGGCCGCCTCGGCAGGCGCGATATGACGACCTCCCTTGCCGATTATGACGGCGAGTTCGCCTTCGAAATCGAGCGCGAGCGAATTGCGCGGCCGCACGATCGGCTGACCCGATGCAACGACGGAGTCCGGAAACCGGATGAACAATGTTGGATAGGGCATGGCCTTGAAGTCTGTCTCGTCGACATGCTCGCGGTAGTTGAGGCCGACGCCGATGATCTTGTTGGGGCGCGGTATCGGCGGCAGGAGCCGCGCCGCGCCGAGGGGCAGGTCGGGCTCGGTCCTTTCCCAGACACCTCCGATCCGGCCCAGACCGCGACCGAGAAATTCCGCCAGGGTTGCGGCGCCGCTCCTTTCGCGCAAGGCGACAATACCATCATCGACCACCGCGCCGAAGTCCTCGGCACCGTCAATCTCATAGCTCACAAGTTTCATTCAAACTCCCGCAGCCGTCGCTCGCATTCATGCGATATTTGCATGTGCGTTTTATGGTCCTACCATTAGCGCAATGGGATTCGCAAGCTTTTGTGCAGACGATAGCCACCGTGTCGCTTTCGCCGTGCTGAGCTTCGCGATCAGCGGGTATTGGTGGAGAATTCCTCAAGATAGCGTCGCATGAAATCGGCGACCTTGCGCGACTCATCGAGCGCCGCACCCACGTCTCGGCGGCGGAGGCATTCGACAAGAACCCGGCGTTCCGCCGCCAGCTGCTGCATCGAGCGCTCATTGGGGTCGGGTGCTGATTTCTCCACAAAGTCGAGTACGACTTCGGTCAGCGCCCCGAGCAGCGTCATGACCAGCTGGTTATGGCTCGCCTGCCCGAGCAGGAAATAAAACTGGCGGGTTGCATCAAGACGGTCTGCAAGGCGCGTGACGGCCTCCGATGTCGCGACATTGTCCTCCAGCGCGGCGAGATCCTCTTCGGTCGCGCGCGCGCAGACAAGCGGAATAACCTGCTCGTTCATCAGAATGCGCATCTCGATGAGCTCGTCGAGCGATACATTGCCGAGATAAACCATGTCGCGCATCGAGGCGGATACAACGTCCGAGTTCAGCTGCTGGATAAACGCACCTCCGCGCGCGCCTTTGCGGAGTTCGATCACGCCAGCATTCTCCAGTGCCCGCAGTGCCTCCCTGACCGCGGCGCGCCCGACTCCGAGTTGCTGGGCGAGTTCGCGCTCTGCGGGCAGCTTGTCGCCCGGGCGAAGGGAGTCCGAATAAATTCGTGCGCGAATCTGGCCGCAGACCTCTTCGAAGACGCGTTTCTTCTTGATCGGACGATAAAGAGGAACCGAGGCTTCAGCCACAGGGCCTGCTGTTGAATATCGATCGCATCCCGGAGGGATACATGGTCCTACCTTTTGGCGCAATCGCCAATGCTGGCCATAGCGACATACTCGGATGCGAGCCGAACGCCTTTTGCAACTGGACGAATCACCAAGGTTTAACTTCATCATCAACCGCCGCGTCAAAGTCGAGCATCGCGCAAAGAAAAATTGATTTCATTGGTCGGACCAAACAGTTATGGAGGCCAAAAATTATCTGGAGCTGGAACTGACCATGGCCGACACTGCACCCCTTTCGATCATCGCCGACGACGGCAGGCCATTGTCCGCCTACAGGGCGCAGCCGGTTGGCCTCTCCCGCGGCAGCGTGGTTGTGCTCCAGGAATTATTCGGGGTGAACGAACATATCCGCCGCGTGTGCGATGATTTTGCGAAGGATGGCTATGTCGCCGTTGCGCCCGCTCTCTTCGATCGCGTGGCAGCGGGAATGGAACTCGGCTATTCTGCAGAAGATGTTCAGACAGGCCTCGCCGCGCGCGATGCCTTGCCGCTTGAACGGGTGCTGGGTGACGTGCAGGCCGCCATCGACAGCGTTGCGGGGGATGCGCCGGTGTTTGTCCTGGGTTATTGCTGGGGCGGGACGCTGGCTTTCCTCGCGGCGGCGCGTCTTTCGGGATTGGCCGGCGCAGTCGGCTATTATGGCAGCATGATCCCCGACTATTGCGACGACGCGCCTCGCGTGCCGCTGATGCTGCATTTCGGGCGTCACGATCACACATTGCCGCCGGAGCGTGTGGCCCTCATCCAGGAAGCGCGCCCCGAAGCGGAAATTTTTGTCTATGATACAGGCCATGGCTTCAACTGCGACGCCCGCCCGAGCTTCGATCCGGCCGCCGCCGAACTCGCGCGTCGCCGGACGCTTTCCTTTTTCTACGCGCACGCCGATCTCGGGTAAGGATCGGCACCCGGTCAACCTCGGAGGGACACCAGCACCAATGTCGAATATGGTCGGAAAGCCGCAGGCTTCAGCCAACGCCGATGCGATCGGCGGCGGTCCGGTGAGGCCGCCGAGGCTCATTATTCTCGATCGAAGCGATGAGACAAGCCGCCGTTATTGGTGCGAGCGGTTCGGCGCCGAAGGTTATGACTGCATCGCCCCCGATCTCGGCCACGCCGACGATCCTGAAGCGGTCATCGCCTTGGCATGTCAGGGCTCCGACGGCGCCTCGGGAGAACGGCCGGGGTTGTTTGCCACGGAAGACGCCTGGCCGGTCGCGCTGGCCGTTGCCCGCTCTGGCAATGTCGGCGCGCTGGTCGGGTTCGCGAGCGCCGCCGATGTTGATTTCCCGGGGATGGCTCCCCTTCCCTGCCCGGCCGCGCTCCATGTCACGCCTGTCGACGGACACAATGCGGCGAGTCTGGTCGGCGTCGCCGACCGGCTGGGGATCCAGCTCTTCGACGCCGCCGCGCCCGTCGGATTTGCCTCGCCTCTGTCCCCCGCCTTCGACAGGCACGCCGCGTCGGTTGCTCTTTCAAGAACTCTGTCCGTTCTGCGCCCGGCGCTGGGTCCGCGGGTCGACCTCGGCCGCCTCTTCCGCGAGCATCTGGCGCAGGAATTCGTGCATCAGGATGCCGATGCCACCATGGGGACCATGATCGGCGAGCCTTATGTCAACCATATCCCGACTTTGACCGGGGGCTATGGCCACGACATGCTGAAGCGCTTCTACAAATATCATTTCATTCCTTCGGCAGCCCGAAGCCGCGACAGGCAGACAACGCTCGTCTCCGAAATCATCGGCGCCGATTCGGTGGTCCTCGAAATGGTCATCAGTTTCATCCATGACGAGGAGCATGAATATATGCTTCCCGGCGTGAAGCCGACCGGACGAACCCTGAAAATACCCTCGGTCGTTGTGGCCAAGTTTCAGGGCGACAAGCTCTGCCATGAGCATATCTATTGGGACCAGGCTTCGTTGCTGGCCCAGATCGGAGCCCTCGATCCGACCGGTCTTCCCATTGCCGGCGCCGAACAGGCCGAAAAGGTCCTCGACCCCAGCCTGCCCTCGAACCTCATGATGCCGGCTTGGGCTCGTAGCGAAGGGAAGCCGATCTAGGCTTATCGCGAAGATTCCCTTTGACCCCCGAGACAAAAATGCTAATGGTCTGTCCATTAGCACATCGTCACAAAGAACGGGGCCTATGACACTTACGGGAGCGGACAAGAGGCTGGTCGAAGGCCTCATCGTGGAAGACCGCGAGCGCGGCTTTTTTCGCGTCAATCGGCGTGTGTTCGTCGATCCGGACATCTTCGCGATGGAGCGTGAACTGATCTACGACAAGGTGTGGCTGTATATCGGCCATGCCTCCGAGATCCGGCAACCGGGTTCCTTTGTCCGACGCAACGTCAACGGCCGCGCCCTGATCCTTGTTCGCGATCGCAAGGGCGTCGTTCGCACTCTCTATAATAGCTGTCCCCACCGGGGAGCGGTTGTCTGCAAGGAGCGGCAGGGAACGACGAAGATGTTCCGCTGCACCTACCATGGATGGGTATTCGACACGTCGGGCACGCTGGCCGACGTGCCGGTCCCCGGCGCCATGTATCCGGGCTATGACTCCGATCCGTTGCTGAACATGCGCGAAGTGCCGCGCTGCGAAGAATATCGCGGCTTCATCTTCATCAGTTTCAACCGGGACGTCGAGTCGCTCGAGGATTATCTCGCCGACGCGAAGACCTATCTCTCCTACATTGCCGATCAGGGCGAAGATGGAATGGAGGTCGTCGAGGGAGCAGAAGAATATTGCATCCCCTCGAACTGGAAGTTCATGCAGGAAAACAGCGTCGACGGCTATCATGCGATGGCGACGCACTCGACCTACATCGAATATACGATCGCTCGCGACGGCCCGAAGCCTCACTTCAACCCGACAGTCGACTACGGCACGGTGACGCAACTTGGCAATGGCCATGCCGTATCATGGTCGGTCGGCAGTACGCCATGGGGCCGCCCCTATGCGCGCTGGACGCCGGCGTGGGGTGAGCAGGCGCGCGAAGAGATCGAGGCGATCGAGAAGCGCATCATCGATCGCGTCGGCGCGGAGCGAGCGCGAATGATCTGTCACAGTGACCGCAACATGACGATCTTCCCGAACCTCGCGGTCCACGACATCATGGGAATCACAATCCGCAATCTTCTGCCAAAGGCTGCGGGTGATCACGACATCAATGCGTGGGCTCTGGCGCCGATCAACGAGTCGGACAGCTCACGCGACCGCCGAATGCGCAACTATGTCGAATTTCTTGGGCCTGCGGGCTTTGCGACCCCGGACGACACGGAAATGCTCGAGATGTGCCAGCAAGGGCTGCAGCGCAATGTCGACTATCTCTGGAATGACGTCTCGCGCGGAATGCTGAAGCCGCGCGAGCAGCTTACCAAGCTCGACGAGGCGCAGCAGCGCACCTTCTGGCGGCAGTGGCGCAATCTGATGCTGGGAGCGGATGAAGGCGAGGTGGTTGGACCATGAGCCTGGACCTCGCCGAGAAAGACACCCAATCCCCAAGAGGTAGGGCCGCCATGTCCGTTGAACTCACGCATGAAGTGGCGCAGTTTCTATTCGAGGAAGCGCGCCTCCTCGACACCAATGCCTATCTCGAATGGGCCGCGCTCTTTACCGAGGATTGCAATTATCGCGTGCCCCCGACGGATCGGCCGGCCGCAGAGACCGGCCGTGCGCTGTTCCTGATCAACGATGACCATTTCCGGCTCACCGAGCGGGCGAAGCGCCTCACCAAAAAGGATGCGCATGCCGAGTATCCGGCTTCGCGTACGTGCCGCATGGTCGCGAACGTTAGCGTGAGCGCCGCGTCGGGCAACGAAGTTCGCGCCAGCGCCAATGTCGTCACCTATCGCTATCGCTACGAGCGGATCGACATCTACCCTGCCCATGTCGAATATGTCCTGCGCCGCGAAGCTAGCGGTCTGCGCATCGCCTCGAAAATCGTCACGCTCGCGCTCGACTCGCTTCGGCCGCAGGGCAAGATCAGCCTGATCCTCTGAGGGGACGGTCATGTCGCGTTATGCCCGCCTGTCCTATGTCGCACTGAACGCCAGCGACCCGGAGCGTACTGCGCGTTTCTACAGGGACGAGGTCGGCCTCGAATTCGTCGCGGGCGGCGCCGACGGCAGTCTTCGCCTGCGGGGCGGTGACGGTGGCTTCAATATTGCCCTCTACCGTTCGGCCCGGCCCGGCCTGAAGCGCATGGCCTTTGAAATGGAGGGCGCCGGCGCGTTCGACACGCTTGTCGAGCGGCTGCAGGCAGCGGGCATAACGATGACCGCCGTCGCGCCGGCAGAGTGCCGCGACCTCGATGTAGAGCGGGCGTTTCGCATCAGCGAACCCGTCACCGGGGCGGTTATCGAATTCGGCGAGCCGTCGTCGGCAAGGAGGAAAGGCTGGCCCTTTTCGCCGACCCACGCAAAGATCCAGCGTCTCGGCCACCTCGTCCTCAAATCTCCCGACTGGCCGAAAACCGTGGCATTTTTTCGCGACACGCTCGGTTTCTCGGTTTCCGACGTCATTGAAGACCGGGTGTGTTTCATGCGCTGCACGCCCAACCCCCTTCATCATTCACTCGGGATCGGGGCTGGCGAGGCCGGCCTTCACCATGTGAACTTCATGGTCACCGAAATCGACGACATCGGTCGCGCGCTTCATCGCTTTCAGCGCGACGGCGTCGATGTGGTCGGCGGGCCCGGGCGTCATCCCACCTCGGACAGTATCTTTCTCTACTTCCTCGATCCCGACGGCCTCACGGTCGAATATAGCTTCGGCATGGAGGAGTTTCCCGAGGAAGCGCCGCGCGAACATCGTGTTTTTCCTCCAGTTCCCGAATCCGCAGACACTTGGGGAGGAGGCCGCGATCCGCGGCACGGAGCACTTGGCGACATCGAGCAGATGGCCTCCGGTTCCGTTTGATACCCGATGCTTGGCGTCCGCCCGACGTAACGGCTTGAAGCAAGGATTGCGGCGCGCGTGATGACCGGGTTCCGCGAGGAGAGTGAATTGGACCGCAAGACTTTTTTCGCGCTGCCTGGCGCTGACCAACTCGCGCCGGGTGACATGATGCCGATCGATCTGCCCGGCGGCCGGTGCATCGCAGTCTATAATGTGGAGGGCACACTTTACGCGACGGACGATCGTTGCTCGCACGGCAATGCCAGCCTGGCCGACGGCGACCTCGAAGGCTTTCGGATCATCTGCCCGTTTCATGAAGGCGCTTTCGATATTCGGGACGGCAGCCCTGCGGGATATCCCTGCACCGTGCCAGTCAAATCCTACGCCGTCGTATCCCAGGACGGCGTGACCGGACTCTTTATCGCGGAAGATGAACATGACCAGGATTGAAGAAGTCGCCGCCCGCCTCCGGAATGCCTATGCCGCCGGCGCGGTGGAACCTCTGCGCGATGCGCTTGGACCGACGGATGCGGATGCGGCCTATGCCATCCAGGAAATCAACACCCGGCATTGGCTCGAGGACGGCCGGCGGATCGTGGGGCGCAAGATCGGTCTGACGGCAAAGGCAGTGCAAGCCCAACTCGGCGTCGACCAGCCCGACTATGGCGTTCTTTTCGCGGACATGCAGATCGAGGACGGCGGCGTCTTGCAGCGGCGTTCGGTGATCCAGCCCAAGGCCGAGGCCGAAATCGCCCTTATCCTGTCGCGCGACATCGACGATCCGGATGCGACCGCCGAAGTTGTTGCGGCAGCCGTCGACCATGCCGTCGCGGCCATCGAGATCGTCGACAGCCGCATCGCGGACTGGCGGATCAGCTTCGCCGACACCGTTGCCGACAATGGGTCATCGGCATTCTTCGTGCTGGGGACAGAACGGTGCGGTCTCGATGGCCTCGACCTCTACAGCTGCGGAATGGTTCTGGAGATAAACGGGGCCGTCGCATCGCTCGGTGCAGGTGCGGCCTGTCTCGGGCACCCGCTGTCCGCCGCCGCCTGGCTCGCGCGTACAATGGCAGCCAAGGGTGCTCCCCTCACAGCGGGAGACATAGTGTTGACCGGAGCGCTCGGACCCATGGTGGCATTGTCTGGCGGGGAGCGGGTGCACGCGCGGATCGGCGGTGTCGGAACAGTCCATTTCGAGTATGAGGCATGAGCGGCAACAAGACCAAGGTCGCGATCATCGGCTCGGGCAATATCGGCACCGACCTCATGATCAAGGTCCAGCGCCTTTCGGATCGTCTCGAGGTTGCCGCGCTCGTCGGCATTGACCCCGCATCGGACGGGCTGCAGCGCGCTTCGCGTCTCGGGATCCAGGCGATCGACGGAGGTATGGACGCACTGGTCGATCACCCGGTCTGGCCGGAGATCGGGATTATTTTCGACGCGACTTCGGCCGGTGCCCATGCCCGGCACGCCGACATCGCGGCGCGCGCCGGAAAGGCCATGATCGACCTCACACCCGCGGCGATCGGCCCCTATGTCGTGCCGGTCGTGAACGGCGACGCGCATCTGTGTGCGGCCAACCTCAACATGGTGACATGCGGAGGCCAGGCAACCATCCCGATTGTCGCGGCGGTCTCGGGGATCGCGCAGGTTCATTATGCGGAAATCGTGGCTTCGATCGCCTCCAAATCCGCAGGGCCCGGCACGCGGGCGAATATCGACGAGTTCACCGAAACCACGGCGCGGGCCATCGAGGCGGTGGGCGGCGCCGCTCAGGGCAAGGCGATCATCATCCTGAACCCCGCCGAACCGCCGATGATCATGCGCGACACGGTTCTCATTCTTTCGTCGGGTGCCGAAGAATCGCGGATCGAAGCCGCGATAGTGGAAATGGTTGCGCGTGTGGCCGACTATGTTCCGGGTTACCGGTTGAAGCAGAAGGTCCAGTTCGAACGCTTCGGCTCCAATAATCCGTTGACCATTCCCGGCCTCGGCAAGTTCGAGGGGATCAAGACCAGCGTGTTTCTCGAGGTCGAAGGCGCCGCGCATTACCTCCCCGCCTATGCAGGAAATCTCGACATCATGACGTCGGCTGCGCTTGCGACTGCGGAAAAGATCGCCGCCGCCCGGACAATGTCAGGAGCAGCATGATGGTTTTCGATCCAGCGGCGACCCGCATTTATATTCAGGACGTCACTCTGCGCGACGGCATGCACGCGATACGGCATCGTTACGGTCTCGATGATGTCCGCGCGATCGCTCGTGCGCTCGATCAGGCAAAGGTGGATGCCATCGAAGTGGCACACGGAGACGGCCTGAACGGATCCTCCTTCAACTATGGTTTCGGCGCGCACACCGACTGGGAGTGGATCGAGGCGGTCGCCGAGGTGCTTGAACATAGTGTGCTCACGACATTGCTGCTGCCGGGGATCGGCACGGTTGCCGATCTCAAACAGGCTCATGCTCTTGGCGTCCGATCGGTACGCATCGCTACCCATTGCACCGAAGCCGACGTTTCTCGCCAGCACATCGAGGCGGCGCGGTCGCTCGGCATGGATGTATCGGGCTTTCTCATGATGAGCCACATGACGGATCCAGAGACCCTGGCCGGTCAGGCAAAGCTCATGGAAGAATATGGAGCGCACTGCGTCTATGTCACCGACAGCGGCGGCGCTCTCGACATGGATGGCTATCGCGAACGATTGCTTGCCTATGATCGGGTTCTGCGCCCGGAGACAGAGCGCGGCATCCACGCGCACCATAATCTTTCCCTTGGCGTCGCCAATTCGATCGTCGGCGTCCAGGCGGGCGCCGTCCGGGTCGATGCCAGTCTCGCCGGCATGGGTGCGGGCGCCGGGAATGCGCCACTCGAAGTCTTCATTGCCGCGATCGACCGCAAGGGATGGAACCATGGATGCGACCTGTTCGCGCTCATGGATGCCGCCGAGGATCTCGTCCGCCCGCTTCAGGACCGGCCGGTGCGCGTCGACCGGGAGACGCTCAGCCTCGGCTATGCAGGCGTTTACTCCTCTTTCCTTCGGCACGCGGAGAAGGCGAGCATCGACCATGGGATCGATACGCGGGCGATTCTTGTCGAACTGGGCCGCCGCCAGATGGTCGGAGGGCAGGAAGACATGATTGTCGATGTTGCGCTCGATCTGCTGGATCGTTTCGGGAACGAGGCTGCACGGTGAAGACCTTACTGCCTGCTCGCGCGACGAACCCAAACCGACACCGTCTGGCAATTGCCGGGGTCGACTTCTGGTGAGCGGCACGGTGCTGATCGACGTCCACACGCATGTCACGCCCCCTGAATTTCCCGCCTGCCCCGATGCGGCCGCGGCGAAACGCTGGCCATGCATGCAGTGCAGCGGTGAGCAGACGACACTGTTCTCCGGTGACAAAGCTTTTCGCGTACTCGATGCACGCTCCTGGGATGCCGAGCGGCGCATCGCCGACATGGCCCGATCCGGCGTCTCGATGCAGCTGCTCTCGCCAATGCCCGAACTGCTTTCCTATTGGCTGCCTTCGGGAGCGGCGTCGATCGTCTGCGATACGGTGAATGATCATATCGCCGAGATGGTCGCCGGGCATCCGGCTTACTTCCGTGGCGTCGGAGCGATACCGCTGCAGGATGTCGCCGAGGCCGTGCGAGCTGTCAAAGGGCTTCGTTCCCGTTACGGTCTCGACGGAGTCGAGATCGGAAGCAACATAAACGGCAAGCAGCTTGGCGATCCTGAGTTTGAACCCTTTTTTGCCGCCGCCGAAAGCGAAGGCATCGCGATCTTTGTCCACGCGATCCATCCGGTAGCCAAGGTCGCCGACATGTCGGCGCAATATGTCTCGGTGGTTCTGTTTCCCGTCGAGATCGCAATGGCAGCGGCCTCGCTGCTGATGGCCGGCACGCTCGAGCGCTATCCTCGCCTGCGCATCGGTTTCAGCCATGGTGCCGGTGCCCTTCCGGCGATGCTGGGACGCCTCGACCAGGGATGGAAGCGGGCCGATGGCTTTGGAGGAAGAATCGAGATTCAACCCAGTGTGACGGCCCGTTCGATGTTCATCGACGGCAATGTTTATGACCCGGTGCTTCTGCGCCATCTTGCCTGCGAAGTCGCACCCGGCCGGGTCTTTGCCGGTAGCGACTATCCCTACAAGATCATGGAAGAGAATATTCGGGGTCTCATCGATCGAGCGTGCTTCTCTGACGAAAGCCGTAACTCGATCGAGCACGGAGCAGCGCTGGCATTTCTGAACGCGAGCGCCTGAACCGGCAACCGTCAGGGATAGATTTCGCGTTCCCCCTTTTCGCTCGCCGCCAAGATCGCCTGCGCAAGATCGGCGGGTGCCATCTTCGTCCCTTGCGCCTGCGCGCTCATGGGCGTGTCGACCATTTTTGGAAAAACGCTGAGGAGCTTGATGCCGCGCGGCTCGAGCGCAACCCGTGCACTTTGGGCTATCGAGAAGGCGGCCGCCTTGCTCGCGCAGTAAGAGGCCATTGCCGGGACGCTGCGCAGGCTCAAGACGGACAAAATATTGACGAACAAGGCTCCTTCGCGCTTTGCCATCGGCTCCGCGAATGCCCGGAACATGTTCATTGTTCCCAGCGCATTCACGCGGAACTCTTCGGTCAACGCCTCGACGGCGTTCGGATCGAACAGCCCGGCCGAGCGATTGACGCCGGCGTTGTTCACCAGAATGTCGACATCGTCGCCGAAGGCATCAGCGGCTGCTTGCGCCGACGTCGGATCGGTCACGTCGAGCGGAACATGGCTGCAGCCGACGGGCTGCGGCCTGCCCTCTCGCCCGGCGACCAGAACGTGCCGCACGCCCGCGGCGAGATAGGCCTCGACCAGGGCCTGACCGATTCCGCCATATCCGCCGGTGATGAGGACAGTACGATTTTCGTGGAAACCGGGCATTTTCGTGCGCTTTCGACAAGGACAATGAAGATTGGCCGGGTCAACCGAAGGGAACCCGGCCAATCCGCCCCACCGGGCTTTGGCAATCTTGGATGTGCGGTCGGGTCGAGCGATCAGGCGGCTGCGGCGGCGCTCGCTTCCGGACCGGTATCGGCTGCACTGGATCGGAGCCCAGCTTCTTCAAGGAGCGGAAGCACTCGCCCGGCGAAGAAAGGCAGTTCCTCGACATAGTTCACGAAAGACAGGGTGGTGCCGTCGAATCCGAGATTTCGAATTTCGGCCATCTCGCGAGCGATTGTCTCGGGCGAGCCGACAAGAGGCGAAGTTCCCGATCCGCCAGCGTAGCGGCGGCGGTCGACCTTGAGCGCGTCGGGGTCGATATCCTTATAGTGAGCGAGCTTGCCCTTCATCTGGATGTCGACCGCGACCTGATCCGCCATCTCCTCGGCGTAGTAGCGATAATATTCCTGCGCTTCGGCATCGGTCTCGCGGCAGACGACGTGACACGCAGTGAACACGCCGACATCACGGCCGAATTCCGCAGCGGCGCCGCGCAGTTCAGCGATCTGCTCGGGTGCACGCTGCTTGTCCTTTATACCGGTAAAAAGCATATCGCTCGTTCGCGCGGCGAAGCGCCGCCCCGCCGGCGACATCGCCGCGGACATTGTGAAGGGACGCGGCTTCTGGATGGGCCCCGGCGCACCGGCGACGCCCTTCAGCTGATAATATTGCCCGTCATAATCGAACGGAGCGGTCTCGTTGAAAATCTTGTAGAGGATGTCGTACCATTCCTCTCCCTGATCGTACCGCGTGTCATGTTCGAGCTGCTTCTGCCCGAACATGTCGAACTCGCCCTGGTTCCAGCCACAGACCATGTTGAGCCCGGCGCGGCCGTTGCTGATATGATCGACGGTCGCCAGCGCCTTTGCGGCAAAGACGGGATGAACGAGCGGGAGGTGAACCGTCGAGAACACCGAGATGCGCTTGGTGAGGGCAGCAAGGCCTGCGGCAAATGTCAGTGTCTCCATCGACTCGCCGCGGACATCGGTCGTGCCGCCATATCCCTTCCATCGCGCGATCGGCAGAATGAACTCGAGTCCGATGTCGTCTGCGAGCTGCGCCGCAGCCACCATATCGTCCCAGTCGCAGCGCCAGCGGTTCTCGACCGTCGTGCAGGCGCCGCCGCCGTTGCAGTTCATCGAAAAAAGACCGAGCTTGAACGCGTTGCTGTTGTGCATCGCGTTCGGAACGGGCTTTGCCTTGCGGGTTACCATTGGCATCGATCCTCCTATTATGGCCCTTTGGTCCGACCACTAACAAAACGCTGTGGCGAGTCAAGAAAGCTCTTCACCTCGCAGCCGCCTTTGCGAATATGCATTACGATCGAATTCCAGATCACGGGAGCTTCATAACCCGACTAGATCGTCTGAAATTACACAAAATCCGCTCGCAAGTACCGACTCGGTCGTCCGCGGTCGTGACGAGTTTCTCGCACATAGAATTGCCACCGAGCGATCAAAAGATCGATCTCCCGGGTTGCGAACCTCGGTGCCTCTGTTAAGGACAGACCATTAAACCCGGTGACTCGAATCGCCCGGGGCGATATTCTCCTGGGAGGGACCATATGACGAGATGCCGTCCGGCTATCATCCTCGCCGAACTCCGCAAGATCGGCAGCATCGCTGCCCGTGCCCGCGTGGACGATGCGTCCCACCGGCTTGGCTGCTTTCTTCCCGCGACGCGGCACTTCCTCTCGATTAAGACATCCGGATCGTTCGCGGGAGGATGTTCTCGCAGACGAACGGACCTCGTCTTTGCGCAAGCAGGAGCCTGAAAGTGACCTCGACTTCACAAGACCCCGCTGTGGTTCGCGGTCACGACGGCTGGCTCCTTTATCACAGTGTCGGTCGCTATCCCGGGCAGGCAGAAGATGCAGGCGCCATTCTCGCGCAGGCAGCTCAGGATTGGTACGCGAACGGCGACCGGCACTGGTTTCCGGGACTGGGGCAGCGTGCGCGCGCGGTCGAACTGTTTTCCGCGTTGATCGGTGCTCCGCCGGGCTCGGTCTTTACGGTGGAAAATGTGACGCTCGCATTCGCGAGCTTCGTCACCGCGCTGCCTCCCCGCCAGCTCAGCGGAAAGCGCGTTCTCATCGCTGGAGACTGCTTCCCCTCCATCCACTTCCTGCTTGCCGGTCTGGCACCGCAGCTTGGCTTCGAACTTGTAACGGTCCCGTTGCAGCCCGGCGCGCATTTCGTATCCGACGATGCCTTCATCGACGCGTGGGACGATCGGGTCGCGCTTTCGATCATTACATGGATCACCTCGACGTCGTCGAAGCGGGCCGACGTCGAACGACTGGTGTCGCACGGCCGCAAGATGGGGTCGCTGGTCGCGGCCGACATCACGCAGGGTGCGGGCTTGCTCCCGTTCGATGCGAGCAAGGTCGACTTCGCCGCGACGACGTCACTGAAATGGCTTTGCGGGATGACCGGTGCCGGCTTCGGATATGTGTCGCCGAAACTGATGGAGCGCCTCGAACCGTCGCTGCGCGGTTGGTTCAGCCAGCTTCCGCCGCTCAACTGGGACCTCGACAAATTCGCCTATGCAGGCGACGCGCGCAAATTCGGTAACGGCACCCCTTCGCTTCTGCCCTACATCGGCAGCCTCCCGGGCATTGAATGGGTGCATAACCGCCCGGCGGGAGAACTGGTCGAGCGAAACGAGCGGCTTTGCGAACGCCTGATCGGTATCGCCGATGCGAGCGGCCTCGATATCGTATCGCCGCGCAACGCTGCGCAGCGAGGGGGCAGCGTCATGGTCGCACTGCCCGACGAAAGCTCGGCCGAGGCCCTTCGCGAGAGGCTGGCGAGCGAGGGCATTTACTGCGATCGCCGGGCGGTGCGCGTGCGCTGGTCGCCAGGGCCGCTCACAACCGAGGCCGCGCTCGATCACATGGCCCACATTTTGCCGCGGATCGCCGCAGAGGTTTCTCCGCAGCTTGTGGGAGGAGCCAGATGAGCCAGCCCAAGCTCCAGAAAAGCGGCCGAAGCATTGCGATCCTTGCGCTCATCCTGGCTTTCATTGCCCTTCTCGCGACCTGCGCGGGCGGCGGCGGCAGCAGCAGCGCGAAGGAAAGCGCATTTCGCAAAATCGTCGAACGCGGCGTCTTGCGGGTCGGCACGACCGGAGATTTCTATCCGTTCTCGCTGCGCGACACTAAAACGAACGGCTACCGGGGCTATGATATCGAAGTGGCGCAGCAGTTGGCCAAGGATCTCGGGGTGAAACTCGAATTTGTCCAGACCAGCTGGCCGGGGCTCGTTGCCGGGATGGTTTCGGACAAATATGATATCGCTCTCGGCGGGATCACAATGACGCTCGACCGTATGAAGTCGGTTGCCTTCTCGGACACTTTTGTCTCGCTCGGCCTCGTTCCTCTCATTCGCAAGGAGGATGAAGGGAAGTTCCGCCGCTGGGAGGATCTTGACCGCGAGGGGGTGACCATCGCCGTCGAACTCGGAACATCATCGGAGCTGATCGCGCGCGCGACCTTCACCAAGGCGAAGATCCTCGCGGTAGAGCCCCCGACGGCGCGCTCCTATCAGGAGGTGCTGACCAGGCGCGCCGACGCCGGGATCAATGACATTCTCACTTATCGCCGGGCCGCGCAAAATTACCCTTCGCTCGTCGTGCTCGCGCCGGAACGTCCGGTAGGCGCGCTTCACAATGGCATAATGGTGCCGCAGGGGGACCAGGTCCTTTTGAATTGGCTCAACGCCTGGGTGCGAACGCGTCAGGAAACGGGCTTCTTCGACAAACTCAATGAGAAATGGCAGGTTCCCGTTCCGGACCAGGCCAGCGAAGCTGCAAAATGACCGCAAAGCGACTTCGTACCGCGGCGCTGGCGCTCGCCTCGGCCCTTGCCCTGGCGGGATGTTCGGGCGAGAGCGGCTATAATTGGGCTTGGGACGTCGTTCTCCCTCTCACCGACGAGGGAACCCGCCATTTCTTCTATCTGACCGCCGGCTTCGTCACGACATTTCAGCTCGCAGGCATGGCCCTCTTTTTCGGACTCATCATTGGCGTCATCATGGCGCTGCTTGCCCGGTCGGAGGATGAGGTCCTGCAGGCGTTCGTGCGAGGTTATGTCGGTTTGCTCCGCGCCGTTCCGACCTTCGTCCTTTTGCTCTGGGTCTATTACACGATCCCGATTCTCGCCGAATCCCTGCCGCCATGGGCGAAGTCCATCCCGGGCATCACATATGTGACGCACCTCTCGCCGATGACCGCAGCCGCTATCACGCTGGCGCTCAGCAGCGGCGCCTTTCTTTCCGAAATCCTGCGCACGGGCATTGAATCCGTCCCGCGCGGTCAGATCGAGGCAGCGAGATCGCTGGGAATGTCACAGGCCCGGACGATGCGGCGCATTGTCCTCCCCCAGGCGCTGCGCCGGATGATCCCTCCGATCTGCAGTCAGTTCATCCAGACGATCAAGGACAGCGCGCTTGCTTCTGCGATCGGGCTCCAGGAGCTGACCCGGCGCGCATCCGAACTGCAGGTCCAGACGTATCGGCCGCTCGAAACTTATACCTTTCTGGCGCTCGAATATATCGTGATTGTCCTGACGTTGACGTGGCTCGTGCGCAAACTCGAGATAAGAATGCGGATCGATTGATGAGCGAGAGTCCAATCCTGTCGGTCCGCGGCCTTCGGAAGGCCTTTGGCGATACCGAGGTGCTCAAAGGCATCGACCTTGATATCCGGAAGGGCGAGGTAATTTGCGTCATCGGCCCGTCGGGCTCGGGAAAGAGCACCTTCCTCAGGTGCCTCAACCTGCTCGAGACAGCCGACGAGGGCGAGATCTGGTTTGCAGGCGAGCGTGTGGATCATCTTGGCCACGAGCAGGGACGCGCAGCGGAAGCCGAAAAAAATGCCCTGCGCGCTCGAATGGGCATGGTTTTCCAGCAATTCAATCTCTGGCCATGTCATTCGGTCGTACAAAATGTCATGGAAGCTCCGATGCTGGTCAAACGCATCGCGCCGGCGACCGCTCGCGAGCAGGCCGAAGCGATGCTGGCCAAAGTCGGTCTCGCCGAAAAGGCCGACCAGCGCCCATCGCAGCTGTCCGGCGGCCAGCAGCAACGCGTTGCGATTGCCAGGGCTCTCGCGATGGCGCCCGATGTCATGCTGTTCGATGAGGCAACCTCGGCGCTCGATCCGGCGCTGGTCGAGGAGGTCCTCAACGTTATGCGTGGTCTCGCGAAAGAAGGCATGACGATGGTGTGCGTTACGCACGAGATGCACTTTGCTTCCTCGGCCGCCGATCGCGTGGTGTTCATCAACCATGGGGTCGTCGTCGAAGCAGGGCCACCTTCGCAGATATTCCGCGAGCCTCAGCAAGAAGAGACCAGGAAGTTTCTGCGGAGCGTGCTGGGAAGAACTCTCGGCCAAGACTGACTGGCAGCGAGCAAGAGCGCCTCTGATTGGTCGTTTTTAAATGGACATACCATTGACAAGAACGGGGAAGCGCAGCACGAAGATGAAATGCGGGTTGGTCCGGGAGAAGGCAAAGTCTCGATGAAGAAGCGCTATCTCTACAATCGGGACCGGACCACTTTGTCGGTTCTTGGCCTTGGAGTTGTCGGGCTATGCTTTCTGGCCTGGCGCGGCGAGGGCGCGGGCGGTCCTCGCGCTGAACCGCCGCCGATTGTTGCAGCGGCGCCGAATGCTTCTGCATTTCGCTTCCCGCAGCAGGATGGCGAAGGACTTTATCGCGCGGTGTGTCAGGGTTGCCATATGTCCGACGGCCGCGGAGCGGTCGGCGCCGGAGTTTATCCGGCCCTCGCAGGTAATGCCAGGCTCGAGGATGGCAATTATCCCGCCTTCATGATCGTCAATGGCCAGAAGGCGATGCCGGGCTTCGGCGACAATATGACGGACGAGCAGGTTGCAGCCCTCGTCAACTTCATCCGCACCAGTTTCGGAAACGATTACACGGCGCCCTATTCCGCAAAGGATGTCGCCGCAGCCAGAACGGAGTCCAGCCAATGAGCAGTTTTCGCCGCATTGTCGGCCATCCCGCCAAAACGTCCCTCTTTCTTGCAGCACTGGCGCATTCCATGACTATGGGCAATCAGGCCGCGGCCGCTGAGGCAAAGCCCATATTCCATGGCTCCGAAAACAGCTCCATTGCCTCGAGCGTGGTCGTGCCGGCCTCATGCGATACGGTTTACCTGAGCGGCCTCGTGGCCTGGAACCCGGGCGAAGAGCCGCCCAAAGATCTCGATACCGAGGAACAGACGGCGCGCACGATCGAGGCAATTCGCGCCGAACTCGGCAAACATGGCCTCGACCTCAACGATGTCGTCATGATGCGAACCTACCTCGTCGCGGATCCCAAGCTCGGCAAGATGGACTTCGCCGGCTACAGCCGCGCATATCGTCGCTATTTCCTTGAGCGTCCCGTTCCCGCGAAGCCGGCACGTGCGACCGTCGAGGTCGCCCGCCTCGCGTTCGACGACATGCTTGTCGAGATTGAAGTCATCGCGGCGACACGCTGCGGAGGCAAATAATGTCCGGCGGCAGCCCGACGCGCCGTGACCTTTTGATGCTGGCCGGTCTCGCCGGCGGCGCAGCGATGGCCTATCGCGGAATGTCGGCATACGCCGCCACGCCGCCATCACCGACGCTGAAGCCCGGCATGCTTTCACCCGGCGGCAAGAAGGCCCGGGTCCTTGTGCTCGGTGCGGGAATGGCCGGCCTCGTCGCCGCCACCGAATTGCGCGCGGCGGGCCACAGCGTCGAAATACTGGAATATAATGATCGCCCGGGCGGACGGGCGTGGACGATCCGGGGCGGCGACGTGATCGAGGAGATGGGCGGCGCCCGCCAGATCTGCCGCTTCGACGATGAGCAATATTTCAACCCCGGCGCGATGCGCATCCCTTACGACCATCACCTGTTTCTCGGCTATTGTTCGAAGTTCAACGTCGCACTCGAGGCTTTCGCACAGGATAATGGCGCAGCCTATTTCCACTCGACAAAGGCGTTCGGCGGCAAGCCGCAGCGAGCGCGGGACGTCCGCGCCGATTTCGAGGGGTCGATCTCCGAATTGCTCGCCAAGGCCGCACCCGACAGCAATCTCGACGCTGAGCTCTCGAAGGAAGACCTCGAGATGCTGCTCGAGGCTCTCCGCAGTTGGGGCGCCCTCGACAAGGATTATCGCTATCGTGAAGGGCCTCGATCGACCGGTCGCCGGGGGGCGCCGTTCGGGCCTCCCGGCGGAGGGCTCACTCCCCGGCCGGGCGTTTCCAAGCCCATCGCGCTGAAGGAACTCCTCGGCAGCGGCCTGTGGCGAAATCTCGCGACGCAGCATTCGGCGGATTGGCAGCCGACCATGCTGCAGCCGGTAGGAGGCATGGACATGCTCCCGCGCGCGCTGGCGCGGCCGCTCGCCTCGCAGATCCGTTACCGTGCAAAGGTCGTCAACATCGACCAGAACGACAGCGGCGTCCGCGTCACTTATGCCGACCTCGCCGCCGGTGGCGCTACGCGGACCGTTGAAGCGGATTGGTGCGTATGCACAATTCCCGCATCGATCCTCAGCCAGATTCCGATGAAAATCAGCGGGGCGCTCCAGGACGCGATCAACAGCGTGTGGTACGCGTCGTCGCTCAAAGTCGCCCTGCAGTTCAAAAGGCGCTTCTGGGAGCAGGATGAGCGCATCTACGGCGGTATCAGTTTCACCGATCTGCCGATCAACCAGATCGTCTACCCCAGCCACCATTATGGCAGCCGGGGAAAAGGTGTGCTGACCGGCGCCTTTGTGGTGTCTCTTCCCTCGTTTCAGCCGCTCGCCTCCTACGCGATGTCATCGGTGTCCCCGGAAGAGCGCATCGCCTGGGCGGTGCGCGAAGGCGCCAGGATTCACCCGCAATATGCCGAGGAATTCGACAACGGCGTGTCGGTCGCATGGCACCGCGTCCCGTCGGCGCTTGGCTGTTTCGCGAGCTGGCACAAGGACGAAGACGAGAAAAAATATGAAACGCTTTGCTCGCTCGATGGCCGGATCATGCTGGCTGGCGAACATTGCTCCTATCACTCGGGTTGGCAGGAAGGCGCCATCGCCTCCGCGCTCGACGCCGCGCAGCGCCTCCACAGCCATGTGAACGGCGCGGCTTGATACGATGACAGATACCGGCCGGGCCGGTGAGGTTGGGAGACGGGAAATGAATAAATTGGTCCATCGCACCGGCGCTGCAACGGCGAAGCGTCGTCTCGCGGTGCTCGGATTTCCTCTTCTAGCGATCGCCTTGGCCGCCTCAGCAGCCGCAGCACAGGACAACCCAGAGCCTGGCCCCTCGGGGGGGCCGGTTACGGGCAAGGAGCGCGGTTGGGGTACCCCCCCGCTGCCCAAACCTCTTCAAAAGGGTGTGAGAATCGTCGGCCATGAGCCGATCGGCGATCGCAAAAGCAATCAGCAACTGGTGTGGATCGATCACTGCGCCTATGTATCGGGGGCTCCGATGCTGAACGGCGGCGGGGTCAAGCCGGGCCCCGATACGCCGTGGGAGCCGACGGACGGCGTGGCCGTCATCGACGTGAAGAACCCGGCCAAGCCGCGCCAGGTCGGCCTACTGCGCGAACGCGGCGCTCTTCGCACCGTCGAGACGATGGACGCAATGGATGCCGGTGACCGAAAGATTCTAGCGGTCGGCGACTATGCGGCGGGCAACAAGGATTTCTCGCCCGACGACCCGCCGGTATTGAATCTTTATGACGTCGCAGACTGCGCAAAACCGAAACTGCTTGCCGAATATATCTGGCCGGAAAATGTCCACACGCTGACCCTGTCGGCGGACGCGAAGCGCATTTATGCCCCGAGCATCGCAAAGAGCGGTCCGCTCGGCACGGGGCGCATTCACGTTCTCGACATCAGCAATCCGAAAAAGCCGCGCCACGTCGGCGCGTTTCAGGTGACGGGCGCCGACGGGCGCTCATGGGATCTTCTCTCACACCAGATGTCGGTCAGCCCCGACCAGCGCCGCATCTATGCTGGCGTCGTCCAGACGCTTGGCGGGGACCTCAACGACGGCCGTAAGATCGAGCCGGCCGAGGCCGGAGGCAATGAAGCCGGCGGCATCTACATCCTCGACAATAGCGATATCGTGGATGGAAAACCCGATCCCAAGATGCGGATCGTCGGCACTGCCTACCGCGGCGGCTGGCACTCGGTTATGCCCGCGAGCTTCGATGGCGTTCCGCACCTCGTCGGCGCCTCGGAAAACGGCCGCTGCCCCGGGGCCTTTCCCCGCATCACCAATATCGCCGATGAAACGAAACCGAAACTCGTCGGAGAGTTTCGCCTGTCGGTGAATCAGCTCAGCAACTGCGACATCAACAGGAAACATGATCCTGTCCCGAGTACGCACTTCGCCGACGTCGACAATGCCGAAAACAGCAGGCTCGGTCTGTTCAACTTCCAGGAAGCGGGCCTCCGCATCGCCGATCTTCGTGACCCGCGCGATCCGCAGGAGATTGCCTATTTCCGGCCCGGCGACACCTGCACAGGACATGTTCGTTTCGTCGAGGCGAGCGACCAGATGTGGCTCACCTGCCAGATGAGCGGCTTCTGGGTTCTCGAACTGTCTCCCGAAGTACGCGCGAAGCTCGCGCAGCCACGCCATCCGTCGCGCGCACCCTGAGCCATATAGGCATGGCGCCCGAAACCGGCTCAGGCGGTTCGCGCCACTGCGGAACGGGCGGTCGCCGGCAAGGGCCCAAGAGCAATTCGCCGGTCAGCTCCCGTCGAGCGCGTTCGAACAAGATGTGTCGGCACGGCCGCCGAGCGCGCCTCGGCAGCGATGCGGACTTGTCAATCCGCCTCCGCCGCGAGGCTACGGAAGTCGATATCGCTGAAAGCGACGGCACGCATGAAGGTCGCCCAGACCGCGACATTCTGCGCCAGCTGCTCGCGGTCGACCATCGCTATCGTGTCGTTTTCGGAATGATGGATGTCCATGTAGCGCGACATATCCTGATCGAAGCTGACCGTCGGAACACCGGCCTTGACGATGTCCGAAATATCGGCCCCGCCGTCTTCCGCCGCCTCCCGCCTGAGGAAGACCTTCAGCGGAGCGATGGTACTGACGAATGCCTGCATGGCGGGATGGCCGGCGCTGGCCTTGGGAAGCGAGATTGCGAAAATGCGATCGGCGCCGGTGTCGCTTTCACCGGCGACCACGATGCGTGCGAGATCGGCCTGATGTTCGCGCGCATAGGCGGCGCTCGACCCGCCTTGCTCTTCCGAGCCCCACATCACGACACGCAGCGTCCGCCGGGGCTTGCCCTTGCCCTGCGCCGCGAGCTTCGCGGCGGCAAGCATGATCCCGATCCCGGCGGCGTCGTCGACGGCACCGGTGCCGACATCCCAGCTGTCGAGATGGCCGCCCACCACGACCACCTCGCTACCGGACCCCGGAAGATCGCCCGAAATATTGTAGGCTGGCGCAGCCTCGACCATCTCGGAAGCCATGCGCAGGCGGATAGTCACGGGCGTGCCTCTCGCGGCCATATTCTCGAGAAGATCGCTGTCCGCAGGCGACAGCGCTCCGGCCGGTATGCCGCTGGCCTGCGCGCCGCCCGTATGGGGGGCGCTGTCGTCGGCCGTCGAGATCGACCGGGTCAGATAGCCGACGGCTCCCCGTGCCTTGGCTTCGTAGGCGCCACGAATGCGCTGCGCGAAGATCCCCACATAGCCCGAGAGGTCCTGCGTCTTTGTCATCTTCTGCGTGACGACCGCAATTTTTCCCTGAAGGGCTCCCACCGGCTGATCGAGCAGTTCCTGATAGGTGCGGAAGACGGCCACGGGCGCTTCGAGTCCGCTTTCCGGCGTCGAAGCAGACTTGCCGAGCGCGAGAATTTTCATGCGGTGGGGATATGGACCCACGATCTCTGCATGATCGTCGCCGATGCGCCGCCACGCCGGCGTCGTGAATGTCTCGACACGGATATTCTGGAAGCCGTGTTTCTTCAACATCGCCACCCCCCAATCGCGGGCGCGGTCCATCGCCGGGGAACCTACCGGACGGGGCCCGACCTCCGTGGACAGCGACTCCGTAACGTCCCAGGCTGTCCGGTCCTTGAGCGCGGCATCCCGGACAGCGCTGAGGTCGCTTGCCGTCGGATTGGCCGCAGCGGGAGACGCGAGCAGGACCGCGGCGACGGTGGTGCCAAGAATATTTCTCAAGTTCATCTCCATTGGGTCGTAGCGTCGGCGTCTCTGTCCGGCAGGCTCAGCACTGCATTTGGTCCTGATTCATTTCCGGCTGCCCGACCCTCCCTTGGCGAGAGCCAGGCCCACAAGCGTGATTCCGCAGGCTGCGGCGATATAGCCCCCGATCAAGAGGTTCGAGGCGCCCGGGCGCAGCATCGCACTGAAAATGAGGGGTGCGATCGCGCCGCCGACAAGCCCCGCCAGCGTGTAGGCAAGCGAGCTCGCGGTATAGCGAAGGCGCACGTCGAACTGCTCGGTGATGAAGGCGGCCTGTGGGCCATACATGAGTGCGTGAAAGATCAGGGCCACAACGGTGCCGACTACGAGGGTCGGCTGGTCCACCGCGAACGTAAAAAAATAGAGACTCCACAGCCCGCCACCGACAGCCCCCGCCGCATAGACCGCACGCCGCCCGAAGCGATCCGAAAGATGTCCCGCGTAAGGAATGAGGGGAACCTGCACCGCCGAACCGATGAGGACTGCCATAACCGCCTCGGCGCGCGTCAAACCGAGCGATTGGGTTGCGTAAGTCAGCACGAACACGGCGAACATCGCATACAGAACGTCGGGGCCGATACGGGCCAGGATGGCGGCCGCGAGCGGGCGCCGCTGCGTGGTGAACACCTCGGTAAGCGGCGCCTCCGAACGTTCGCCTTTTTCGGCGATTGCCTGAAACGCCGGCGTCTCTTCGAGGGCGGCTCGTATCCAGAGCCCGAATGCGACCAGGACGCCCGACAGGAGGAAGGCGATACGCCAGCCCCATGCGACGAAATCGGCGTCGGACATGGTGAGGGCAAGAATGGCGATAACAGCATTGGCGAGAAGGGTTCCAAGCGGAGGACCAACCTGCGCTGCGGACGCCCAGAAGCCCTGACGCCGTTCGTCGCCGAACTCGGCCGACAACAAAACCGCGCCGCCCCATTCGCCGCCCACTCCCACGCCTTGGGCAAATCTGAGCAGAACGAGCATGACGGGCGCAGCCACCCCGATGGTGGCATAACCTGGCAGGAGGCCGATCAGGAAGGTTGCGATTCCGACGAGAAGAAGCGTGTAGACCAACACCCGCTTCCGGCCGATGATGTCTCCGAGGCGACCGAAGACAATCCCCCCCACAGGCCGCGCAATGAATCCGACGGCATATGTCGCGAACGCCTTGATGACTCCGTCCAGCGGATCGCTCTCGGCAAAGAAAATCTGTCCGAAAACGAGCGCCGCCGCAGAACTGTAAATCGCGAAATCATAATATTCGAGCGCCGTGCCGGAGAGGCTCGCGGCAAAGGCGCGATGTCGCCCTCGATGAGCGGGCGCGGTCAAGACCGGTCTCCGGCTACAAACGCCCAATCGCCGAATCGCGCGTCACGCGCTGCCATTTTGTTCCGTTCGAGCAGCATTTCCGCCCCCTCCTCCATCTCCACTGTCGCCAAGGAGACATGTCAGATACAAATTGTCAATAAATTATATGCAAATTATTCCTTACGCGGAGGTGGCAGGCCATCCTGCACCAAAGCGAGCCCGCGCTGCTCATCGACATTTTTTATATATTTTATTGACAATTTATCATTGTCCAGCTTTTCTGCCACCTTCAATCGAGGGAGGTACAGGTGACGGGCTGGCAATTCTGGATCGACCGGGGCGGCACATTCACGGACATCGTCGCGCGCGAGCCGAACGGCCGACTTTCGACAACCAAGATGTTGAGCGAAAACCCCGAGCGTTATCGGGACGCCGCGACTGCGGGCATTCGCACCGCACTCGGACTTCCCCTCGATGCCGCCATCCCGGCGGGCATGGTCGAGCGCGTGAAGATGGGCACGACCGTGGCGACCAATGCGCTCCTCGAGCGCAAGGGCGCACGAACGCTGCTATTGGTGAACGCCGGCTTTCGCGATTTGCTCCGGATCGGTCACCAAACGCGTCCGAGGCTCTTCGATCTCGACATCAGGCTGCCCGACCCTCTTTTTTCGGCAGTAGAGGAAGTAGGCTGCCGCGTCGCCGCCGACGGATCGCGCGTGAGCGAGCTCGACGAGGTTGCGGCCCTTGCCATGCTCAAGAGCTACCGCGCACAGGGATTTGAAGCCTGCGCGATCGTCCTGATCCATGCCTGGAAATATGGCGACGACGAAAAGCGGCTGGCCCGATTGGCGGCCGATGCGGGCTTCCTGCAAGTGTCCGCGAGCCACAAGGTGAGCCCACTTGTCGGTCTGGTCGCACGCGCAAGCACGACCGTGGTCGACGCCTATCTTTCGCCCGTGCTGCGGCATTATGTCGACCGGGTTACCGGCGAGCTCGGCGATACGCCGCTCTACTTCATGCAGTCGAGCGGCGGCCTTACGCCCGCCTCCGATTTCCAGGGCAAGGATGCCATTCTTTCGGGTCCGGCGGGCGGCGTCGTCGGCGCGGCCAGGACGGCCGAGGCGGCAGGCGAGAAACGCATTATCGGTTTCGACATGGGCGGAACATCGACCGACGTGGCCCTTTATGACGGCGCGTTCGAACGGGCCTTCGACACCGAGGTGGCGGGCGTCGAAATGCGCGTTCCGATGATGGCGATCGAAACCGTTGCGGCGGGCGGCGGTTCGATCCTCCACTTCGACGGAGCCCGATTCCGGGTGGGGCCCGATAGTGCCGGCGCCAATCCGGGGCCAGCTGGATACCGCCGCGGCGGTCCCCTCACGATCACTGACGCCAACATCATGTGCGGAAAAATCATTCCGGGACATTTCCCCTCGATCTTCGGCCCTGATGGCAATGAGCCGCTGGACTTCGCGGCAGTCTCGGACAAGTTTGCCGCACTCGCGGCGAGCGCGGGCAGCGACGAGCCGCGCGATGTCGCCGAAGGCTTCCTTCGCGTGGCGGTCGCGAACATGGCTGCCGCAATCAAGCGCGTCTCCCTCAGCCGCGGCCAGAATGCGACCGAATTTACGCTGCAGTGTTTCGGCGGTGCCGGCGGCCAGCACGCCTGCAGGGTCGCCGAGGAACTGGGCATGTCGCGCGTCCTGATCGATCCCTTTGCCGGCGTGCTGTCCGCGTTCGGAATGGGCCTCGCCGATCAGGCCGCGACGCGGCAACAAGCAACCGAACTTCCGCTTGGCCCGGAGGCGGCGACGCAGCTTGGCGCTGTTGCGGACATGCTGAAGAGCGAAGCTGCCGCCCAGCTTGCCTCAAGCGAGGGCGGCGGTTCCGATCGCGCGCTCGTCACTGCCTATCTTCGCTATAATGGCACCGATACGGCTCTTCCGGTGCGCTTCGGATCATCGGACGAGATGCTCGCGGAGTTCGAAACCGCTCACCGGGCACGGTTCGGTTTTGCGAGCCCCGGACGCGCGATCATGATCGAATCGCTTGTTGCGGAGGTTGTGCGCACGGGCGAAGCTGTTGTGCGGCCGGCGCCGGCCGACGATGATCTTCCCGAACCGATCGATCAGGTTGAGATGTGGACTGCCGGACGCGCCTGGCCGACACCGGTCTATGAGCGAGAGCGGCTCGGTGCGAACAGCCGCATCAGCGGCCCCGCGCTCATCCGCGAGGCAATTTCGACCGTTGTGGTCGAACCGGGTTGGGAAGCTTCATTGCTTTCGACCGGAGCGCTGCTGCTGACCAACCAGGAACGGGTCGACCACAACGTCGACGCGTCAGGCCCGGCGGACCCGGTCCTTCTCGAACTTTTCAACAGCCTCTTCATGGGCGTCGCCGAACAAATGGGCGCCGTCCTCCAGAACACCTCGACGAGCGTCAATATCAAGGAACGCCTTGATTTCTCCTGCGCGCTCTTCGACGCGGCGGGCAGCCTCATCGCAAATGCTCCCCATGTGCCGGTTCACCTCGGCGCCATGGGCGAAAGCGTGCGGACAGTGATCAGGAGCCGCGCTGCGACACTGGCCCCCGGCGATGCCATCGTTCTCAACAACCCGTTCAACGGTGGCACGCACCTCCCCGACGTCACCGTTGTCACGCCGGTGTTTGCCGAGGATGGCGAAACCATTCGCTTCTATGTCGCGAACCGCGGACATCATGCCGACATTGGCGGCATCACGCCTGGTTCGATGCCGCCGGATTCGACGTCGCTCGATCAGGAAGGCATCGTCATCGACGATTTTCTCCTCGTTGAACGCGGCCAGTTTCGCGAGGAAGCCGTGCGCACGCTTCTCGCGTCAGGACCCTATCCGGCCCGCAGCCCCGATGTAAACATAGCGGACCTCAGGGCGCAGCTCGCCGCCAACGAGACGGGCGCGCGCGAACTCGGCGCGCTTGTCCGCCGATATGGCTGGGATGTGGTCGAAGCCTATATGGCGCATGTCATGGCGAATGCGGAAGAAAGCGTCCGCCGGGCGATCGACCGCATCAGCGACGGACAGTTCAGCTACGAAATGGATGACGGCGCACGGCTAGAAGTCGCGGTGAAGGTCGACCACGCAGCCCGAAGCGCCATCGTGGACTTTACGGGTACGAGTCCGCAGCGCGAAGGCAATTTCAACGCGCCGAGAGCCATATCCTACGCGGCGGTCCTTTATGTGTTTCGCTGCCTCATCGGCGACGACATCCCGCTCAACGAGGGGTGCCTCCGTCCGCTGCAGATCGTCATCCCGCAAGGCAGCTTTCTCTCCCCCGAAAGAGGAAGCGCCGTCGTGGCGGGCAATACCGAGGTAAGCCAGGCGATTACAAACGCGCTTCTTGGCGCTCTCGGCGCGGCCGCGAGCGCACAAGCGACGATGAACAACTTCCTGTTCGGGACCGATGCGTATCAATATTATGAGACAATCTGTGGCGGCGCCGGCGCCGGCCCATGTTTCGACGGGGCAGGACCGGTCCACACCCATATGACCAATACACGGATCACAGATCCCGAGATCCTCGAACTTCGTTACCCGGTTCGTCTCGAGCATTTCGGCGTACGCCAGGGCTCGGGCGGCAATGGCCGCCACCGGGGCGGCGATGGTGCGATCCGAAAGGTTCGCGCGCTCGAAGCCATGACTGCAACGGTCGTAGGCTCGCGGCGGAAGGTGGCGCCATTCGGCCTAGAAGGCGGGCAAGGCGGCGCGCTCGGCAGACAATGGGTCGAGCGTGCTGGCGGGGCGGTCGATATTCTCGGCGGCACGGACCACACAGATCTGGCAGCGGGCGATGTCATCGTCATCGAAACTCCCGGCGGCGGGGGCTTCGGCGCGGGAGCGGGCTAAACGAGCGGCAACGCTACAAAAATGCCCGGCCCGCGGGGGCTCGGGCCGTGAGGGAGAAAAGACATGATGGAACGGCAATGGATGGCGACGCGCCGCGCGCTGCTTTGCGGCACGGCAGCAGCCGGCGCCGTGAAGCTCGCCCTGCCCGCGGCATGGGCTGCGGGCCGCGACAGGCCAGAGCCCTCCGAGCGGGCCATCGTCATGACCCGGGAAGCCTTTCTTGCCCCGGGTATTTCCGAGGCGTTGGCGCGGGGCCGCGCCGGGCGCGTCACCGATCTTGCATATGATGTCGCGCTCGATCTCACCGGCACCGGACAGGCGGCGGGCAGCACGACGATTGCGTTCACGCTCAAGGACAACCGCGAGGATCTCATTCTCGACTTTCGCGGCACGAGCCTCGATAACCTTTCGATCAATGGCCGGGCGGTTGCTGACTTGGTTCGCGAGAACGGCCATGTCATCCTGCCTGCCGCTCTGTTGAAGAAGGGGGCCAACCGCCTCTCTGCGACATTTGTCACGCCGGTGGCACCGAGCGGAAGTGCCATCATCCAGGTCGACGACAAGAGTGACGGCACGACCTATCTTTATACGCTTCTTGTCCCTTCCGATGCGCATCAGTTGATGCCCTGCTTTGACCAGCCGGATCTCAAGGGTCGGATCGCTTGGACGATTACGGCTCCCAAGGAATGGACCGTCATCGGCAATTCGAAGGTTGTGGCAAAGGACGAGGTGGGTGCGGCCCGCCGCTGGACATTCGGACGAACGCCGCCGATCCCCCTTTATGTAACGTCCTTCGCTGCGGGCCCATGGCGCGCCTTTCCGTCCACGCCGCCCGGGAAAAGGCCGATTACGCTCTATGCGCGCCCTTCGCGCGCCCCCGAAATGGACGTTGAGCCTTTCATCGCGACCAACCGGGCGACAATCGAGTGGCTCGAGGATTGGCTCGCATCGCCCTTCCCGTTCGAGAAGCTCGATCTCGTGCTGGCCCCAGCCTTTCCCTTTGGCGGCATGGAGCATGTCGGCGCCGTCTTCTACAATGAGACGGGCACGATTTTCCGCGAACCCCCAACCCTGTCGCAGAGCCTCAATCGCGACCAGACGATCTATCACGAGCTCAGTCATCAATGGTTCGGCGATTATGTCACGATGAAGTGGTTTGACGATCTGTGGCTCAAGGAGGGCTTCAGCACGTTCATCTCCTGCTATGTACAGGAAGCGCTGCAGCCTGAAACCCAGCCCTGGAAGACCTTCTTCGTCCGCCTGAAATCGTCCGCCTACAATACCGATGCGAGCAGCGGCACCACCCCGCTCTGGCAGCAACTCGACAATCTCAGCCAAGCGGGAAGCAATTACGGCCCGATCGTCTACAACAAGGCGCCGGCGGTCCTGAAGCAGCTCGCCTTTCTCGTGGGCGATAAGGCCTTTCGCAAGGGACTCCAGATTTTCGTGCGTCGCCACGCCTATGGCAATGCGACCTGGCGCGACCTTCTGAGCGCGATCGAGCTTGCATCGGGCCAGTCGCTCAAGACCTTCGGCGAGCGATATGTGCTGCAGCCTGGCGTACCGCGCGTTCGCACGAAGCTGGAACTCCAGGGCGATCGCATCCAGCGCCTGACGCTCAGCCAGAGCGCCGAAAATGTCGGGGCGGGCACGGTCTGGCCCATGCGCCTGCAAATCCGGCTTGGCTACAAAAACGGCGAGGATGTCGTCATACCCGCAACGCTCGATCACGGCGAACTCGTCGTTGCGAAGGCGGCGGGCCTCCCGGCGCCCGACTATGTCTGGGCGAACGACGGCGACTTCGGATATGCCATTTTCGAACTGGACCGGCGTAGCGCCACTTGGGTTCAGGCGTCGGTAAACACGGTCGAGGACCCGCTGCTGCGAGCCATGCTCTGGGGCGGTCTTTGGGACGATGTTCGCGACGGGCGGCTTGCTCCGCTCGATTTTGCGCGCATTGCGATACGGCATCTTCCCGGCGAAAGCGACGAACAGGTCGCCGCGTTCATCCAGGGCCGGGCAGCGACTGCGGTCACGCATTACGCCGACCCACTATCCGGGGCGGCGTTCGTCCCCGAATGGGAAAACTTCCTCTCGGGCCGGAGCGCCGACCCCAAGCTCGCCTATGGCGTTCGCAAGCAGGCACTCGACGGCCTCCTCGCAACCGCACGTTCGCCCGCAGGTCTCGACATGCTGCGGGCGTATCTCGACGGCACTCGTCAATTCGACGGCGCCGCAATTCGGCAGGCGAGCCGCTGGGCGGCGGTTACCCAGTTGCTCGCGTGCGGGACAGTGGACGCGAAGGCGCGCTACGAAGCCGAGGCAAGACGCGACAAGGAACCCGACGCCGCTCGCTCCGCCTATGTTGCGCTCGCCTCGTCGACCGATGCGGAAATAAAGGAGCGCTATTTCCGGGCCTATATCGAGGACAAGTCGCTCAACGAAGGTTGGGCGATTGCAAGCTTCGCGGCTTTCAATGACCCCAAGCAGAATGAGATGACTTCGAGGTTCCTCCCGCTCGCGCTGGAAAGGCTCGAGTGGATCAAGGCCAACCGCAGCATCGTATTTCTGCCGACGTGGATCAACGGATTCATCAAGAACCGGACCTCGGCGTCGGATCTGAAGGTGATCGACACCTATCTTGCCGGGCGTCCCGATCTTGCCATCGATATCCGCCGCAAGCTCCTCGAAGCCCGGGATGATGTCGCGCGCACCGTTCGCATCAGAACTATGACCTAGCTGCGTTTCCGCTATTTGCGCTGAATTCACAAACAGGTGACAAGGTCTTCGACCGGCGCACGACCTTTTCGGTCGCGCACTGTGTTGCAAGCCTGTGCGCCGATCGGTGGCCCGGCGCTTCCGGAAGGTGCCTGGCGGGGCATCAACAGCGTGAAGCAACTCCGCGCGCGCGGTCCGCCGCGCGAGGGGAGCGCACGACAGGAGGCCCCGGGAATACCATCCCGCCGAAATGAGCATCGTTCGCGTTGATCAGCGCTGCTGACGCGCGCGGGCAAAGCCGCGATCAGTCGCCATGAACCGTTCGATCATCGGCACCGCAATCTTCTCGGGCGACAGCGGCTGCGAAAGTCCCGTGGCTTTCGCATGGGCATCGGCATAGGCGAGAAGATCACGATGGACAGCCCCGGACAGTTCGATAGTGAGTTTCACGGGCTTGTCATCGGCGATCGGCCCCAGCCGGAGCCGGCTCACGGCGCGGCTCCCGTTTCATCGTCGAGGATCAGGTCGCGCGTTACGAAGACACGAAAGATATAACCGGGCCGAATGGTCAGCGTAGGCGGCACCTTCATCTCGCGCTCGACCAATCGTCGACCCGTTTCATTGACGCTGTCTTGCGTGCCATCGCGAAGCGCGCGGACGAGCTCGTCTTCGCGACCCGCGGCAAGCTCGGTGCCGATGCCAAGCAAGGCCGAAAGAAGACCCGCGCGAAGCATCCGGCCCCAGTGATTATCGGTGCGATCCGAGACACCCGCCATCCCCTGCGCATCGGCGCCGGGCTGCCGCTCCAGACTGATGGACCGGCCGCCCGGCAAAATCAGACGATCCCAGGCCAGAAGTAGGCGCTGCTGGCCGGCAACGACCTCACTGTCATATTCGCCGAGCAGTCTCGCGCCCTGCGGAATGAGCAGGATCCGACCCGTTGGGCTGTCATATACATGCTGCGTGACCTGCGCGCTGACCTTCCCGGGCAGGTCGGACCGGATGCCCGTGATCAGTGCAGCCGGAATGACGCTTCCCGCCTGGATGACATGGGTGGAGGACGGCTTGACGATGCGAGCCGAACTCTCCGGCAGATCAAGGAGGTCACCGCCAAGGGGACCCCCTCGTTTGTCGGCGGCGGCCCGATCGGCCAGGGCCGCGACGGGGGCTGCCTGCGGCGCGGCATCTTCCGCAAGCGAGAGAGCCGGCGCGGCGGCGGAAGAGCCACCAAGAAAAAGCTGGCTCGCGCGGGCGCTCTCACGTTCCTGCGCAGCGCGTGCGCGCGCCTGCTCGGCCGCTACGTCCCGCGGATCGGGCGGCGGCGTGCCGATCGGCGGAACCGGGACGGTTCCGTCCTTCTCGCGCGCTGCGAGGATCGGTCGCCCGAGATCGCCGGGCAGCGGCTCGCCGAGCTTGGGTATCTTGTCATAGTCTCCCGGCGCGCCGGTCACGAGTTCAGACTTGTTCGCCCCGTCGGTGTCGTAGAGATTCTCCACGACTTTCGGTTTCGCCGGCTGCAGCGCGTAGAGAAGCGCTCCGCCAATCGCGATACCCGCCGCGGCGCCAAGGCTTGCGAGGGCCTTGCGCGAAAGCCGCATCACCTTCGGCGGCTCGGCACCGAGCCGGAAGGCGTCTGCGCCAGCAGAAGGTGACGGCGCAGGCTCCGCCGCGGCCGGTTCCTCGCGTTCGGGCCCGTTCACGAGCGCCCCCGCGCGCGTCCAGCGCGTTCGATAACGATCTTGCGGGCGGCGCGGCCGACGCCCATCCGAAGCTCGCCGCGCTCGAACAGCCGGTCAACGACCATGTAGCGTCCTTGGACACGGTAATTGAGCAGCTCTGCCGAACCCTTGGCCCCCAACGCAAAGAGCGGCGGCATGTCGCCGGTGCCGATATCTTGACCGAACTCGATGAAGAGCTGCCGCCCATCGTCGAAGACCCGGACCGGACGCCAGTCGGGCTTGTCGCCCGACAGGCGGTAACCGAAATTGAGCGCGGCGAGATCGAGACCCGCGGCGACCGGCGCCTCCCGTTCGCGGTCCGCCTCGGCGGCACGCAGCGCAATCAGTTCCGCTTCGGGGTAGGACCAGGACACCGACGCCATATAGGTTGCGGCCGTTGCGCGCAGTTCGATGTGATAGGTCCTGCGATTTGTGTTCACGACGGGCTCGTTTTCCTTGGTTTTGCGACCGTTCGGCACGATCGCGATGGGCGCGGTGACGTTGAGGGTGGCCAGCGTGCCTTCGAAGCTGCCGTCGGCCTTGACGTTGAGATTGGCGATGGTGGGCATGATCTTTCTCCTTCGGTTGCTCGGGGACTTTCCCGATGGCGCCGGAAGAAGGGGCCGCGAGCTGCCGTCACCGAGCGGCACGCGAGGGCGAACCCCGCATGGGGTTGACGGCCAGAGGCGAGCCGGACCCGCAGAAGGGCGACAGGAAGGGAAAGGCCGTGAGCGACCGGGGTAAGAGTGACCATCTCGATCCAGCGATCAGACGGACCGGGAGAAGGCCCCCCGCAACCGCCGCGCTTGCGCTGTCCCGTCAGTCGCAGCGATGCGAACCCCAATATTTGTCCCATCGCGCCGCAAGGCCGCTGCGGATCATGGCGCAGGAGATATCGCCTGAGCGGGGCGAGGTGCAGAAGGCCGCAGTGCGAGTGCCCCCGGCGCCCCCGCGCGAGACACAGCGCATGGCCGGCCCGCGGACAAGGATGTGGCCGGTCCGGTTCCGCCCCTGCGGCTCACCGAGCAGACCAGCCAGATGATCGCGCGCGGCGGCCGCATCGGCATCCGGACAGGGGTGGCCCGGGCTGCAACTGCCATTCATTTCGCGCGCCGCGACGCCGGAAAGACGAACGTGCGGACCTTCGGCGCACCAGATCGGCCCGTCGCCATCCCAGACCGCGACCGGCGTACAAAGGAAGGATTGGCCGGCCGGAACGACCGAGGCGAGAAGGAACAGGCTGATCATCGCTCGGCCCTAATCCGGACGGCCGATCGATTCAAACGCGCAAGCCGTCGCCCCATCCGAAAGCGCTGCGCGAGGCGCCCACAGGAAACGCGCTCTTGGGGAGCCCGCAGCCGGGCGGCGTGCGCGCGGGCCTGGGGGCCAGCCGCCGCCCGGCAAGCACAGCGAGCCAAGTGCGCTGCGCGGCCCGAACGACGCGCGGCCCCTGGCGCCGCCTGCCGGCGCCAGAGCACGCCCAATCGAGCCGCGCTCGACCCGGCAGCGGCAACCGCCCGGCGTTCAGCCCTTGTAGCGAATGACGTGCCGCGGCTCGCCGCACAGTCCGCACGATGCCTTCAACAGTTCGAAGCCGCCAACGCCGCCAGCGCCCTGCGTCGCCGCGCCCGCCTGCGCAGCGGACGAGAGATCGAGCCGGTCCGCGATGCATTCATTGCAGAGCGGTGTTCCGTCCAGACGCCGGATAAGTGCTTCAACGCGCTCTGCGGTAGGTGATCTCGTAGCCATGCGTGTGCCGTAGAGACGTATCGGGATTCGCGAAAGTCACGAGCGCGCAACCGCTGGCCTTGGCCGGTAGGAGACTGACCGCTTCTTGGCACCGAACCGGGTATAGCGAACCTTGCCAATGTGACGAACGTCAAAGAGTGCGGCGGCCGCAGCATCTGGGAGATCGCCATTTTGCAACTTCGAGGACTCGGGCTTAGAAACTGGCGTTCGTCGACAATTTCACGGTGATCTTTACCACCCACTCTCGGCGGCAGCCGACATGATACAGGCAGTTGCAAACAGAGATTGCTGAAATTTAGCCTGCCGTTCGCCAAAGAAAGCAACTTGCAAATTGATCGTGGCTGTCTGTTTTGCGGCGTCGACCGGGGTGCCACCCGAGCCGAAGCAAGTCCATTTCTGGATGCCAACTCCCGCCCCTTGCACAACGATGATCACAGCTGCCCCTCCACGTGCGGTGAGGATGGCCCGAATGCAGGCCTCGCTATTCGAGGCTGCGCATGCCCGCACCTTACTGCGATCAGTCCCCGGGGCAGCCCGCTCGAACGCGCCGGAGTAGGCCGCCAGCGTAACATAGGCTTCAGCAAGGCCTTCTTCGCCAAGGTCAGCGGAGTAGGCAATCACATCGATCCGCGGCGGCGGCGGTGCCGCGAAGGCCGGTGTGACCATTAGCATCGAAGGGAAGAAGAGCGCGAGCAATGAGCGGCTGACGATGGGCATGACTTCTCCCGATAAAATTCCGGCGGCTTTGGCGTCGCCAGCGTTCGTCAATGGAATTCCGCGACTTACGGTCCGGCGTTTTGCGTAGCGGCTACCCGCCATATTTCCAAATTGCTTCGCTACGACGTGTCGGTTAGCCCGGAGCCGGGAGAAATGCCTATGCGAGCCTGGCCAATCTTAGTTTCAATATGTCTGATCAGCATGCCAGCACAGGCGGCAGAAAAAACGACCTATGGATGGTGCGAACGGCGCGAACCGACGGACATATATCGCATGTCAGGGCTCATGCAGAAAACGCCGAGCACGTCCACGGTCGACATCGAGAACGCTTTTCGCGCTTCTCTTGGAACCGAAGAGAGCGTCACCTGCTGGTTCTATTATTCCAGCCCCAGCGAAGGCGAAGACTATTTCAACCGGCGGCAGTACGTGATCACGACCGAGGAGAAGCGCCAGTTCACACTAACAGGATGGACCGGTCCCTATGCGATCACCGGCAAGCCGGCGCCTAAACCCGCCGGAGCCGTTCTGACGGTAGAAGCGGCCCCTGTCGCACAGCCTGATGCAGAAGCGGCAGCGCGGGCCGCAATAATCGCGCAGCGCCGCGAAGCGGATGCTCGCGTCGGTGCGGCAGCCCGTGCCGCGCAAGCAGATGCTGAATATCAAGCAAAGCTCAGCAAGTTTTTCGAGGAACTGCGCCGCCGAGGACGCGCCCAATGAAGGCCTTTCTGGCTGCGGCCAGCCTTTTTGCGATCCCGATAGCCGGTGCGCAGGTGCCTACGGGTAGCGCGCAGACGTTCCCCGATCTGCGCGAGACGACGCCACCGGAACCATCGCCACCGCGCGGATCGCCCCCCCGCATCATTCCCGGCACGCTGGTGAAGATGTCGGGGGGCGACGCCAATCTGCGGCAGTTTGTGGCGCTGGCCGGAAGCGAGATCACAATCACACTGCGTGGCACAGGCCTCATCGCTGCAGTCCTTTATGACGCCGACGGCACTGCCCTTGCCGTGCGGGAGGCGACGACCGTCGCGCGCATTCGGCAAAAACTGCCCAAAGACGGAGTCTATTATCTCGCGCCCATTGCTCCGCCGGGTTCACAACTCGAGTTGTCGCTGGATTTGGCACTTCCCCCGCCGCCGCCAGAACCGGACTGGATGCGCAGAATCACGAAGCTCCCGACGATCGCGACCGATTACGGACCGGCATTCCCAATCGCTCCCGGGCAATTAATCTCGGGCAATTTTGCACAGGCGGCTGTCTCCCGGTTCGACCCAGCGCGGGCGGCCGTTCTCTACCGCTTCGAAGGGCGATTGGCGCAGCGCGTGAAGGTAGCGGTGCGTTCTTCCGATGCCCACAGCCTAGTCTGGATAGCGCGCGGCCCGAGCGATCCGAAAATGCTCCGTTCGAGTGACGCCCAGTATAAAGGCGACGTGGGTTATGACAGCGTGCTCGATCGATACCTGCCGGCCGACGGAACATATTTCATAATCGTTCAAGCCTATGCCGACGGACCAAAAGGTCAGCGCGACCTATCTGCCCCAGGGCCGTCCGCCGGCGAATTCACTATCGAGATGCAGCTGAAGTAAGAATCTCACATCGAAGCCGATCATGATCGCCTAAGCCGCAGTGCTTACCGATGCTGGCCGACTCCGGACCGGCCGCTTCAAAGGCAGAAATGTCAAAAGCGGACGATACAGCGGAAGCCAATATGGCCGGTCGATGTATCAATGGTCTGTGGGTGGCGGGCAGCGGGGCGATAGCGCCTGCAATAATTTTCAGCGCAGAGATGCGACCCGCCCTTAAGCGTTCTTCTCCCGATCGTGATATCCGGCATGTTCGGATCGCGGCTCTCGCGCTTACGGCCACCTCTGGGATTATCGACGATGCAGCAAGCGCCCGGCTTCCGCTTGGCACCAAACTGCGGCATCGCGTACCAGTCCGCGGTCCACTCCCAGACGTTGCCGATCATGTCGTAAATGCCGAGATCGTTGGGAGGATAGCTTTTCACGGGCGATGTGCGTTCCCATCCATCGGTCAAGAGATTCGAGAACGGAAACAAGCCTTGCCAATAGTTGGCCATCATCACGCCGCCGGGTGCCAGTTCCCTGCCCCATGCATAAGGGCGTCCGTCGTCATGACCGCCGCGCGCGGCATATTCCCATTCGGCCTCTGTCGGCAGCGATTTCCCCGCCCATTCGGCATAAGCGAGCGCATCCCGATACGTCACATGCACCACCGGATGATCTTCAAGACCGTCGATCGCGCTATTGCTGCCCGTCGGGTGACGCCAATCGGCGCCAGCCCGGAAATGCCACCAGTTGGTAAAATCCTCGAGATCCACAGGCCCTCGCGTGCGTTCGAAGACGAGTGAGCCCGGAACCGCCAAAGCGGCGTCCATACCCGGGTAGTCGCGCGGATCGGGCGCAGTCTCGGCGTCTGTCAAATAACCTGTACTCTCGACGAAGGCGCCGAATTCTCGATTGGTAACGGGACTGGCGTCGATATAAAAGTCTCCCACCCGGACGCGCCGCACTGGCGCCTCTTCCGGGTAGAATGCATCGGAACCCATCGAAAAGGTCCCACCCTCAACACGGATCATGCCGGCCAACCGACGCTCGAAATCAATCGACGAGCCACAGGTGGAAGCCGTCGGCACATTTTTCACCGTCGATGATTTCATGGCCTTACGCAACTATTAGACTCCAGGTGGAAGTCCGCCCATCATAAACGCAGAATGCCTCAATGACGACTTGCCAGACGACGCCCCACCCAAAGCCGTTTGTCAGTCACGCCACGTGCGCTGCTTCATCTTCACGCGAATTGGTGGCCCGACGGTTTCGGCATTCTCCCCGAGCGCAAAACGATATTCGCCAGCGGGAATGGTCCAACCTTTTCCGCTCCAGTCGGCGAGCAGTCTTGGATCAATATTCAAATCGACCTTACGCTCCGTCCCTGAAGCCAATTCGATACGCTGGAATGCAACGAGGCGCTGCTTGGTTTCGGCGCCGCGGCCCATCAGATAAAGCTGCACCACGGTCGCGCCCGCACGGTCCCCGGTGTTGCGCACCGTCAAACTGGCCGTGGAGCCATCAACTTTCAGCCCGCTGGCGGCGAAGCGCGTGTAGGAAAGGCCATGGCCGAAGGGATAGAGCGCCTTGATCCCATTGCTCGCATTCCAGCGATAACCGACGTCCGAACCTTCGTTCATCCGCACGGTGACTTCTGTCCGGTCGGGCGTTCCATAGCTGGGGATCGTGGGCCGCGGCTGGGTTTCCATCGTCGCCGGAAAGCTGATTGGCAAACGCCCCGATGGATTGACCTTGCCGGTCAGCACATCGGCGATCGCCGCAGCGCCTTCCTGTCCCGGATACCATGCCGCGACGATGGCTTTAACCTTGTCACGCCAAGGCATCGCAACGGGATTGCCGGTCTGGAGGACGACGATCGTGTTGGGATTGGCGGCGACCGCCGCCTCGACAATCGCGTCCTGGTTGCCCGGAAGCGACAGATCGGGCGAATCGAAGCCCTCGGCTTCATATTTGCTGACAAAGACGATCGCGACATCCGAACGCGCGGCGAGCGCCGCCGCATCCTGGGGGTAAAGGCCCGGATCGAAGCGAACCTCCGCCTTGGGAAGCGCGGCCTTGAGCGCCGCTTGCGGTGCCCCCGCGAACCAGCGCTCGACCCGCCACGACGCCATCGATCCTTCGCCACCACCGATGGGTATCGATGCGGCCCAGCCGCTCGGCGGCAAGCCCTGGGAGGAGCCGCCGCCCGACAGGACGCCGACATGGGCATTGCGTCCAATTACCGCCACCGATCCGACGTTCGCAGCAAGCGGCAATGCACCTGCATTGTTCTTGAGCAGAACGATCCCCTGACGGGCAATCTCGCGCGCGATTTCGGCATGTTTCTTCATATCCACCGCCGGAGCGGCGCCGGCATCGACGAGGCCGTTCGCCTTCATCGAGCGCAGGATACGCTTGACCATATCCGACAAGCGTTCGCGTGGCAGGCTGCCGTCGGCGAGCTTGGCCTTGAGCGGCGCGTCGAACCAGACCTGCTTGTCGAGTTGCTGGCCCGACTGCTGGTCGAGTCCCTTGACTGCAAAGTCCGCGCTCGACACCGCGCCCCAGTCGGACATCACCCAGCCCTTGTAGCGCCAGTCCTTCTTGAGCACATTATTGAGCAGATGATCGTTTCCGCACGCGGGCGCGCCATTGACAATATTATAGGCGCACATGACCGATCCCGGCTGGCCCCGCTCGATCGCGATCTGGAAGGCGAGCAAGTCGCTTTCGCGGTGCGCGGCTTCATCGATCTCGGCGTTCCATGTGTGGCGGTTGGTTTCGTTCGAATTGAGCGAGAAATGCTTGACCGTCGATACCACGCCGACCGACTGGGCACCCTTCACCGCCTCGGCGCCCATGATGCCCGAGAGGAGCGGATCCTCCGAGATATATTCGAAGTTGCGACCATTGCGGGGATCGCGGACGAGGTTGATGCCACCCCCCAACAAGACGTTGAAGCCTTTCGCGCGCGCTTCGCTGGCCACCGCCCGCGCTCCAGCAAAGGCCAGTTCCGGATTAAAACTTGCGCCAATCGCTAGCCCCGCCGGAAGAGCCGTCGCCGTATCGCCCTTGCGGATGCCGAAGGGGTTGGTCACCCCGAGGCTCGCATCGGTTTCGCGCAGCGAAGGGACGCCCAGTCGCGGCACCCCCATGATATAGCCGGCGCCCGGCACGAGATCGTCGGGCCATTTGGTCTTCAGTTCGGGATTCGCATAGGGACCGATGAGAATGGGCATGATGCCGTGGAGGATCGAAAAGCGCTCATCGTCGGTCATCTGCGCTTCGGTCTTCGCGGCCCATTCGTCGGCGGCCGCATCGGTGGCGGCAGGCGCATATCCCTGCGCCGTCATCGACGTTCCCGCCAACATGATCGCCATTGCCGTTGCCGCATATTTTCCTCGCATCACCCAAACTCCCCCGTTTCTATCGACCCGACCGCTCCTTTGTCCGCGACTTAGGATTTAGCTTTGCTCGCGGCTTCGAGGGCAGCCTCAACAGCCGCGATCTTTTCGTCGGTAATCGCGCCACCCGAATAAGGCTGAAGCTGGCGAAGGCTCATGCTCTTGAACTGTTCATAGGCCGGATGCGACATCAGGGTTGGCATCTCCTTGTCCATAACAGCCTTCCCCACAGGATCCGCCATGAGCGCCTCGATGGGCCAATCGATCGACAATTTTTCGGCGGCAGGCGCCGGGGCCGGTGTGGTTTGTGCCAGCGCGGGGCTGGCCAAGAGCAGGGCGAGCGAAAGGAAAAGGCGCATGAAATCTCTCCGATAGGATCATGCCGGCAAGGCATGCAATGCCGCCTCATCCACAAGAATGACAAGCTTGTCAATATTCGATTTCCCGCTATGGTGGCTGCAAAACCACGAGGGAGATGACGATGGACCGCAGAGACCTGCTCACGAGCGCCCTGGGCGGCGCAGCCGCCGCCCTGCTTGCGCCATCGGCATGGGCGGCGACGCGGCGGCCACCGAACTTCATCGTCATCCAGTGCGACGACATGGGCTATGGCGACTGGGGCGCCGCCGCGAAAGGCGCGATCCGAACCCCCAATCTCGACCGCATGGCGCGCCAGGGCACGACGATGACCGACTTCTACGCCGGCGCGAATGTTTGCACCCCCTCGCGCGCGGCGATGCTGACCGGCCGCTATGCGGTTCGCACCGGCCTTGGCCATCGCGTCATCATGCCCAACGACAAGCGCGTCCTGCCTATGAGCGAAAAGACGATAGCTACAGCACTCGCGCCGACCCACAGCAGCGCGCTCGTCGGCAAATGGCATCTGGGACACACCGGCTCCGACTGGTTGCCGACGCGGCACGGTTTCGACTATTATTACGGCATTCCTTATAGTCACGACATGAAGCCGCTCGCGCTTTATGAAGCGCGGCGCGGCGCAGAAACCGAGACATCGCCCGCCGACATCGCGACGCTGCAGCAAAAATTCTGCGACAAGGCGCTGGAGTTCATCGACTCCAACCGGGGCCGCCCCTTCTTTCTCGATCTGGCGCTCAGCGCGCCGCACTTGCCGGCGGTCCCCCACCCCGACTTTCACGGCAAATCGGCAGCGGGCCCCTATGGCGACGTGATCGAGGAGATCGATTCGATCGTCGGGCGCATCCTCGCGCGCCTCAAGACACTCGGCATCGCAGGCGACACGCTGGTGTTCTTTACTTCGGACAATGGCCCCTGGTTCGAAGGCGCGACCGGCGGGCTACGCCAACGCAAGGGCGGCGGCGGCTATGACGGCGGCTACCGCGTCCCCGCGGTCGTCTGGCGTCCCGGGACGATTCCGGCGGGGCGTCGGAGCGACGCCATCGGGATGAGTATCGATTTCCTTCCGACCTTTTGCGCCATGGCAGGGGTTGCGCCGCCCGCCGGCGTGACAATCGATGGCCGCGACCTGTCCGCGACGCTCCTGCGCGGCGCGCCGACGCCGCACGACGGCCTGCTGCTCTTCGACGACGAGGATGTCGTCGCACTCAGAACCCAGCGATGGAAGCTCGTCACCGCAGACTATTACCGCAACTATCTGCTTGATCTGCCCGCGCGCGGCTATCCGCAGCTTTACGACATGCAAAAGGATCCGGCGGAAAGCTATAGCGTCGCACAGCGCCATCCCGACGTCGTCGCCGACCTGACCGCGCGGATCGAAGCCGCTCGATCCAGTTTCGCGCCGCACCGGACCCAGCCTTCGGCAATCGTCGGAATGCGACCGCCCGCCGCGCTCCCGCCTGCCGCAAACTGATCGCGGCGTTCCGGCGCCTTCGGCGGGTCAACCGGCCCGCGGAGGCGCGGTGCTTTCGCGAACCACGAGTTCGATGTCGAGCCGGCGTCGCACGGGATCGAGCTTGCCGCTCGGCTGCGCGGCCAGCAGCATATCGGCGGCGGCGGCCCCGATTTGCTCGAGCGGCTGGCGGATCGTCGTGAGCGCCGGCGAGACGACGCTCGCGATCTCGGCATCGTCGAAACCCGTTACCGACAGATCGTCCGGGACCTTGAGGCCACGCCGCGCGGCCGCCGACAGGACGCCCGCTGCCATCGCATCATTGGCGGCGACGATCGCGGTTGGCCGCGCGCGCGCACTCAACAGCGTGTCGGCGCATCTTTGCCCCGACGAAAAGGTGAACTCGCCATAGATCATCCGCGCTTCGGGAACCGGTAGCCCCGCTTCGGCCATGGCATCGAGAAAGCCGTCGCGCCGCGGGCGCGGAGCGCTCCCCTTCGACGCCAACGGCCCACCCAGAAAGGCGATGTCGCGGTGACCCAGCGCGATCAGATGCCGCGTCGCTTCGACCGCGCCGCGGCGGTCGTCGACGAACACGCTCGCGCCGCGGTCGGGTTCGGCGGTGGGCGACACGCGTACGAAGGGCACCTGGAGACGTTCGAGAAGCGCCACAATCTCGATGTCATTCGATTGCGGCGGCACCAATATGACGCCATCGAGATGGGCGCGACGGACCGTCCGCTCGATCAGCGCCACCACATCGACCGCCGGCCATTCAATCGGCTCGGCGGCGAGCATATAGTCGCGGTCGCGGCACTGCCGCGCGGCACCGAGCTGAATCCCCGTGATATAGCTCGCCAGCCTGGGATGAAAGAACAGGCCGATCAGCAGCGAACGGGCGCTGGCCATACGCCGCGCCCCGGCGTTGGGAATATAATCGAGATCGGCCATCGCCGCCCGCACCCGTTCGCGCACGGCATCGCGAACATTGGGCTCGGCATTCATCACGCGCGAAACGGTCTTGATCGAAACCCCGGCGCGCGCCGCAACATCGTGAATGGTGACGCCCAAACCTAGTCTCCGGCCTTGCCTTCCGCCGCGGCCGCAGGAGCGCGCCCATGTGAGGAAGATGAACCTATCGTCCGGTCCAGAAAGCCTGTCAACGACGCGAAGGCATCGTCGAGAACTGCCTTCTGGTGCGCCGGATCATTGGCACGCAGGCCGTGCCCGGCCCCCGCGATCACACGAAGCTCCACCGCGACGCCGGCGGTGCGCAAGGCCTCTTCGAACACTTTCGACTGGACCAGCGGGACAAGATCGTCGCTGTCGCCGTGGACGATCTGCGTAGGCGGATCGCCCGCCGATATATGGCTGATCGGACTGGCGGCCTTGATCCGGTCGGCATCGCAATTGAGGCTGGCGAGACAACCCAGATAAATGGCCGAGAGACGATCGGAATCGGCGGCCGTCGGACCGAACCAGTCGGCCACGGCCTGGACGCAATTGTCGCGGCTGCCGGCATCAGCACCCTCGGGATCGAGATCGCGAACGCCGCAGCTGGTGCCGACCGAGGCGGCAATCATCCCGCCCGCCGACGAGCCCCAGATCGCGATACGCTCGGGGTCGATCCCATAGTCGTCCCGGTGCTCTCGCAGCCATGCCACCGCGGCCTTGGCATCGCGCACCTGCGCCGGGAAGCGCGCCTTCGGTGCCAGCCGATATTCGATCGACGCGACGACATAGCCCTTTGCCGCGAGGGCGGCGAGACGGGCCGGGAAATCGGTCTCGGCGCCCATCATCCGGCTGTGCCCCTGAATGAAGCCGCCGCCGTGGACGAACAGGACCGCCGGCCTCTTTCCTCCCCCTTTGGGTGGAAGATACAGGTCCAGGGTCAGTGCTTCGCCATCGATCGTCCGGTAGGGCAGGTCGGCGATGGTTCGTACCCCGCCCGCATAGCTTGTCGCCAATGCGGGCCGCACGGCCCCGCGCTGGCAGAGCGCTGCCACCGGAAGGCCGAGCGCCAGCAGCGCGATGAGCCATGCCTTGCGCATCAGAAGCGGTAGTCGAGCGTCGCCCCGACATAGCGATCGGCGTTGCGCGGCCGGTTGGCAAAGCTGTCGACGAGGGTGGGGTTCGCAGGCACCAGGACGCCGGCGGTCATGCCCGAATAATAATTCTGGTCGAACAAATTCTTGACATACAGGGTCAGCCCGAAGCCGCGCTCGGGTTGACGCACACCGAGCGACAGGTCGACGATGGCAAAACCGTCCTGCTGGAGCAGCGGGTCCTGCTCGAGCGCGAAACCCTGGTCGCTCTGGAAGGAGAGGTCAGCCTGGACGAAACCAGCGAGGTTCGACGACAGCTCCTGCTCGTAGCGCGGGGACAGGTTGATGCGCCATTGCGGCGAAGCGGGCAGCTTGCCGCCCTTGACGTCCTGGACCGGCCCGCTGGTCATCAAGGTTCCCGCATTGTTGCGGAACTGATAGCGATAGCAGCTGTTGACCGGGCGCGTTCCGCCAATCGCAATGACCGGCGCGCCGGGCTGGAACTGCTGCGGGCAGTTAAGCCCGTCGATATCGAAACTATTGTGAGCATAGGTGACCGCCGCGGTGAGCGAGAAGGCCCGCGACGGCCGAAAGGTCGCTTCGATCTCGAATCCCTTGGTGCGCGACGAGCCGGCATTGGTCTGGATAAAGGCGGGCACGCCGTTCAACGTGTCGGAGCGGTTCGCCTGGACCTGGAGATTGGTATAATCGGCGAGAAAGGCGGCGACAGCGATCCCGAAGGTGCCGTCGGTCGTTCGTCCCTTGAAGCCGATTTCATAGGCATCGACATGCTCGGGCAGGACCGGGGCCTGACCGCCAAAATCGGCGGAGATTTCGGTGTTGAAACCCAATCCCTTGTAACCGCGCGTATAGGTGCCATAGGCCTGCGCGAAGCGGCTGAACTCATATTGCAGCCCCGCCTTGCCGGTGACGGCGGTGTCGCTGGCCGATGTGCCGGCGCGGACGCTCGGCGTACCGCCATATAGCGCATCGCCGGGTACCAGCACGCCAAAGCGCTCGCCATCGACGGCGATCTTCTCATACTGGACGCGGAGGCCGCCGATCGCCTTGAGACCGCCAACGAGCTTAAGCTCGACCTGGCCGAAACCGGCGATGCTTTCGTTCGACAGGTCGGAATCGCTGGCGAGCGACTGATAGACGGGGGCAGCGCAGGGCTGGCCGACAACGCCGATCAGGCACAGGGCGCGCCGGCGCGAGAAATAGCGGTCGATCGAAACTTTCGAATAAAAGCCGCCGATCACATAGGTGAACGGGCCCGAGCCGTTCGACGCAAGGCGCAGCTCCTGCGTGAAATTCTTGATATCGGTGAGGCCATAATTGAGGTTGAACTCGGCCGACGACGCCGGACTGATATAGATCGGCCGCGCGTGCCCGAAGGAATCGACCTCGACATTCTGGGTCAGATGATATTTTTGCAATGCCGTGATCGAGGTCAGCGTCGCTGCGCCCAGATCGAGATCGGCCTGCAGCGAATAGGTTTGCTGATCGCTCTTCACCCCGGTCGTGCCATTGCTCCAGACCTCGTCATTGTCAGCGCGCGCGGTGATCGGACCCGAGACGAGCGCGCGCAGCGGGTTCCCCACCTTGACCAGCACGCTCTGGCAGCAATCGGAATCGCTCTCACGATAATCGCCGGCGAACAGCAGGGTCAGCCGGTCAGTCGGTTGCCATTCAAGCTTGCCGCGCACACCCCAGCTTTTCGTCCGGTTGGCGTCCCTCCCGGTCAGGAGATTGCGAATATTGCCGCCGATATCATTATAATAGCCGGTCAGGCGAACGCCGATCGTGTCGCCGATCGGCCCCGATATCGTACCGCTGGCGCGATATTCGTCCATTTCGGCGACCGTCACGCTCGCGCGGCCCTCAAGCTCGCGCGACGGGCGTGCGGTGACGACACTGATGACGCCGGCGGTGGCATTTTTGCCGAACAGGGTGCCCTGCGGCCCGCGCAGAACCTCGACGCGCTCGATGTCGGCAAAGTCGGTGAAATTCTGCGTTTGGCGCGCGCTGACGACGCCATCGACGACCAGCGCGACCGAGGATTCGGTGCCGAGCCCGAACAGGGATGTGCCGACGCCGCGAATGCGGAAGCTGCTGGCAACCGGGTTGGCACCCTGCTGGAAGGTCAGCGACGGCACCGCCTGGACGAGCCCGCTCGTGTCGTTGATCTGGCGCGCGGTGAGAGCCTCACCCGTGACGGCGGTGACCGCAAGCGGAACGTCCTGAAGCCGTTCGCTACGCTTTTGCGCCGTCACGACAATTTCGCCCGCATCGACAGCATCGGTTGCCGTTTCGCCCGTTCCCGATTCGCCGGTCTGCGCTGCGGCGGGCGTCACGACGATGACCGTCGCCGCACCAACAAGAAGCGCCATTTTAGAGATATTTCGCATGAGGTCCCTCCCTTTGATCGCCGGCCTCGCCGCGCGATGCGTCGCTGCCGATCTCTTCATTTTCAAACCCTCCCTATCTCGCTCCAATAGAATTGACAAGCTTGTCATATCGGATAACAACAAGTGTGAGAATGCCGCGGCCGCCGTGAGCTGGAAATCTAGGGGAGTATCCGATGCGCTTCAGGAAATTCATATTGGCCGCAACTGCCGCCTTGGTGCTGGCCCCTGCCTGCGCGTCCGCCAAACCAGCGGCTGCGACACCCGCCGCCCCCGGCAAACCGCGCAACATCATCTTCATCCTCGTCGACGATCTCAGATATGATGGCCTCGGCTTTCTCCAGTCGCAGGTCCGGACGCCGAATATCGACCGGCTCGCGCGCGAGGGCAGCTATTTCCCGAACACGCTCGTCACCTCTTCACTCTGCAGCCCCAGCCGTGCCACGATCCTGACCGGACAGACCGCGCGCAACCATCAGGTCGTCGACAACACCAATTCGTCGGAAGAGGGCCTCACCTTCTTCCCATCCTATCTGCAGCAAGCGGGCTATCAGACCGCGTTCGTCGGCAAGTGGCATATGGGCAACGACACCGACGCCCCGCGCGCGGGCTTCGACAAATGGGTGAGTTTCCAGGGACAGGGCAGTTACTGGCCGGCAGGAGATTTGCCGCCCGCGGCGGTCCGCGCGGGGGCCGTGAACAAGCTGAACGTCGACGGCAAGCATGTGCCCCAAAAGGGCTATATCACCGACGAACTGGGCGGCTACGCGCTCGACTGGCTGAAGAAGGAACGCGACCCGAAGAAACCCTTCTTTCTCTACCTCAGCCATAAGGCGGTGCATTCGGACCCGATGCCGCCGCCGCGCTACGCGCATCAATATGACAAGGTGAATTTCGCCCTTCCCGCGAGCGCCGCCAACACGCCCGAAAACTACAAGGGCAAGCCGATGTGGGTCTATAATCAGCGCAACACATGGCATGGCATCGACTTTTTCTACAACAGCGACATGAAGATGACCGAATATCTGCGCAGCTATTATGCGACGCTGTCCGCTGTCGATGACGGGGTGGGCGAGATTCTCGCCTATCTGCGCGCGAACAAGCTCGAAAAGGACACGATGATCGTGTTCACCTCCGACAATGGCTTTCTGATCGGCGACCATGGGCTGATCGACAAGCGCAACGCCTATGAAGGCTCGGTGCGGGTGCCGATGGTGGTCTGGGCGCCCGGCCTCGTCCCGGCGGGGAAAACCAACGCAGGCCGCATCCGCAACCTCGATTTCGCGCCGACCTTCCTCGATCTCGCGGGTGCCGCCGCTCCGCCGCAGTTCGAGGGATTGAGCGCGCTGCCGCTGATGACCGGCGGCATGTCCGCAGAGAAATGGTCGCCGCCCGATTTCATCTATGAATATTATTGGGACTGGCAGTTCCCGATGACCCCAGGCACCTTTGCGATCGAGCGCAACCGGATCAAATATATCCAATATTACGGGGTCTACGACACCGAGGAGCTCTATGATCTCTCGAAAGATCCCGGGGAAATGCATAATCTGATCGACGATCCGGCCTATCTCGATCGCAAGGTCGCGCTGCGCGCTGCGTTGTACAAGGGCTTGGCAAACCGCGCGGGCGATCACGCCATTCCCTTTACCGCGCGCTATGCGCGCGGAAGCGTGCGCCGCAACCGCGACGGCACCGGGTCGGCCCCTTTCCCCGACGCCTGGCAGGTCGAGCCGAACCGGCTCGACCGGCTCGACGATATTATTCCCGACAATCCGATGAAGGAGAAGGCGCATAAAGAAGGGCGAGCTTTTCTTCCTTACCCGGTCATGGGCGGCACGCGAGGTGAGGACGGCGGCAAGGGCAAACCCGACAAATGAGGGCGAAGCGGTGGCGTTTTATCGCTTGCTCGCGTGAGGACCGCGAACGAGGAACAGGCCGCAAGCCGACGAAGGCGCGATTATTTCTATCGCTCCTGGCGGGATCCGCAATCCTCGCCCCATGGGGATGGGCCACTTCCGCGCATGCACGGCCCGCCGCGTCCTCCCCGACCGCACCGGCGAAAACGCCGGCCACCCAAGTGGCGGCAAAGCCGAATGTCGTCGTCATCGTGGCCGATGACCTCGGCTGGCCCGACGTATCCGCTTATGGGCGCAGCGAGGTGCCGACCCCCCATATCGATCGGATCGCCAGGTCCGGCGCGGCTTTCTCGAGCGGTTATGTCGCCGCCTCGGTCTGCGCGGTGTCTCGCGCCGGTCTGCTCACGGGCCGAATGCCGCAACGGTTCGGCTTCACCTATAATATCAGCGACAAGGGCGATCCGGGCGCGGGTCTGCCGCCGTCCGAACCCACCCTCGCGGAGCGATTGAAGCCGCTCGGCTATCGCACCGCGGCGATCGGCAAATGGCATGTTGGCGCCGAAGACCGCTTCTATCCGACCAATCGCGGTTTCGACGAATTCTTCGGATTTCTCGCGGGCGAGACGGTTCATGTCGATCCGAAGGCGCCCGATATTGTCACTACGCCCACCAAAGCCGATGCCAACAAGCCACCGTTCACCACCCGGTCGGGCAATGGCGTCGTCATCGAAGGCGCCAACCGCCTGCCGGTCGATAATTTCGGAAAATATCTGACCGACGAGATCACCGACCGTGCGGTCGATTTCATCGGCAAGGCGGCGGACATACCCTTCTTTGCCTATGTCGCCTATAGCGCACCGCACTGGCCGCTGCAGGTGCCCCAAAGCTGGTACGACAAATTTCCCCACATCAAGGACTCCGCCCGCCGCACCTATGTCGCGATGATCGCAGCGATGGACGCCGGTATCGGGCGGATACTCGACAAGCTGGAAACGCAAGGGAGCCGTGAGAATACGATCGTGATCTTTCTGTCTGACAATGGCTGCCCGGTCCAGTTCGGCTTCTGCAGCGAAGATCAGGCCTGGGGAGCCGGCAAATTCACCTATCTCGAGGGCGGCATCCGCGTGCCCTTCCTGCTTTCATGGCCCGCCGGGCTGAAACCGCAGGGCATTATCAACGCTCCGGTTTCTTCGGTCGATATCGTCCCGACGGTCCTGCGCGCGGCGGCGCCGGACGCCGCTCTCCCCCCCGGGCTGGATGGCGAAGACCTGGTGATGGCCGCGCGGGTGCCACGCGCGACGCCGCGCCTGCTGATTTGGGGACAGGAGCCCGTGTTCGCGGCGCGATACGGCCCGTTCAAATATTGGCGTTCACATGACTGGAACGAGGCACATCTCTATAATCTGGACACAGACCCGTGGGAGCGCGAAAGCATCGCCGCGGACAATGCGCCATTAAACCATATGCTCGAGGTCGACGTCGAAAAATGGCGGGCCAGCCTGCCCGCTCCGCTCTGGAACCTCCATCTCACGCGACCGGTCACAATCGCCGGAAGAAAAACCGAGTGGGTCTATTAATGCCTATTCCAGGGAGACGATCATCATGACGATGCGCGGGAAGGATCTGCCGGCCGGCGCCCCCATTTCGCGGCGGACGATCGTGAGCGGCATGGCGGGTCTTGCGGCGCTCAGCGCCGGTGCAGCGAAGGGCGCACCACGCGAACGCCCCAACATCCTCTGGCTCGTGAGCGAAGACAATAATCCCTATGCCGGGGCCTATGGCGACAAGCTCGCCCATACGCCGACGATCGACAGTCTTGCACGCCAGGGTGTCCTCTTCCGCAAGGTCTATTCGAACGCGCCGGTATGCGCGCCCTCGCGCTTTGCGATCCTCACCGGCCTTTATCCCGAGAGCTGCGCGCCCGCGAACCAGATGCGCGCCGTGGGGAAGCTGCCCAAGGGGTTCCGCACCTATCCCGAGCTGATGCGTGAAGCGGGCTATTTCTGCGCCAACAACAGCAAGACCGACTATAATTGCGACATCTCGCCCGAGGCGATCTGGGATATTCAGGGAGCAAGGGCCCATTGGCGCAGTCGGCCCGCCGGCCAGCCCTTCATGGCCGTTTTCAACTATGAAACCACGCATGAATCGCGGATCTTCCGTCCGACCGCCGGACGCGTGAAGCCCGAGATGGTGACGATCCCGCCTTTCCTGCCTGACACTCCGGGCATGCGGCAGGATTTCGCCAGCTATTATAATCTTATGGAGCGGATGGACGGCCAGCTCGCTGACCGGCTTGCCGAACTCGACGCGGACGGGCTCGCCGAGGACACGATCGTGTTTCACTATTCGGACAATGGCGGGGTACTCGGCAGATCGAAGCGTTATTGTTACGAAGAGGGGCTGCGCTGCGAAATGGTCGTCTATGCGCCGCCCAAATGGCGTCACCTGCTGCCCGTCGCGCCCGGACGCGAGGTGGCAGCGCCGGTGTCCTTCGTCGATCTGGCCCCGACCGTGCTGGCGCTCGCCGGTGTAACCCAACCGCCGCAGATGCGCGGACGCGCGCTGCTCGGAAATCGTCCGCCCAGACCCGATCGCTACGCCTTCGCCATGCGCAATCGCATGGACGAGCGCATCGACTTCGTCCGGACGGTCACCGACGGGCGCTGGCGCTATATTCGCAACTATATGCCGCACCGTCCGTGGGGTCAGCACCAGGCCTTCCAATGGCTTGCCAAGGGCTATCAGGATTGGGAGGCCGCGCATCGGGCCGGCACTCTCAACCCTGTGCAGAATCGCTTCTTCGAAAAAAAGCCGTTCGAAGAACTTTACGACCTCGACGCCGATCCGCACGAGATCGACAATCGTGCGGCCGATGCCGCTGCACGGACCAAGCTCACCGAGCTGCGCGGCGCGCTTGATACCCATATGATCGCGATCAACGACAATGGCTTTCTCCCGGAAACCATGGAGGGGGAAGGCTTTATGGAAAGCCGGGCCGCCGGCGTCTATCCGCTCGCGAAAATCATGGCCCTCGCCGCGATCGCGGCCAAGGGCGAGGCCACGGGGCTTCCCGCGCTGCGGCGGGCCATCAAGAGCCCGCACGCGGTGCTGCGCTACTGGGCGGCCACTGGAATGCTGATCCTGGGTGCGGAAGCCGCGCCTGCCACGGGCGCCCTCCTGACCTTGATGCGCGGCGACCCCTCGCCGCTGGTCCGTATCGTCGCGGCGGAAACACTGGCGGCGCTTGGTGATCCTCGCGAACCGGTCGCGGTGCTGACCAGTCTCATCGACGAAGCGCCAAGCTGGCAGGTTCAGCTCCATGCCATCAATTCGCTCGGCTTCGTCGGTTCTGCCGCAACCCCCGCGCTCGGATCGATCCGCCGTGCGGCCGAGAGCGAGCAGGAATATGTGCGCAACGCGGCCCGATATCTCTTGGCCGTACTCGAAGGCAGCTACGAGCCATCGCTTCCGATTTTCGATCTCAAACGCTTGATGTCCAGCGCATCCGCGAAAGGCTGATCGCCAATCGAGACGCGCATTGCGTTGATGGATAGCCTGCGGCGTTCGCTTACTCTCGGGTTCGATACAGCGCGGACCGTGGTAACCACTGGACCTGGCCGCTAAACGGCTGTCCGGTCTCTAAACGACATTGCGGCAAAGCCGACGGCTCTTTTGAAGCACTGAACGCTCTAGCAGTCCTGACGCCGGGTCGCAGCCAGAAGCCGCTTGATGTGCGCTGCCACACTCTCAGGATCATAGGGCCTTTGGAGATGGGGTCCCTCGTCGCACAAATGGCCCGCCGCTTTTGCGGCCGAATCGATGCTGCCAGCCAGCACAATTTCGACATCGGGAAAGTGATCCTTGACCCATAAGCGCAATTCGAATGCATTATATCGACCGGTCAGTTGTGCGTCGGCCAGCAGTGCGTCGATCTTTACCGCACCTTCTTCGAGCGCGATGATGACCTCGTCCGACGTTGCCGCCTCGAAGACCTTGTAGCCACAGTGCCGGAGATAATCAGCGAGCGCGTTACGGATCAGGACGTCGGCGTCTGCAACGATCAGGCACTGTGGGTCTGGGAGCTTTTCTGCCATGGATCTCCAATCAGCCGCGCAATCGCATTGGCGAGTTCGGCGACCGTGTAAGGTTTTGCGAGAAATTCGTCGGCCGGATGGGACTCCGATCTGAACAGATGAGCTGAGCAGACGATAACCGGACGACCGGGCGCCAGCGATTTCGAGCGCCGCGTCAGTTCCATGCCGTCGATGCCGCCGGGCATCCGGACGTCGGTGACCAAGAGATCGACAAGCTGACCAGAACTCAGAATGTCGAACCCCTCTTCTCCGTCCGCCGCTTCCAACACCTCATAACCAATGTCCCGCAAGCTATCGGCCAGCATAAACCTGATCAGGAATTCGTCCTCGACGACGAGTATCGTCTGTGCACCCACCTTTTGGTCCCCGCCAAACGCCTACTCAGCGAGCCCGAAGGGGCCCGCACTCCACTGCGCTTTGGACAGAAACTAAACGTTGGTCAGCAAACGCAAGTTCCGGCACTTTCTGCCTATTCCTAAAACAGTCCAATTTATCTCCGGAATTGGCCGTTTGCGGTCAGGCAGCTCTTATGTTCGTTTACAAGAGCTTTTGGCATGGCAATATCCTCTCATCAGCATTGATGAAGCAAGTCGGTTCAAGCTGATGTGCAAAGTTGGAGGCAGGGCTTTCGACGACGGTTGACATACTCTTATGCGCGGGTTGGCTACCGCATTTCCGTAGGTTCGTCTGGAGCTGCCTCGGTCTTTCGGTCGGGCGTGGGCTTTTAGCCTGCCACAAAGCTGCCACGAGGGTTCTCCACCGGGGCCCTGCCCCCAATATTGCACATCAGCAGAAGGTATGGATTCGGGATTCTCCTGTTGCGGTTGATCGACGATGACGTTTCACGCCGCCTTTGCGGGAGCGACCTCCTGTCCGATCGCCCACAAAAAGGCGGCCATCTCCCGCGCGATTGCAGTGACGGCGACGGCCTTGGTCTTGCCTGCCATGACGAGCTTACGATAACGCGCACATAGCCGGATCTGGGCTTTCCATGCGATCTCGCGAACCGATCTTGGTAGCCCGTCCAGACGCGCCTCGATGTCGCGGCTCACCCGGGCAGGAAAGCGATAGGTCCACGCGCCCTCGATCAGCACGCGACGTGCTCGCACGTTACCAGCCTTGGTGATGCCGCCACGCCGCACCCGATCTCCGGTTGAGCTTTCAGACGGCACAAGGCCAAGATACGCCATCAGCTGGGGAGCACTGTCGAAGCGCCTGACTCGGTGCAATATGAATGTCCGCTTCTCTCCAGTTCTCACCAGAAGACCGTATGTTCGGTCTGCCAACGTAGCCCGCCCTCGTAGTAAGCAAGAAACGGGGATTGCGCCGGACGGGCCGGCACCTAGCCCCATGCTTAAGCGAGGGCGGACCATGGATAAGGATAGCGAACTTTTCGTCGGACTCGATACATCAAAATTGAAGATTTCGGTCGCGGTTGCCGATGGCGAACGGAATGGTGAAGTCCGATTTTTTGGCGACATCTCGGCAGAGCCGGCATCGGTAGCGTCGATGGTAGCGAAGCTCGCGAAACGCGGCTGCAAGCTCCACTTCTGCTACGAGGCGGGTCCGACCGGTTACGAGCTTTACCGGCAGATCATTGGGCTTGGTCATTGTTGCTCGGTGGTGGCACCATCGCTCATTCCCAGGCGTCCGGGCGACCGGGTCAAGACCAACCGTCGCGACGCTGTAAGCTTGGCCCGGCTCCATCGAGCTGGAGAGCTGACGTCGGTATGGGTGCCAGATGAAACGCATGAAGCTGTTCGCGATCTGGTGCGTGCGCGTGAGGTCGCAAATGATGGGTTGAGAAAAGCGCGACAGCATCTTCAGTCTTTTCTTCTGAGGCATGGTCGCATTTATGCCGGTCGCGCGCCCTGGACGCGGGTGCATAGTCGGTGGCTTGCGGTTCAGAGTTTTGAACACCCCGCGCAAAACATTGTGCTGGCCGAATATATACAGGCAATTGAGGACGCCGCGGTTCGCTTGGACAGGCTCACAAAACAGGTCTCCGAGGCAATGTCGTCGTGGTCAATGGGCCCGGTCGTTGAGGCCTATCAGGCGATGCGCGGCGTCGCGCTCATTACGGCTGTTACCTTTGTTGTCGAGATCGGCGATGTGCCTATGTCGGTCGCCGACTGATTGCGGACATTTGCTTTAGATGTATCCTCGGCGCCATCAACTAGCCGCGCAGCGCCGACTCCGTAACAGGCCATAGCTCATAGTCTGGCTAAGTCCCGGCGCGCGATCCCTTGCGGGACGGCGCGCCTTTGCTTCATTATGGAACGCCTCGCGGCAAGCCTGCAGTGTGGCGCGAAGCGCGTTCGGGAAAGCCTTGTCCGTTCGGCGGACCGGCGTCAGAAATAGGTTGTCTGAAAGGTAGCCAAATCCTGTTGCACCCCCGCTGCTGCAAGCAGTAGCGCGGCGTTTGCAGAATCGGTCTGCGCATAAGCCACGGCCTTGGCTTTGAGGTTCGGAACATCGTTGAACTGGTTGTTCGTGATCTGAAGCGGACCGAATCCATTCCATGCGGCACCGCGCGCGACCGCTGCGACTAGCTTGAAGGCCCATTCATTGTCGACGGTGAGCGAGAGCGCGACGTCCATCGAGGGAAGCGCGGTCGCCAACGGGTTCGAAACGTCCCATGTCGAGTGGGCCGCCCTTTCGAGATATTGGTTAAGAAGCTGCGCGAAAAGCGGACCGGCTGATGCGAGCGTGGTGATGAAATCAGGCGCGCGCGGCGCCTGCGCGACGACCCAGTTGGTAAAATCGGCATATTCCGCAAGCATGAACGGGCCGCCGACCTTGGCGACGGTACCGCATTTCCGATCAGACGCCAACGCAGGCGGTGCGGGGCGGCTTCAGTCCAGCCAGCCGGAAAACCTTGTAGCCGCTCGGCCGTTTCTATGGTCGGCACTTTTACGCCTCCATCGGGAAATAGAACTGCCGGTGGAGACGGGATCCCAATCGTTGAGCCCGCCTTGAGCGGCGGAATGGCGTCGTCCGTGAGGCCATGGCCAGCCCGGCCTTCGGTCCAATAGAAGCCAACAGGTCTCGTCAGGACTGGCTTGTTGGGTAGTAAATGAGTTCCTGCATCGGATAAAAGCGTCTCGCCAGGGTCTGCGTTCTTTTGAGCCAAGAAATAGAACCGCCGACGCCGCTGCGGCAGCCCGAAGGCTCGGCTGTCTAGAGTACGATATGCCCAAGCATAGCCCAGCTCTTCGGCCGCGTGCATCAGATACGACAACGGGGACGGAATGCTCGAATGCGGATGTAGCCATCCAGACGGTCGAAGGTCGGGAGCGGTTCGAGCGATTCCGAGGAAAGAAATAGATCCCGGAAGCCCCTACACGCCAGCGCGAGCTTCCAGTTCCGCAACGCGCTCGGAGCAAATGGCGTGTACTGCCCGGCCGAGTTCCTCGACACGCCCGGCGAGCCAGAGCAAATCCTCCTCACTGATCCGGTAATGCTTGGAATAGCGCGCCTTCACGTAGGCCTCCTTCAGCTTTTCGAATCGCGCGCGATCCACCTTCAATTCCCTCGGCCATGCGTCGACCAAACGCATATCGATCCGTTCAGCCTGGGTCCGTAGGAAGCCGAGATTGTGAACATGGGGCGTGTAGAAAGTGCAGACGAGCAATGCACAGTGATAGAGAAATTCCGCAGCTTGGTGAGTATCGAAGGCTGACTCCCGATATCGGCCTTGGCCACGGGTGTAGTTCGCGGTGTCTAATCGTCCAGCCGCTGCCGGATACCACTCGTCAAAATACTCCCGCGCCATCGCCAGCGCCTGATCGGGCGTCTTCGGCTTCGGCTGGTGCAATTCCTTGTCGTCATATTCGTAGAGCGCAATCCCGTCGCGCGCGACGTCCATGAAGAAATAGCGCCCGTGCGCGAGCCCGTCGTTCACTTCCTGCAACGTGTGGACGATGAAGTTCACCGGCGTGTGCAGCGTCCGGTCGATCGCGAGCTCGCGCATCAACCGGTCGTCGAGCTTGGCCCAGAAGTCGACCTTGTCGGTGAGGCGCTTGTCATTAACGATGATCAGCAGATCGAAATCCGAGCGATAGCCCTTGGCGGTGTGCGGCTCGTCGACCCAGCCGCCGCGCGCATAGCTGCCGTAGAGGATGACCTTGTCGATCCGGCCCTTCTTTTTCCAGCTCATCGTGCCGAGCGCCAAAGCGTCCTCGAATTCTTCGAAGATGATCGCCTTCACGCGCTCGAGTTCGCGCTGCTTGTTTGCCGGGAGATGATCGAGATCGTTACGCATCGTTCCTTCCTTCTGTGGTCACATGCTCGCCCGATGGCAAGCGCGGTCGGATCCAGACCGACACCTCATCGCGCCTCCTGAATGCGGAAATCCCAGACCGGGATGCCGAACGCCCGCGCCTTGTCGACGAGATTGTCCTGGATGCCGGTGCCCGAGAAGACGATGAGCCCGGCCGGCATCGCGTCGATCATGCGCTCGTTGCGCTTGAAGGGTGCGGCCTTCTTGTCGCGGTTCCAGTCGGGACGAAACACCACCTGCGGCACCTTGCGGGCATCGGCCCAGCAGGCGGCGGCGCGCTCGGCGCCGGTCGGGGTCGCGCCGTGGAGGAGAACCATGTCTGCATGGCGGGCATGGACTCGGTCGAGCGCCGACCAGATATGCTGGTGATCGTTGCACGACGGGCCGCCCGAGAAAGCGATGCGCGTGCCCTCGGGGATCAGCGCCTTCGCCTTTTCCCGGAGCCGCCGATCCATGAAGTCGCGGCTGTCGATCATCGCGGCTGTCATCGTCTGATGCCGCACCCGCGAGCCGGTGCGCGGAACCCAGGCCTTGCGGGCATGGATACGATATTGTTCGGCAGCGCATTCGCGGAAAAATTCCATCGCGTCGCGCCGCTCAATCATCGAGATGCCTTCGGCGATCGAGCGCTCGAGTTCGACCGAACGGATTTCGCTGCCATCCTGACTGCGCTGAAGCTCGCGCTGCGCCACCTCATTGCGATCGAGTTCGCGCTCGATCCGCGTGCCCGCGCCGTGGAAGAGGTTGACGACGCCCCAGAGCAGGTCCTCGAGATCGGGTTCGATCCTCGTGCCCTCCAGGCATCCCGCGAGCGCATCGAAGATATCGGCGACGGCGCCGCTGGCGAGCCGGTCGTCGGGAAGCGGGCGGCCGTCGGGTTCGTCCTCGAAGGGGCGATAGCCGTAGAGCTGCATTTCTTCGAGAAGATGCGCGCTCGCGCCGGATTCGAAGGACGCGTCGGGGTCGGGATGGTCGGCATCGTCGGTCATGGCGCTTGGTCTCCGGTTGCGGCCGCGCCTTTCGCGGCCTTCGCGGCGACGCCTCGCGGCACGCGGGGCGGGCCCGCACCGCGAGGGGGCGAGCCCCCGCGCGGCCGAAGCGCCAGCGGAGGATGGCGATGCCAAGGCTATTTTGTTTCGCGATGCAAAGGGGCGCGAGCCCCGGCGGAAAATAGCCGCCCGGCAAGCCATTGCGGCGCCCGCCCCCGCGTGCCGCAGTCGCCCTCCAGCGAAGGCCGAAGGCGCGGCCCCGGACAAGGGAAAGGCCAGATGACCGATGCCCTGCCCGAACGCCCCCGGCCCGCGCCCTTCCCTTCCGGCCGCTCAGCGGACGAGAAAGCGATCGGCATCATTGCCCCGAAGCAGCCGCCTCAGACGCCCGGCCAATCGCGCCCGCCCCAGCGCGCGGAGATCGTCGTTGAAGTCGCCACGCTCGGGCGGCAGCGGAACGAGTTCGATCCCGGCATCGACCGTCCGCTCGGCAAGGGTCTCCAACGCGCCCGTCCCGGCGGGATCGTTGTCGAAGGCGACATAGAGACGGCGCAGCGCGCGGGGAAAGACGATGGCGGCAAGATGCGCCGCCGACAGCCCGGCAACCATCGGCAGTTCGGGCAAGGCTTCGCGCAGCGACAGAATGGTTTCGATGCCCTCCCCGGCGGCCATGACCTCCCCTGCAGCGCCGAAGCGAACGCCGTGCCCGAGAAGATGGCCCATGGCGCGCCGCGGATCGGCGACGGGCGCCTTGCCGCCGGGCGGCGCCAGCCAGGTGCGATGGACGCCGACGACGGCGCCCCGATCGTCGGTCACGGCAGCGATCATCGCGGGCCATGCCGACGGCTCATCGGGGGCATCGCCCAGCGAAGCGCGATAATAGCAGCGCGGATGATAGCGCAGCGATCCCTCCGCGCCCGCGACGCCAAGCCCGCGCGAAGCCAGATAGACCGAGACCAGCGTGCCCTCGATCGGTTTCGATGCCGCCCAGAGCCGCCGCGCCGCCGCGGGCGTTCCCTGCGACGCCTTGCGAGCGCGCGGCGAAGCCGTACCCGGCAGCGGCATGGGCAGGCTCAGGAAGCGCCGCGCCTCGGCGAGCGTGTCGCGCATCGGGGCGTGACCGCAGCTCGCGGCAATGATGTCGAGAAGATCGCCATGTTCGCCGCTCGCGGCATCGGTCCATTTGCCGGCCCGGCCGCGCGCGCCGCCCTCACCGGACAGGAGCACATAGAGGCTGCGACCCGGGGTGCCGTGGATATCGCCGACGAGCCAGTAACGGCCTTCGCGGCGGCCAGCGGGAAGGTAGCGGCGACAGACGGCCTCGGCATTGTCGGCGAGGCGGGTGACAATATCGGCTATGCTGTCCATGGGGCACTCCGGCGACGGGCGCGGGACAGACGATCGTCAAGCGAACGACTGCCCCGTGCGAACGGCGCCGACAGCCCCTGCCGGCAAAGACCGGAGGATGGCACAGGGCGTCCGCAAATTTCAAGAAAATGCCGCAGGGTCCGGCGCGCGCCGGACCTGGTGGCGAGAAAGACGGGGCGACCGAAGCCGCCCCGCCCTTCGTCATTCGGCGGCGATGGGCATTTCGTCCCAGTCGCCATCGTCACCGTTGCGGTCGTCATTGACCTCGGTCAGATCGCCACCGGCATCGTCGCCTTCGATTGCCGCGTAGTCGGTGTCGCCAGCTTCCTCTCCGCCAGCCCCGTCTTCGCCGGCCGTCGCTGCGGCGACATCATCCTCGCCTGCGGCCGTTTCCTCCGCATCCGCGTCCACGACCGGCGTGCGCATCGGCTCGGGCAGCCAGCCCGACTCCTCGAGCAGCTTTTCGGCTTCGCGCGCCATGTCGGGCTTCTTCAGATGGTCGATCATGCCGGCGAACTCCGCGCCGCGGGCCTCCGCGACATCGGCAAGCAGCCGCGCCTTGGTCACGCCGCGGAAATAGCCATCGGCGGTCGGCCGCCACCCCGACGCCACGACGTCGAGATCGACCGCGCGCGCGAGGATATGGCTGTGCGCGATCCGCCGCGCGACGCTGCTGTGCGAGACGCGCCCGCTGCCATATTTGGGGACGATCTCGGCCTGCGCGTTGACACCGAGCGAGGCGCAGTGCGCGAAAAGGCTCGCCTGCTCGGCGGCATCGAGAGCAAGCAAAGCATCCCAGAGATCGACGTCATCTTTGGGCAGCCGGTCGCGCCATGCTTCATGCCGCGCCTCGATCGACCGCGCCGGCGCGCATTCCCGAAGCCCGTCCGGCTCGTTGGTGAAATAGACGGGCGACACCGACAGCTGCAGACAGGTTTCATGGCTGGTTCGGTAGAAGACCGACAGGACAAGCGCGTGCAGCACCGCGCCGAAGGCCGCCTCGGGACTTTGTGCAAAGGCATTCTGCAACGCCAGTGTCCGCCAGGCGGTGAGGTCGGAAACGAGCCGCTCGGGGAGCGGTTTCAGACCTTCCTCTTCGGGTTCGTCGGCACCAGTATCGGCGTCCGGAGCCGCGCCCGGATCGGCCGCAGCGCCGCCCGTGGTCTCGCCGGCGGACATTCCGTCCCCTTCGCCGCCGTCGCCGCTTTCCACCGCATCCACGACCGGCTCATCCTCGGGCCGCACGAAGCCGCGGTCGACGCGGATCGTACCATCATAATCGATCGATACGAAGACGCCGGCGATACCGATCTCCGTCACGTCAAAGATCTGCGGCCGGTCGGTGAGCGCCCCGATCTCGGCCTCGATCGCCTCGAGCCGCGCATGCACCTCCTCGGGAACGTCGGACTCTTCGGACCATTTGTCCGAAAGTTCGTCAGCCTCGGCTTCAAGCGCCGCGAGCTTCGCTTCCTCCTCTTCGGTCATCGCGACCTCGGTTCTTTCGAGCCAGCGCAGACCGCGCGTCGCCTGATAGGGCAGGTCGATGGCAGTCTGGACCCACTTCCAGCCTTCCGCTCCGATCCGCTCGCCGATCGCGCTCAGCTTCTCGTCGACGAGCCGGTCGAGCAGCGGCGGATCGGTGAGCCAGCCGCCGTCGTCGGCCTCGAACAGGTCACGCACGATGCCGCCACCCGCCGCGAGATAGGCATCGACGCCGACGAAGCGCACGCGCTTGTCGGCGGCGCGGACGCTGTTCTCGGTGAGCTTGCTGCGGATGAAGGCCGGCGACTTGTTGAAGCTGTGCGCGAGCAGCTCCCAGACCTGCGCCTGCCGCTCATGATCGTCCGACACCGTGAAGGCCATCAGCTGGTCGAGGGTCATCTCATCCTCGGCATAGAGGTCGTGCAGCGCCGGCGATACCGATGCGAGCTTGAGGCGCTGGCGCACGACGGCGGGCGTCGTCATGAAATGCGCCGCGATCGCCTCGACTTCGGCGCCCTTGTCGACCATCGCCTGCATCGCGCGGAACTGGTCGAGCGGATGCAGATTCTCGCGGACGGCGTTTTCGGCATAGCTGTCCTCTTCGGCGAGGATGCCCGAGGCCGACTGGACGATGCAAGGGACCGGCGCATCCTTCGCGAGCCGCTTCTGCTTCACGAGCAGTTCGAGGGCGCGATAGCGCCGACCGCCCGCCGGGATTTCGAAGAGACCGGTCTCCTCGCCGTCATCCCCAAGCTGCGGGCGTACATTGAGGCTCTGCAGCAGGGTGCGGCGCGCGATGTCGTCGGCGAGTTCGCCGATCGACACGCCCGCCTTCACGCGCCGGACATTCGCTTGGCTGAGAACCAGCCGGTCGAACGGGATATCGCGCGACGGGCTGAGGGTGATCTTTCGTTTTGCACTGGCCATGGCCATTCTCCATGACGGGCCGCCGCGAGACGCTCTCCCGGCTCAAAAGCCCGCCATGAAGCCCCGGCCTTCCTCGCCCTCGCGGGTCCGCCACCGGCGGACCCGAAGGCCGCTGCCTCAAGCGCGCCCCGAGAGGCGGCGCGCCGCGGTAAGCAGGCGCCGCTCGCCGAGGACGATCGAGCCCGCAGCGCGGGCGGCCTCGGCATAGACCGACAGCGGATGGGCTGCCTCGAACAGGAGGTCGCGCTCGATGCCGAGCCCGAACGGCAGGCGGACCGCCTCGAGTTCGGCCAGCGAAAAGCTGCCGAGCTCGGGGCAGCCGAAGCCGAGATCGGCGAGGCCGAACAGGATGCCGTCGACATCCATTTCGGTGGCGAGCCAGGTCGCGGCGCCGACCGGACTGAAAAAGCGCGCCACGGGCCGGGGGTCTGGTTCGCGCAGCCCGCGCTCGATCGCGTCGATCCGGTCGCGGGCGTTGGCGGTAAGCCGAACGGCGATTTCGGGTGTGAGGAGCTTCATGCCGCGATCCTTTCGGCAGGCGCCCGATCGTCATCGCTGGCGCTCGGGACAGGCGGAGCCGCCGCGGCCGATGCAACCGACGCGGCCGCCGCCTGCCCGGACGGATCGGGGCGAAAGGCGAGCAGATAATCGGCCGCCTTCGAGGCCGCGCTCGCCGCGCGGAGGATCGCGCGATGATCCTCGCGGATGATCTCGAGCCAGGAGCCGATATAATCGGCATGGCGCACAGACGGGGTGATACCGAGTGCTGCGCACACGAAGGCCCCGGCCATTTCGGCGATCAGTTCCTCATGGCCATAAGGCTTCGATCCGAGGCTCCCCGTCTGGTCGCGGTCGAGGCGGCTTTTATGGCCCGTCCAGTGACCGAGCTCGTGAAAAGCGGTCCGGTGCCAGTCGACCGGTTCGTAGAAATCGTCGGGACGCGGCACCGCGACGAAATCGTGGCGCGGGCTGTAATAGGCGGACGCCCCGCCGATGCGGAGGTCGGCGCCGGTCGCCGCGATCAGCGCGCCGGCCTGCGGCAAGATCAGCCCCTCGGGGATGGACGGCGCCGCGACATGATATTTGTCGGGCAGGCCGTCGCACTGGTCGACCGAAAAGAGGGTGAACTGCTTCAGGAAGGAAAAGCCACCCTTGCGCGTGCCCGCGCCGTCGCCGGCGGGCTCGGGCTCATTCCCAGCGGCGCGGCGCGTGTAAACGACCGGGGTGCCGCGTTCGCCGCGACGGACCGTACCGCCGAGCGCCACGGCTTGGCGGAAGGTCAGGAAGCCATGGCCCTGAAACCCGCGGGTCAGGACCGCGTGCCAGAGGGTGAGAATGTTGATGCCGCTGTAGCGCCGTTCGCTGAGGGCATTGTACGGAAGACCCACCACAGCGCGGCCCGCGTCCCACGGCTGCACCCAAGGCAGGCGCCCGGCTTCGAGGTCGGCGATGATCCGGCTGGTGATCTCTTCATAGAGCGTCGCTCGCGCGCCGCCCTGGCGCGACGATCTGGAAAGTTGGGACATGTCGGTTCTCCGCGGCGGACCGGCAGCGAGCCTCTCTCGCCGCGCCCGGTCCGTCCCCCGCCTCCTGCATGTCTCGCCCTCCCGGGCGGCGGCCCTGCCGCCGCGCGGCCGACACGCGCGCACGTCGCCCGAACCTGCAATGCTCGGAGCCTTGCCAAAATGTTCTTCCTATGTTCTCTTTAGGCCATGGACAGAATCGATACCGCCCGAGTCGCCGAGACCATCCTTTCCGCCCCCGGCTGGGCGCGCGTCGGCATTACCGCACCGACGAGCCACATCCGGGTCGAGGCCGCGTTCGAACTCGCGCGCGCGATCGTCGAGAGCATGCGCGCCGGCGCGGAGCCGACGAGCCCCGACCAGCTCGGGCTTTCGCTGTGACGTGGGCGGCTGGACAAAGGATGGGCAGCCCCGCGCGACCCATATTTTCGAAGCGGCCGCTTGGTTCCGGGCGATCAAGCCCGTGTGCCGCTGCGGGCATAGCGCGACCTTCAATCCCTATGGCATCTGGTGGCGCTTCCAGTGCCGGATGTGGGACGATGATCTTTTCAAGGCGCGGCAGAAATTCTGGTGCGTCCGCTGCGGCGCGCGGACGGGCAAGCGCGTTCGCCCGGTACGGATCGAGCTGGTCGACCCCGGCCCGGACGATATCGCGCTCCCCATGCCCGACGAACGCGAATGGAAGCGCGCGCTCAGCCGCTTCCGCGCATGAGGATTGACGACCATGGATATCGAAACGGACGACGCGCTCGTCGGCATCGGCAAGCTCCACCGGGTGATGGTGTGGGACGGGCAGCGCGAGCGCGAGAAGGAAATGCTCTGGGGGCTGCCGTCGCGCGACCCCGATATCTTCCAGATTCCGCTGCTCAAGTCCGAGACCGCGAGCATCGACCGGCCCTGCCTGCTGCTCGCCAACGAGTTCGGCCTCGTGAAGCGCGGCAAGACGGTTTACGCCGCAAGCCTCATTACGGAAGAGCCCTTCTTCTGCATCGCCGCGGTCTGGCGCCCGGCGCATCGCCTGTGGCCCGAGAGTTTCGCGGCGCTGACCGTGCCGGCCTATGACGATCTGGCACCGCACAAGGATCGCCATGTCGGCGTCGTGCGTCCCGAAGACTGGTTCGACTGGTTGATGGGGACGCGGCCGCCGCTGGACATATTGCGGCCCTTCCCCAAGAATAGCTTCAGCATCATGCCGCCGATCCAGCAGAATTTCGACGAGTTGCTGGGCGCGGCCTGAAAGGGACCGCCGTCATGTGCAATCTCGTCACGCTCAAGGCGTCGGTCGCCGAAGTCGCATCGGCCTTCGGTGCGCGCCGCCCGCTGACCAATGCCCAGCCCGGCGAGGTCTATCCCGGCGGGCAGGGGTTCGTGGTACGTGAGGATTCAGGCGTTCGCGCGCTCGCGGCCATGACCTGGGGATTTCCGGTGCGGCTCAAACAGATGAAGCCAACGAGCAAGCCCAAGCCCGTCAACAATGCCCGCGACGACAAGCTGATGACCTTCTGGCGAAGCTGGTTCACCAACCCGGCGCAGCGCTGTCTCATTCCCTTCACCGCCTTTGCCGAGGCCGAAGGCGAGAAGGGCCGGATGACCCGGACATGGCTGAGCGTCGCCGATCAGCCGCTCGCAGCCTGCGCGGGCCTCTGGCGGCAGAGCGACGAGTGGGGCGACTGCTATACGATGGTGATGGTCGATGCGACCGAGGAGCTTTTCCATATCCACGATCGCATGCCCGTCATCCTGCACGCCGCGGATCACGATCAATGGCTGCGCGCTGCGCCCGAAGACGCCATGAAACTGGTCGCCAAATATCCCGCCGAACGGCTCGCCGTCGAACGTACCGACATTCCCTGGTTCAGCCGCAAATCGCCGGCAGCGGACGCACCGCGGCTTCTGTAGGCGGCCCGGGGAGACCGGTGGGGGGACGATGCGGCTCCTGTGGCATCGAAAGCCGGGGGGGGGGGTCGTCAACGAAGGAGCCTTTTTCGTCTGTCCTACATCGCCTGTTCCTGCCATGCCGCTCCGATGACAGCGGAACCCAAATGGAAGCGCCGCGCCGTGGCGATCGAATATTGGCTCGTGTCAGCGCTGGTCGCTGGATCATTTGTCGCGGGACTCATCGCCGCGATCCGGTCGCTTACCGGCAGTTGACCACGTCCCTGCCGCAGCTGCGGCGACGTCCGGCGGAGCGAGCACCCGGGGCATCAACTGTCAAACTGGGTGCATCTCTTCAGCAGCAAGCTTTACGTTTCTTATCCGACTGTTAGACGGTGAGCACCGATAGATTGCCGCGCCGAGGCAGCGACCACAGCAGCCCGCCGCGCGATATCAGGACCCGTCGGAGACTTGTCCAACCTTCGCGCGCGCCGGAAAGGAACCGTCGGAGCGCGACCCCAAGGAGCGGACCGCGGGCAGCCGGGTCGGGAACGCGCCAGCGGCCGATGATCGACGTGAAGCATTTTCATCTGACGGAGGAACTCGCCCAGGACATTTCAGGCGCCGGACACGAAGACCAGCTTTTTGCGGCGCTCGCGCGAGCAGCCGGCCGCATGGGGTTCGACCATTTCGCCCTCGCCTTCGACCGGCGCGGCGGAGACGCCGCGTCGATGCTCGTCCATAATTATCCGGACGCCTGGGCCAAGCTCTATGTGGGCCTCGATCTCAGCGCGACCGATCCGATCCGCCGTGCCGGCGAGCGATCGATCACCGGTTTCGAATGGCGCAACGTGGGCCGTTTCATTCCCCTGTCGCGCGGCGACCGGCAGTTGCTCAGCGTCGCGCGAGAGAGCGGCGTCGGCGACGGTTTCACGGTTCCGCGTCACTTGCCCGGCGAGGCGACCGGATCCTGCTCCTTCGCGGTCAGTCCGCGCACTGGCATGCCGTCCGACATGCTGAACGTTGCCGAAATTATCGGCGCGTTCGCGATCGCAAGGGCCCGCGAACTCCTGGGAACGAGCCCGCTGCGGCCGCAATCGGTTCTCACCGAACGGCAGCGCGAATGCGTTCTCTGGTCCGCGCGCGGAAAGACCGCGGGCGAGATCGCCGACATTCTCGGAATCAGCGAAGAAACAGTGGTGCGGCACCTCAAGATGGCGCGCGATCGCTATTCGGTCCACTGCCGCTCGATGCTGATCCTTTGCGCGCTATTCGATGGCCTGATCGGCTTTTCGGACATTTACGACTGGTGGCGCTCCAACTGAGCCGCCGTGCAAAACGACAAATGCTTGCCCATTTCTGGGTATAGTCGACCCGCGGGATTGATGGTCTGAATCAGGCTTCCAGCAACGAAGGAAGTTTCATGATCACTCAATCCACGCGGGCGCCCGATGCGCCCGGCGATGCGGCGCTGCGCGCCATGTTCGCCGCCCGCAAGCAGGTCTTCATCGACCTTCTGAAATGGGATCTTCCCGTCCTCGACGGCCGCTTCGAGATCGACTATTTCGACAATCCCGACGCGCGATATCTCATCCTGCTCGACCCACACGACCTGCGTCACCGGGCGTCGGCACGGCTGCTGCCGACGACGGCGCCGCACCTGCTGGGCGATCTTTATCCGCATCTCTGCCCGGACGGCGCGCCCTCCGGCCACAGCATTTGGGAAATCAGCCGCTTCTGCCTCGACCCCGCGCAGACGGCCGCCGAGCGGCGCGAAGCACGCAACCAGCTCGTCAGCGCGCTCGCCGACCACGCCCTGCAAAACGGCATAACCGAATATGTCGGGATCGCTGACGCCGGCTGGTACGCGAAGATCAGCGGCTTCGGCTGGTCGTGCCGCGCGCTCGGTCCCGCCCTTGCCGACGGCGCCTGTCCGATCCTCGCCCTCAGCATCCGGATCGACGAAGACACGCTTGCCGGACTGCAGCGGACCGGGACCTGGGCGCCGCTAGGCCTCAAGCTCGAAGGCGGGGAGCTGACGCCATGAAAAGGGATCTTACCGAAGCCGACCTTCCGGGTCTGCTGGTCGAAGAGCTGCGCCGCAAGGGCTATTGCATCCTCCGTAACGAGGCGATCGCACGCGTCCACGCCCTTGCGCGGGATCTCGATCCGGTTTTCGCAGAGACGCCGTTTTGCGAGGGCAATTTCTACGGCCGCCGAACGAAGAGGTTTGGCAGCCTCCTGCGGCGATCGCGGCATATGTCCGAGCTGGTGCTCAACCCGATCATCCTGCCAGCGGTGGAGACGATCCTCGGGACCGGTTGTGACCGGATCCAGCTGAACCTCACGCAGGCAATCGAGATCTATCCCGGCGAAGTGCGGCAATATCCCCACCGCGACCAGGACATGTGGCGCGGCGCGGACGGCACCCAGGAATAACTGGTCAATGTGCTGTGGCCGCTGACCCCGTTCACGAGAGACAATGGCGCGACGCGCATCTTCCCGAAGAGCCATGGCGTCACGGGCATGGCGAAGACCGATCTCGGCACGCCGATCTATGCCGAATGCAAGCCCGGATCGGCGATCTGCTTCCTCGGCTCGACCGCGCATGGCGCCGGCACCAACCTCAGCAAGGAGGTCCGGCGCGGCGTGCTCATCAGCTACAGTCTCGGCTGGCTGAAGCCTTATGAGAATCTGTGGCTGGCCTATCCGCCCGACGTCGCGAGACATTTCCCGCCCGAGCTCGCGGCGCTCGCGGGCTATGCGCAGCACCGGCCCAATCTCGGAAATTATGAAGGCCAGTGCCCGTCGATTCTCCTGCGGGGCGATCCGCCCGGCCCCGTCGGCGCGGTCGATGCGCTGCGCCCCGACCAGGCCGACGCCGTTGCCGCGTTCGCTGCCGCCGAAAGGAACGGCCAATGAGCCCGGCGCATGTGTTCGAGCCGACCTATGAAGCGATCAAGCGGCGTTTGATGACGGGCGCATGGGCCGCGGGCGCCCGTATCGAGGCCGCGCGCCTTGCCGACGATCTTGGTGTGAGCATGACGCCGGTGCGCGATAGCCTCTACCGGCTGAACGGCGAGCGCATGGTCGACTTCACGCCCGGCCATGGATTTCATGCGCACCGCTTGGCCGAGACCGAGTTTCGCGACCTGCTGGAGTTGCACCTGATCCTGCTGCTCGCTGCGCTCGCGACCGCCCCGAGGGGCGCCGCGGCGTCGGTGCCCGCGGACCAGCCCTATCCCGACCGGATCGCGGACCTGTTCCTCGCGATCGCCGAGCGATCGGCGAACAGCGAGATCGTCGCAAGCATCGCGGCGATCGGTGATCGCCTGCAGCTATCACGGCATTTCGACGCCACGATCCTTGGGGAGATCGAAGCGGAGTATCGGCGGATCGAAGACGCCGTCGCTGATGCCGAGCCGCAAGCCGAGGTCCGGGGCCTGCTGCTCGGCTATCATGAAAGGCGCGCGCATGAGGCGGCGAGCTACGCCCGCATGTTGGGCAGTCATCCCGGGGGTCAGCCTTGACGCGCGTCGGCGCAAGCTGACGCTTTTGCTTGTCATCGCCGCCCTGAATTGACATGATTCAGCCGCGCGGGTGCATTTCTGGCAGCTCCCGCGCGGAATGTTTCGCCAGTCATCAAACACGCCAGTCCTTGATCGGACCGGCGGCCTAACCGGACCATGGACCCGCGCGAGCGGCCAGACGGCGGCACAGCACTGGGAGAGCGATGTCCGGCTAAAGCCGGCCGCATCCGCTCGCGCCGTCCGGGACTGCCGCCTTGTCTTCCTGTACCTGCCGCGACCGTGCACCGCCGCGTCATCCTTTTTCCCCATCGTCTGCCTGTCATGTGCATCCGGCCGATCGGCCCCCGTTCATCGAGCAGCGCCCAGTGGCCGAGCAGGACCTTGAAGCGGCCTATCGCGCGCATCGCACATCGCTGTTTCATTTCCTGCGCCGTAAAGCGGGACCGGAAGAGGCGCCAGACCTCATGCAGGAAGTCTTCGCGCGAGCGGCGGGCAGTGAACAACGCCACCAGCTCATCAATCCGGGCGGATTTCTTCGCCGCATTGCCCAGAATCTTTTAATCGACCGTGCACGGCGCCAAAAGTCTTCGCCAGCGATATTCTATCCCCTGCGTGAGGAGAGAGATGCCGTCTCCCCCGCAGCGCAAGAGTGGAACCTCGAAGCCGCTGATTTACTACGGCTTTATGAAGCTGCCGTTGACGCCATGCCGCCGAAAACAAGGCGCGTTTTCCTGATGCACCGGGTGGACGAACTTACCTATCGCGAGATACATGAATTGCTTGGAATCAGCATCGCGACGGTGGAATATCATATGATGAAGGCTCTCAATCAGATTTCGAAGGCGGTGGACGGCGGCCGATGACGAAAGAAAGCGGCGGCGACTATCCCGTCGACGAAGTCGCCCAAGCGTGGATGATCAAGATGCGCGGCGAGGATGCCGGCGCGCTGCGCGGAGAGTTTGAGGCGTGGCTGCTCGCCTCGGCCGAACATGGCGAGGCCTATGTCCGCGCGGAACGGCGGATGTCGGCCCTTTCAGTTCTCAAGACATCGCAGCGCCACGGGACAGCTCATAGCGACGCGCGACGGGGCCGGGTTCGCGGATGGCTGCCGTGGGGAGCTGCCGCAACCGCCATCGCGCTTTTGATTATCGCAATCGGCGCCGGAGGCGCCACTCTTCCCGGCCAGTCCGGCATTGCCTCGGTAGCGCGCGCCGCCGAACCCCTGGTTACGCAGCGCGGCGAAATTCGCACATTCCGGCTCGCCGATGGTTCGAGCGCGACGCTCGACACCGATAGCCGGCTGGAGGTTGCGTTCGCGAACGGCGCGCGAAGCGTTCGCCTGATCAAGGGCCGAGTCCGACTTTCAGTCGCGCGTCAGGATGCCCCGCTGCATATTGCCGCAGGTCGGGGAGCGACAACGGCGAACGATGCAGAGATCGATCTGAGTGTCGACGAGGCTGGCACCGTGACCGCTGCTCTCCGGCGCGGTGAAGCTGACTTACGCACCGACGCAAATCTCGGCCCTGCTACGGCGTTGTCCTTAAGACAGCCGCTGACCTATCAACGGGACGGAAAGCTGCGGCATGCCGGTGAGCCGGCATCTGACATTCCGGCTAGCTGGCCTGATGGCTGGGCCGAATATCGTTCGATACGGCTCGATCAACTCGTGGCCGAGGCCAACCGCTATGCCACGCGGCCGATCACCATTGACGACAGTTCAATCGCGGCCCTCAGTGTCTCTGGCCGCTTCCACATCAGCCAGAGCGATCGGTTCGCCGAACGCATCGCGAGCTTGTTCAACCTACGAGTCGAACGCACGGCCGACGGCATTCATCTGCGCCGACGATAATTTTTTCTTCGATCGGCTAAGGACCTTCCCTTCGCCCCGTCAACGTACCCCCACTGGCCGCCTGCATGAAGCACGGCCGAGATATTGGGGGAGTGAATATGTTGAAAAAGTCCCGCCTGCTGGTCGCGCTGCTCGCCGGCAGCGCCGCCTGCCTGTCACCGGCCCTCGCATTGGCCACGCAGCGCGAGCGCCAGTCCTACGACATGCCGGCGCAGGATCTGGGAGAGGCGTTGCGCCGCGCCGCCGAACGCGCCGGTATCGAGCTTTATGCCGCCTCACGCGACCTGGAGGGGAAATCTGCGCCGGCCCTCAAGGGCGAGTTGACGCCGCGCGAAGCCATCGAGGCTCTTCTCGAAGGAAGCGGGCTCAGAGCTAGGTTTGACAGCCGGTCGGTTATCATTCTGGCCGACGCTTCGGCCGAAGCCACATCTCAGGGCGAGCCGGAAGCTATCATTGTCACCGGCTCGCGCATCGCCGGCGCCCCGGCGGCGGCGCCAGTCATCGAAGTGACAGCCGTGGATATTCGCAACGCCGGGCACGCCGACCTTGGCGAGGTGGCGCGCAGCCTGCCCCAGAATTTCGGGGGCGGGCAGAACCCCGGAATCGGATCGGCGCAAGGAGTCCAGAACCAGAATGTCAATGTCAACGGGGCGTCGACCTTCAACCTTCGGGGCATCGGTCCCAATGCGACGCTGACTTTGCTGAACGGAAACCGCTTTGCTTACAGCGGCACGCAAAGCGTGATCGACATCAGCGCGATTCCGACGGCCGCGGTCGAACGGATCGAGGTCGTCACCGATGGCGCATCCGCAATCTATGGCGCCGATGCGGTTGCGGGCGTGGTCAACATCCTGCTGCGGAAGGATTATGAGGGTCTGACCACGAGCGCTCGGATCGGCGGCTCGACCGACGGCGGAAACTTCCAGCAACAATATAATGTCGTCGGCGGAGCCAAATGGTCAGGGGGAGGCTTCCTCGCCACCTATGACTATTTCGAGAACAGCTCGATACTGGCGCGCGACCGCGGATATGCCGCGTCGAGCAATCCGCTTTCGACCTTCTATCCCGACCTCAAGCGCCACAGCGTCCTGCTCAGCGGCCATCAGCAACTCGCGCCCGGTCTCCGCGCAAAGGCCGACCTGATCTACAAGCGCGGCGACATGACATCGGTGCTCGGCCTGTTCGTCGACCGGCCGATCATGACGCGCGGGATCGTGGTCCACAATGAATTCGAAACCCTGGGGTTCGCGCCGACGCTCGAGGCTGACCTCGGCTCCGACTGGAGCGCGCGTATCTCCGGCTTCTACGGCACGGATAAGACCAATGGCATTTCACGGAATTTCACCAACGACATTGCCCGGACTTCGGTCCGGATCTTTAACAACCGGAGCCTGAGCGTCGAGGCAGGCGTCGAAGGCCCCCTCTTCGCCCTTCCGGCGGGAGACGTCCGCCTCGCAGCCGGAGGCGGCTGGCGCAGCAATCGCCTGGACGCCCTGATTACCGGCCGCGCCTTCGCGCCGACGCGGGAAAATCATTATGCCTATGGCGAACTCTTCGTGCCGCTAGCCAGCCCCGAGCAACAACTGTCCTTCGCGCACCGCGCCTCGATCACGGCGGCGATGCGCTTCGAAGATTATTCGGATTCGGGCAGCATCGTCGTCCCCAAGCTCGGTTTTGTCTATGCCCCCGTACCCGAGTTCAGCCTCGGCATTTCGTGGGGCAAGTCGTTCAAGATGCCGACGCTGAACCAGCAGTATAGCGGATATACGCCGGTCCTCCTCCCCGTCACCGGTTATGGATCGATGTTTCCGGCGGGGTCGACCTATGCCTATCTCGGCGGCCCGAACCCTGACGTCGGCCCCGAGCGGTCCGAAAATATCACGCTGAGCGCGACCTTCCGGCCTTCGAGCCGGCTGCAGATCGTGACGAGCCTCTTTCGCATCGATTATCGTGACCGGGTGGCACCACCCTTCGGCTCGCCGCTGGGCATTCTAACCAACCCGCTGTTCGCCGATCTTGTCACCTTCAACCCCTCGCCCGCCTTGCTCGCCGCTGCGATCGCGGGCGCCTCGGATCCGCTCGGCAATGCCACTTCTGGACCCTATGACCCCGCCAACGTCATTGCGCTGATCGACGGGCGTGACCGGAACATCGCGTCACAGCGTTATGAAGGGGCGGATTTGTCGCTGCGATATCGCGCGACGCTCGGCACGCAGACGCTCACATTGACCGCAAGCGGGACCTGGCTGGACAGCCGGCAGCAATTGCTGCCGGGCCTTCCCGTCATCGATCTTTCCGGCACCCTGTTCAATTCTCCGCATTTTCGCGCGCGGGGCGGTGCGACGTTCGGCGATGAGAGTTTCACGCTCGCATCTTTTGTGAGCTTTACGGGCGGCGTCACCGACCGGCGCCGCGCGATACCGGTGAAAATCGCCTCGATCACGACGCTCGACCTGTCGGCCCGGGCGAGGATCGGCTCATTGGGCGAGATCAGCGTCAACGCGCTGAATATCTTCAACGCAAAACCCGAGAGGATTGCGGTGGCGTCGCCAAGCGACACGCCCTTCGATTCGACAAATTATTCGGCAGTCGGACGTTTCCTCGGCGTCACGATCAGCCGCGACTGGTGAGGAGGATCTCGATGCCGAGTCACCTCCGAACCGGCCTCCCGGTCGCGGCGCTCCTTGCCGCCGCGGCGCTCTCCCCTGCCTCCTTGGCAGGGGAGAGCAAGGGCAGATCCTGGACCCTTGAAGACATTCTCCTCGTTCCCGAAGTCATCGATATCGCGCTATCGCGCGACAAGCGGTTCGCCATCTATTCGGTCGAGGCGGCCGACCCATCAGCGGGAAAACCGCGTGTCGCGCTGCGCCTCCTCGACCTCGCTGCGCGAGAGCAGCGAACATTGCTGACCGCGGACATGGTGAAATCTCTGCGGCCGATCCCCGGAACCGACGACTGGAGCGGCTTGATGGATTTGGGCGAGGGGCTGCAACTCTATCGCATCGCGGCATCGGGGGCCATCGAGCCCCTGCTCGTCAACGCCGACACCGTGCCGGTGGGCCGCGCCGACATGTCCTTGGCGGTCGGCGGAGGAACGGTACCGCACCGGATTGGCGTACTCGCCTATGACTGGGCGCCGGACGGCCGATGGCTCTGGTACGCGCTTTTGAAGCCGGTACCGAACGCGCGCCGGATCCGCTTCGACGAAGAGGTTCGTCCGCTACAGACGCGACGTCGATCCTCGATCGAAGCAGAGATCGAATATCATCTGCGCCGCCCCGATGGCCGAAGCGTCAAGGTGATGACACGCCCCTCGAGCGACCGCATGGCGCTCCACGCCGCAGGCAATATCCTGTGGCGCGGAGACGAAATTCAGTTTCGCATCGAGACGCCGGGCTCGAGTGCCGGCGGCACCTATGAGGTCCGCGGCTGGAACCGGCTTACAGGAGCCATGCGCACGCTCGCCGGCGAACAGGATCTTCAGACGCTCTGGATTCTCCGAGGCCCGCGCGGCGGCACCCTTGGAACCACCGGCACCGGCGACAGGCTCGAACTTGCGGAAAGCTTCGCGGACGGCAGGCGATATAGTTATGGTCGCTTCGGGTTCACGATCGGCGATCTTCGTTCGGCGGGCATTTCGGTCAACGCCGAGCTTCATCGCGCGGTGCTCGGGACGCGCAGTCTCGGCAATCCACGCTATGGACTGGCAATCGTCGACAAGCGGGGTGTGCACGAAATCCGCCATGACGCGAGCCTCACGCGTTGCGGTTTCGATGCGGCGCTGACGGTCGGGGTTTGCGTCGAAGAAGGCATGTCTCGCCCGCCTTCGCTTGTACAAGTCGATGTCGCGAAGGGGCGGGTTACCCCACTTGTCTCGGTTTCGCCACGCCACGACGAGATCGCACCTCTGGTTGCGCGGCCACGCATCTGGCGCAATCGGGACGGGTACCGGATGGCCGGCTATGTCGTCTTGCCGCGCGGCTATCGCGCAGGAACGCGCTATCCTGCGATTGTCGTAACGCATGGCGGGGACGCCGATGATCGCTTCTCCGAGATCGGCAACCAGTGGAACTATCCGGTTCAGCTATTAGCCGAGCGGGGCTATGTGGTTCTTCTCCTGAACGACCCGTGGCCACAGCAGTCCGACGAACTCATGGCTGCCTACAACGCCTGGATCCGCGGCAGCGGGCCGCCCGGGCCGGCGACGCTGCAACGCCTTTTATGGATCAACGGGGTCCGCGGTTTTGAAGATGCGGTGCTCGATCTGGCGCGTGAAGGGCTTATCGATCCGGACCGAGTCGGGATTGCCGGCTACAGCCGCGGTTCCCAGCTGGTAAATGTCGCGGTGACGCAGTCGAAAATCTTCCGGGCGGCATCAAGCGGCGACGGAGGTTTCCTCGAGCCCACCGGTTACCTCTATTCGGCCGCGAGCTACGACCCTGTTTATGGCGGAGGGCCGCTCAGCGAGCATATCGAAGCGTATCGGAAGTTCGCCCCATCGCTCAACGCAGCGAAAGTCTGTACGCCGGTGCTCCAGCAGGTCGCGTCCGCTTCGCCGCCACAGATCGAATTTTACGATGCACTGCGCGCCGCGAAGGTGCCGACACAGATAAGCTATTATCCAGGAGCAAGCGCGGCGTCGGACGAAACGCATATCTTCCACATACCGTCCAACCGGCTTCTCGCCATGCGCGAGAACATCGCCTGGTTTGACTTCTGGCTGCGCGGGATACGCGATGGCGATGCCCCTTTTCCCGAGCGTTTGGCGGAGTGGGAGCAAATGGCCACGGGCACGCAGCCCTGTCCATCGCCGGTCAGGCCCTAGGCCCACTCCACCAGTCCACCCAGTTTTCCGCCGCGGCGAGGTCGAGGAGGCGCTGGATTCTCTCGGTCCCGCGCCAGGTCGGATCTTCGGTTTCGTCGAGCAGGGCGAGGTCGAGGATGCCGGCCTCGGCGAGACGGCCGCGGCGAAGACGGTCGACAAGCGCCGCGCGGTGGTGCTGGTAGATGGCAAGATCGAACCCGCCGGGACCGCCCTTCTGCGTCCGCCGCAGGATGAGCGGGGGGAGGATGCCCTCGAAGGCCATTCGAGCCGCCGCACGATTCTGGCCATCGGCGACCCAAATCCAGGTCGGGATCGAGAGGCAGAGTTCCACGATCGGTTGGGACTGCAACGGCGCGATGTGCGGGGGCGACACTGCGCGGGGATAGAGTTCGATTCCCTTCTGGCTGCGCATCAAAAAGGCGACATGAACGGTTTTACCGGGCAGCGCATCCTTCGGCGCCACGAGCCATGGATGCGTCGGCCCCTCGGCCTCGAGCTCCTCCAGAATATTGGTCGCTATTCCCGAGCCATTGTAGCGCGCACGGTGGGCCCCGCCGTTCCGCCGGTAACGGTCCCACGCGTGGCGGAGGACAGTCATCCGATCGGCACCCGTCACCAAGCATATGTCGCGCAGGGTGTCGGCAAGGCCAAGATGGGGTCCTTCGGCCAGGTAGCGATCCAGAAACGGCACGGCGCTGCGGATGCTGCAGAATATCCCGTCACCGCCATTTCCCGAAAAATGGGCATCGATCGCCAGTCCCTGCGCGATGTGCCCATGGATCGCTTCGTTGGTCAGCTTTCCGATCGACGCGACGGGCCACGGATGATGCGGCGACGGCGCCCGCGTCACGTCAATATCGTCGAGCTGCCGTGGCATCTCATGCAAATCGAGGCCCAGCGCTTCCGTGAGCGCGCGGGCATATCGGCGTTCGTCGCCATCGGGGTCGGGGCCAAAAAGGGTGAGACAATTAAGCCGGTCCGCTCGCGGCGCCGCAGCCGCAGCGACGATCGATGAGTCGAGGCCGCCCGAGACACCGAGCAGGATCGAAGGAAAACAATCGGCCCAGGCACCGACACAGTCGGCGATTGTTTCACGGAGCCTCGCCGCGGCCTCGGAGGCTGTCATGCTTCCAGCGGGCGCAACATGCTGCCAAGGGGTCCACCAGCTTTCGGTCCCGATGACGCTGCCCTCGACGACCAGGCATTCACCAGCGATCAGTTCGTCGACGTCCTTCAGGCATGTGCGGCGTCCCCGAGCATCGCCGCTCGCCAGCAGCCGAGCAACTTCCCGAAAGTCCACCCGGCCCGGGCCGGGCTTTTCCAGATCGGTGATGTCGCCGGCAATGGTCACACCCGTTTCACCGTACCGGACGTAGCAAGGCAGAATGCCGGAAGGGTCGCGCAAGATCGCGACCCGCCCGTCGGCTATTTTGTGAACCAGGACATAACCGCCCCAATAGTCGGCCAGCAGCATGCGGCCGCGATCGGCCAAAAGCCTCTCGCTCCCGATCTCCTGCAGGTTCGTAACGCGCCGACTGGGAGATCGGCGCGTGAAGAGATGACCGATAAGGACCGTATGCGCGTCGATGGGCACGAACGGTTCGCCCGCCCGGACTTCCAAATTCCCGTCGGCAATGAGCAGTGGCCACTCAGGCCCGCGACAGGCGGCTGTAGAACCTCGTCGCCGCGCGATTTGGATATGGAAGCCGCCGGCCATCAGATCGCGAAGATCGGCCGATAATGGAGTATAATGTCGAGAGGGTCGGTCAGCACCGTATCGCCGACCTGGACCCAGCAATGGGCTGCGAAAGGCATGGTGACGCCAAAGACAAGGATCGACGGGCAACCGCGTGCCAAGAGAAGGCGCTTCATCGCAATGCCGCGGGCGAGGCATTCATCGGTGGCGGGCAGATAGCGAGCAGCGCACATAGAGGCTGCGGCAAGGTCCGTGCAATTATCAGCCTCAGCCGAGGCTGCGTCCGGGCATTCTGGCTGTAATCCGGCAAGGACATACGCGAGGTCGTGCCGACGCAGGTCGCGTTTCGCTGAAATCTGCGCTGCCAAAATGGCAATCGTCGCGCGAACGGTAGCTTGCGGAAGCGGTCCGTCGGCGAGGCTCCGAGTGGGCGGAGGGACTTGGCGGTATTGGCAGCTCGGCTGGCGGTCCGCCAGCGATATCAAGCCTTCGCTTTGCAGCGCCTCAATATCTTGTGCCGCAGCTTCTCCAGCTGCAAAGCGCGCGAAACACTGCGCCCGTCCGCCGCTCAGCATGAAGTAGCGGTCGCGCGGCAGATCGAAGAACAATATTATGTTCTCGAATTGCCGGAAATGGAGACCAGGGCGCAGCATGAAGGACATGGGAGGAGCCGAAGCGGTCGGCGTACCGCCGAATGGCGGCACGCCGCTCGCAGTCAGTCGTCGGCCGTGATGCCGCCGGAGAACAGGAAATGATCGCCCGTGGCTTCGTCGCGCGGGCCAACCGGCTCGATTCCGCGGGTTTCGGCGCTGATCGCGCCGAGTTCGATCAGTTCTTCACTGCTATGCAGTTCCTTCATGGCTACTTCCTTTCCAAACAGCGACCGGATGAGTCGCGATCAGAAAGTTATGCCTGACGAGAAGGGGCTGCTATTTAATAATCCGATTATTATTCGTGGGGCCGTTACTCAAAAAATGTGACCGAGCGAAGGAAACGTGCGTCGAGAGCGCGCACCGCCACCTTTAGCATAAGCCTGGACATACGTGACGGATCCCGGTCACCCGCCCGAGTTAATGCGGGCGACGGAACAGTCTTGGCGTGAGCACTCGATTTGGCAACGCCAACTGGAACCGAATGTGGATGTATTTCCTCGTCCGACGCTGTCGCTTCGCGCCGTCATTGCTTTCCGAACGGCGGCAAATCGATTAGTTTTCCCCGATGGAGATCCGTCATGAGCATCTGGAGGGCGAAGACATCGCCCTGTTCGGGAACTATCGGCCCTGGTGGTATCACAAGGAGCAAGGCGGCGACGGATCAAACTACCCGCTGCACAGTAGTCGCATACTCGATCTCAAGGATGGCAACGCCCGGGGCATCGATTATTTCTGCGATTATATCGCCCCCCGAATGAAGCGCTATCCTTTGGTGGCGGCAGTGCCGTCCCATGATCCGGAAAAGACGTCGTCGGGGATTCGTGTACTCGCCGCTAAATTGGAGGCGGCCGGGGAATGCAAGAATGTGAGCGGGCTGCTTGTCAGGCACACGAAAATTCAAAAGCTCGCCGCGGGCGGCAATCGAAGCATCGACGTGCACCTCAAATCCATCAGGATTGACGACGGCCAACCGATCAAAGGTCAGCGGATATTGCTGATCGATGATGTCCTGACGACCGGCTATTCGCTGCTTGCCTGTCGGAAGCTGTTGCTCGCCGCCGGGGCCGATTTCGTCAAATGCGCGGCGCTCGGCCGTACTACTTATTGAGACGATCGAGCACGTCCTCGATCCGCTCGAGTACGACGCATTTCTCGTACGGCAAAAAGCGCTCCGGCCACGTCAGGCGCGGATTCTCCACGACTGATTTTGCAATAAACAGCCAACGACCGAGGCGCTGACATTCCGCGCTTTGGTGCAGTGTCCCCGAACTGTCGGATGCTTCAATGACGACCGTCGCATCCGAAACCGCCGCCATCAGACGGTTCCGTTCCGGGAAATTGGATTTGAACGTCCGGGCCCCCGCGGGAAACTGCGATATCAGCAAATGGTCCCGGTATATCTGTTCCTGGAGTGCCGCATTTTTCGCGGGATAGGCCTTGTTGATCGGCGTCCCGATTACCGCGGCCACACGGCCGCCGGATCCGATCGCGGCAGTAAGCGCTTCCGTATCGACGCCTTCCGCAAGACCCGAAACGACCGCAACGCCCGCGGCCGCGAGCCCTCGCGCGAGCTTCCTCGCACGAGCAGCGCCTTCGGGCGACACCTTCCGCGTCCCGACGATCGCGACGGCAGGCGCGGTCAGGAAGTCGAGATTGCCGGAGTAGAAAATGTCTTTCGATCGGTCAGGTTCGGCGCTGCCAAACATGAGATCGAGCTGCTTGGTTTCAAACGGCGCGCCACCGCGGCTCGCAAGAATATCTGCGAGATTTGCGCGTTTGACGTCTTCGGGCGGCTTATAGGACACCGACAACTCGCCTTGGGTGTGCCTCGTCGAATCCCGATCCGAACGCTGATGCAAGAGCGGCACGTTCATAACTCGACAAAACTACAAGATTCAGCCATTAGATTCAAGCGCTTAGGCGGAGAACAAAATGACTCGAAATCAGCAGTTTAGCCAAGTTTCCGCCTGAGCGGCGCCACTGTCGAGCAAACCGGCGGAGGCGCCGCGAGACGATCGGCAGCGACCGAACCTCATCGCCGAACAGGACCAGAATGATGATTGATGGCGCACCGAAGATGATGAAGATGAGAACTGGGTGGTCATCATTTAAGGAGAGCGAAAACCGACGATTTTAGCGAGGACGACACAAGGCGCACGACACGTGCCTTGCAACAAGCCGAACCCGCTTCCGATTGCGGCATCGTCACCTTCGACGATCATATGCAATTCGAAGCGAACTTGCGGACGGTTAGAAGGGCAGGCTTGAGCCACTCATATTCTGCGAGGACCGCGCTTTGATCGATGCCGGCTAGAGGCATCGGCTTGACTATCGACCAAACGTCTTGGCCCAGTCCCCGATCGCCCCAGTTCATCCATAGGGTTACGGAGCGGGCATTCCTCGAGCGAGAGGCAACCGCAACCGATGCAGCTTACAATCTGGTCCCGAAGCTGGGTCAGTGACCTGATCCGCTCGTTGAGCATATCGGTCCAGGCATCGGTGAAATTGCGCCAGTCCGCCGCGGTAGGGACATGGTCGTGCGGCATGTCGGCCAGCGCATCCCTGATGATCGCCAGCGGAATGCCAGCCCGCTGAGCAATGCGGATGATGGCGATCCGACGCAGGACGGAGCGGTGATAGCGCCGCTGATTGCCGCTGGTGCGCCAGCCCGCAATCAGGCCCTGCTTCTCATAAAAATGGACCGTAGAGACAGCCACGCCGCTGCGGCGCGCCACGTCGCCCACGGCCAAAACCTGCGACACTGCGGAAGACATAAATAACCCTTGACCTCAATAATTGTTGAGGTTGTATGAGGCAGGTCGGCTTGTTCCGCAAGCATCCATTCCGTCCGAACTCGCGGACATAAACCGGAGCCGACATGAGCTTGATCGAGCGCACGAAAGCGCGCCTCCCACACCTTCGCACCATCCTTGCAACGGTCTTCGCCCTTGCCCTTGTGCTGGGAGGCTTGTTCGTCTGGCGCATGCTCAAGGCGGGACAGGCGCAGGAGTGGCATCAAGCGCCGCTGCCCGTGGCCGCCATGCAACTGGAGCCAAGGAACGTTCCCCTGTCCCTGGAAGCGATCGGCACTCTCAGGGCCGTGCGCGAAGTCGAATTGTCAGCCGAAGTTGCCGGTCGCGTTTCGGCAATCCGGTTTGATTCGGGCGCAGAGGTCGGGGCCGGGGCCTTGCTTGTTCAGCTTTTCGACGGGCCGGAACGGGCGGACCGGGACGCGGCGCGGGCAAGGGCTGCCTTCGCGCGCATGCAAGTTGTGCGCTCGGAAGAGCTTGCACCGAGCGGCGCGGAACCGCGCGAACAGCTTGAAGAGCGCCGCGCAGAACGGGATCAGGCGCTTGCGGCGGTGCGTCAGCTTGATGCGCGGCTGATCCAGAAACAGGTGCGGGCGCCGTTCGCCGGGCAGATCGGCATCCGCCGCATCAATCCCGGCCAGTATCTCAATCCCGGCGATCCGATCGCCACGCTGACCGACCTGTCGCGACTTTATGTCGAATTCGCGCTGCCGCAGCAGAACCTCGGGATGATCAAGCCGGGCGCCACGGTCACGGTTGCCAGCGATGCCTATCCGCAGCGGACATTCACCGCGCGCGTGAACGCGGTCGAACCCCGGATCGGCGAGGACACGCGCAACATTGCCGTACAGGCGATCCTGCCCAACCCCGACCGGGTGCTTCGCCCCGGCATGTATGTCACCGCCTCGCTGGTGCTGCCGCCCCAAACAAGTGCGCTCGTCGTTCCGGCGACGGCTATCCAGACATCGGCGCAGGGCGACAGCGTGATCGTCATTCGCGGCAAGGATGCCCGGAAAGGCGGAAAGGCGGAGTTCGTTCCGGTCCGCACCGGGCGACGAATCGGCAATGACATAGTGATCGAACGGGGCCTGAAGCCCGGCGATGTCGTGGTGACGGAAGGGCAGCTTCGCATCCAGCCCGGCGCGGACGTGACCGTGACCGCCCCCGCACGGGCTGGAGGCCGCTGATATGGCGTTCACAGACATCTTTATCCGCCGCCCCATCCTCGCGATCGTGGTCAGCCTGCTGATCCTGCTGGTGGGCGTCAGTGCGACGTTCAGCCTTCCGGTCCGGCAATATCCCCGGATGGAAAGCGCGACGATCACGATCGACACGGCGTTTCCCGGCGCGACGCAGGATGTGATGCAGGGTTTCGTCACCACGCCCATCGCGCAGGCCATCGCGACCGCCAGCGGCATCGAGTATATCACCTCGACATCGATGCAAGGCAGCAGCCGGATCAGCGCGAAGCTGGTGCTCAATGCCGACGCGGACCGGGCGATGACGGAAATCCTTGCCAATGTTCAGGAGGTGAAGTTCCGTCTGCCAGAGGGCGTTACCGATCCCGTCATCACCAAGATGACCGATGGCGCATCGGCGATCCAGTATATTTCCTTCATCAGCGACGATCTGCCGCCGCCGCAGCTGGTCGACTTCGCGACGCGGGTTGCCCAGCCGTTGCTGACCTCGGTCCCCGGCGTGGCATCCGCCCAGATCAGCGGCGGCGCCCCGCTGGCGATGCGCGTGTGGGTCGATCCGGTGAAGCTCGCCGCGCGCGGCCTGACCGCAGGCGATATCGCGGCCGCCTTGCGCGCCAACAATGTGCAGGCGTCCCCCGGCAAGCTGAAGGGCGAGAATACCGCCATCAACATCACCGCCGGCACCGACTTGCGGGATGTGGAATCCTTTCGCCGCATGGTCGTGAAGACCGGCAACAGCGGCGTCGTGCGGCTGGGCGATATCGCGACCGTAGAGCTAGGCGGCCAGAATTACGACGCCGCCGCGCAAGCCTCGGGCCGCCCCGGCGTGTCCATCGCCATTTCGCCGACACCGGACGGGAATCCGCTGGAAATCGTCGCGGCAGTGAAGGCCCTGCTGCCAGAAATCCAGCGCGTCGCCCCGCCGGGGGTGGAGGTTGCCAATGATTTCGACGTCGCCCACTTCGTCAACGCCTCGATCGACGAGGTCGAGCACACGCTGGTCGAAGCAGTGCTGATCGTGGTTGTGGTGATCTTCCTGTTCCTCGGCTCGCTACGCGCCGTCATCATCCCCATCGTCACCATTCCGCTGTCGCTGCTGGGCACGGCGGCGCTGATGGTGGCGTTCGGTTTCTCCTTCAACCTGCTGACATTGCTGGCGATGGTCCTCGCCATCGGGCTGGTGGTCGACGACGCCATCGTCGTGGTCGAAAACATCCACCGGCATATCGAGGAGGGGCTGAAGCCGTTCGACGCCGCCCTGGTCGGCGCGCGCGAAATCGTCGGGCCGGTGATCGCGATGACGATCACGCTGGCGGCGGTCTATGCCCCAATCGGGCTGATGGGCGGGTTGACGGGGGCGCTGTTTCGCGAATTCGCCTTCACGCTGGCAGGCTCAGTCATCGTCTCCGGTGTGGTCGCGCTGACCCTGTCCCCGATGATGAGCGGAAAGCTGCTCCATTCTAAGCTGGGCGAAGGCCGGCTGAGCCGGGCCATCGAACGCAGCATGCATCGCCTCACCGCCGGCTATTTCCGCCTGCTGGACCGAACGCTCTCGGCGCGGGCGGCGGTCCTGATCGTGGGCGTCGCCATGCTCGGCGCAATCGTGTTGCTGTTCACCGGCGCCCAGCGCGAACTCGCCCCGCCGGAGGACATGGGATATGTCTTCGTGCAGACCAAGGCGCCGCAATATGCCAACCTTGATTACACGCGGCGCTATAGCGACGAAGTCGAACGCATCTTCCAGACCCTGCCAGAGTTCAGGAGCAGCTGGTTCGGTTCGGGCGGCGACAACAACGCCAATGGCGGGTTTGGCGGCGTCGTGCTCAAGGACTGGGCGGAACGGGATCGTTCGGCGGACGACATTCAGGCCGAACTTACTGCGCGGACGGCGGCGGTGACCGGCGTCTATGCAACCGCCTTTCAGGACAGTCCCTTGCCTGCGGGCAGCGGCGGCCTGCCGGTTCAGATGGTGATCCGCTCGGCGGACGATTTTCCGCAAATCTACCAGACGCTCGAAACCATCAAGGGCGCCGCCTGGGGCAGCGGACTGTTCGCCTTCGTGGACAGCGACCTCGCCTTCGACAGCCCCGAAGCGCACATCACCATCGACCGCGCGAAAGCGGGCGAAATGGGCGTCAGCATGTCCGAAGTCGCCGACACGCTGGCGATCCTCGTCGGCGAGAATTATGTGAACCGGTTCAACTGGCACGACCGTTCCTATGACGTGATCGCGCAGGTTCCGCAGAGCCGCCGGCTCGCGCCCGACGATCTCGGCCGGTTCCAGGTGAGGACGGCGTCGGGCAGCCTCGTTCCGCTCGCCACCATCGCCAGCGTCGAAATACGCCCGCAGCCCAACCGGCTGCCGCAGTTCAACCAGATGAACAGCGCTACGCTGTCCGCCGTGCTGCTGCCGGGCGTGACCATGGGGCAGGCGGTGGACTTCCTGCAAAGCCAGCCGCTGCCTGCGGGCACGAGCGTCGACTGGCTGTCGAACAGCCGGCAATATGTGCAGGAAGGCAGCCGGCTGACCGTCTCCTTCGGCTTCGCGCTGGTGGTAATCTTCCTCGTGCTGGCGGCGCAGTTCGAGAGCTTCCGCGATCCGCTGGTGATCCTCGTCACTGTGCCGCTCGCGATATGCGGGGCGCTGGCGCCGCTCTATCTCGGCTATGCCACGCTCAACATCTACACCCAGATCGGGCTCGTCACGCTGATCGGGCTGATTTCCAAGCACGGAATCCTGATGGTGTCCTTCGCCAACGAGATGCAGCGGCATGAAAGCTGGGACCGGGTGGACGCGATCCGCCATGCCGCGGCGGTGCGGATGCGGCCGATCCTGATGACTACCGCAGCGATGGCCGCCGGCCTCGTGCCGCTGCTGTTCGCCGGGGGCGCCGGGGCGAACAGCCGCTTTGCCATCGGCATCGTCGTCGTCATGGGCCTGCTGGTGGGAACGCTGTTCACGCTGTTCGTGCTGCCCACCGTCTATTCCCTGCTGGCGGGCGATCACCGCCCGAAGGAGCCGACCGAAACCGGCGAATACCCGGCTGAAGGGGGTCTGGCCAATGCGTAAGTCCCGGCTCTCTCTTATCCTCTTGCCGCTGCTCGCTTCGGCTTGCGCGGCCGGCCCTGCCTATGCCCCCCGCAGACCCCCCGCTGCGTCGGCAGGGCCGTTCATCACGACGGTCGACGGCATCGACCGGGCTGGCGACCTGCCCGACGATTGGTGGCGGCTCTACCGCGATCCGGCGCTCGACAGCCTGATCGAGCAGGCCCTCGCGGCCAACACGGACCTGCGCGTCGCATCGGCCAATCTCGCCAGAGCGCGCGCGATCATTCGGGAGGCGCGCGCCGGACGGCTGCCATCCACCGAGGTATCGGGCGGCGTCAGCTATGGCGATTCCGCACAGGTCGACGCGCCGGTCGGCAATGACGCGCAATGGTCGCAGAACGCCGGAGTCGCGCTTTCCTGGGAAGCCGATCTGTTCGGCCGGATCGGGCGCGCCGTCGAGGCGGCCCGCGCCGATGCCGAAGCGGTCGAAGCCGCCCGCGATGCCGTGCGCGTGACCGTCGCTGCGGAAACGACCCGCGCCTATCTGGACGCCTGCGCGGCGGCTTACGCTTTATCGGTGGCGCGGCAGTCGTTGCAGACCAGCACGGAAAGCCGGCGCGTGGTGACGGAGCAGGCGCGCGCCGGATCGGCAAGCCGGCTCGACGTGGAACGGGCGGCAGCAGCGGAGGCGACCGCGAGGGCAGCGCTGCCGGCGTTCGAGGGACAGCGGCAGGTCGCCCTGTTCGAACTGGCGGCCCTGTTGGGCACGACGCCGGGCAATGTGCCCGAAACCGCGCGGCGCTGCGCGGTGCCGCCTGAACCCACTGCCGCCGCCATTCCCATCGGAGACGGCGCGGCATTGCTGCGGCGAAGGCCCGATCTCAGGCAGGCCGAGCGGCAGCTTGCGGCAGACACAGCGAGGATCGGCGTGGCGACCGCCGACCTCTATCCGGTCATCAGCCTTGCCGGTTCCGGCACCTTCTTCCGCAACGACGTGGTGCGGGGAAGCGATTCCTTCAGTTTCTCGCTTGGTCCCCTGCTGTCGTGGCGGTTCCCCAACATGTCGGTCGCCCGCGCGCGGCTGCGCCAGGCGGAGGCGCAGGGCGCGGCATCGCTGGCCGCGTTCGACGGGAAGGTCATCACGGCGCTCAAGGAGGTCGAACAGGCCCTCGCCATCGTAGCGACCGAACAGCGCCGGCTGGCCGCGCTGCGCGAGGCGCAGGACCGATCGGAGCGAGCCTACGAGCTTGCCGACAGGCGCTATCGCGCCGGTTCGATCGGATTGCTCGATGTGCTGGTCGCCCAGTCCGACTTGCTGGCCGCGCGAGCCTCCCATGCGGCTTCGCTGCGGCGACTGTCGCTGGCGCGGGTCGACCTGTTCAAGGCGCTCGGCGGCGGCTGGCAGCAAGCGCGGTCGACCGACAGCGCCCTCCTTTCCGAAAGGTCAGTAAAGTGAATAAGGCTCTTCCCCTGTTATCGACGATATTGGCGTGGCTGCTGGCGGCATTTTTCCTGTTCGGAGCCTATGGCAACGCCCTCATTTCCGAAGAATATGCTGCCGCCTATGCGGCTTGGGGCTATCCGGACTGGTTCCATTATGTCACGGCCGTCCTGGAACTGACGGCCGGCATTTTGTTGATGCGATCCGCCACCCGGCCGTTCGGCGCCGCGCTCGGAGCTTCGGTCATGGCGGCCGCGACGCTCACTACGTTGGTGAATGCGGACTACGACCATGCTGTCGCGCCTGCCGTGGTGCTTGCAGTCTCACTCTCCGTTCTCGGGCTTTCCGTCGCTTTGGGGCGGAACAGAAGGGCATGATGGCGTGGCTGCGAGGCAGCGCGCATGGCGTTGCCGACGAGGGAAAGTCGAGGACAAGGATCGGGTTCGATGAGAAGAATGAAGGGAAAGTCATGAACAAGGTCGAGAAGGTGCGGCAAGCGCTGCGCGCTGCCGGGCATGCGGACAGCATTGCTGAATTTCCGGCAGGAACGCAGACTGCCGAGGATGCGGCGGCTTCTGTCGGCTGCTCTGTCGCGCAGATAGCGAAGTCGATCGTCTTTCGCGCCGGCGAGGATGTAGTTCTGGTGATCGCATCGGGCGCTCATCGGATCGACCGCAGCAAGGTCGCGGCGGTGACGGAAAGGGCGGTCAAATCCGCGGACGCCGCATGGGTGCAGGAACAAACCGGTTTCGTCGTTGGAGGCGTTCCTCCCTTGGGCCATGACTGCGACCCGGTCACGATCATCGATGCCGCGTTGCTCTCGCTCGACTCCATTTGGGCGGCCGCCGGCTCGCCGACTCATGCATTTCGCACAAACGCGAAGGATCTGATCCGTATGACGGGCGGTATCGTCGCCGATGTCAGGCAGGGGTGATTGTCGCTCGCCGCTCGCAAGCCATTGCCACATCTCTCGCACGGTCCAACGGGCAATTATCCGGCGTTACCCGGTGCAATCTGAACCATTTTCCATTTCGCACACCTCCCAGCCGCCGCCGAGCGCGCGGTGAATTTCGACCACCGACAGGAGATGGTCAGAGCGCGCCGCGACGAGGGTGGCTTCGGCTTCGTACAGGCTGCGTTCGGCATCGAGAACGTCCAGATATTGACCCTCGCCCTCGCGAAAGCGAACCGACGCCATTCGCGCCGCTTCGCGACTGGCGCCGACCTGCTGGTCGCGCATCGCGAGGCTGGTCCGGACCGCACCATAGGTCGTCAACGCGTCCTCGACATCGCGAAGCGCGATCAGGACGGTCCGGTGGTAATCGATGAGTGCCGCATCGACGCGGGCATCGGCGACACGGACCTGCGCGCGCAGCCGCGGCATATCGAACACCCCCCAATCGAGGCTGGGGCCGCCCGAGAAAGCAAGCGCACCGCCGCTGAACAAGGATTCGAACCCGCCCGCGAGAAGCCCGATGAACCCGGACAGGCGCACCGTCGGGAATAGATCGGCCTCGGCGACGCCGCGCCGTGCGGTGGCGGCGGCGAGCGCGCGTTCGGCGGCGGCGATATCAGGCCGCCGCCGCAACAGGTCGGCGGGCGCGCCGACGCCGATCTGTGTGACCTGCGGCAGGTCGGTTGTCGTCGCGGCGGGACCGGCGAAGCTTTGCGGTGTCTGGCCAAGCAGGACGGCGAGCGCATGACGCGCGGTGCCGATGCGCTGTTCGATCCCGGGTAGCGTCGCCTCGACGGCGGACAGCGCAGCCTCTGCGCGAACGACATCGAAACGCGCGCCCGCGCCGGCGCGCTCCAGCTTATATGTGACTTCGAGCGAACGCCGCTGGGTTTCGATCTGGCGATGCGCGATCGCAAGCGCGGCCTCGCTTCCGCGCAATTCAAAATAATGGCTGGCGACGTCCGCCGTAACCGCCGCGCGGGCCGAGCGCAGCAGTGCCTCGGCGCCACCGACGTCGGCCTCGGCGGCTTCGACCCCGCGGCGGATACGGCCGAACAGATCGATCTCCCAGCTGGCTTCTGCCCCGAGGCGCAAAACATCGCCCTCGCGTGGCTGACCGACCGGACGCTCGGCATCGGCCGGACGGCGGCGCTGATAGGAGGCATCAACACCGCCGCCAGGAAGCCGCGCCGCGCGCGACACGCCGGCGAGTGCGCGCGCCTCCTCAAGCCGTGCGACGGCGAGCCGCGCGTCGAGATTGGCCGCGAGCGCCTCGGCGATCAAACCATCGAGCGCCGGGTCGCCGAACAGTTTCCACCACGCGGTTTCGACAGCGGCATCTTCGACGCCCACCGGCTGCGCAGCATAGGCGCCGGGTGCCTCGATCTGCGGGGGAACATAGTTGGAGCCGACGGTAGCGCACCCGGCCAGGCCAAGGAGCAGGACGGCGGGTGAAAGTTTGGCGATCGATGTCATAGGGTCAATTCCTGCGGCTTGGTGTCCGGGCTTGAAAGGCGCCGCGCCTCGCGCCGCAGAACGGCCTTGCGGATCACGACGTAGAAGAGCGGGGTGAGGAAGAGGCCGAAGAGCGTCACCCCGAGCATGCCGGCGAACACCGCGATGCCCATGGCCTGCCGCATTTCGGCGCCCGCCCCTGTGGCGATCGCCAGGGGGACCGCGCCGGCGATGAAGGCGATCGACGTCATCAAGATCGGGCGAAGTCTTAACCGGCAGGCCTCGAGCGCTGCGGCAAGCGGATCGAGACCTTCGTCCTCCTGCGCGCGCGCGAACTCGACGATCAGGATCGCATTTTTCGCGGCCAGTCCCACCAGCACGACAAAGGCGATTTGAGTGAAGATGTTGATGTCGCCGCCGGTCAGCCAGACCCCGACGAGCGCGCTCAAGAGACACATCGGCACGATGAGCAGGACCGCCAGCGGCAGCGACCAGCTGTTATACTGCGCCGCAAGGATCAGGAAGGCGAGGAGCACGGCGAGCGGGAAGATGTAGAGGGCGGCATTGCCCGCGGTCTTTTCCTGATAGGTCAGATCGGTCCACTCGAAGGTCATGCCGTCGGGCAGTTCGGCGCGCGCGATCCGTTCCATCGCCGCGACCGCCTGCCCCGAGCTGAAGCCCGGCGCGGGACCGCCGCTGATATCAGCCGATGGAAAGCCGTTATAGTGGATGATGCGATCCGGGCCCGCGCCGGGCGCGGTCGTGACCAGCGTCGCGAGCGGGACCATCTCGCCCTGGGCGTTGCGGACCTGAAGCCGCCCGACGGCATCAGGCTGCGCCCGCGCGTCGGCTTCGGCCTGCGCATAAACCTGATAGGTGCGGCCGAAGCGGTTGAAGTCGTTGACATAGAGCGAGCCGAGATAGACCTGCATTGTGTCGAACACATCGGTCATCGCCACGCCTTGAGCCGCCGCCTTGGCCCGGTCGACATCGACCGAAAGTTCGGGCGAGGCGACATTATAGCTGGTCATCAGTCCGGCAAGCGCCGGCTCCTTGGCAGCAGCCGCCATCACCTTGGCGCTGGCAGCAGCGAGCGCCTCATAACCCGCGCCCGAGCGGTCCTCGATCTGCATCTTGAACCCGCCGGTCGCGCCGAGACCGGGAACCGGAGGAGGCGGAAAAACGCCGACGAAACCGTCGGGGACAGCGGCATATTTGCCCTGCAGTCGTCCGGCGATCGCTCCCGCCGCCATGTCCGGCGAAGTGCGCTCGGAAAAAGGATCGAGCATCACGAACATGACGGCGGCGTTCGGCACGTTGACGAATCCGTTGATCGACAGGCCCGGAAAGGCGACGACACTTTCGACCCCGGGCTCCGCCAGCGCGATCTTCGAGACCTGCTCGGCCACCGCCTGGGTGCGGTCGAGCGACGCGCCGTTCGGGAGCTGGACGATGCCGACGAGATAATATTTGTCCTGCGCAGGCACGAAACCGGCGGGCAGCTTGTCAAAGGCGAACCAGGTCAGGCCGAGCAATCCGGCATAGACGAATCCCGCGACCGCGCCGCGCCGGACGACACGTCGCACGCCGCCGACATAGGCGACCGAGCCGCGATCGAAGGCGCGATTGAAGGGCCGGAACAGCCAGCCAAAGCCCTTGTCGATCGCGCGCTGGATGCGGTCGCGCGGCGCGTCATGGCCTTTGAGCAGCACCCCGGCGAGCGCGGGCGACAGCGTCAGCGAATTGACCGCCGACAGGATGGTCGAGATGGCGACGGTAAGCGCGAACTGGCGATAGAATTCGCCCTGCAAACCGCCAAGAAAGGCAGTGGGGATGAAGACCGCGGCGAGGACCGAGGTGATCGCGATGATCGGCCCCGTAACCTCTGCCATCGCCTTGCGCGCGGCTTCGCGCGGCGTTTCGCCAAGCCCGATGTGGCGCTCGACATTCTCGACGACGACAATCGCGTCATCGACGACGATGCCGATCGATAGCACCAGTCCGAACAGCGACAGCGTGTTCAGCGAAAAGCCGAACAAATACATCACCGCCAATGTCCCGACCAACGAGACGGGCACCGCGACGAGCGGAATGATCGACGCGCGCCAGGTCTGAAGGAAGAGGATCACGACAAGAACGACGAGGAGCGTCGCCTCGAGCAGCGTGACGATCACGCTTGCGATCGAAGCCTCGACGAAGATCGTCGGATCATAGGCGATGCGATGCTCCAGCCCGTCCGGGAACCCGTTCGAGAGCCGGTCCATCGTCGCCCGAACCTGTGCCGCCGTGTCGAGCGCGTTGGCGCCCGGGCTTTGCAATATCTGGAGCGCGATCGCGGGCTCGCCGTCGAGCAGCGAGCGCAGCGCGTAGTCGTTGGCACCCATTTCGATCCGGGCGACCTCGCCCAGCCGGGTGAGCTGGCCGTCGGCGCCGGTCTTGACGACGATCGCGGCGAACTCCTCCTCGGTCGCGAGGCGGCCTTTGACGTCGAGCGCGACCTGCTGCGCGGCGGCGGGGCTGGGCTGGCGCCCGACGCTGCCCGCGGCGACCTCTACATTCTGTGCGCGGATCGCAGCGACGATGTCGCTCGCGGTCAGGCCGCGCGAAGCGATCCGCGCCGGGTCGAGCCAGACGCGCATCGAATATTCGCCGGCGCCCCAGACGACCACATCGGCGATACCGGGAATGCGCGCGATTTCGTCGCGAACCTGGAGCAGCGCATAGTTGGAGATGTAGAGCGGGTCATAACGCTTCGATGGCGAGAGAAGATGCACGACCATCAGCGCATCGGGCGCAACCTTTTGCGTGGTCACGCCCAGCCGCTGTACCGTCTCGGGCAAGCGCGGCAGCGCGCGCGACACCCGGTTCTGAACCTGAACCTGCGCGATGTCGGGATCGGTCCCTTGTGCGAAGGTGACCGTGAGGGTCATCCGGCCGTCGGTGGAGGCCTGGCTCGCCATATAGAGCATGCCCTCGACGCCGTTGACCGCCTGCTCGATCGGGCTTGCGACGGTTTCGGCGATGACCTCGGGCGAAGCGCCGGGATAGGCGGCGACAACGGTCACCGTCGGGGGCGCCACCGCCGGATATTCGCTGAGCGGCAGGCGGAGGAGCGCAAGCAGGCCCGCGATCAGCAGCAGCACCGACAGCACGATCGCGAAGATCGGCCGGTCGATGAAGAAGCGGGGGAAGTTCATCGCGCCGCCTCCCGCTGCACGCCAGCTTTCTGAACGCCATTGCCGCGCGGCATCGGCACGATCTTGGGCTTGACCGCCATGCCGGGGCCGGCGAGCCCCTTGACGATGACGCGGTCGCCGGGCCGCAAGCCTTTCTCCACAACGCGCAGGCCGTCCACGATCGGGCCCAGTGTCACGGGACGATATTCGGTCACGTTCTTCGCACCCAGAACAAGGACGAAGCGTCTGCCCTGTTCGACGCCGATCGCGAGGTCGCTGACCAGAATGGCTGGCCGTGTATCGCCGGTCGCGATATCGACTTCGGCGAACAGGCCCGGCGCCAGACGGCCGCCCGGATTGGGCAAAATCGCACGCGCGCGGATCGTGCCCGTCGCACGGTCGAGGCGGTTGCCGATGAAATCCAGCCGCGCCGACCGCTTGCTGCCGTCTTCGAGGCGGACGTCGACCTTGGCCCCGGCGCCTTGCCCGCGGCGATCGGCCAGCGAGCGAAGATAGGTCGCTTCGTCGACATCGAATTCGACAAAAAGCGGATCAACCGAGACGATGGTCGTGAGCGGTGTCGCAGCCTCACCGCCGGCGACCAGATTGCCCCGGGTGACGAGTATCTGACCGACCCGGCCGGCGATGGGTGCTTCGACGCCGGCATAGCGAAGGTCGAGCGCCGCCAGTCGCTCCGCCGCGCGCGCCGATGCGACCTGGGCTTCGCGCTCGCGCAGGGTCGCGGTGGTTACGTCCGACCGCTCACGCCCGGCAACACCCTCGGCGACGAGCCGGCGGGCCCGCACATCCTCGGCCGCCGCGAGTCCCAGCCGCGCTTCGGCTTCGCGCGTCGCCGCGCGTGCTGCGGCGTGCCGCGCCGCGAAAGGCGCACTATCGAGGCGAAAGAGGATCTGACCGCGGCGGACTATCTGCCCCTCGGGGACGCTGACATGGGCGATATAGCCCGAGACGCGCGGCTTGAGGTCGACCGTCTCGACCGCCGTCAAGCGCCCGGTATAGGTCGAACGCGGCACGTGATCCTGCACGACCACCGATGCTGCAAGCACCATCGGCGGCGCCGGAGCGGCGGCCTGTTCATCGCCTCCCGGCCCGCCCACCCAAAACACCACCAGCCCCGTCGCCAATATCATACCCAGTGCCGCGGCAACCCGTGATTTTCGCATCTCAACCTCCGAATCAGCGCCCGCTGATCCGAATGGATGGGGGCGTTCAAACTCGGGGGTTGCGGTTTTCCATCGTTGGAGGGTCAAGGGCTTTTTCGCCGGTAGTTTGAACAGGGAGGCGCGCGCGGCGAATTTCCACACGGCGTCCGCCGCCGCGAATTTCCGCGCTCGACCTCGCTACGGCCCCTCAGGCGCATACCTCGATCGATCGAGACGAAATTAGGCTTTTGGCTATTGACCATGCCAGCGTTGGAAGCCCGACCCCCGGCATCAATCGCAATAAGCGGGAAACTGATCTTGGGGAATTCCAATGCAGGACTTCATACCCGATCCGAAGAGATGGGCCGCTCTCGCGCTGCTTTGCGCCGCCCAGTTCATCGTGATCCTCGATACATCGATCATCGGCGTGGCCTTGCCCGCCATGCAGGCCGACCTCGGCTTCAGCGCGGGCGGGCTGAGCTGGATCTTCAATGCCTATGTCATCGCCTTTGGCGGCTTGCTGCTCCTCGGCGGACGGCTGGGCGATCTGCTCGGCGCCCGCCGCATCTTTGCGGGCGGATTTGCCATACTCACCTTGGCGTCGCTGCTGGCAGGGCTGGCGCCAAGCCAGGAGATGCTGCTTGCCGGACGGGCTTTGCAGGGCGTGGGCGCCGCGCTGATCGCGCCATCCGCCCTCACCATCCTCATGCGCCTTTTCGGGCATGATGGTGCCGAACTCGGCAAGGCGTTCGGTTTCTGGGGCGCCGCTGCCGCGGCGGGCGGCTCGGCCGGCGTGTTTCTGGGCGGCGTCATTACCGAATGGATGAGCTGGAACTGGACCTTCCTGATCAACGTGCCGCTCGGCCTTCTCGTGCTGGCGCTCGTTCCGGCCGTGCTCGGCAAGTCACCGCGCAGCAGCGGCGGCATCGACTGGTTCGGGGCGATCAGCGTCACAGGTGCGCTTGTCAGTCTCGTCTATGCCATCGTCTCGATCGAATCAGCCGGCTCCGACCCTTCGCAGACATTGTCGATACTGGTGGTTTCGGGAATTCTTTTCGCAATCTTCCTGATTGCCCAGTTCGCGCGGCGCGAGCCGCTTCTTCCCCTCGGCATTTTCAAGGCGCCGAACCTCGCGGCGGGCAATCTCGTGATGGCTTTGCTCGGGGCCGCCTGGATCCCGCTTTGGTTCTTCCTGAACCTCTATCTCCAGCAGATCCTCGGCCTCTCGGCGCTCGCCAGCGGCCTCGCGCTTTTACCGATGACCGTGACGATCATGGTCGTGATGGTCGGCCTTTCGGGCAGGTTGATCGGACGGTTTGGCGCCAAGCCCAATCTTGTGCTCGGGCTGCTGCTCATGGGCGGCGCGCTCTGGATGTTCGCGAACCTGCCGCCGGACGGAACTTTCTTGATGGACGTTCTGCCGGCTTCTCTCCTCGCCGCCTTCGGCATGGCCCTGGCCTATATTCCGACGACGATGACGGGCATGGCCGGCGCGAGGCCCGAGGAGACAGGCCTGGCATCAGGGCTGATCAACACGACCTACCAGATCGGCTCCGCCATCGGCCTCGCCATCATGGTTGCGCTCTCGACCTCCGGTTCCGGCGAAGGCACCGGCCAGACCGCCGAAACCATGCTGGCCGGTTTCCAGACCGCCTTCCTGGGAGCGGGGGTCGCCGCCGGTGTTGCCGCGCTCGCGGCGCTGCTGTTCGTTGGAACCTCCGGGCCGCAAAAGGATGTACCGGTCGGCTGAAAGCCTCACGTCAGCGGGGGCCATGCCTCCGCTGGCGCGGCATATGGAGGACGCGGGTTTCGCGGGGACGGCTGGGAATCGGCGCTGTTTTCGGCAATCAGGTGCTCCCGTCATACTCGGCCAATGATGGATGCCCCCGCCCAGCGATTCGGGGGCGGATGGCTTCAAGCGCCCAGACTGCGGGTTTCTGCGTTTTGGGACGACAGCCCGTTCAACAGGATCGAACGGATGGAAAAGACAGGAACGCGACTCCCGCGCGCGGCTCTGATCCTGTAGGTATCCCGCAAGCGAAGGTCTCCGGCAGGAGATCCTTTTCGGAGCGAACGGGGGCTTTTCGTTCGACCTCCACCATTCATCGACGAGGGTCGAGCCATGACGCGCAGCCGGCTAGTGCGCGTGGCCTGTATGAGCCGCCATTGCCTGGCCGGGCGCGTCGAGGCTGCAACCGGCATTTCCGTCCCAGTCGATCCCGATTGTCGGGTGCTCGATCTGGAATTTCGTCTTCAGTTCGTGCTCGACCTGGCCAATCACATGGCGGATATCGGCTCCGTCCGCCGGCTGCACCTGGAGCGTCGCCAGCACGCGCCCCGACGTCAACGACCAGATATGGATATGGCTGGCATTCTGCAGGCCCGGGACGGCCGCACGAAGATGTTCGGATATTTCGGAACTGCTGGCGTTGGCGGGCGCGCCTTCGAGCAGGATATGCAATGTGTTCTTGAGCAGGCTCCACGCGCTGCGCAGGATCAGCAGCGACACGAGCACCGAGAGAATAGGGTCGATCGGGGTCCAGCCCGTGAACCAGATCGCGCCTGCGGCCACGATGGCGCCGACGGAGCCGAGCAGGTCGCCCATCACGTGCAGCACCGCACCCTTGACATTGACATGGTCTGAATCGCCGCGGGTGAGAAACCAGAGGACGAAAAGGTTCACGAGCATGCCCGTGAGGGCGACCACGAACATCGAGCCGGCCAGAACCGGTCCCGGATTCTGGAAACGCTCGACCGCTTCGTAGAGAACCCACGCGACAATGCCGAACAAAGTGAGGGCATTGACGAACCCGGCGATCACCTCGAACCGGGCGTAGCCAAAGCTGCGCTGCCCGTCGGCAGCCCGCCTTCCGAGACGGAAGGCGGCGTAAGCGAGGCCGAGCGCGATGGCGTCGGTCAGCATATGTCCGGCATCGGCCAGAAGCGCGAGCGAGCCCGAGAGATATCCGCCGACAGCTTCGACGAACATGAAGGCGAAGATGATCAGGAAGGAAAGGAGAATCTTGCGTTCGTTATCCTCCGTAACCACCGGAAGATGCGAGTGATCATGGTCATGTCCGCCCACGTGGTGGTGATCATAGCCATGTCGATCGTGGGATGAGCGTGGATTTGGCATGGTTCGTTCCATCGGTTTCGGTTCGGCGGAGCCGGGTTTGATCCCAAGGTCGGCGGCGCCTGTTACGCAGCTGGCGCTTTGGCACGGATGTCCGCACTTCCGATCTACTATGGCCGGCCGCGATCAACTGTACGCGCGATATGCCCGACCCTGTCCGCGAAGAGACCGGGCGATATCGAATTCGTGTGGCTTGCATTAGAAGTTCGAGAAAGGGGCGCGGTTGCAACGGCGTGCCCCGGCGCGGTCACGGCGCCGGCGGAACGGTGACGACGAAGGGCACCGTCCGCACCTCGCCGCCACCCATGAACTGGATCCACAGTGCATAACGGCCCGCGCGTGGCGGCGCTGCGTGAAGCATCAGCTTGGCCGGGATGGCCGCCCCTGGATCGGCATGGGATCCATGCGCGTGCTGCCCATGTGCATGATGGCCGCCTTTCGGAGCATCCGCCATGGCGTGCGCGTGAACATAGCCGAGATCGTCGGTGCTCACGAAGACCGCATGCGCGGGCACGCCGAGATAGAGCCCGAGATCGGTCGCGGGCCTGCCATCCTTCAAAATCGTCAAGGCGATCATGTTTTCGGCGCCGGCCCGGAGCGCCGCGGCGTCGAGCTCGATCGAATAGGGGCCGTCGGATCCCTCTGCGGCGGCGACCGGCGGCGATTGCTGCGCGACCGGGGTCTTTTCAACATCGACCGGCACGTCGAAGCGGACGACCTGCTGGCCGAGCCCCTTCGGCATGACATCGGCGTACACATGATAGAGCCCGGCCTTGGGGAAACGCACCTCGATCCGGAAGCGCCCGTCCGGCCCGGGTTTCTCCGGATGCTCGTGCACGAAGGTCGAGAAGGCGCTGTCGGTCGCCAGCAAGTGGAGTTCCCGCGCCAGTTCCTCGTCGAACTGGGTGACGGGCTGCCCCGTCATCTTGTCGGTAAAAGCGATCACCAGCTCGCGCGCAAGCGGCCCGGTCTCCCGGACAGTGAGTTCGGCGGTCACTTTCTCCGTGATGCCGGGAAGAGCAAAGGCGCCGCTCAGGGGAGCCTCCGCCGCGAAGGACGGTCGTGCCGCCATGCCCGTCACCGCCAGCGCCGCCGCGCCGGCCATGAAAAAATGTCTGACATCCATGATCTAATCTCCCGATCGGATGGCTGCGGCTGCGGGACGTGTCCCGGCCGGATAGCCTGCTTCGCTGAGCGCCGCGAGGAATGCGGCTTCGTCCGCCACGCTCTCGACCCGAACCTCGCGCGCGGGCGGGTCGGTTTCGATGCGGGCCTGCGGGTCGACGCTTTGCAGCGCCCTGGTGACCGACCTGGCGCAGCCGCCGCAGGTCATATCGGGGATATAGAAACGGCGCATAAAATCTCCTGGTGATGCGATCTTCAGGCGATGTGGGGTTTGCCATCGTGACAAGGTCAAGGACCGCAGGGCGAAATTATTTTTTCACGAACGACGCTTGACCTGCCCACGATGGCAAACCCCATCTCCATCGGCAGGAACCCGAGAACAAAGGAGAATCCCATGCAATTCCTTGTACCCGATATGACGTGCGGTTCCTGTGTGCCGCACGTCACCGACGCTATCGCCAAGGTCGATCCCGGCGCCGTGGTCGAGGCCGATACCGTCGCCCGCACAATCACCGTCACTACCTCCGCCAGCCAGCAGGAAATCGAGGAGGCACTCACCGACGACGGCTATCCCGCCACCGCGATCTGAAACAGGAGAAGTGAAGCGCATGGAACATGACCAGCATCGCGGCCACATGCGATCGCCCCCTTCCGGAAACCCGGTCATTCGCGCCTATCAGGAAGCGAATGACCGGATGCACGCCGCCATGACGATCAAGTTCAGCGGCGATGCCGATTTCGATTTTCTTCGCGGGATGATTCCGCATCACCAGGGCGCCATCGAGATGGCGCAGGTCGTCTTGAAACATGGAGCCGACCCCGAGGTGCGCCAGCTGGCCGAAGCGATCATCGCCGCCCAGGAGAATGAAATCGAACAAATGCAGCGGTGGCTGAACCGCTAGGCCGCCTGCCACATCTCGCCGACCCGTTACCCCTCCCTCAGCCCCCCTGAGCGGGTCGGTCAAGTGCCCGAACGTCGGTGAACACCGACGCCCGGCCATGGGTGCGCTCCGGTATCCAATCATGGAGCCGGGGCGCGCTTCATCCGGCTTCCCGGCCGAAATGCTTTGGTCTTGCCCGTCCCGAAACCCGTGACCGCATCGCGCATTCGACGCCATCGGATAAAAGCACATGATCTGCGACGCCGGCCGGTCGGGGCGCGATCAGCCTGCGATGCTGCCGGGCTGTCGACAAGGTTCAAATATGGGCGCCGGTCCGAAAGTTGCCGGCCACTTGCGATCGGCTTCGCCCGCTTCATCTGATGGTATATTTCCCTGCCTCGGCATCGCGGCATATGTGGGACTTTTTGGCCTTGGGACGCGGAGCCTCTCGAATATTTGGACCTGTTCGCCGCAGACCCGCCGCAATGCGGACCATTTGCGATTGTTGGCGGATCCCCGGCGCCGGCATGAAATCTTCGGATATGGCTCCGATCCCGGCCTCAGCGGTGCCGGTCCCGATACCGTCACCTGGCCGCGATCTCCGGTCGCGAGCGCCGCACCGCGAACCAGGCTGTCGCAAGTCCCGCGACCAGCAGCGCCGGGAATGCGGCGATGTTGACCGTCGCCCAGCCTTGACCGGTCTGTATCGTGCCGGCCGCGAGCGTCGCGAGCGCCGTGGTGCCGAACACGAGAAACTCGTTGGCGGCCTGGGTTCTGGCGCGCTCCGCCGGTTCATAGGCTTCGGTGAGAAGGGTCGTGCCGCCGATAAACAGGAAGTTCCAGCCGACACCGAGGAGAAGCAGCGAGGCCTGGAAGGCCAATAGCGCCGACCCGCTGAGCGCGATAGCAAGGCTTACCGACAAGAGGAGTGCGCCTGCGACGAGGATACGCAGCACCCCGAAGCGGGCGATGAGCCCGCCGGTGAAGAAGGACGGCGCGAACATACCGACGAGATGCCAGCGCGTGACGCTGGCCGCGGCATCGACCTCGTGGCCAGCGGCGACCACCGCGAGCGGCGAGGCGGTCATCACGAAGCTCATCACGATATAGGCGGCGGCGGCATTGAGCGCCGCGACGACGAACACCGGCTGGCGCATGATCGCCAGCAGCGGGCGTCCGCGCGCGTCTGCCTCCGCCGCGATCGCGGGCGGCGTCGCGCGCAAAGCTGCAAGCACGGCGATAGAGAAGAGAGCGAGCAGCGCGGCAGCGAGAAAGGCCCCCATATATTCGGCCGCCGGAACAAGCGCGCGCGTTCGCGCTGCTACCTCGGGGCCGATGACCGCGGCGGCCACTCCGCCCGCCAGGACCCATGATACGGCCTTCGGGCGGAACGCCGGCGCGGCGAGGTCGGCGGCGGCGAAGCGGTAATACATGGCGGACGCCTGGAAGACGCCGATCAGTGCGTTGCCGAAGCAGAACAGCGCGAAGTCCCCTCTGGCGATTCCCCAAGCCGCGAGGCTGGCGCCCGCGGCGCCGACGAAAGCGCCGAGCTGGAAGCCGGCGCGGCGCCCGATCCGCGCCATCAGCATCGAAACCGGAATGGTCGTGACGGCGGTGACGACGGTGCTTAGTGCGAGGGGGAGCGTCGCGAGGCTCGGGATCGGCGCAAGCGCCGCCCCAACGAGCCCCGAAAAAGTGAAGATCACCGAGAGCGTCGAAAGATAAAGTGCCTGGGCGACGCTGAGGATCAGAACCGGCCTGCGCGCGCCACCGGACATTTCTATCATCTCTTGCGTCACGTCCGCCGCTCCGTCGACGCGCACCACGGGGCCAATGCCGCTTTCTCCGCGGCGAACCGCGCCGGGTTGCGGCGGAGGCGGAGGCGCGCGCGTCCAGCCGGGGCTATCGCGGCCTTGTCGTTTGCCATGTCATTGCGGTTCGGCCCGTCGCCGCGCGCGTCGCTTTTGGCGAAGGAGGCGAGATGCTCAAGCGCGCTCACCATCGCCTGAATGTCGGTGATATGGCGCTTCAGCGCATCGGCGTGGCGGTGCGCGATCGTCCCGGCATCGGCGTCCGAACGGGCGCGCCAGAGCTGAAGCAGGATCAGCGCCCGTTCGATTGTCAAGCCGAGATCGCGGCCGCGGCGGGCAAGGCGCAGCATTTGCGAAAAGGCGCGGCGGCTGCCTGCCGTGCCGCCCACCCTGGCGATGAAGCCTATTTGCTCCAGATCCCGGATCAGCCTCGCCGAAGCGCCGATCAACATGGCGGCCCGCCCGACATTCATGATGCCGTCTTCCCGCCTGCTTGGCGCGCCGCGTACTGAAACGGTGGCTCGGTGTTGGCGCGCGTGGCATCATCGGGTGCGGCGACATCGGTTTTGACGCGGCGGGCCGGGTGGGCAACGGCTTCATCCTCCTTGCCGAGCCATGCGACCTCAATGTTGGTGAGCGGCTGTGCGCGGCACGCCAGAATGAGCCCTTGCGCCTTTTCCTCGGGGGTGAGTGCGAAGCACGTGTGGGGCAGCATGTCGACCTCGCCAGCCACGAGCCGCGACTTGCACGTGCCGCAGCGGCCCGAACGGCAGCCATGCGGATAGGCGATGCCGGCATCGAGCGCCGCCTCGAGGATTGTCTGGCCGTCGCCGACCGCGATGGCGCGGCCGGCTTGGTGGATATCAACGGTTCGCGTCACGGCCGCCCCCCGCTCAAACGGCGTCGGCGAGGCCAAGCGCCTCGACGAGCCTCGGCTTCTGCGATGCGAAGGTTCCGTGGAAGATTTGGTCGCCAACAAGCGTGATCGGTGCGACGCCCACGCCGGTGCGCATCTTGGCTTCCGCCATGATCGCCGGGTCCGACATATCCTTTTCGGTCCAGGCGAGTCCGCGGCTGGTCAGCCACGCCTTAAGTGCTCGGCAATCGGGACAGGTCGCTGTGGAATAGATGAGTATCTCGGGAGTGGTCGCAGGCATGATCTTGTTCCTTGTCGGTCACGAGCGGCGGAGAGGAGCGACGGCTTGGGGCCGTCGGAATGCCTCCTCGTGCTGGCCGCCCGCCAGGAGATGCGGCTTCCAACGATGGCAGGGTCAACCCTAATTCGGTCGAAGCGAATGCCGATGATGTGTGGTCAGTCGGCGCCGACGTCGCTGGCGTGGATGTGCCGGATTCGCCCGGGTTCAGCCAGACAACGGCCAGGGCCCACAGGGCCGGGCGGGCTCAGTGCCGCCGTGCGGGCGGCCCGCCGGGTCCGCCGAAACGCTGCGGCTCGCGGGGTTCGAGCCGCGAGGGCTCGCCGTCGTCGTCGGCCAGCCCTTCGATGATCGGGCAGTCGGGGCGGTCATCGCCGTGGCAATGATCGGCGAGCGTTTCGAGCGTCCGCACCATCGCTTCGATTTCGGCCATTTTTCCGCGGAGCCGTTCGATATGTCCCAGCGCGAATGATTTAACATCGGCGCTGGCGCGGCTCCGGTCCGACCAGAGGCCGAGCAGCTCGCCGATCTGCTCCACCGTAAAGCCGAGATCGCGCGCGCGCCGGATGAAGCGAAGCCGATGCACGTCGGCCTCGTCATAGTCGCGATAGCCCGAGTCGTGGCGCGCGGCCTTGGGGATGAGCCCCGTCTGCTCATAATAGCGGATCATTTTCGTCGAGACCCCCGACAATTTGGAAGCGCGGCCGATGTTCATGCTGCCTCTCCTTCTGCGTTTTTGTCGGACGCGATCACCGGCCGGAACGCCTTCAGCCTGAGCGCGTTGCTTAGCACGAAGACGCTCGACAGCGCCATCGCACCAGCCGCGAAGACCGGCGACAGCAAAGTGCCGTTGAGCGGATAGAGCGCGCCGGCTGCGACGGGGATCAGCGCCGCATTATAGCCGAACGCCCAGAACAGATTCTGCTGGATGTTCCGGATCGTCGCCTTCGACAGCGCGATCGCATTGACCACGCCGCGAAGGTCGCCCGACATCAGAACGACGTCGGCGGACTCGATCGCAACATCAGTGCCGGTGCCGATCGCCAGGCCGACATCGGCCTCGGCGAGCGCGGGGGCGTCGTTGATGCCGTCGCCGACGAAAGCAACCTTGCGGCCCCCCGCCCGAAGCCGGTTGAGCGCATCGACCTTTCCGTCGGGAAGCACTTCGCCGACCACCTCGTCGATCCCCAGCGTCCGCGCGACGGCATCGGCCGTCGCCTGATTGTCGCCGGTGATCATCGCGACCTTGAGTCCGAGCGCGTGCAGCGCGCTGATCGCCTCGGGCGTCGTGTCCTTGATCGGATCGGCGACCGCGATCACCGCCGCAAGCTTGCCGTCGATCGCGGCATAGAGCGGGGATTTGCCTTGCGCGCCGAGTTCGCGGGCCTTGGCGGCAAAGGCCGAGACATCATGCCCCAGCTTGTTCATGAACCGGTCGGCGCCGACCCGAACGTCGCGATCGCCGACCCGCGCCGAAACGCCGTACCCGGGAATGGCTTCGAATGCTGTGGGCGACTGGACGTCAAGACCCCGCGCGTCCGCGGCAGCCACGATCGCCTCGGCGATCGGGTGCTCGGACTGGCTTTCGACGCTGGCGACCAGCGCGAGCACCTCGTCGCGCCCGAACCCGGCCGCCGGCTCGATGTCGGTCAGTTCGGGGCGCCCCTTGGTCAACGTGCCGGTCTTGTCGAGCGCCACGACGCTCACGTCGCGCAGCGTCTGAAGCGCCTCGCCCTTGCGGAACAGCACCCCCAGTTCGGCAGCGCGCCCGGTTCCCACCATGATCGACGTCGGGGTCGCAAGACCCATCGCGCACGGGCAGGCGATGATCAGCACCGCGACCGCATTCACCAGCGCGAAGGTCAGCGCCGGATCGGGGCCGAAGATGAGCCAGATCAGGAAGGTCAGCCCCGCGATCCCCATTACTGCGGGGACGAACCAGGCGGTCACCTTGTCGACCATCGCCTGGATCGGCAGCTTCGATCCCTGCGCCTGCTCGACCATGCGAATGATCTGCGCCAACACCGTGTCCGCGCCGACCTTGGTCGCGCGGAAGGTGAAGGCGCCGGTCTTGTTGATCGTGCCGCCGACGACCGCTGCGCCCGCGGACTTGGCAACCGGGACCGGCTCGCCGGTGATCATCGACTCGTCAACATAGGAGTTTCCGTCAACAACTTCGCCATCGACCGGCACGCGTTCGCCCGGACGCACCTGGACGATATCGCCCGTACGGACATCCGCGAGCGCGACTTCCAGCGCCGTGCCATCGCGCACGACGCGGGCGGTTTTCGCCTGCAGTCCGACGAGCCGCTTGATCGCCTCCGACGTTCGCCCCTTGGCCTTGGCCTCAAGATAGCGGCCAAGCAGGATCAGCGCGACGATCACCGCCGCGGCTTCATAATAGACATTGGCGGTGCCCGCCGGCAGCACGCCGGGGGCGAAGGTCGCGACCAGCGAATAGCCCCAGGCGGCGCTCGTCCCCAGCGTGACGAGCGAGTTCATATCGGGCGTGCCGCGCAGGATCGCGGGAATGCCCTTCTGGAAAAAACGTAGCCCAGGCCCGAAGAGCACCAGCGTGGTTAGGACGAACTGGATCAGCCAGCTCGTCTGCATTCCGATCGTGGCCATGACGAAATCATGGACCGCGGGGATGAGGTGCGAGCCCATCTCGAGTATGAAGACCGGCAAGGCCAGCACCGCGGCGAGAAGCAGCGACCGGCGCAAGCCGATGAGCTCCTCTTCGCGCGCCGAGGCTTGCTGGTCGGACGATGCGCCATCATCCTCAATCCGGCGCGGTTCGTAACCGGCGCCGCGGATCGCGCCCTCCAGATCGCCAAGCGACGCAATGCCAAGATGATAGCGGATGCTGGCTTTCTCGGTCGCCAGATTGACGGTGGCGGTAATGACACCTGGAACCTTGGACAGCGCTTTTTCAACATGACCGACGCACGACGCGCACGTCATGCCCGCAACGCCAATTTCGACCTCGACCTCGGGCACCTGATAGCCCGCGCGCTCGATCGCCTGCACGACGGCAATCGGGTCAGCGGCGCCCGCGAATGTCACATCGGCGCGTTCGGTCGCCAGATTGACGCTGACCCCGTTCACGCCCGGCAGCTTGGCGATCGCCTTTTCGACATGGCCGACGCACGAGGCGCAGGTCATATCGGCGACGGCGACGCTTAACTGCGCCAATCTGGTGGCCGGGTTATCGCTTTCGCGCTTCAATTGCACCACATCGGCCATCACAAAATCTCCGGTTTTCTTCGATTGACCGGGTTGTGGGGTTTCCAACGATGGGAAGGTCAAGGGGAAAACTTTCCGAACCGAAGACTTCCCGCACGTATTTCGACCCGCAATTCCTAGGCGACGCCGAACAGTTCTGGGATGCGGCGAAGCCGCCGAAGCGACGGCGCGGCCCCGCGCGGTTCACACTCTCGTCCCAGCCATCTCGCCTGACCTTTCCGAGGGACGACTGCGGCGGCCGACACGGCCGCGCCCCATATAATCAGTATATTGGCTGAGCGGACTGGGCAGCTACAGGAAATCACATGATTGCCGGGCAAACTTCCAAGGCCTGATAGCCGGTTCCATTGCTCGCTCTCCAAAGCCTGAATGCAGGCAGTCCGCTTCCCGCCCCAAAGCCGCCGTTTCACCATTTTGGAAATCACTGACTCCGCGAGCGGAGAATCGGCCGATGGCTGGCCGGCAGCGCATAGGAGCAAAACCGCGAGAATTGGGTGATTTGGGACCGTCCACATTTAGCCATACAGGGCTGGAAAGCATACATCACTACGGATCGGCTCGTTGCCCGGATTTGACATCTGTTTCACATATCGCGGTCCAGAGCGGGGATCGCGATCCCGATCATATGACCTTTCATGCCGCACCGCGCCCCCAGCATCCGAAGAAAATCGAATATTGTGTGATCAGGGACACAGAGCATGGTCACCGCGGCCTTATCTCCTTGAAACATCCACTATATTGAAGCCGGTGATATGAAGCACATCCTCTTGCACCTGATGCCGTCACCGATCGTTTCGGTTCCGTCAGGTACTCAAATAGGCGCGGCAGGCAGGAAGTCGGGACAGCCAGGCCGCGGATTTGAGCGAGCCGGGGTGATGGCGGACGGCGTCGGGGCGCGGTGGCGGTTCGCAGTGACATCGCTGATGACCGCAATGACGATGGCGGTCGGTCAGCCGGTGCTGGCCGATGTTACTGATCAGACCATGCTGGACGCGCTGCCGGAGCGTTTCGGCCCCGATCTTTCCGCACAGTCCTTCGGGGACGAACAACGGGCGCTTGCGAGCACCGTGAGCGACTATCTGTCGGGCAGCTATTGTATCGCCGGCCAGCGATCGATCGCGCTTCCGGCGCGTGACCTCCAATGGGCAGCAATCGGCAAGGCGGCCGGCGGCGACATCGAGCCGCTTCTGCAAGGCTATCGCGTCCTGCCCGACGGATACAGCCCCGGCTACGACCTCATTGCGACATGGGCGGTGCGGGATGCTCCGGGGAGGCTCATCGCACTCGCTGCGCTAGAAAATGCACTGCCGGGGCGCAAGCATCTCCTGAGCTATTTCGAGCTCCGGAAGGTGCCCGACGTCGTGGCAGCAGGGCAACCCTGCAGCGCCGGACAGCCTGCCCATTCCGAGGGCAAGGCTCCGCCCGTCCTTGCGGATTTGCCTCCCCCCGATGGCAGGCGCATCACGCCGCGCGCCGCCGATCGCACGCGGATGGTCGAAGTCCTGAACGCCCGCCTGGAGGGTCGTTACCGGATCGGCGCGGAGCGCTATTTCAAAGAGCGCGACGCGCGTTCGGGATTTGGCGTGGCGGGACGTCCGGGCGCCTTCCTGAAGCGGCACCATGGCGCGGCGTTCGAGGCGGCGATCGCCGATTCTCAATCGGGCAGCCGTGTTTCGGCCACGCTCTGGTGCCTCGACGACAAGTCGCATCGCTGCTTCGCCGTGGCGGCGCTGGAAAGCGTTGGCGGCCCCGACAACGACCTGATCGGCTATTTCGAGATCGGGCGCGAATATGGAAACTGACGCCCGGCGAGGGCGCACGAGAAACGGCCATCAACCGATATGGAGACAGATATGATGAAGACCCTGGCCGCCGCACTGGCTTTTTCGGCGCTCGGCATTGCCGGATGCAGCGCCGAGGACGTCGAGGCAGCGCAAGCCGATAACGACGCGCGGGTAACGAGACAGCAGCCCGCCGCGTCGCAGCCGATGCCCCGCGACGTGACCGACAAGCCATCTCCCACGCCTGGCTATGACTGGCATCTCAGGATCGACGAGAGCATCCGGACCCGCCCGGCCACCCTCGCCTATGAGGTTAGCGATACGGACAGGCAGCCGCTCACGATCACCTGCGAAGAGGGAAGCTCGAGGCTGTTCGCGGAAATCAGCGGCGGTCCGGCCGATCTTGCGAAGCTGACGCTGACCTCGGGAGACCAGACGCTGCAACTGAAAGGCGAGACGCGCCCGACCGAAATCCCCGAGATGCCCCATTTTGTTTCCGAGGAGATCGCGGGCGACGCCCCCCTCGTCACCGCCTTCGCCGCGAACGGATGGCTTCGGATGACAGCGAAAGACATGACGACCGATATGGCCGCGAGCCCCAAAGGCGCGAAGGCGGTCGCGGATTTCGTGAAGCATTGCACCCGCCCCTATTCGCCGTGGGGTGAATAGGATGCGTTCGCGGTTCAGAACAAGGGAAACGAGGTGTTGAGCATCTTGCTGATGGCGGCGGCGCTGACCGCGGGCGAGCCCGATTGCGCCGCGATCGAGCGGAGCGTCGGAGAGCCGCTGGCGATCGAAACAGTGGCTATCATGCCTCGGGCTCTGTTCTCCGAAGCGTCGGCGGAGACTGACACGAAGGACGGAGCCGTCATGACCGGCCGCTTCGAATATCGTGGTAACGGGATTTCCGTCCGTTCGAGCGATCCGCGCTTTGCCGATATCATCGTCGATCATGCCCGCGGCGAGGTGCATCGCTGCGGCCAAGGCATATGGCGGATCGGTTCGGTCGGCGCTTCTGCCCCCAACCGGAAAGGTCCGTCAATCAGGCTCAGACCTCTCAGCGATGGCGCGACGTTGGGCTCCGGGGCGATGGTTGCGGCGCAGCGCGGCACGATCCCGGTCCTGGCAGGCTCCAGGCTGCTGGCATCTTGGCCGGCAGGCGTCGGCCATGAGGAGATTTTTATCGGCATCATGGGACCGGTGGTGGGCCCGCAAAAACACTCCGACATCGTCGCGTTTGCAGACGTCGCCGGACCTACGCCGGCGGTGCGCCTCGCGCGGCTCGATCGCGCTTTTCAGGCTCTCGGGGTTTTGCCGGCGCTGCATGTACCCGAATCCCTTGTCCAGCTGATCGGCACGAGCGCCGAAGGCGAGCTCGACTATGTCACGTTGATCCTGTCCGATGCCAGGTTCGGGGAAATCGTAGCCGAGCTGGCCGCGCAACCGGCCACCCCCATCCCCGACATGATCGGAGGACAATCGGCGATCGATGCGCTCGTGGACAATACGGTGATCATCCGGGCCGAAGGGATGCCGGGCGAGACCGCACTCCACTTGCGCGGCGACGGCACCGCCGTCTCTTATGACGCGGGACCGCCTCGCAAGACCGAGACGGTCAAATGGTCGCTCGGTGATCGGGGGACTCTGTGCATCATCGGCGCCACAGAAAACAGGACCCCGTCTGGGTCCGACTGTGCGCAAGTCTCGCTCGCGGGCGACATCGTGACTCTCCGGCTCTCGGCCGAAGATCATGGCGAGGGGCTCGACGATCTCGTCACGTTGCAAGGCCGGCTGGTCCCCGGCAATCCGTTGAGTCTTTAAGGGAGTTATCCGATGCGACATTCGATCATCCGCACATGCGGCGTCCTTGCCCTTCTCCTGCCCATGGCGTGCGCATCGCAGGCAGAGCCCGGAGATGATGTGCCTCCCCTTGCTGCCTATGTCGGCAAATATGTTCATGACAAGGTCGGCGGGGTTGCGTTTCTCGATCATCCGAAGGTTCGGGCCGCAATCGAAGCCTCGGGCGCGCCGGCCGACGCAAAGGAACTGCTGCGGGAAACGGACGCTGTCGTCACGCCGCTGATCAGGGTGGGCGACGACCGGCTTTATGCGCGGGGCTTCGAAGCCGCGAGCGGCGGCGACGTCAACTGGGGACTCCTCATCGCGGCGGACGGGAGCGTCGCGGCGGTTTGCTACTCCCAGCCCGTCGATCGGAACAGCCGCACCGCCGAATGGTACGTACGTGGCGAAAAGGCCTTTACCCTGTCGGAGATGTGTCCGTCCGAAGCGGAAGAGATGACCGATTCCTTCGGCACCTGGCCCATCGGCCCGATACCGGGCTGAAGTATGAATGAGACTCACTTATATCTCTGAATAGATTCGATTTTTACGGAGACCGAACCGAATGTTCCGTGGAGGAAAAATGACCAGCAATGACAACCGACCGAAGCCGAAATTCTGCAGGGGGCGGACGATGCCTCTGACCGCATTGGCCGCCGTCCTGCTTGTTTCCGCTTGCGGCGCGACCGGGAATGCCTCCGAAGCGGATGCCGGAACCGGGACGATCCATGACGTGGCAGCCGCGGCGGCGCCCGCGGCATCGCGGCCAGCACCGGCCGTGGCCGCGGAGCCTGTCGATCGCGAAATGCTCGCCGAGGTGCAACGCGCCTGCAAGGCGGACGAGTTCGGCGAGTTCGTGCATCTCTTCGTGCGCGCGCCGCAAATCCGCAGCCATTTCATGGCCGATCAGATCGAGGTGATCAGAGACGGCCGGTCGAGTCTTGTCGCGCGCGATGATTATGATGATTTTCCCATCGAAGCGCTCGACTGGAACTATATCGTGCCCGGCAGCTTCGGCGATCCGGGCGACGACGGCCCGCCTCCGGTGCCGCAATATCTCGATATCGATACGCGCCGCCTGGCGGACGGCGCGGCGGTCGTCGACTGGATCCGGGCGACCTTCACGGGTGACGACGAAGGCGATGGCCTGGGAGAGGTGATCGAGCGGCTCGGCCAGCCCGGCAGCCTCACCTTCAAGCGCCGGTCCGACGGATGCTGGGCGCTCGCGAAAGATGTGCGCAATCCGGCCGACTCTCCGTTCAGGGCGGGCAAACCCGCCGATTGAGGAGCCGCCGAGCGACATCGCGAAAGGATCGCAAGCAATGTTCGGGATCAACCGTCTCACGCTGGTTCTGGGCGCCGCGGCGGCTCTCGGAGCAGGGCAGGCCGAAGCCTGCGCCCACCGCAGCCGACAATTTATGTTCGATCCCGCGGCGCGCGACTTTCCCCGGAACCGCGACATGCAGCCGGCGCGCATCGCGCGCTCGGGAGCGCATTACGACTATTGGCGGAAGCGCGAAGCCAAATTCCTGAACGGAACGGACGACCTCGTGTTCGCGGGCGTGGTCTGGCTCAAGGGCGAACGGCCGGGGCGCTATATTCCGCTGCTGGTCGGACGGTGGTCGCTCTCATGCAGTGATCTCGACTTCGGGTTCTGGGACATCGACGGCCGCTTCCTGACCGGACGAACGCAGTCGCTGAACGACATCGATGTCTTCATTGCGGCACATCGTGACAAAGGATCGGGTGTTTTCAGGACCGGACGACAGTTTGAGGCCGAAGAGACCAAGGAAAGAACCCAATGATACGGCGGTCAGGCGCGGCGCTCCTTGCGGTTGCCATTGCCTGCAATTGGAATGTTGCCGCTGCCCAGACGATCCCTGTCCAGACGGAAGCGACTGACCCACTGCCTGCATTACGTGTGCTGGATGGCATCACAACCAGAGAGTGGTCGCTCCCCGACAGCGTATTTCTTGCCGACCTTGGAAATCGTGCGCCTGTCGCCAGCTACCGCGCCGCCGCCGAAGCGGGCGACATCCGCGCGCAGGCGATATTGGGGTATTTCCACAGTGCAGGTGTCGGCGGAGCGCGCGACGACGCCGAAGCCGTGCGCTGGCTGCGGCTGGCTGCCGATCGGCGGAATGCCTTCGCCCAGGTCTTTTTGGGTAGCCTCTATGCGAATGGCACGGGGGTTGCGCGGAGCGACACCGAAGCCGTTCGGCTATATCGGCTCGCGGCCGACCAGGGGAGCGGAATCGGGCAATCGAAACTTGGCTATGCCTATGAGAAAGGCCGAGGCGTTATCCAGAACTATGACGAGGCTGTGCGGCTCTACCGGCTCGCCGCCGCACAGGGAAGCGTATCCGCTCAAGTGGATCTCGGCAATCTTTACGCCGACGGCCGGGGTGTGGATCAAGACTATGCCGAGGCGGCGCGTCTGTACCGGCTTGCCGCCGAACGAGGCTATGGCCGGGCACAAGCAAACCTCGGCAATCTCTACGCACAAGGCCGTGGCGTGCCGCAGGATTTCGGCGAAGCGCTACGCCTGATCAGACTCGCGGCCGACCAGAAGGACCCGACGGGACAGGCAAATCTGGGCGGACTTTACCTGGTTGGCATTGGCGTCGATCGGGATCACGCCGAGGCGGCTCGCTGGTTCCGGCTTGCGGCTGATCAGGAGAACCCCGTGGGAGAGGTTGGCCTTGGCTTTCTTCATGTCGCCGGTTCCGGCGTGCCCCTTGATTATCCCGCGGCAGCGGAGCTTTTTCGACGCGCAGCGAGCCACGGCGATCCGAATGGACAGGCAAATCTGGGAATCATGTATCTGGAAGGCAACGGCGTCGTTAAGGATTATAAGCAGGCGGCGCGTCTGTTCCGGCTCGCCGCCGACCAAGGGAGCCTCGATGGTCAGACTGGCCTTGGACTGATTTATGAAAAGGGCCTCGGTATCGCACAGAATCACGCCGAAGCGGCCCGTTGGTATCGGCGCGCCGCCGATCAGGGTTATGCGAATGCGCAGGTCAGGCTTGGCATCCTCCATGAAAAAGGCCTAGGCGTCACGCGCAATCCGGCGCTGGCAATCACGCTCTATCGCCAGGCCGCAGCCGGCGGAAACCCCGAAGCGCACTTCCGGATCGGCACCTGCCTCATCGCCGGCACGCAGTGCGGAGCCCGGGATCCGGTCGAAGGGCGGCGTCTTATCGGCATCGCGGCGGAACAGGGATATCCCGCCGCACAGGACTGGATCGCGGCGAATCCCGAATGATCCAATTCAGTCCGCCGGGACAGCCGGAATGGAGCCCGCGGACTTCCCTGCCTGGTCGGCGGTGGGCATGACAATCGATGACCACGCCGCCGGAATCCGGCGGCGTAGTCAAACTGCCGGCAATGCGCACGAACTCGATGCAGCCAACTCCGGGGAAGCACTATGCTGCATCGCGAGGATCGCCTTGCTGTCTAGAGCTTGCAGCGCAATCGAACGCCCGGGCGCGCCAAAAATGTGTCGGTTCGAGAGTCATAGCTACGATAGCGTGCGGCGCATGCGCGTTGATGGGACCGTGTCGATTTGACAGTCGCCCCGCGTCTTGTGGACTTGCCTTTGGCCGACTTGCCTCGATTCGGCGCGGTCTGCTGTTCCAGCAAATTGCCCTGATGCATGATCATTGCCTGCTGGCCGGCGTCGATCAACTGGGCAGAGGCGGGTGCGATGCCGGTGATGCCAAGGCTGGTTACGAGTCCGGCAATCGCGACACATTGTAAAAAACGCATCGAACATCTCCTTTTCAAGATGAATGTCAAAATGTGGAAGTGAAAGATGACCCGGTTATTTGTGCGTATATCCGGTCGCGAAGTCGTGAACGAACAGCCCGGGCTTGCGACTGTCGAACGAAGCCTGCAGCTTGCACGTCGCACGCTGTTGCTTGCAGTCGAGCTCCGCCGCTTGCTTCGCGCGCTTGGCCGAGGTCTCGGCGGTCGCCCGGTCGTCATTATCGTTCAGTCGATACGCCTGAATAAATCCGTTACCGGACAGCGCCCGGGTCTCGCACGGACGCTTTGCCATATCGGAGCAGGCTTTTTGGGCAGCGGCGGATACGCCGCTCGCCGTTTGAAATCCGCTTACGATATAGAGCCTGCCGTCATAGCCATCGGGGCCCTTTACGGCCGCTGCCGCCGCATACAGCTTTCGCGCGCCGGACTTGGGCTCCTTTTTGCCTGAGCTGGAGCGAACGGTCGCAAAGACCTCGCAGGGCAACAATTGCTTGGCCGAGCATTCGGCAAGAACCCGCTTTCGGTCCGCCCCGCCCTCGCCGTTCCACCCGGTGTAGAAATAGCCTTCCCTGTCGCGAAAGACGGTCATCGATGAATTCGACCATGAGGTGGCGACCTCGCAGCCGGCACCCAGCGCGCCCATCATGTTGTTGCACATCCAGACCACCTCCTTCTTGGGGGCCCAGTCACCGTTGACGTAATTGCCGTCCACCCAGATGTCGGCGACGTCGGGATGCCAGCCGATCGCAGCATGGCTGTTTGTCGGGCCCGAGGGGTACGGTGCCGGCGTGCCGCCGCCGTCGCGCGTGCACAGCAGCAAGGGCGGGGTTCCCTGCGGCGAATTGGGCGGAGGCGGGGCCGACCCGACCGCCCTTTCTCCGGGGCCTGGTCCCTGCCCGCTGCAGGGATAGACCTGCGCCTCGGCCGATATCGGCCAGAGGCACCAGGCCAGTGCGATGGCAAGAAGCTGCCCGATCTTGCGTGTTGTTACTGTGCTAAACATGTGTCGATCTCCATTTCGATTGCTATCGCGGCGCGTGCCCATGGCGCGTCCCCGGCTCGGACCAGCGGTCAGGACGGGCATGACTTGGGACTGATTTTTTCGAACGAGACGGCGACCTGCGTGAACTGCCATTGCCCTTGCGTAGCCACTCGCGCCCATTTTCCGGGCGGTGCGAGCACCGCATCGACATAGGCAAATCCGCAATCGGGGGCCCTAGCCCCTCCTTTTACCATGATTCTCAGTCGGGCGCGGCCGAACGCGCCGTCGACGTCGACCTCCGGCTGGCCGAATGAGAAGGAAATATCCGGCTTCGGGCCGAACATCTCGGTAAGCGAGCGGCGCGCCGGTTCCCCTTCGAACATTTTCGCCTCGGCAAGACCGCCGGGTTGCGTGACGACAAAGAACAGGCGAGTGCGCTCCGTAAAATGGACGAAAGGCTGATATCTTGGGTCAGGATGCGCGAGCAGTTCGAAGAGGTTGCGGGTTGCCAGTTCCAGCTTTTCCGACGGCGATCGTTCTTCCTCGACCGGCGGCACCTGCATTACCGACGATTCCTGAGATATTTCCCCAAAAGCGGGCGCCGCAGCGGCGGCCACGACCGAAAGGATGAGACTCGTGAAGCGAAAGGCAATGCGACAGTCAGAGCGCAAATTCGGCATCCTGCAGGCATTCGGGACGGAGATGGGGACGGCGTTGCAAAGGATTGGCTGGCCTGTCCATCAGCCTCACCGGCCCAGTACCGCGGCGCAGCTGCCTCTTGTGAAATAGTCGACGATCGTGCCGCCGCGGACCTCGAAGCTCGCGGTACAATCGATCGCGGTGTCCGATCGGGCCGGTCCGCCCCCGACACACATCATGCCGCCGTTTTTCGAGTTCGGATCGGGCACATGCATATTGCCCGCGCCGCAGCCTCCGGAGGGATCGGGACCCGCGACAGCGCTCGTCCTATAATAATGGACGAGACGCCGGGGCCCCTCGTCCTCGTAGCGCGTCGGCGTGCCCCAACGGCTCACCAGTTCGGTATCGCGATGTCCGATCCACGGTTCGAGGCTGCGGCGGACAGGCACCGGCTCGCGCTTCTCGCGCGCCGCGAACCGGTCTCTCTCCTCGCGTTCGGCCGCCTCGGTCGCCATGACGCGATCGGCCACGGCTCCGGCCTCGCCCAGCGCACGCTTCCGCCGTTCGGCGATATCTGCCAGAACGCGTTCCTGCTCCTCGATCGAGCGGACATTGGTATCGGCCGGACGCTTGCCGTCGGCCCAGAGCGAAGCCCAGACCCGCTCCTCGACCCCGATGATCGTGAGATCGCCGAGATAGCGGATGCCGCCCGCCATTTCCTTGCGCATCGCGACGCGCGCCGCTTCGCTCGCCGACCCCATCGAACAGGCGAAGGCTGCGACCCTGGCGTCGGCTTCGTCCTCGAACGCGCGGAACGGACGGTTGGGCGCGCGCTGGAGGGCGCCGCCGCGCGGCGTGACCTGGATCAGCTCTTCCTTGATCTTTTGGGCGTTGCAATCGACCGTCACATTCGAGGTGACCCATGCCGGCTGCTTCGTGCCCTCGAGAACGACGATGCTCTCGAGCGTGTACATATTATCGGCGAAAGGGACCGGCCGGATGCTGCTCTCCTCGACCGCGACCGACACGCGAGCCGGTTTCGTACCGCCGCTATGGACCAGCCACCAGTCGCCCGCCGCGGCGGGCGACGACAGGCCCGTTATCAAGACCGCCCAGGCCAGCCCGATTTTCTTCATGTGATTCTCCATCGGCCCTATCCGTTCCGCACTCGTCATCACTGGACCTGACGGACGCTGTGATGGCTGCAATCGGACAGGATGACGGTGCAGCTATTCGTGCTCCCGTCGCTGCGGCAGGCCTTGACCGCATTGGCTTCGGCCTCTTCCTTCGAAGTGCCGGTGTTCGCGCTGTCGCTTCCCGGAACCGCGGCCCCCTTGCTCACTGCGCGCGCTACCGCGGCGCACTGGTTCGAATAGCTGAGCATCAGCGAACAATTGCTTCCCGCGACTTCGCGGCAATGCGCAAGCGCGCCTGCCGCGGCCTTTTTCTCCGAGCGATAATAATTGCCGGTCGACCAGCTCGCATTGGCGCTGTCGTAGGCGAGCGCACCAAATGCCTTGTCGACGGTAAATTTGGGCGGCGGCGGGGCTGCCGGCCCCGCCGCCGCGGCCTGTTCGCTGCCGCCGGGCACGCAGATCACGCGCTGATAGGTGTTTCCGTTCTGCTGGTAGCTTTCCTGGACCGGCATATGACCGAAGGGACAGCCATTCTCGGCAAGCACAGGCTCGGGCCGCGCCAGGAGGAAAAGCGCCGCGCCCGCCACCGTCGCGATGCCGGCCAGAAAAAGCCGTGATCTGCCGCGTGGAGCGGTATAGGGAAAAGGCCGGATCATTTCTTTCCTCCTTCCTTATTCGCGCCTTCCTCGCCGGCGATCGTCGCCTTCGGCGCGCAGCCCGATTTGCGATCGATCTTGTCGGCCGCGATACTGCCCGCCGCGGCGCCCGCCATCGCGACGGTGGCGTCGCCCGCGACAAGACCGACGATGCCGCCAACGAGCCCACCGAGCCCGCTCTTCTTCGACGCGACCGACATGCATTCGCTCGTGTCGACCGCTTCCGAGACATGGACCTTGGGACCCGGCTTGGCCGCGGTTTGCGCCGCGGGCGCCGGCGGCTCGGCAGGCTGTGTCTTCGCGGCTGCCGGCGTCGAAACGATCAGCAAAGCAGTCAGGGAAAGAAGGGTGCTTTTCATGATATCTGCTCCAAATATTTAGCTGTTTCAAACGGATACGAAAATCGCCGGGACATTCTGTGCACCGCGTCACAGCCGGAAAGTTTTGCCGAAGGCCGTGGTGCGGCTTGCCATCGTGACAAGGTCAAGATCGATCCCTCCCGGCTAGCGCCACAGCATGAGCGGCATCAGCCCATGCACGGCGAGCGTCGCACAAAGTGCCAGCACTGCGAGGCTGGCGGTCAAGGTCGGGCGCCAATGCACGTGCCGCGCAGCGATCGCAGCGATCGCCTGCCACGCCATGGCGAGCGGAAGCAGAATTGTCGCGACGGCGAGCGCCAAATTCGCGAAGCTCGCATCGCCGAGACTGGCGAAAGACTGGCGCTGGAAGACAAGCGCCGCGCCCGCGAGTCCCAGCACGCCTCCGGTTCCCGGCCCGATCACCGCGCGGCCATGTCGCCATGCCAGGATCGGCGCCACGAGCAGAAAATAGAGGAGCCCGGCCACGCCGAGTCCGAGCACCAGCCACAGCAAGGTCAGTTCGGCCGTGCCGATCAGCCGGAAGCTTCGCATTCCGTCGCTCAGCATCGGCGTCCCGTCCGCATCGCGCAACAGGACGTGCGATGGTGCCACGCGTCCGTCGGCGCGGAGCAGATGGCCGCCGGCGGGAGCGAGACCGACCGCGCTGCCCATGAAAGGCGTGAGCGCAAGGCCGTCGCTGTGCGAAGTCAGCGAGAAGCCGCCGGTCAGGAGATCGGGATAGCTCTGGATTGCGAAGCGGCTCGGGGCGGGCACATATCTGCCGAGCCAGGGCGAAGGATCCATCGAAGCTTCCGCAGGGGCGAAGGGCATCGCCGGGCGCAGGCGCAGCGCCTCCGCCAGCGTCGCGTCGATCCGCGCATAATCGGCTCTCTCGCTGTCGGTGTTGACCGACACGAAGAATGCCTTGCGCTGCGCGGGATAGAGGCAGAGCATGGCGCGATAACCGACGATATTGCCACCGTGGCACAATCCCGCCGCGCCGTGCCGGTCGCGCCGCGCGAGCCCCAGCGCATAGCCGGTACCGAGCCCCGCCCGCGCGGCCGCTGTCCCGGTGGGGCGCCCCATCGCGCGGAGCAGGTCGGCACGGACGAATGGCGCGCCGCCGACGCGCCCGTCGCTCATCAGGAAGCGCGCGAGGATCGCCATGTCGCGCGCGGTCGTCGTAAACTGGCCCGCCGGACGCAGTGCGATCGGCATCGCCGCCGCCGGGGTCAGGTCGTCGTGATGCCCCCACGCAAGGCGCGCATCGCGCCCGGAGCCAAGCTGACTGACGAAGCCGAAGCTGCTGTCCGCCATGCCAAGCGGACCGAGCAGATGCGCGTCGAGCCAGCGTTCGTAGCGGACGCCGGTCACGCGGTCGATCACAAGACCGGCAAGAGCATATCCCATGTTCGAATAGGATGTGCGCTCGCCTGGGCGGGTGCGGATTTCGAGCACCGACGGGTCGCGCGTGAAGGCGGCAATCAGCGGGTCGTCGGGCGACACCCGCGTGCTGAACATCTGCCAGAGCCGCGCGTCCTCGAGCCCGCTGCTATGGTCGAGCAGGTGTCGGATGCGCACGGGGTCGGTCTTTTGCCACGGGTTGCGGAAACGAAGCTCGGGGATCACCGCCGATACGGGCGCATCGAGATCGACGCGCCCCTCGCTCGCGAGGCGCAACAGGCCGAGCGCGACGAGCGTCTTGGTGATCGAGCCGATATGGACGCGGTCGCCGGCGCGCATCGCGGCGCCGCGCGCCATGTCGCGGACGCCCGCGGCGCCGGTCTGGACATCATCGCCGTCGACCAGGCTCCATGTCGCGCCTGCCAGATGCTGCGATGCTAGCAGTTTCTGCAGCTCGGCCGCGGAGACGGGGGCCATGCCGCCGGCCGTCGCGGGCACGGCGAACATCAGGAAAAGCGACAGGCAGACGAGTGAAAGGCGGGACATCGGAAACGTTCGGCAGGAGGGGGACACCTCGCCTTAGACCACCGCATGTCAAACGAGTGTCAAATCCGATGGGCGGCAGCTTTGACATCGGCTTGACGCACGGCGGGCTAGGTGCCCGCCAACCTCGCCCATATGGAGAAAGAGCATGCGCCGTTTCCTTCCCGCCATCCTGCTCGCGATCGGGCTCGCCACCAGTCCGCCCGCCCTCGCCGCCCCGGCCGAGAAGGTCCTTATTGTCGTGAGCGGTCATGGCGCCGATGGCGGCAAGACGCGGCCCGGCTTCGAGTTCGACGAGTTCGCACAAGCCTATGCTGTGTTCCGCGATAACGGGCTGGAGGTCGAGGTCGCGAGTCCGCGGGGCGGGCGGGTCGAGGCCGACGAATATGATCCGGCCAAACCCTATAACGCCCGGGTGCTCGCCGACGCCAAGGCGATGGCGGCGCTGTCCGCCACGCGCCCCACCGGGACGATCCGGGCCGGCGACCATGCGGCGATCTTCATCGTCGGCGGCAAGGGGGCGATGTTCGATCTGCCGCGCGACACCGCACTCAGGAAGCTTCTCGCGGACAGCCATGCCGCCGGCCGGGTGATCGGCGCGGTGTGCCACGGCCCGGCCGCGCTGGTCGGCGTCAAGCGCCGCGACGGCACGCCGCTGCTCGCCGGCGTCGCTGCTACGGGTTTCACCAACGAGGAGGAAGCGCTGTTCGGCAAGCGATGGTCGAAGGACTTCCCTTTCCTGCTCGAAGACGCGCTGCGCGCCGAAGGCAGCCGCTATGCCGAAGCCGCGATCATGCTGCCCTTCGTCCAGTCCGGCGATCGCATCGTGACGGGCCAGAACCCCTTTTCCACCTCGCTCGCCGCGGATGCGGTCATCCGCGCGATGAAAAAACAGCCTGCATCGCGCGCCACCTGGACCGACGAGCGCAGCCTGCTGCTGGTCGCCCGCTTCCTCGCCGGGGAAACCGAGGCAGTCGAACGCGAACTGACCGCGAACCCCGGCCAATATGACATGCCGCTCATCGCCATGTACGGCTATTCGCTGACGCAGGTCCCCGCGGCGGAGCCTGACACCCTTGCCAATGCGCTGGCGATCATGGCCCTCGCCGAGCCGCATTTCGCGCATCCGAAGCTGCAACTCGCGATGGCCGACGCCGAGCAACGCACGGGGCAAACGAACTCCGCACGCCAGCGCCTCAAAAAACTTCTGGCGCGCCAGCCCGATATGAAGGAAGCCCGGGCGATGCTGACGGATCTCGCGGAGTGACCATGCCGGTGCGGCCGGGCCTCGACATATTGCTGGTCGAGGACAATGACGCCCTCGCGCGGAATATCGCCGACTATCTCGAACCGCTCGGCCATCGGCTCGATTTCGCGGTCGATGGCCGCGCGGGCTTGCGGCTCGCGCTCGACCATCCGTTCGATCTCGTCATCCTCGACGTCGCATTGCCGCACATCGACGGCATCGCGCTGTGCCGCGCGCTGCGCGAGCGCGCCAGCCGCCACACGCCGGTGCTGATGCTGACCGCGCGCGATACGCTCGATGACAAGTTGCGCGGCTTCGAAGCGGGCGCCGACGACTATCTGACCAAGCCCTTCGCCCTTGCCGAGCTCGCGGCGCGGTGCGCGGCGCTCGCGCAGCGCCACCGGCTCGGCACCGATCATGTCCTCCGGCTCGGCCCGCTCGAAATCGATCGCCGCCAGGCCGCCGTGCGGCGCGAGGGCACGGCGCTCCGCCTCACGCCCGTGAGCTACCGGATATTGCTGATGATCGCCGAGGCGCATCCGCGGACGCTCCCGCGATTCGAGCTCAGCCGCGGCGTCTGGGGCGACGATCCGCCCGATTCCGACGCGTTGCGCAGCCATATCCACTTGCTGCGCCAAATCCTCGACAAGCCGTTCGCCGATGCGATCCTGAGGACGGTCCATGGGGTCGGCTTCCGGCTGGCCATCGACGCATGACCAAGCGTGCGACCAGCCTGCGCCGCCGGATCGTCACCTCCTTTCTGGCCACGGTTGCCATCATCTGCCTCCTGTTTGGCTTTTTCGGCTTTCTCATTGCCTATGCAGTCGAGGACAGCCTGTTCGAGGACACGCTCCGCGACGAGATCGCCTTTCAGCAGGCGCATTGGCAGCGCAACCAGACCTTCAGCCGGCCCGCGCGCGACTATCTCGCGCTGTACCGGACGCCGCGACAATTTCCGTCCGATCTTCGGGCCGCCTTCGCGCGCGCACCGCGACAACGCGAATATTTCGGGACCGAGGGCCGCTACTATCATGTCGAGCGCTTCACGCTTCCGCGCGGCGGCGGACGAGCCTTCGCTGTTGCCGAAGTCAGCCGCCACCTCGTCGTCCGCCCGATCCGCGGCGAGATATTGCGGTTCCTCGGTGCCTGGTCGCTTGCAATCCTCCTCATCGCCGGAGGGATCGGCTACTGGCTCGCCGTGCGCGCAACCGCACCCCTCACCCGACTTGCCGCGAAGGTCTCGGAAAGAGGGCCCAACGAAGTGCCACGTATCGCGGCATCGGATTTTCCTGATAACGAGATCGGCACGCTCGCCCGTTCGCTTGAGCAGGCCTTCGAAACTATTCGTGCTTTCGTCGAACGCGAGAGCGCATTCACACGCGACGTCAGCCACGAACTGCGCACGCCGCTGGCGGTGGTCCGCAGTTCCGCCGAACTCCTCGAGACCCGAAGCGAACTCGCACCACCCGCCGCGCGTACGATACGGCGTATCGCCGCCGCTGCGCAGGACATGGAACGCACGATCGACTTGCTGTTCGCGCTCGCACGGGAAGAACGGGCGGTCACCGAGCGGAAGCCTGTCGAATTGCTTCCGCTCATCGAAAGCGCGCTCCTCGATGCCAGCGACCGCTTCGATGGCAGCGCCTATGATGTCGAGATCGCTGTTCCGGCGGGCACGACGGTACTAGCCGGCTCAACCGGGCTCGCGCTGATCCTCGCCAACCTGATCGGCAATGCCTTTCAGCACGCGCGCGGCGGGCGTCTCGCCATTTCCTTCGCCAACGGTCGCCTCTCGATCGTCGACGATGGCCCGGGAATCGCCGACGAAGTGATCGCGACCGAGGAAGTTGCCTTCGTCAAGGGCGATGCCAGCGCCGGCCATGGTCTCGGACTCGGAATTGTCCGGAGGCTTTGCGAGCGGGACGGCATCGTGCCCGATTTCCAAACCTCGGAAGACGGGACGACGGTCCATCTCGTTTTCCCGCCGCCTCCCGCGCTCGGGACCTCGTGAAATATGTCTTACCAGAAATGAGACTTGTCATGCACTTTCCTTCACCCGGAGCGATGACAATGAAGCACGCAGAGAAGGTAGTTCTCGTCGTGTGAGAAACTGGAATTGCAGCCCCGACAGACAATAACCTGTGGCAGATAATCGATTTCATTGCCCGCGCCGCTGTCATAGGCAGCGCCACTTTCTCGAAGCGTCTTCGTCAGGAGCGACTTAGTCGGACACCCTGCCGCTGACACCATGTGCGGCACTGGGCAATCTGGTCGGGAATCGACAGGTCGCGCTCGGCCTGGCGGGCCGTCGATACTCTGACGTAAATGGCCGCGCGGGTCATGATCCTTCTCCCCGCAGCTTGCGAATTACGTCGGCGTGGCGGGAGAAGGCGGTGAAACTGGTCGCCTGATTGTAGAATTTCTGGCTCGAAGCCAGCGTCATATGGCCGAGCACATGCTTCGTAATGCCGATAAGCTCCGGGCGCTCAAGGGCAACTTCGGTGGCCGCGCAATCGCGGAACAGGTGCGGCGAGAGGTCTCTTCCGAAGTGCTCCCGCATGATGCGAGTAACGCGCGTGCTGATCTGATCAGCCGTCACCTGCCTGCCTCGGCGCCCCACCCAGAGCCAGCCCTCGTCAGGAATATCGTTCTTGAGCAGGACAGGTCGAACCCGATCGAGATAGGTGAATGTCGCCTCTTCGAGCCGCTTGGGAACATAACCGTCGAAGGGAACCCCCTTCTTGGTCTCTTTGCGCGGGATCGTGATCCTGATGCCGAAGTCATCGACGAACAGGTTATGGCCGATCCGCAGGTCCGTGAGATTGCGGCGACGCATCGGGCGGTGGATGAGCAAGCCGATGAGCAAACCGTCGCGATAGATCGGAGCGCCGCTGCGGCGGCCGACCCGCAGTTTTTCGAGGCCGATGTCCATCAGCCTGTCGGAGAGCAGAATGATGCTGCCTATCCGAACCATGCGCGGCAGTTTGGGACGTGACGGCTTCGCGGTGTTCGTCATCCGGTGTGCGAGCGTGGTAAGCCAGTCCACGCCATCGGGCGGTGCGCAGGCCCGCAACACGTAGGCGATGCCCCGAACGGCGCCCGCAATCGTCGTTTCCGCGCGGCCGACGCTGTATTCCGTGATAAATGCCCTGATAAGTTCCCACGTCACGCGATTACAGGGAGGCGTCAGTGGATCGAGCTGGCCAGTCGTCGCGAGCCAGCCGAGCCACATGCCATAGCCGCGCTCAGACATCTTTATGGTGGGCGGGCGCCATCCGGCTGCAAATCCTGCATCGTCGTCGAACGGCCCGACGGGCTGCCGGGCACCCTGCCAGAGAGACCGATCGCGAGCAGGCCACTGATGGACCGGAAGTGGAGGGAATGCCTGTTTGGTCACAGCAGGTCTCCCTCGTCGAAACCGTCCGTGCTACTCCGGGGCTTGGGAGGTCGCGGAGCTGTTGCATCCGCGCGCATTTTGCCGATCAGCGTGTCATATACCGCGTACGCATTATCTGTCTGGAGCCCGTCGTAGAACTGGATCGTCGTCTCGATGTTCTTGTGACCGAGAAGACGACGCACGGTCTCATAATCACCGGGATTGGCGATGAGATAGAGATGAGCGGCGAGATGGCGCATGAGGTGAGCATGGATTGTCACCCCCACTTCTCGTCTCACGAAGCGGGCCAACTGCTTTGACAATGCCGAAGGCATCTTGCGGTGACCGCGCTGCCCAACGAACAGAGCAGTCGTCGAGGCGCGCGTCGTTCGCATGATCTTCGACATGGCCGCAGGTGTGGAAGGCCGGCCCATGGGGGTAAAGGCCATCGCAACATGGCTCAACGAGCGCGGTATCCTTCGGCGAGGGCGCAGGTTCTCGACCGGAGGTGTCCACGCGATCCTGACGGCGAGCACCTATCATGGACAGCACTACTTCAATCGCACCGACAGCAGGAACGACCGTCCCCGTCCTCCTTCCGAATGGATACCGCTCGCCGTTCCGGCGATAATCGAGGAGAAGACCTTCAACGCGGCGCAGGCGCTCCTGCAGAGCCGCGCGCCCAAGCGGGTGGCGCCGCGCCTGGTCAACACGCCGACGCTGCTCGCCGGGGTGGCCCGATGCGGCAATTGCGGCGCTGCGTTGATCCAGAACACCGGCAAGGGCGGACAGTATCGCTATTACTGCTGCTCGCGCCGTCTCAAGGAAGGCCCCTTCGGCTGCAAGGGGCTGCGCATGCCGATGGACAAGCTCGACGGGATCGTGATCGGCGAGGTGACGAAGCGGATACTGCATCCGGATCATCTGAAAGAGCTGCTGGAAAACTATCTGCACACGGCGATCGAACGCGAGGATCGCAACCGCGATCGGCTGCGGCAGATGCGCCTGGATCACAAGGAAGCCGAAGCAGGCATCGCCCGGCTGCTGGAACTGGTCGAGAAAGGGCTGATGGATGCCGAGGACGCTTCGATGCGTGAGCGGCTGGTCAATCTGCGGTTCCGGCGCGATGAACTTGCCGAGCAAATATCCGACCTCACCCGTCGCCTCGCCATGGCCGAGCCGGTGATCACGCCCGCCAAGATCGAGAAGCTGGCGCTGCTCCTGCGCGACAAGCTGCATCACGGCCAGCCTGATCTGCGCCAGGCTTATGCCCGGCTGCTGCTCAGCGAGGTGTGCGTGAACGACCGGGAAATCCGCATCAGCGGCTCGAAAGCCGTGCTGGCCCGGAGTGCGGCAGCGGGCGTGGCCAAAACCACGCCCGCAGTTCTCTCTTTTGTTCGAGAATGGTGCACCCGACAGGATTCGAACCTGTGACCTTCGCCTTCGGAGGGCGACACTCTATCCAGCTGAGCTACGGGTGCTTCGGGGCGGTGCCTAGCCGGTTCGACGGGCATCGGTCAACGGATTCGATGCGGAACGATGCGACTGCTCCGAATGCAAACGCCTACGCCAGCAAAACCCTTCGTGCTCTATGATACTACGCAGTATGCTTACGTCATGCTTACGCGAAATAACCTAACCGATCTGGTTCGCGAAACGCGATAGAATTTTCTTTACAAAACAACGAGATATTTCGGAATTTGCCGGAAAGTTCGGGCTTGACCTCTGCCTTCGGAGGGCAGCGCTCTATCCAGCTGAGCTACGGGTGCCGGTAGAGCGGGGCCTCTAGCAAGCCCGCGCGCCGCCAGCAATGGCCTATCGACCGCCGCGCGCGGATATGCGAAGCGGGCGCGCGCGACGGACAAGGGAGCGTTCGTGAAGTCGTCCGAACAGAATTGGCCAATGGCCGCCGATCTTTATGGCGAGATGCAGCTCGAGGCGCATCCGCCGGCGCGCCGGCGCTGGCGCGATTACCTGCCGGGCGTCCTCGTCACCGCGATTGCCGCGCTCGCCGCGGCGTGGCTCGCCGACCATTATGCAGCGCCGATCGTGCTGATGGGGCTGCTGATCGGCCTCGCCCTCTCCTTCCTGTCGCAGGATACGCGCACCCACGCCGGGCTCGACCTGATGTCGCAGACCGCGCTGCGCGTCGGCATCGTGCTCGTCGGCGCGCGCATCACCGCCGAACAGCTCGCCGAACTCGGACCATGGCCCTTCGCGCTGCTCGTCCTGATCATGCTCGCGGTCATCATCGTCACCGTCGCCAGCGCGCGGCTGTTCGCGCAGGACCGCCACGCTGCGCTGCTCGCGGGCGGCGCGACCGCGATCTGCGGTGCGTCGGCCGCACTCGCGCTTTATTCGCTGATCGGCGACCGGCGCGTCGACCAGGCCCGCTTCACGCTGACGCTGGTCGGCATCACCGTCGCGAGCGCGCTCGCGATGACGCTCTATCCCGTGCTCGCCGCCGAGCTGGGACTGACCGATGCGCAGGCGGGATTCCTGATCGGCGCGTCGATCCATGACGTCGCGCAGGCGATCGGCGGCGGCTTTTCCTTCTCGCCGCAGGCAGGCGAGGTGGCGACGATCGTCAAGCTGACGCGCGTCGCGCTCCTCGCGCCGATGCTGATGCTTGTCGCGCTGTGGCTAGGGCGCAGCGGCGAAGGCGACGGCAGGACGCGCATCCCGCTGCGCCTGCCCTGGTTCATCCTCGGTTTCCTCGCCGTCGCGGCGGTCAATTCGGTCGTCGCGATCCCGAAGCCGGCGCAGGATGCCGCCGCGACGGGCGCGCAGGCGCTGCTGCTGCTTGCGATCGTCGCCACCGCGATGAAGGCGCGTCTGCACCTGCTGCTCGATCAAGGGTGGCGCAGCTTCGCACCGATCATCGTCGCGACGCTAACCAGCTTCCTGCTGTCGCTCGCCGCCGCGCTCTGCCTGTGACGGCGTGACGTCACCGTAACATTTTCTGGTTTCAGCTTTTTGGAAGCGCCCAGCTGACGGTCAACTGCGTCGCGCGGCGCGGGATATCGAGCTTTGCTTCGCTGAAATTGACCTTTTCATTGGGCGGCAGCATCCGCACCGGCGGTTTGATCGTCCAGCTGTAGACGATCGTCCCCTGCGCATCGCGCAATTCGGCAAGGATCGGCGGCACGCGCTGTTCGCGGTCGGTCGGGTTGATGATCACCCCCGACGCGGCGAAATAGATCGTGCCGTCGGCGAGTTCGCGATGATCCTGGTTCGGCGGCAGCTCGATCACGAGATCGGGTTCGGCGACCATTCCCGGCAGCCCCAGCCCCTGCGCCCAGCTTGGCAAGCCGAACCAGGCGAGCCCCGCCGTCGCGGCGAGCATCAGGGCGGCCGCGCTCGCCGCGATGATCGTCCACCGCTTCGCCGGATTGCGCCGCGGACGGCGGAACGGCAGCGGCGCGTCGTCGGCAAGCGCCGGACGCGGCGCCGGTTCGGCCGTGGCGGCGAAGGCCGGCGGCGCAGTTACCGGATCCGGCGCCGGTTCGGGAAAATCGGAATAGGTCGCAGCGGGTACGGGCGCGGCGGCCGGTTCGGGCGCCGGAACGCTCTCCGGTGCAGCCGGTGCGACAGGCGTTGGCGCAGGCGCGGCTTCGGCGGGTGCTGCCGCGGGTTCCTGGAACCAGCTATGGCGGCAATTGGCGCAGCGAACCGTGCGGCCCGTCGGTCCGATCGCCGTATCGGGCACGACATAGCGCGTATGGCAGGACGGGCAGGCAAGGATCATGGGGTTCCTCTAAACACGCTGATTCGCAGCGTTGCAAGCCTCGCGTGGCGGCCGCGCCGTTACTCGCCGCTTTACGTCGGTGAACAGCCGTGTAACAGGCTTCGGCATGAGCGCCGATGCTCCCCTGTTCCGCAGACCGGCCATGGCGCGACGCAGCGCGCGGGTGACGCCATGACGGACAACTCAGCCGCGCGTCCCGGCGGTGCGATGGTCGAATTCGACGGCGTCGGGCTGCGTTACGGCCCCGATGCCGAGGTTTTGAGCGACATCAGCTTCAACCTGCAACCCGGCAGCTTCTATTTCCTGACCGGCGCGTCGGGTGCGGGCAAGACGTCGCTGCTCAAGATGCTCTATCTCGCGCAGCGCCCGAGCCGCGGCATCGTCCGTCTGTTCGGCGAGGATCTCGTCGCGATGCCGCGCCACCGCCTGCCCGGCTTTCGCCGCCGCATCGGCGTCGTCTTCCAGGATTTCCGGCTGATCCCGCACCTCTCGGCGCGCGACAATATCGCGCTGCCGCTGCGCATCGCGGGGGTGAGCGAGGAGGATCTGTCGGGTCCGGTCGGCGAGATGCTGAGCTGGATCGGCCTCGGCGATCGCGCCGATGCGCGTCCCGCGACGCTGTCGGGCGGCGAGCAGCAGCGCGTTGCGATCGCGCGCGCCGTCATCGCGCGGCCGCAATTGCTCGTCGCCGACGAACCGACGGGTAACGTCGACCCCGAAATGGCGATGCGCCTGCTGGGCTTGTTCGAGGCGCTCAACCGCCTTGGCACCACGGTCGTCGTCGCGACCCACGACATCCACCTGATCAGCCGCATCGAAAATGCGCAGATGATGCGGCTCGAACGCGGGCGCCTGTCCGATCCCACCGGCGCGCTGCGCTATCCCCCGGCGAACCGGGCATGATCATCCCGCGCGTTCCCGTCCAGCATCGCCGCCTGCTGCCCGACCACCGCCTGTCGGGACCGACGCCGTGGGTTATCGCGATATTGATGATGCTGACCCTGCTCGCCGCCGCCGCCGGGGTCGGCCTCGCGCGGTCGGCGAATGCGATCGGCGACGCGATCGCGGGGCGCGTCACCGTCCAGATCGTCACCGCAAACCCGGTCACGCGCGCCGAACAGGCCGCCGCGCTCCGCCGCGCCGCCGCCGCGCAGCCCTTCGTGCTCTCGGCGCGCTCGGTCGAACAGGAAGAGTTGCAGGCGACGCTGGGGCAATGGTTCGGGAGCAGCGAGGGCGACGATCCGCTGCTCAAATCGCTGCCCCTGCCCGCGCTGGTCGACATCGACTTCGTCGGCGAGGACCGCGCCGGTCCCATGCGCGCGCTCCGGACGCTCGTCGCGCGCGAGGCGCCCGGAGCGCGCATCATCCCGCACGCCGAATGGCTCGGCCCGGTCGCGCGGCTGATCCGTTCGCTCGCGTGGATCGCCGGCGCCATGGTGCTGCTGATGGCGCTGGCCAGCGCCGCGGTGGTGATCATGACCGCGCGCGCCGCGCTCGGCACCCATTATGCGACGATCGAGATGCTCCACCTGATCGGCGCGACCGACCGCCAGATCACCCGGCTGTTCCAGCGCCGCATCGCGATCGACACCGCTTACGGAATCGCGCTCGGCAGCCTCGTCGCTACCGCGATTCTGCTGCTCATCGGTTGGCAGTGGTCGGGGGTCACTTCGGGACTCGCCGCGACCGCGTCGCTCGGCCCCGCGGGCTGGGCGCTCTTGCTGGCGCTGCCGCTATTGGCTATCGCGCTCGCAGCCCTGACGGCGCGCCAGACGCTGCTCGCCGCGCTCAAGAAGATTTTATGATCAAGCGCCTGATTTCGCTTTTATTCCTGGCTTGGGTGCTCGGCTTCGCCTGGTTCGCGCTGTTGCTGCCCTTGCCCGCCGCTGCGCAAAAGACCGACGCGATCGTCGTGCTGACCGGCGGCCCGGGACGTATCGACCGCGCGCTCGAACGGCTCGAGGCGGGCGATGCCAAGCGCCTGCTGATCAGCGGCGTCGCGCGCGAGGTGAAGCCGCGCGAACTCGCCGCCGAATATAAGCGCCCGCTCGACCTCTTCGACTGCTGCATCGCGCTGGGGTTCGAGGCCGAGGATACGCGCTCGAACGCGACCGAGGTCGCGACCTGGGTTGCGCGGCGCAACTATAAGAGCATCCGGCTGATCACCACCGACTGGCACATGCGCCGCGCCGAATATGAAATCGGCCGCGCGGTCGGCGACAAAGTGACGATCCTGCCCGACGCGGTGCGCAGCCGGCCCAATTTCGCAACGCTGTTTCGCGAATATCATAAATATCTCGCGGGGCTGGCGGGCGGCGTCCTCGGGCTTTAAGAAGCGCGCCGATGCGCTACACCATCGCCCTTGTCCGCTCGATCCTGTTCTGGCTGCTGTTCGTCCTGATGAGCAGCTTCAGCTCGATCGGTGCCGTGATCTCGCTCCCGGTCTCGCACAAGGCGACGATCTGGTTCGTGCGCATCTGGGCGCAATTCCACCGGTTGATCTGCCGCTTTGTCCTGGGCCAGACGATCGTCGTCGAGGGCGACATGCCCGACATTCCGGTCCTCTATGTCTTCAAGCATGAGGGGGCGTTCGAGACGATCGAGCAGCCGGGACTGTTCAGGCATCCCGCGGTGTTCGCGAAAGAGCAGCTGTTCAACATTCCCGTCTGGGGGCAGGCGGCGCATTTCTATGGCCTGATCCCCGTCGACCGCGACGGCGGCGGCAAGGCGATGCGCGCGATGCTGAACGCCGCCAAGGCCGCGCTCGCCAAGGACCGGCCGCTGGTGCTGTTTGCCGAGGGAACGCGTATCCCGCACGGGTCGGCGCCCCCCCTGCGTTCGGGCTTTGCCGGCATCTACCGCCTGCTCGGCGTGCCGGTGATCCCCGTCGCGGTGAACAGCGGCATCGCCTATCCGCCGCGCCGCTGGGTCAAATGGCCGGGGACGATCACCTACAAGGTCGGCGAAACCATCCCCGCCGGCTTGCCGCGCGAGGAAGCCGAAGAGCGCGTCTGGCGGGCGATCAACGCGCTGAACCCGCCCGAAGCGTTGCTGGAAGGCTACAAAGCCTCCTAATTCCCGTTCGTGTCGAGCGAAGGTTGGGGTTGGAAGCCTAATGTTTCCGCCCGAAATCGGGCGCGGCGTCATCCTGCCCCTGTTCGATGATCGAACGGCGGATCGCGCGCGTGCGCGTGAACCAGTCCTCGAGCTTGTCGGCGTCGCCGCGGCGGATCGCCTGCTGGAGCACGGTCAGGTCCTCGTTGAAACGCTGCAGGGTCGCGAGCACCGCATCCTTGTTGGCGAGGAAGACGTCGCGCCACATCACCGGGTCGCTCGCCGCGATGCGCGTGAAGTCGCGGAAGCCCCCCGCCGAATATTTGATCACCTCACTCTCGGTGACCTCTTCGAGCTCGCTCGCGGTGCCGACGATCGTATAGGCGATGAGGTGCGGCAAATGGCTCGTCACCGCGAGCACCATGTCGTGATGCGCGGCATCCATCGTTTCGACCTTGGCGCCGAGCGCCTGCCAGAAAGACGTCAGCGCCGTCACGGCGTCGCCCGATGCGTCGGCGCCCGGGGTGACGATGCACCAGCGGCCCTCGAACAAGGTCGCAAAGCCGGCCGCCGGCCCGCTGTTCTCGGTCCCCGCGACCGGGTGCGCCGGAATGACGGCATGATCGGGGAGCGCCTTCGCGAGCGCGTCGGCGACCCCGGCCTTCGACGAGCCAACGTCGGAAATGATCGCGTCCGCCTTCAACCCCGGCGCGATCGCCGCCGCGGCATCGGCCATGCGCCCGACCGGCACCGCGAGGATGACGAGGTCGGCTTCGGCCACCGCCGCCACCGCATCGTCGGCGATCGTGTCGCAAAGCCCGAGCTCACGGGCGAGTTCGCGGACCTCGGCGCTGGCGTCATGGCCGGTGACCGTCACCTGCGGCAACCGCTCCCCGATCGCGCGCGCGATCGACGAGCCGATCAGGCCCAGCCCGACGATCGCGACGCGGTCGATGCGCATCAGCCGTTCAGCGCGGCGCGAATCGCCGCCGCGAGGCCGCGCGTCTCGTCTTCGGTGCCGATCGTCATGCGCAGCGCGCCCGGCAGCCCCTGCCCCGGCAGCCAGCGGACGATATAGCCCGCGTCCATCAACCGGTTGTAGACGGTCTCGGCGCTGACATCGCCCTCGAACAGAACGAGCAGGAAGTTGCACGCCGACGGCACGACGCGCACGCCATGATTGCCGAGGCTTTCGAGCTCACCCGCCAGCCAGGCACGCCATTTCGCATTATGCTCGCGGCTGTTGTTGACGAATGCGTCATCACCGAGCGCCGCGACCGCCGCGGCCTGCCCGGCGCGCGTGACATTGAACGGCAGGCGGATGCGGTGCAGCGCCGAAATCACCTCGGCGGCGGCATAGCCCCAGCCGATGCGTTCGGCGGCGAGGCCGTGAATTTTCGAGAAGGTGCGCGTGATGAACACGTTCGGCTGCGTCTTCGCCAGTTCGAGCCCGCCGTCGTCCTCGGCGTCGGACAGATATTCGGAATAGGCCTGGTCGATCACGAACAGGATAGTCTTCGGCAGCCCGGCGTAGAGCCGCTGCACCTCTTCGCGTGTCGCGAGCGTGCCCGTCGGGTTGTTCGGGTTGGCGAGATAGACGACACGCGTCTTGTCGGTCACCGCCGCGAGCAGCGCGTCGACGTCGGTCGCATAATCCTTGTCGTCGGCCTCGACCGGCACCGCGCCGACGCGCCGCGCGGCGATTTCATAGACGGCGAAGCCATAGCGAACGTACAAAATCTCGTCGCCGACGCCGGCGTAGGTGCCCGCTGCGAGGTGGAGCAGTTCGTCCGACCCGTTGCCGCAGATGATCCGCGCCGGATCGAGCCCGAATTTCGCCGCGATCGTCTCGCGCAATTCGACCGAACCCGGATCGGGATAGCGCGACAGCGCATCGGATGCCGCCTGCGCCGCGGCGAACGCCGTGCGCGCCTTTTCGCCGGTGCCCAGCGGATTCTCGTTCGCCGACAGCTTGATGAGCGGGCGTCCGTCGGCGCCTGCGGACTTGCCGGGAACATAGGGGGCGATGCCGCTGATCCACGGCTTGGGCGTAAGGGTCTGGGTCGTGTCGGTCATGCGGTGGCGTTTAGCGGCTGTGCGACGCGAGTCCAGCACGTTGACAGTCTTCGCGCACCCGCTTAGCCCCGCCGCACCATGGCGAGCCTGCTACACGATATCCAGCATCACAGCGTGACGATTCCGACACCGCTGCCGCTCGACAGCGGGCAGGTTCTGGGATCGGTGACGATCGCCTATCAAAGCTATGGTGCATTGAACGCCGACAAGTCGAACGCGGTGCTCATCTGTCACGCGCTGACCGGCGACCAATATGTCGCGAGCGACCATCCCGCGACGGGCAAACCCGGCTGGTGGGCGCGCATGGTCGGACCGGGCAAGCCGATCGACACCGACCGCTTCCACGTCATCTGCGCCAATGTCCTCGGCAGCTGCATGGGGACGAGCGGCCCGGCCTCGCCCGACGCCGCGACCGGCGCGCCGCTCGGCATGCACTTCCCCGTCATCACGATTACCGACATGGTGCGCGCGCAGGCGATGCTGCTCGACCATCTCGGCATCGCGCGGCTTCATGCCGTCGTCGGTGGGTCGATGGGGGGCATGCAGACGCTCGCGTGGGCCGCGACCTATCCCGAGCGCCTCGCCTCGGCGCTCGTCATCGCGAGCGCGGCCCGGCATTCGGCGCAGAATATCGCGTTCCACGAGGTTGGACGGCAGGCGATCATGGCCGACCCCGACTGGCAGGACGGCCAATATTACGGCAGCGCGCGCGCGCCCACCAAGGGTCTCGCGGTCGCGCGCATGGCGGCGCATATCACCTACCTCTCCGAGGAAGGGCTGACCGAAAAGTTCGGCCGGCGCCTTCAGGCACGCGACATCAAGAGCTTCGGTTTCGACGCCGACTTCCAGATCGAATCCTATCTCAGGCATCAGGGGCTCGCCTTCACCGACCGCTTCGACGCCAACGCCTATCTCTATATCACGCGCGCGATGGACTATTTCGACCTCGCCGACCCGCATGACGGACGCCTCGCCGGCGCGTTTGCGAACGCAAAGGATGTGCGCTTCACGCTCGTCAGCTTCGACACCGACTGGCTTTATCCGACGTCGGAATCGCGCCGCGTCGTGCAGGCGCTGCAAAGCGTCGGCGCCGCGGCGAGCTTCGTCGAACTGTCGGCGCCGTTCGGCCACGACAGCTTCCTCCTCGATGTCCCCGCGCTCGACCGGCTTGTCGCCGGATCGCTGAAAGCAGGGCTGGCATGACCGGAAACTATCGTCTGTCATTCGACGCGGCCGACATGCAGGTCGATGCGATTCATGCTTTTCTGGCGCAGAGCTATTGGGCCGCGAACATCGCGCGCGCCGTTGTCGAACGTGCCATCGCGGGGTCGCTCTGCATCGGCGTCTTTGCACCGGGCGGCGCGCAGGTCGGCTTTGCCCGCGTCGTCACCGATCGCGCGACCTTCGCCTATCTGGCCGACGTCTATGTGCTCGACGCGCATCGCGGGCACGGCCTCGCCGCGCGCATGGTGACCGCGCTCCACGACCACCCCGATCTGCAGGGGCTCCGGCGCTGGATGCTCGCGACCAGCGACGCCCACGGCCTTTATGCCGCGCTCGGCTGGACCCCGGTCGAGGACAGCGCGCCGTTCATGCAGCGACACTTCCCCGACGTCTACAGGCAGGCCTGACGATGAAGCTGCGCCCCGATCTTGCGATCATCGCCGATGCCGTCCCGTCGACGGCGCGCGTGCTCGACGTCGGCTGCGGCGACGGCGACCTGATGGCGGCACTCCGCGACAAGGGCGTCGATGCCCGCGGGCTCGAGATCGATCCCGACAATGTCACCGCGGCGATCGCGCGCGGCCAGTCGGTGGTGCAGGGTGACGCCAACCGCGACCTTGCCGACTATCCCGACGACGCCTTCGACTATGCGATCCTGTCGCAGACGCTGCAGACGACCGAACGCCCCGACCGCGTCGTCGACGAATTGCTGCGCATCGCGCCGCGCGCCTTCGTCAGCTTCCCCAATTTCGCGCATTGGCGGATCCGCCTCGCGCTCCTGTGGGGCGGACGGATGCCGGTGACGCGGCTGCTGCCCGTCGCCTGGTACGAAACGCCGAACATCCACCATGTCACCGTCAGCGATTTCCGCGACCTCGTGCGCGACAAGGGCATCGCGGTCGAACGCGTCTGGCACCTGTCGGGCGACCGGCCGACGAGCGACGCCGCCGCGAGCTGGCGCGCAGAACATGCGATCTTCCTGATTTCGCGCAATTAGATCCTCCCTGTGGTGAAGCCATGGGGAGGATATTTCGGTTAATCGCGCTTCTTGAGCCCGTTCGCGAGCAGGTCGTTCGCGATGCGCGCAATCTCCGATATGTCGCTCTCTTCGTCCCACAGACCATAGCGCATGCCGAGGAACACGTTCATCCCGCCGATCGCCCACGCGTGGATTTCGCTGACGTCATCGCGGATCTCGCCGCGCGCCGCGCCGCCCTCGAGCCGCTGGCGGACGCGCGCGACCGTCGTTTCATAATGGCGGCGATAGCTCGCATAATCGACGAACTCGGCCTCATCGATGATCCGGTAAATCTCCTTATGCTCGCGCACGAAGCCCAGATAGGATTCGAGCCCGATGCGCTCGGCGCTGATCTCGTCGGGCGCGGCCTGGACCAGCGGGGTGACATGATCGCGTAGCTGTTCGCTCATATAGCGGACGAGCGCCTGGAAGATTTCCTCTTTCGAATCGAAATAGGTGTAGAAGCTGCCGAGCGCGGTCCCGGCGCGGCGCGTGATCGCGCTGATCGACGCCTCATGAAAACCGCGCTCGCCGAATTCGATCGCCGCGGCGTCGAGCAGCTTGCGCAAGGTCCGGCGCCCGCGCTCGGTGCGCGGCGTCTTGTCGCGCGGTTCGCTCTCGGCATGTTCTGTCGCGACTGGCGGCTGATCCATAAACTGCCCTTGCCTCCCCTCGTCGCTGCATCGTGGCTTTTTCGCACCACTGGCAAGCAAAAAACGACGATTGCACATTCCAAGTTGAAACTTGGTTCATGTTTCATTATTGGAAGCGGCGCGGCTTGGCAAGCACCAGCCCAAGAAAACCGACAAGGGTGGCGAGGGGCCGCCCGCCACATGGGAGAGTCTTCATGCGTCCTTTCGCCCGCTCGCTGCGCCGTGCCGTCCTCGCCACCAGCGCGCTTTCCATGATCGCCTTCGCGCCCCCGGTCTTTGCGCAGGACGAAGGCGCGAGCACCGACGCCAGCGACAATGAGATCATCGTGACGGCACGCCGCCGCGACGAACGGCTGATCGACGTTCCGGTCGCGATCACCGCCTATTCGGGCGACGCGCTCGCCAAGGCCGGCGCGATCGACATTACCGACATCGGCCAGACCACCCCGAATACGACGCTCGAAGTGTCGCGCGGTTCGAACTCGACGCTCAGCGCCTTCATCCGCGGCGTCGGCCAGCAGGATCCGGTGTCGGGATTCGAACAGGGCGTCGGCATCTATCTCGATGACGTCTATCTCAACCGCCCGCAGGCCGCGGTGCTCGACATCTATGACGTCGAACGCATCGAAGTGCTGCGCGGCCCGCAAGGGACGCTCTACGGCCGCAACACGATCGGCGGCGCGGTCAAATATGTGACCAAGCAGTTGCCCGAGGAATTCTCGCTCAAGATCAAGGGCACGCTCGGCACCTATGACCAGGCCGACCTGATCGTCACCGCGAGCGCGCCGATCGGCGACCTCCTCCGCGTCGGCGTGTCGGGCGCGCGCCTGTCGCGCGGCGGCTTCGGCGACAATCTCACCACCGGTCGCGAAAATTACAACAAGGACGTGTGGGCCGGGCGCGGCACGGTCGAACTCGGCGGTTATGGCGCGCCGGTGCTGATCCGCATCTCGGGCGACTATAGCAAGGACAAGAGCGACCCGCGCGGCGGCCACCGCTTGATTCCGTCGCTGCTCACGAACGCACCCGTCCTCGACGACGTATTCGACAGCCGCGGCGGCCTCAACGATCCGAAGCAGGAAATCGAAGCCTACGGCCTCGCGATGAATGTTACCGCCGAGCTGTCCGACACGGTCACGCTCCGCTCGATCAGCGCCTGGCGCAAGGACAAGTCGGCGACCCCGATCGACTTCGACGCGCTGCCCGGCGTCGACATCGACGTCCCCGGCTTCTATTTCAACGAGCAGATCAGCCAGGAATTCCAGCTTCTGTACGAAGGCGACAAGCTCAAGGGCCTGCTCGGCTTCTATTATCTCGACGCCACCGCCGACACCTTGTTCGACGTCCGCATCTTCAACAACCTCGCGGGCCTGACCGCCTTTACCGAGGCCGATGTCGACACCCAGACCTTCGCGGTGTTCGGCGACTTCACCTATGATTTCAACGAGAAGCTGAGCCTTTCGGTCGGCGGCCGCTACACATGGGACGAGCGCGAAGCGTCGATCCTGCGCCAGAATTATCTCGGCGGCGGCTCGCCGGTATTCGGTGGTGCGGGCGTCGCCTTTGGGGCGCCGGGTACCAATTTCGACGGCAAGCGCAGCTTCAAGAAATTCACCCCGCGCGCCTCACTGTCGTTCAAGCCGACCCCCGACCATAATTTCTACGCCAGCTATTCGCAGGGCTTCAAGGGCGGCGGTTTCGATCCGCGCGGCGTCGGCGTCAACGCACCCGCCGCCATTCCGGGCGCGCCGACCGATGCCGAAGTCGCCTCCTTCCTGAGCTTCCGCCCCGAAAAGGTCGAAAGCTATGAGGTCGGCTATAAGGGCAGCCTGATGGACGGCGCGGTCAATGTCGCGCTCGCCGCCTTCTATGCCGATTATACCGACGTCCAGATCCCGGGATCGGTCGCCTGCACCGTCAGCGGCCTCCCCAGCTTCTGCGGCGTCGTCTCGAACGCGGGCAAGGCCACCTTCAAGGGCGTCGAATTCGAAGGCCGCGCGCGGCTTGGCGAGGATCTGGCCACCGCGGGCGACCGGCTGACGCTGTCGACCGCGCTCGGTTACATCCAGGCCGACTATAAGGAATATATCTCGAACATCCTCGTCGGCGGGGTCAACACGCCGACCGACGTGTCGGATTTCCGCGAGGTACAGAATACGCCGAAATGGACCGCCAGCGGCACCATCGCCTATTCGACCCCGATCGGCGACGGCGACCTCAGCTTCGGCACGACCCTGTCGTATCGCAGCAAGACCTATCAGTTCGAAATCCCGAACCCCTATATCGATCAGAAGGGCTTCGCGCTGTGGGATGCCAGCCTCGTCTACACCGCGCCCGACGATCGTTGGAGCATCGGCGTGTTCGGCAAGAACCTCACGAACAAGGAATATAAGACTTCGGGCTATACGTTCGTGAACGTCAATCCGACCACCGGCGCGATCATTCCGGGGCCGGGTGGCTTGCCGACCTCGGCGCTCGGCCGCGAAGGCACGCTGACCGCCTTCTACGGCAATCCGCGCCAGGTCTTCGTCACCGGCACGGTCAAATTCTGAGCCGGCATATAGAAAAAAGGGGGGAAAGGGGCGTCCGTCGCGGCGCCCCTTTTTCTATGGCGTGAGCGGCGGCGCGCCGGCGCGCGCGACCATGCGTTCGCCGTCGATGACGATCGGGCTCGCGACGCCATCGATCGACGCGCCCTCGGGCCGGAAGCGCATCCCGCGCGCCTGGACCTGCGGATCGGCAAAGACCTGCGCGAGGTCGTTGATCGGTCCCGCGGGTACCCCTTCGGCCTCGAGCGCAAGCGACAGCGGCTGCGCGTCCCACGCGGCGATCCTTGCCGCGAGCAGCGGAATCAGCTCGGCACGGTTCGCGAGCCGCGCGGCATTGTTGACGAAACGCGGATCGTCGGCCCATTCGGGCACGCCCAATATCGCGCACAATTTGCGATACTGGCCATCGTTACCCACCGCGATCACGAGCTGGCCATCGGCGGTCGCAAAGACCTGATAGGGCACGACATTGACGTGCGCATTGCCCATCCGCTTCGGCGCCACACCGCTCGCAAGATAATTGGCCGCCTGGTTGGCGAGCACCGCGACCTGGCTGTCGAGCAGCGCCATGTCGATATGCGCCCCACCCCCTGTGACGTCACGGCGTCGCAGCGCCGCAAGGATCGCGACCGCAGAATACATGCCGGTGAAGATGTCGGCATAGGCGATCCCGGCCTTTTGCGGCGCGCCGTCGGGCTCGCCGGTCAGCGACATGAAGCCGCTCATCGCCTGCACGATATAGTCGTAGCCCGCGCGGTGCGCATAGGGCCCGGTCTGGCCGAAGCCGGTGATCGAGCAGACGACCAGCTGCGGGAAATCGGCGCAGAGCCGCGCGGGGTCGAGCCCATATTTGACGAGCCCGCCGACCTTGTAATTCTCGATCACGACGTCGGCATCGGCGAGCAGCGCCCGCACCTCCGCCTGCCCCTCGGCCGACGCGATGTCGATCGCGACGCTTTGCTTGCCGCGGTTGCAGCTGTGATAATAGGCGGCGCCCAGATTCTCGCCTGCCGCGCCGGTGACGAAGGGCGGCCCCCATTCGCGCGTATCGTCGCCCGCGCCCGGCCGCTCGACCTTGATCACCTCGGCGCCAAGGTCGGCGAGCAATTGCCCGCACCAAGGCCCAGCGAGCACCCGCGCCAGTTCGACGACGCGGATGCCCTGCAAAGGTTTTAAGCCCTGCGGCTCAGGCAAAGGCCGAAATGCCCGTGATCGCGCGGCCGAGGATCAGCGCATGGACGTCGTGCGTGCCCTCATAGGTGTTCACCGTCTCGAGGTTCACCGCGTGGCGGATCACGTGATAATCGGCCGAGATGCCGTTACCGCCGTGCATATCGCGCGCGACGCGCGCGATATCGAGCGCCTTGCCGCAATTGTTGCGCTTGAGCAGGCTGATCGCGTCGGGGATGAGCCGCCCCTCGTCGATCAACCGGCCGACGCGCAGCGCGGTGTGCAAGCCCAGCGTGATTTCGGTGAGCATGTTGGCGAGCTTCAGCTGGATGATCTGGTTCGCCGCGAGCGGGCGCCCGAACTGCTTGCGTTCGCCGGTATAATTGCGCGCCGCTTCATAGCAGAATTCGGCGGCGCCCATCGCGCCCCAGCCGATGCCGTAGCGCGCGCGGTTGAGACAGCCGAACGGCCCTTTGAGCCCCGAAACATGCGGCAGCAGCGCATCCTCGCCCACCTCGACCGAATCCATGACGATTTCGCCGGTGACCGACGCGCGCAAGGACACCTTGCCCTCGATCTTCGGCGCCGAAAGGCCCTTCATCCCCTTTTCGAGTACGAAACCGCGGATCGCGCCGTCGTGCGCCTCCGACTTCGCCCACACGACGAAGACGTCGGCGATCGGCGAGTTGGTGATCCACATCTTCGCGCCCTTGAGGCGATAGCCGCCTTCGATCTTTTCGGCACGCGTACGCATCCCGCCGGGGTCGCTGCCGGCATCGGGTTCGGTCAGGCCAAAGCAGCCGACGAGTTCGCCCGAGGTCAGCCCGGGCAGATATTTGCGCTTCTGCTCCTCGCTGCCATAGGCGTTGATCGGGTGGATCACGAGGCTGCTCTGCACCGAACAGGCCGAGCGATAACCCGAATCGATGCGCTCGACTTCGCGCGCGATCAGCCCGTAGCTGACATAGTTCAGCCCGGCGCCGCCATATTCGGGATCGATCGTCGCACCGAGCAGGCCGAGCGCGCCCATTTCGGACATGATCTCGCGGTCGAAGCGCTCGTCGAGAAAGGCCGAGGTGACGCGCGGCAACAGCGCATCGGTCGCATAGGACCGCGCAGTGTCGCGGACCATCCGCTCCTCTTCGCTGAGCTCGGCGTCGAGCTGGAGGGGATCGAGCGGATCGAGCGCTTCGATGCGCTGCGGGTCGGCGAGGGCCATGGAACGGGCTTTCTCTAAAGGGCGGGCAGCCCTACCGGATTGCGCGCTATGGGGTCGGTTCGGCCGCTTTCGGGGCCATCGCGGCAGCGGGGCTGTCGCGCGGCTCCAATATCGCCGCGGTCTCGATCAGGTCAAGCGCGCGCCGCGCCTCATGATAGCGCCGCGCATCGATCAGCCAGTCGTGCGCCGCCGGCGCGCCGGGCATCGCCTCGACCTCGGCAATCGCAAGGTCGGCCTGCCCTGCCGCCAGATAGCGCCGCGCGCGATCGAGCCGTTCGGATGCGCGCGGCGATTGCGTTCCCGCCGCGCGTACGACGAACAGCTCGCCCAGTTCGCGGCGCAGCCCGGTCCACAGGCTGCCGCCTCCGTCGCCGTTCCGCCCGACGAGCTGCGGCGCCAATGTGTCGAGTTCGGCGCGAAGCTGTTCGAGCGTCACCGGTTCGCGCGAGGTGTCGATGATCGTTTTCACCGCATTGGGCTGGTCGTCACCGAAACGCAGCCGGAGCTGGGCGTCGAGATAGCCGAGCGACAATCCGCGATCGAGCGCGCGCCGGACGGCAAAGGCGACGAGCAGTCCTTCGGCGCGCGACGCGTTGCCCGATGCCGATTCGGCTTCGAGCGTGATTCGCGATAGCCGTTGTTCGAGTTCGGCGACGCGCGCCGCGAGTGCATTCGCGCCGTCGACGGGCGCAACCACCATCGGCTGGCCGTCGGGCGCGCCCTTCGCCGCGCCCGCAACGAGGAGCGGATTCGCGGTCCCTGCCGATGGCTCGATCGCTTTCGGAGCCGACGGCAAATTATCGCCCGTCAGCCAACGATTTACCGCCCATCCGCCTCCGGCGATTCCGATCAGGAGCAGGACGAGGGCGCCAAGGCCGACTGCGCGGAACGATAGCCCTCTCGTCGGGACCGCCTCGTCCTGCACGGGCGAGGTGGTGTCGATACTGTCGATTGCCATGTTTCTCTTTCGAACGACCCTATTTTGCACCCTTGTGCCACAAAGCACGCGCCTGTGCCAATATTGCGACATCGTCCGGCTGTCCCGCGATGGCGATGTCGTGCCACCCACTCCCGGCGGCCGCCGCGACCGCGGGGCTGATGGCAACGAGCGACAGATGGTCGCGTGCAGCGCCCACGAGGTCCGAAATCCGCCGTGCGGCACGCGCCGAATGGGCGAGCAGGACCGCGGGTTCGGCGATCAGCCCCATCCATTCGGCAGGCGGCGAGACGGGATCGACAGCATAGCAGGGCAAGGCCGTGATCGCGGCGCCGCGTACGTCGAATGCGGACCGGTCTCGCCCGCAAAGCCATAATATATTTCGGATATTGTCCGACGTCATGGCGTCAAGAAGCTGCTGGGCGTCCGTCGATCCGGCCGTCGCCACCATCAGTCCCGCCGCCTCTGCCGCGCGCGCGGTGGCCGCGCCGACGGCATAGGCGGGTAGCGATGCAAGGCGGGCAAGCCCCGGCCCCGCGAGCCGCGGCGCCGCGGCGCTCGTCAGCAGCAGCGCGTCGAAATCTTCGGCGAGCGGCGCGTCCCAATCGAGCGCGCGCGCCGCAAAAAGCGGCATGGCCCGCGCGTCGAACCCCATTTTCTGTGCCCGCTCGACCGTCGCCGCGTTGCCCGGTTCGGGCCGCGTGACGATCAGGGGCGGGCCGTCGGTCATCGCGCGAACAGGCGCCGGACGCTGTCGGGCGCCTCGCCGAGCAGGCGGCGCGCCAATATTTCGGGCGCGCCTGGATTCGCGACAACGGCATGTCCGGCAACATGGTCCGCGCCATCCTCCGAAAAAACCTCGGCGTCGAGGCGGAGCGTGCCGTCACCCAGCCAATGCGCGTGCGCCGCAACCGGCGAGCGGCAATCGCCGCCGAGCGCCGCGAGGAACGCGCGCTCGGCCATCACCGCCCGATGCGTCGGCGCATGGTCGACCGCGGCGAGCAGCGCGCGCGTCGCGGCATCGCCCGCACGACATTCGATCCCGATCGCGCCCTGCGACGCCGCAGGAAGCAGCAGGCGCACGTCCTGCACCGCCCCGACATCGTGCATCCCCAGCCGGTCGAGCCCCGCCGCCGCGAGCAAGGTCGCGTCGGCGTCACCGCCGGCGATCTTGGCAAGCCGTGTCGCGACATTGCCGCGCAGCAGCACCGTTTCGAGGTCGGGGCGAATGCGCTTCACCTGCGCCGCGCGGCGCGGGCTGCTCGTCCCGAGCCGTGCGCCTTGCGGCAAATCGGCGATCGAAACCGCGTCTATTCCCTCGCGCACGACCAGCCGGTCGCGCGGATCGGCGCGTTCGAGCATCGCGCCGAGGAAAAAGCGCGCCTCGCGCAGCGTTTCGACGTCCTTCAGCGAATGGACCGCGATATCGATCGTCCCGGCGTCGAGCGCGGCGTCGAGTTCGCGCGTCCACAGCGCCTTGCCGCCGACCTCGGCGAGCGCCCGGTCCTGAATCTTGTCGCCGGTCGCGGTCATCGGCACGATTTCGAGCGCCGTCATATCGATGCCATGGCTGGCAATCAGCGCCGCAGCCGCCATATGCGCCTGTGCCATCGCCAGCGGCGATGCGCGCGTGCCGATGCGAAGTGGGTTTTGGGGAGTGGGAAGGCCATTCATGCGCAAGCTGCTAGCGCGGCTTGCCCTGTCGATAAAGGGGCGGGTAAAGGAGCGCGCAACAATATGACCCTGATCCTCGGCCTTGAATCGAGCTGCGACGAAACCGCGGCAGCGCTCGTCGACAGCGAACGGCGCATTTTGGCGCATCGCGTCGCCGGACAGGAAGCCGAGCACAGCCCCTATGGCGGCGTGGTGCCCGAGATTGCGGCGCGCGCGCATGTCGACCGGCTCGCGCCGATCGTCGAAGGCGTGCTCGCCGATGCGGGCGTGTCGCTCGCCGAGGTCGATGCGATCGCCGCGACCGCCGGTCCCGGGCTGATCGGCGGGGTGATGGTCGGGCTCGTCACCGGCAAGGCGCTGGCGCATGCGGCGAACAAGCCGCTGATCGCGGTCAACCATCTCGAAGGCCATGCGCTGAGCCCGCGCCTCGCCGATCCGGCGCTCGAATTTCCCTATTTGCTGCTGCTCGTTTCAGGCGGACATTGCCAGCTGCTGCTCGTCAAAGGCGTCGGCGACTACCGCCGCCTCGCGACCACGATCGACGACGCCGCGGGCGAAGCGTTCGACAAGACCGCAAAGCTGCTCGGCCTCGGCTATCCCGGCGGCCCCGCGGTCGAGCGCATCGCAAAGGACGGCGACCCGCACGCGGTGCCGCTGCCGCGCCCGCTCGTCGGCAGCGCCGAACCGCATTTTTCCTTTGCCGGGCTCAAGAGCGCCGTGGCGCGCGCGGCGACGTCGGGCGAGCATAGCGTCGCGGATCTGGCCGCATCGTTCCAGCAGGCGGTCGTCGACTGCCTCGTCGACCGCAGCCGCATCGCGCTCGCCGCCTGCCCGGACGCGACCGCCTTTGTCGTCGCGGGCGGAGTCGCGGCAAATGGCGCGATTCGCGGCGCTCTCACCGATCTCGCAGCCCGGTTCGACAAGGCCTTTGTCGCGCCGCCGCTGTGGCTCTGCACCGACAATGGCGCGATGATCGCGTGGGCCGGCGCCGAACGCTTCGCCGTCGGCCTGACCGACGACCTCGGCGTCGCGGCGCGCCCCCGCTGGCCGCTCGATCCTGAAGCCGAAGCGGTGCGCGGAGCGGGGGTGAAGGCATGACGTCATATTCGAATTTCGGCGTGATCGGCGGCGGTGCGTGGGGCACGGCGCTCGCCCAGCTACTCGCCGCCGAAGGCGCCCCCGTCCGGCTGTGGGCGCGCGAGGAAGAGGTCGTCACCGCGATCAATTCCGAACATCGCAACCCGGTCTTTCTTCCCGGCGCCGCGCTCTCGCCCTCACTGACCGCGACCGGCGCGCTTGCGGACATGGCCGACCTCGACGCGCTGCTCGTCGTCGTCCCCGTGCCCTTCCTTCGGGCTGTGCTCGCCGCGCTTCCGCCCGGCGATGCGCCGTTGATCTTCTGCAGCAAGGGGATGGAAGCGGGCAGCTTTGCCTTCCCGATCGACATGGCGCGCGATCTCGCTCCCGAGCGCCACCATGCGGTGCTTTCGGGGCCGACCTTCGCGCACGAAGTTGCCGCGGGGCTTCCAACCGCGATCACCCTCGCCGCCGCCGACGCCCGGCTCGCGAGCGATATCGCGCAAGCGCTCGCGCGCCCGCATTTCCGGCCCTATGCCTCCACCGACGTCATCGGCGCGGAGATCGGTGGTGCGGTCAAGAATATCCTCGCGATCGCATGCGGGATCGTCGACGGTGCCGGGCTGGGGCTCAACGCGCGCGCGGCGCTGATCAGCCGCGGTTTTGCCGAAATGACGCGTTTCGGCCTGTCGCGCGGCGCGCAGGCCGAAACGCTCGCCGGGCTCGCCGGGCTTGGCGACCTCGTCCTCACCTGCACCTCGTCGAACTCGCGCAACTTCGCGCTCGGCCAGGGACTCGGGCGCGGCGAAGCCGCCGAGGCGCTGATGGCCGATCGCCGCACCGTCGCCGAAGGCGCCTTCAGCGCCCCCGTCGTCGCTGCCGCGGCGCGCGCCGACGGCATCGACATGCCGATCACCGATACGGTCGCTCGCCTTGTCGCGGGCGAAACCCGCGTCGCCGAAGCCATTCAGGCGCTGCTCAGCCGTCCGCTGCGATCCGAAGGACAATGAAGCACTTCGATCGATTGCCTGCACCTCCCCGCCGCGCTAGACTGCGCTTCGGGGAGCAGCAGAAGGGGCGCCAGGCTTGAGCCAGACGAACAGCGCAGCCGCGCCCCCTTCGCCAGCCGCGCCTTCGGGGGATGCGGACACGGCCGCGCTCGCCAAGGGCGGACGCACCAATTTCTTCGGCTTCATCCTTCGCCTCGTCGCGCGCCTGCCCTTCCTCTATGTGGCGGGCCGCTGGTACGGGCCCGAAGCGGTCGGGCGTTTCGCCTTTGCCGTGCTCGTCATCGAACTCGTCGCGCAGCTTGCGACGCTTGGGCTGAAGCGCGGCCTCGCCGAACAATTGAGCGCGCCCGGCGCCGATCATCGCATCGTCGTGTGGGACGGCATGTTCGTCGCCTTCCTCGCCTCCGCGGCGGGGTCGGCGATCCTCTTCCTCCTGCCGCAGCTCATGTATCCGGCGGGCGGGATCGACGGTGCCGATCGCTGGATGGCGCTGCTCGTCTTCGCGATCGCGGGGACCGACATCGCGCTCGCCGCCTGCGCGTATAAATTCGACATCGGCGCCACCGTGCGTGCGCGTGCGATCGTCGAACCGTGGGTGATCAGCATCGCCGCCGCGGGATTCTGGTTCGTCTCGGCGCGCGACGGACTGATGCTGTCTTATGCCGCGGCGATGCTCGGCGCCTTCCTCACCGCTTTGATCCCGATGATCCGGCACTATGGCGGTCCGGGGGTCTGGCGGCCGCATCCCGCGCATCTGATCGGCCTCGCGCGGCGCAATGCGCCGCTCGCCGCCGCCGACGCGATCGAATGGGGGACACGGCGCCTCGACCTTTTCATTCTCGGCCAGTTCACCTCGCCGACGATCTACGGCATCTATTACATGGCGCAGCAGGTCGCCTCGCTGCCGCAGAAATTGAAGACCAGCTTCGAGCCGATCCTCGGCCCGGTCATCACGCGCAACCTTGCCGAGAACCGGCTTGCCGCCGTGGCGGCACAGGTCAGCCAGGTCGGCTTCTGGATCATCGCGGCGCAAGCCGGTGTGGCACTCGCGCTCGGCATTCCGGGCGAGGCGGTGATGGGCCTCGTCGGCCCCGAATTCGTCAGCGGCACCGCCGCGCTCGCTTTCCTGCTCGCCGCCGAAGTCGTCGCCGCGACCGCGGTCGTCAGCGAGGCGGCGCTCGTCTATGTCGCGCGCCACCGCAACCTGCTCATCAGCATTGCGACGCTCGCGCTGCAGGCGGGTCTCAGCGTCGCGCTGATCCTCGTCGCCAAATCGATGGGATTGCCCCCGATCACCTATGCCGGGGCGGTCGCGCTCGCGCTGATGCTCGCGCTCGGCTTCGCGTCGCTGGTCAAGGCGCGGCTGCTTGCGCGCATCCTCGGCGCGCCGGTGAACAGCCTGCGCTGGGCGCTCGTCTGGGCGACCGCGGGCGCGGCGGTGCTCGGCTGGGGCGCGACGCAGCTTCCCGAATGGGCCGAGCTGCTGATCGGCGTGCCCTTCATCCTCGGCATTTATGCCTGGCTGATCTGGACCCGCGGTTTCGGCCCCGCCGACCGGGCGCTGTTCAAGAAGCACCCGGAAGAAGCGCCGGCCGCCGCGGCCTAATCGACCGCTTTCTGTGCCGCATCGCCGACGTCCTGCGCGGCGTCGCCAACCTTTTGCGCGGCTTCGGTAACCGCGCCCGTCTGCGCGCTGTCGTTGGCGAGGAACTGGAATGCGACAAAGGCCGCGACCGCGAGGACAACGAGCAGGATCAGGCCCATGCCCAATCCGCCGCCTCGCCGCGGTTCGCGATCGATGATCGTCGTGGTGTGCGTCGACCCGTCGGGGGTGCGCGTCTCGTGAATTTCATCGGCCATGTCGACCTCCTATGCTGATGGCGCATAGGACGCTTCATCCCGGTGAAAGTTCCTAGGCGAGGCGCGCGGCGACCGTCGCCTTGAGGTCGGTCTGGGCGCGCGGCCCAACCTGCGCGATGATTTCGCGAGCGCACACGGCGCCCATCGTCAGGCAGTCGGCGATCGAACGCCCCTGCGCCTGCCCCGACAGGAAACCCGCCGCAAACAGGTCGCCCGCACCCGTCGTGTCGACGACGGTGTCGATCGGCTCGGCGCCGACTTCGGTGCGTTCGCCGCCGGTGATCGCGAGCGCACCGTGCGAACCGCGCGTCACGACGAGCAGCGGCACCTGCGGTGCGACCTTTGCAACCGCCGCTTCGAAATCATCGGTTTCGGCGAGCGCGCAAATCTCGACCTCGTTCGCGAACAGGATGTCGAAGAGGCCTTCGGCGATCAGGTTACGGAAATCGGCGCCGTGACGATCGATGATGAAGGCATCCGAGAGGGTGAAGGCGACCTTGCGCCCGGCCGCCCGCGACACGTCGATCGCGCGCCGCATCGCCGCGCGCGACAGTTCGGGATCCCACAGATAGCCTTCGAGATAGAGGATGTCGGAATCGGCGATCCACGCCTCATCGATCATCGACTGTTCGAGCAGGTGGCTCGCGCCGAGGAAGGTGTTCATCGTCCGCTGGCCGTCGGGGGTGACGAGGATCAGGCAGCGCGCGGTCGGCGCGCCTTCGCTGAGCGGCGGGGTTTCATAGGCGACGCCAAGCGCGCGCAGGTCGTGCGTGAAGACATGCCCGAGCTGGTCGTCGGCGACCTGCCCGATAAAGCTGCACCGCTGGCCGAGCGCGGCCATGCCCGCGAGCGTATTCGCGGCCGAACCGCCCGACATTTCGATCGCCGGCCCCATCGCCGCGTAAAGCCGTTCGGCCTCTTCAGCGTCGATCAGCCGCATCGACCCCTTGGTCAGGCCTTCGGCGGTGATCAGCGCATCGTCGGCGCGGGCGATGACGTCGACGATCGCATTGCCGATGGCAACAACGTCGAAACGGGCGGTGGAGGCCATGAAATATCCTGTGATGCGTGGAAAAAGCTGCGCGGGCCTTTACGGGCGGCGGCGCGCCAAGGCAAGCAGAACGCTCGCGAGTCGCCATCCCTCCCTTCTTCGTCACGCCGGGCTTGATCCGACATCCATCCAGCGTCGAAGCTATAGACCCCGGATCAAGTCGGGGGTGACCAGAGGAATAGATTGTCGACCTGCGCTTGACGGGAGGGGTTCGCTCGCGCCATCCCCTGACCATGGCCCGCGCCGTTCATGCTTTCCTGCTCGCACTCAGGGACTTGCCCCAGCCGCGCGTGCTCCGCGTCCTCGCGCAGAGCCTTGCCCTCACTTTGCTCCTGCTCGCGGTCATGGGCGTCGCGATCTTCTGGTCCGCACGCTGGGCGCTGGCGCATTGGCAATGGCTGGACGAAGCGCAGCAGGATGTGGCGGGCCTGCTGGTCGTCGTCGCCATCCTCGCCGGCAGCTGGCTGCTCTTTCGCGCGGTCGCGATCGTCGTCGTCGGGCTGTTCGCCGACGGCATCGTCGCCGATGTCGAGGGGCGCCATTATCCGGCCGCGGCGGCGCGCGCCGTCGATGTCGGCTGGCGCCAGAATATCAGCCTCGCGCTCGCGTCGCTCGTCCGGCTCGTCGGCGGCAACCTGCTCGCACTGCCCGTCTATATCCTGCTGCTCGTGACGGGAATCGGCACGCCGATCTTCGCACTGTTCGTCAACGCGCTGCTGCTCGGCCGCGATCTCGAGGCGATGGTGCTCGCACGCCATCCCGACCGGCCACCGCTCGATCGCCCGGGGCGCTGGTCGCTCGGGCTGCTGTCCGCCGCAAGCTTCATGGTGCCCGTCGCCAATCTGTTGGCGCCTATCCTGAGCGCCGCTATGGCCGTGCACATGCTGCACCTGCGCGACGGGGACGAAAAAAGATGACCAAAAATGGACAGTTGGCTGCTATCGCCGGCCTCGCCCTGACGCTCGGCGCCTGCGCCGGCCCCGCGATCCCGCGCCCCTCGACGCCGCCCCCGGTCACACAGCAGCCGACGGTGGTAAAGCCGGTGCAGAACAATGCGCTGATCGGCAACAGCGCCGATGCGATCGGGCGCATGTTCGGCAAACCGCGGCTCGACGTCACCGAAGGCGCGGGCCGCAAGCTCCAGTTCGCCGGCACGAACTGCATCCTCGATGTCTATTTCTATGCCCCGCGCGCAGGCGCCAATCCGGTCGCGACGCATGTCGACGCGCGCACCCCCGACGGCCGCAATGCCGAGGTCAACAGCTGCGCGCAGTCGTTGCAGCGTTAGGAACGGGCCGGCGCCGGTTCACTTGCGAATGACGTCACGACGCCAGCTCGGCGAGCGCCCATAGCGCCGCATCGGCGACCATCGGCGATTCATCCGTCGTCAGTCGTTCGAGCACCGGAACGAAGCGCACATCGCCGCTGTTTCCCGCCGCAATCGCGGCATTGCGTACCATTCGTCCGCGCCCGATCCGCTTGATCGGCGACCCCGCGAAGACCTGCCGGAAATCGGCATCGTCAAGCGCGAGCAGGTCGCCGAGCGACGGCGCGGCGAGTTCGGCTCGCGGCAGGAAGGCGCGGTGCGTATGCGCGATGTCGGCGAATTTGTTCCACGGGCACGCCGCAAGGCAATCGTCGCAGCCATAGATACGGTTGCCGATCCCGCGCCGCAGCGCGACGGGAATCGGACCATTATGTTCGATCGTGAGGTACGAGATGCAGCGACGCGCATCGAGCCGGTACGGCGCAGGAAAGGCCTGCGTCGGGCAGGCATCCTGGCACGCCGAACAGCTGCCGCACGTGTCGCGCCCCGGTTTCGACGGCGCCAGTTCCAGCGTCGTGTAAATCGCGCCCAGAAACAGCCAGCTGCCATGATCGCGGCTGACGAGATTGGTGTGCTTGCCCTGCCAGCCGAGGCCCGCCGCGGCCGACAACGGCTTTTCCATCACCGGCGCAGTGTCGACGAACACCTTGACCTCGGCGTCCGTCACTTCGGCAACCAGCCAGCGCGCGACCGCCTTCAGCGCCCTTTTGACGACGTCATGATAATCGCCGCCCTGCGCATAGACCGAAATCCGTCCGCGGTCGGGATGATCGGCAAGCGCCAGCGGATCGAGTGCTGGCGCATAACTCATGCCGAGCGCGATCACCGATTGGACCTCGGGCCAGAGCCCCTTGGGCGAACCGCGCTGTTCGGCGCGGCTTTCCATCCAGATCATGTCGCCGTGGCGCCCCTCGGCCAGCCATTGGTCGAGCCGCGCCGCGGTCAACGGCGCAGCATCGGCGTGCGCGATCCCGAACGCGGCGAATCCATGCTCGCGCGCGACCGCTTCGAAGCGGTCTTCCAAAGAAGGCAAGGCTTCGGCAACCATTGGCGCTCTATACGCGAGCCGTCTCGCCGTGCCATAGCCCGGTGAGCGAATGATCGGGGACCCGGGTTTGAGCGATTTCAGCGTCGAGGCGAACGGCCTCACCAAATACTTCGGCGATTACAAGGCGGTCGATCATGTCAGCCTCGCGGTGCCGGCGGGCAGCATCTATGGTGTGCTCGGCCCCAACGGCGCCGGCAAGACGACCAGCCTGCGGATGACGCTCGGCATCATCGATCCCGACGAGGGAACGAGCCGGCTGCTCGGCGGCCACCGGCCGCAAGCCGTGCGCAACCGCATCGGCTATCTTCCCGAAGAGCGCGGACTCTATCCGGGGATGAAAGCGCGCGAGGCGATCGCCTTCATGGGCGCGCTGCGCGGGCTCGACTGGTCCGAAGGCCGCCGCCGCGCCGCGGGGTTCATGACCGAACTCGGGCTCGAGCGCGTGATCGACGAAAAGATCCGCAAGATGTCCAAGGGCATGGCGCAGATGATCCAGCTGATCGGCTCGATCGTTCACGCACCCGACCTGATCGTCCTCGACGAACCCTTCTCGGGGCTCGACCCCGTCAACCAGGAGCGGCTCGAGATGCTCGTCCGGCGCGAGCGCGACCGCGGTGCGACAATTCTCTTTTCGACGCATGTCATGGCGCACGCCGAGCGGCTGTGCGACCGGATCGCGATCATCGCGCGCTCGGCGCGCCGCTTCGAGGGCACGGTCGACGAAGCGCGCGCATTGCTCCCGATGCAGGTGCGCTACACGCCGCGGACCGCCGGCGATCCCGCCGCCGTTGCCGCGAACCTTCCCGCCGGCGCTGAACTCCGCGGCGACGCCTGGCATTTCGCGATTCAGGACGGCGACGTCGAACCCCTGCTCGCGCGCATCACCGCGAGCGGTCATGGCGTCACCGGCCTGTCGATCAGCCGACCGGCGCTCCACGACGCCTTTGTCCATATCGTCCGCCAGGTCGATGCCGGCTTCGATGCCGACGCGACCGGGGACGCCATCGAGGAGGCCAGCGCATGACCCCCTTCATCCGCAGCATGTTCGTTGTTGCGCGGCGCGACTTCCTCGCGATCGTCGCGACCCCGACCTTCCTCCTGTTCCTGCTCGCACCGCTGTTCATGGTCGGCATGGGGCTCGCCGGCGGGATGGGGGCGTCGCAGCTCGCCGACAGCGCGCGCGGCGCGGGCCGCATCGTTGTCGTCGCCGACGCGGCCGATGTCGAAGCGCTGCGCAGCGCCGATACGCGGCTTCGCGCGGCGATGAGCCGCGAACCCGCGCTGCTCGATATCCGGGTCGCCAGCCCCGTCGATGCCGATCCGGTGAAGATCGCACGCGAAAAGGGCAGCGACACTTATGCGGTGATGAGCGGCCCGCTCGCCGCGCCGCGCATCGTCGAGCGCGAGAAGGACAGCAGCTCGGGACGCTATCTCGCGCTGCTCGCGAGCGACGTGCAGCGCGCCCGCGCCGCGGGGGCCTTGCCACCCGTCGCGCCGCGCTTCGAATCGCTCTCGAACGGCGGCACCAGCATCGCGGTGCAGCAGTCCATCGGTTTCGGGGCGGTGTTCGTCATCTTCCTTTTGACGCTGCTTCTCGCCGGCCAGACCGTGAGCTCGCTTGCCGAGGAAAAGGGCAACAAGGTCATCGAGATCCTCGCCGCCGCGGTGCCGCTCGAAAGCGTTTTCCTCGGCAAGCTGCTCGGGATGCTCGGCGTCGCGATGCTCTTCATCGCCTTCTGGATGGTCATCGCGATGGGGGGCGGGCTGGTCGCCGCGACGCAGGTCGATCCGGCCGCGCTCGCCGCGGCGGGCAAGCCCGCGGCCGCGCTCGCCGCGATGCCCGCGACCGGCTGGCCCTTCTTTCTCGGCATCGGCTTCGCCTATTTCATCCTGTCCTTCCTCCTCCTCGGCGCCGCCTTCCTCGGCGTCGGCGCGCAGGCGGCGACGGTGCGCGAAATCCAGATGCTCAGCCTGCCCATCACCATCTTCCAGGTGGGCATGTTCAGCCTGTCGGCGGGCGCCGCCAGCGCGCCGGGCAGCAGCCTCGCCCGCTTCGCCGAGATTTTTCCGTTCTCGTCGCCGCTCGCGATGGCGGCGCGCGCCGCGACCGACGATGCCAAGGCGGTCCACCTGCTCGCGCTCGGCTGGCAGGCGATCTGGGTCGCGCTCGTCATCTGGGTTTCGGTCCGCCTGTTCCGGTCGGGGGTGCTGAGCAGCGGGAGCGGCTGGAAATTCTGGCGCCGCGGCGCGGCGGCTGCTGCGATAGCCACGGCGACCACCGCCGACCGTCATTGACAAAGCTGTTAGCAGTGGCATTCTGCAACTGATTTCGCCGACGGCGGCAAGCGTCGCGGCGAGTCCCTTGCGAAGAGAGGATGCCCGATGGCGACTGCAGCCAAGCCCCAGACTGTCACCCCCCAGCCTGTCACCCACGCCTATGATATGAGCCCCGCCGCGATCTATTCGGAAGATCGCTGGCAGCTACCCTTTGCCGAACTCCGCAAATTGGGCGGCATCGTGAAATGCGAAGACAGCGTCCACGGGCCCTATTGGAATATTGCGAGCCATCAGGCGATCCAGCATGTCGAGGCGCTGCCCGACATCTACAGCTCCTCGTGGGAATATGGCGGGATCACGATCCTCGACCGCGACGAGGATGAGGATTTTCGCCTGCCGATGTTCATCGCGATGGACCGGCCGCAGCACACCGACCAGCGTCGCACCGTCGCCCCCGCCTTCACTCCCGCCGAAATGACGCGCCTGTCCGAAGACATACGGAATCGTACCGGCGAGGTGCTTGACGGGCTGCCGTGGGGCGAGACGTTCGACTGGGTCGACCGCGTGTCGATGGAACTGACAACGCAGATGCTCGCGCTGCTGTTCGATTTTCCGTGGGAGGACCGGCGCAAGCTCACCGAATGGTCCGACTGGATGGGCGATGTCGAACTCGCGCAGAAGGTCGAGCTGAAGGAACAGCGCCGCGCGGTGCTCGAGGAAGCCTTCGTCTATTTCCAGAAGCTGTGGATGGAAAAGCTCGACCAGCCACCGACGCCCGACCTCCTGTCGATGATGCTGCACAGCGAAGCGATGCGCAACATGGACAAATATGAGTTCATCGGGAACCTCGTGCTGCTGATCGTCGGCGGCAACGACACGACACGCAACACCATGTCGGGGCTCGCTTATGGTCTCGACAAATTCGCCGACCAGCGCGCAAAGCTCGAAGCCGATCCGTCGCTGATCCCCAATGCGGTGAGCGAGATCATTCGCTGGCAGACTCCGCTGGCGCATATGCGGCGCACCGCGCTCGAGGATGCCGACCTCTTCGGACACCAGATCAAGAAGGGCGACAAGCTCATCCTCTGGTATCTGTCGGCGAACCGCGACGAGAGCGTGTTCGACGATGGCGACGCGCTCCGGCTCGACCGCGAGAATGCGCGGCGCCACCTGTCGTTCGGTTACGGTGTCCACCGCTGCGTCGGCGCGCGGCTCGCCGAGCTGCAGCTCCGCATCCTGCTCGAAGAGATGGCGGCGCGGCGGATGCGCGTGAACGTCACGGGCGCCCCCGAACGAGTCCACGCCTGCTTCGTCCACGGTTTCCGGTCGCTGCCGGTGCAAATCGAGAAATATTGACGCGGGCTTGTAACCCTTCGGCGAAGGCGTACGTATCGCAAGGCATGATCGAACGTCGTTATCTTCTCGGCGGACTTGCGCTCGGCGGCGCCGTGATCGGCGCTCCGATGCTCTTCGCCCGATCGGCGCGCCCCAAAGCGCAGGCGGGCTGGCAGCTCTCCGACGCCGAGTGGAAAAAGCGCCTGTCGCCGCTGCAATATCGCGTATTGCGCGAGGCGGCGACCGAACGCCCCTTCACCAGCCCACTCGACAAGGAAAAACGCGCCGGCACCTTCCTGTGTGCCGGCTGCGCCTTGCCGCTTTATTCGAGCCGGACCAAGTTCGACAGCGGCACCGGCTGGCCAAGCTTCTGGGCACCATTGAAGGGCGGCATCGCCACCTCGACCGACCATGAACTCGGCTATGCCCGCACCGAGGTGCATTGCAAACGCTGCGGCAGCCACCTCGGCCACGTCTTCAACGACGGGCCGAAACCGACCGGCAAGCGCTATTGCATGAACGGCGCGGCGCTCAGTTTCCAGCCCGCCTGAAGCGCTTCACTCGGGCTTGACGCGCCACACCCTCAGGCCTGTGCGCGCGGTCAAGGGCACCGCTTCGAGCCAGGCGGGCGGCTTCCCCGCATAAAGCTGCGCCGCGAGCGCGTCCTTGCGCGCGCGGCGATAGCCGCGAAAGTCATTGGCGGTCGGACAATAGACGATCAGCGTCGCCTTTTGCTTGCGCACCAGCGCTTCGGCGGCCGCCGGATCGCCGATGAACACGCTGATTGTATCCGCCATCGCCTCGCGGTTGCGGTGATGCGGGGTCGCGACAAGGCTGTGGCGCGTCCAGAACAGGATCGACGGGCCGAGATCGATCGGGGTCAGGATTGTCGTGGTCGGCAGGCGGTCGAGCGCCGCGATCGTGTCGCGGTCGAGACAGGTCGATTTATGTGACGCCGCCGCGCCGGTTTCCGTTTCGGCGGCTTTCGACGCCGGAAAGACCGTCTCGAACGCGGCGACCACCGCCATGCTCCCCAGAAGCGGCAGGGTCAGCGCCGCAGCGACCGACGCGAGGATGCGCGGCAAGGTCGAACCGATCGAGCGCGCCCACGCCCACGCGCGCAGCCCGAGCCAGGCACAACCGGGCAAGGCGAACAGATGCGTGGTCCCGGCGCTGCGCAGGACGAACAGCGACAGCGCCGCCGCCCCCGCCAGCGCGACGATCAGGGTCGCCCAGTTGCGGCGATCGACCGCAGTCGCCGCACCGCGCCAGGCGAGCAGCGACCCGGCGAGGCCGACAAGCGAAGGCAGCAACACATGAATCGCGTCGGCCAGGCTCGACGCCCAGACCGGCTGCCCTTCGAGGACATGCCGATACCAATATTGCACGACGATCGGATCGAGCGAGGCGAACGGGCCTTTCGCGCATTGCGGTTCGGTCCAGACGAGCACAATCGCCGCGGCCCCGCCGGCGACCCCGAGCGAGACAAACCGGACCCAGGATTGCGCCGGGTTGGCGCGCGCCGCCGCAAGCGTCAGCACCGCCGCAGCGATGAACGCCGCCAGATAGGGCGCCGAAAGCGCGTCGCACCAGTGGCCGGCGAGACCCGCAGGACCGCGCGTCAGGAACTGGAACAGCAGCGCACCGCCCGCAAGCGCAGCCATATAGCCGCAGAGGCGCGCACGATCCTCGCCGCGTCCATGGAGCGCCCATCGCAGCGCGGCGAGACCCGCGAACAGCGCCGCGATCGGCAACCCCTCGATCGACACCGCGATCAGCGCGGCGGCGGCAAGCCCCGCGTACACCCCGGCGCGGACGGTCGCGGGCCGCAGCGCCTGTCCGATGACGATCATCGCGAGCAAGATCTGCCAGCCGTGATGATCGACGCGCAGCGGCCGGAACTGGACGATGATGTAACCCGCCATGATCAGGAACAGCGGTACGACATAGGCGATCCGGCGATCGGACAGATCGCGGTAACCCAGCACGCACGCGACGCTGAGCACCGCGCCGAGCAGCGGCGGCCACAGCGTCATCACGATCCGTTCGGCCATCGCCTGCCCGAACAGCGGTTCGAGCACGAAAATCCCGGCCGCCAACGGCGCATCGACGATCCGCGACCAGTGCATCAGTACCCCGCCGCCCGCCGGATTGACGCGATATTGCGCGAGGTCCCACCAGCCTTGTCCGGCGAGCAGGTCGCGGACCTGCACCATGCGCATCGCATCGTCGGTATCGGACAGGTCCAGCGCGACGATCGCGTGCCAGTTGAAGATGATTGCGATCAGGCTCATCGCCGCCCAGACGATCAGCGCGATCCGCACCGGCGTGAACCACGGCCCGAGCGAGAGGCCGCCCTGCGCGGGCGTGCCGTTCATGCCGCCGCGGCCCGGAACACGATATGGCGGCGGAGCAGATAGGTAGTCTGGAAACTGACGACGATCGCCGCGAGCTTGGCAAGCCGCGGATCCAGGCCGAGCGCGCTGCCGCCTCCGACGATCGCCGTCGTGACGGCAAGACCGACCAATGCCGATCCGACAAAGAGCAATTTCTGGCGATGGCGCTCACCGCTTCCACGCGCGGCGGCACCGTCGGCGAAGACGAGCCGGCTCGATACCATCCAGTGCACAAGGATCCCGGCGCAATAGCCGGTCGCCGACGCCGGCACCGGCGACAGCCCGGCATCGAGCAGCAGAAGGAACAGCCCCGCATCGCTGCCGAGCGCGAGCACGCTCGCGAGTAGGTAGTTGAGCCAGCGAATCTCGCCGCGCCGGACCGACGCGATCAATCGGGTCACAGGTTGCATGGCGCCGATCCCCCCGGCCAAAGCCTCAGGCGGCCTTCGCCACGCGCGTCGGAACATCGCGAACCGACGCCAGCGCGGCCTGTTCACCCTCGGTGCCGCTTTCATGATATTCGGCATCCTCGTTGACGCCCCAGATATCATAGAGTTTTTCGCCCGCGACGATATTGCGCACCGTCAGCATCGCGGTCATCATCGCATGATCCTGGTTATTGTAGCGGTGCATGCCGTTGCGCCCGACCATGTGCAGCGTCGGATAACGCGCCTCGAGCTCGCTGCGCATCGTCTCGACATGCGCGGCATAGTCATCGTCATAGACGGGATAGGCTTTTTCCTGCCGCACGACCGCGCCGCCGACGACATCTTCCGGATCGCAAAGGCCGAGGATTTCCATTTCCTTCGTCGCCAGCGCAACCAGCTGCTCGTCGCTTGCCGCCCAGAGGTTGTCGCCCTCGAAGCAGAAATATTCGAGGCCGACGCACGCGAGTTCGGGGTCAGGCACCATCTCGGGCGACCAGCTGCGAAAATTCTGCACCCGGCCGACGCGGACCTTGCTGTCGTGGATATAGATCCAGTTATCGGGGAACAGGTCTTCGGACCGAATCTTGAGCGCGACGGTCAGGAAGTCGCGATATTTGAGGTTCGGCGCCGCGCTCAGCGCGCACGCCGGCAGCGGATGGATACGCGCCGCCAGTTCGCGCATCGGCGCCGAGCTGATGACATGGCCCGCATCGATCACGATATCGCCGTCGGGGCCGGTCGCGGTCATCCGCCAGCGCCCCGTCTTCTGGTCCTGCGTCAATTGCTTGAAGCTGTGGCCCATCAGCACATGGTTGCCGCCCGCGGCAACCTTGTCGCGCGCCGCATCCCACATCATGCCGGGGCCGAGCCGCGGGTAACGGAAGGTTTCGAGCAAGGTCTTGGTCGCCATGCCGTCATTGGGCTTCTTGTTGAGCCCGAGGCTGCGCTTCAGCCCGTCGAGCACCGCGGCGCCGAGGCTCAGTCCCTTGATGCGCTGCGCCGCCCAGTCGGCCGACATTTCGTCGCACGGCATGCCCCACACCTTCTCGGTATAGGTCTTGAAAAAGATCGAATAGAGCTTCCGCCCGAACTGGTTGATCGTCCAGTCCTCGAAACTGCGCACATTCCGGTTCGGAAACAGCTTCGCCTGCGCATAGCTCACCATGCACAATGTCGAGCGTATGATCCCGAGATTCCACAGCGCCTCGAACGCGCGCAGCGGATAGGAATAGAATTTGCCCTCATAATAGATGCGGCTCATCCGCGGGCGCTCGATGAAATCGTCGGGCAAGATCTCGTTCCACAGGTCGACGACTTCGCGGCTCTTCGAAAAGAAGCGGTGCCCGCCGATGTCGAAGCGAAATCCCTCATGCTCGACGGTGCGGCTGATCCCGCCCACATAGACCGGGTCCTTTTCGATCACCGTCACGCTGTAACCCTGCTGGGTCAGTTGATAGGCGGCGGTCAGCCCCGCCGGCCCGGCGCCAATGATGGCGACATCGGCGCTCGTCGGACGGTTTTTCGAACCCAAGGCATCGGACATTTTTTTGACTTCCCCACAGGCAAATTCATGCTCGCTACCCCTGTGGCCAATCATGGATAAAAATTGGTTAATGGCCCGCGGAGTTTCTCGCAAAAGCGCGGCTTCGCCGCTTGGGAAGCCTCCCAAATTGCTGTAAACTGGCGCCGGCCAAGGAGGCGCACGGTATGGCAGGCGGTCTGGCAATCGTATTGAGCGGGGGCGGCGCGAAAGGCGCCTTCCAGGTCGGCGTCGTCCACGAACTCGTCGTCAACCGCGGCGTCCGCCTCGACATCGTCGCCGGCGTGTCGACCGGCGCGATCCAGGCGCTCGGGGTCGCGCAGGACGATGTCCCGGGGCTGCTCGACGCCTGGCTCGGCATCAAGGGCAACAGCTCGATCTACAAATCGCGCCCGCTCGGCGTCGTCGGCGGGCTGCTCGGCGAGGATGCGCTTTACGACACCGCACCACTCAAAAAACTACTCAAGGGCTTCGCAAACGACGCGAAGCTCCACGCCAGCGGGCGCAAGTTGCTGCTCGGCGTCGTCAATCTCGGCACCGGCACCTATCGCAGCATCGACGAAAGCGTGCCCGGCATCCACAATTGGGTTTATGCGAGCTGCGCGATGCCGCTTTTCTTCGATCCCCTGAAGACGCGCGCGAGCGACGGGACCGAGGAGCAATGGGTCGATGGCGGGGTGCGCGACGTGACGCCTTTGAGCGCGGCGCTCGAAATGAACCCGCGCGGGGTGATCGCGGTGCGCGCGTCGCCCGCACCGCGGCCCGGCCCGGTTCGCGTCTTTCCCAATTTGATCAAGATCGGGCTGCGCGCGGTCGACATCCTCCAGTCGGAAGTGTCGGCGAACGACCTCGCCGGCGCCGCGCTGATCAACGACCTGATCGCCGCGCGCGAGGGACAGCTTCGCGCGCTCCAGAACGAAGGCATCGGCGGCGCGCAGGCGGCGCGTATCCTCCGCCCGCTCGACGTCCAGATCGCCCGCTATCGCTTCGCACCGATCCGCATCATCGAACCCGAAGAGGAAGTCGCCGAAACGCTCGAATTCAACCCGGCGAAAATCCGCGCCGCGATCGACGCCGGCCGCCGCGCGGTCGACCGCGAATGGGACGCGCTCGAACCGCTGCTGAGCTGACTCGACGCGGAAGCGCCGCTATCGGTTCACCGACAGGCGCGCTTTTCGGGCCTCTTCGCAATATTCCCCGCGTTCGGCACACGCCGCTTCCAGCGCCCGGATCGATTTTTCCCATTGCGCGGCAACATAGGGATCCTTCGCAATGACGGGCGAATAGACCTGCCTCTGCTGCGCTTCCCCCATCGGGCCTCGATCGATCGAAGATCGCAGGGCGCCGTCATTCCGCGGCGAGGGTACCGCGGAAACCAGCACCGCAAGGAATCCCGCTGCCGCAAGCAGCAGGCCCAGCGTCACTGCGATCCACACAGTTTTTCGCACGTCTTCGCCTTCCGGGGCCGACCTCGTTGCGGTGCTTCATCCCTTTCCCCGCGCGGCGCGGCAAGAAAATTGTCGATTCTTCCGAGGCCGCTACGGTCGGCGCTCCTCTTCCTCCGGCGGCCCGCGTGCGCTGTTTCCGCCCGGTGGGGTCTCATCCCGCAGCGCGACGTCGCGACGCAGCGGCTTCAGTACCAGCGCGCCGAGCCGGACGCGCGGCGTCGCCTTACCCGGCGCCGCGCCCACAGCGAAATCGCCGTCGAGCCGCAGCGCCGCCGCCGACGCCTTGCCCAGCCGGACCGTGTAACGCCCGTAAGCGACGCCCTCGAACAGAAAATATCCGTCGAACTCGGTGGTCGTCGTCGCGCGCACGCGCCCTTCGGCATCGACGAGTTCGACGCCGAGACCCTCGATCGGGTTGCCGCCATCGCGGCGAACGGTCCCCTCCACCTCGCCCGCGGCGGTCATCGGCAGCGCGACGCGCGTCGCGACCCCCGGCCGCGGCGACACGACCACCCCCGGCAGCGCCGGCTGGACATAAGGATCGGGCAGGCTGCCCGCGTCGATCCCGATCATCACGGGGCGGAAGGGTTCGAGCCCATCGATCGTCCCCCGCCCGTCGCGGTCGGTCGCCGCCTCGACAGCGGCATTGCCTGCGGTCAGCGGGACATCGGGCAGCGCCGCCTCACCAGGCTGGCGGATGCCGTCGCCATTGTCGTCCATCCACACGTCGGCGATGACCTGCCCGCGGCTTGCGAGCTTCTCGGCGGATACGCGCCAGCCACCGTTCGATTTGGGGCCGAAGCTGAAAGCGAGCGCGATCGACGCCGCGATCGACCCGTCGCTTGCGACCTCGCCGAACCCGGTCAGCTGCAACTTGTTGAAACGGCGTGTATATCCTAGCCCTGCGCGTGCGCGATCGAGCCCTCGGTCATAGCCGAGCTCGGTCCGCCATTCGGCCTCGCCCTTCCCCGCCCATTCGCCGATCAGCGTCATGCGCGTATCGCTATTGTCCCCGGCCAGCGCGAACCGCGCCTCGCCCCGGACGCGAACGCGCCCGATGCGGGCATTGGCGAGCAGGGTGGCCGAGAGGTTGTCGGGCGGATCGGGGCCGACGGGCACCTTCGTCCGGCTCCAGTCGAGCTGGCCGGTGAAGGTCAGCGCGCGAAAGCTCGCCGACGCGCGCGCGCTGGCCTCGAGGCTTTCGATCCCCGAACGCCGCTCGACCTGCCGCACGTCGAAATGGAGCGGCAGTACCGTCCGCCCGAGCGTCACCGACTGATCGACCGAAATCGAATATTGGCCGTTGATATTGCCGAGGAAACGGTCCGACACGAACCCGCCCCAGCCGCGCATCGCATCGGCGCGCACATAGGTTTCGCCGAACGCCGCCAGCCAGCTCGCGCGCGCCGCCACGCCGCCATTGTCGGCATAGGATCCGCCAACCTCGAGCAAGGTCGGCCCGATCGAGCGGCGCAGCGCGACCTCGCCATAATTATAGCGGACATTCTCGATCAACAGGCTGTGGACATAGGCCGCGGCCGACGTGCGCGTGTCGAGCCCGCGCTCGATTCCCAGCGTCCCACGCCAGCCACGCCGGAACGCCCCGCGCCGGCGGCTGCCGAATTCGATCAGGTCGGCATTTTCCTGCGCGAAGCCCGCCCAATACCAGGTCTGCTGCGGCGGGATCGAATCCGTGCCGACCTGAACCTGCCTGATTTCGCGCCGGACCTGTCCCTGCGGCCCGTACAGCACGATCTCGAACCGGTTCGCACCATATTGCAGCGGCACGTCGATGAATTCATAGCGCCCGTCGCCATTCGGGCTGGTGAAGGCGAGCAATTGCCCGTTGCGATACAGCTCGGCGTCCCAGCCGGCGGGCAAATCGCCGCGAAAGGTCGTTTTGTCGAACGCGTCGGGGCGCTCGATCGGGCGATTGGTGAGCACCGCGCCGCGCCCCGGCGCCGACGCCGCGACGATCCCCGTCGACAGCAGGCTGACGTCGCCCACGCCATAATGCGTCGCCTTCAGCGGCCCGAGCAGTCGCCCTTGCTGATCGGTGCGATAGAGCCGCATCCGCAAACTGTCGGGCACGCCTTCATTGTCCGAAGACAGCCGCGCGTCGAAGCTCTGCGCCAGCACCTCGCCCGCAGCAAAAATCTCGTAGCGGCCCTGCACATAGGATCCGCCGCGCTTGTCCGACACGACACCCGCCGAGGCGACCACGTCGACCGAGGGCGTCGCCCACGCCTGATACGGCCGCGCCGCTTGCGGCAGGCTCGCGAGATCGAACTGCGCTTGCGGGCGGATCGCCGCGGCGCGCGCGCGGCGCTCTGCGGCGAGCTGGAACGGCAGCTTGTCCTTCGAATCGATCCGCAGCACCGCGTTCGACAGGTCGGCCGCGAGCGGCACGCCGAGCCAGCTGTTCAGGCTGTCGAGGTCGACGCACCAGCCCGCAGGCGTATCGCGGATCGTCGTCGCATCCAGGCGAAAACCCTGGCTTCCCGCGCGCACCTCGCCCGCGTCGCGGTCGATCGTCAGGCTGCGCCGCTCGTCGAACACCCAGCCGGTTGCGCGGCGCAACTTCTTGTCGACGCGCACCGCGAGGTCGAGCGCGAGCACGACGTCGCCGAGGTCGACGCAAATCCCCTGCGGGGTCTGATAGCCGCGCACCCCATCGCCGAGGCGATATGACCCCGAACGCACGTCGAATAGCCAGCTATCGTCCTCGTTCGGCGCCCAATTGTCGGCGGCGAGCGAAACGGGCTTCTTCTCAGCGGCCTGGGCGCCGGCGGGAACGAATCCCGCCAGCGCCAGTCCGGCGAATATCGCCGGTTTCCACCGTGCAAGCGCCGCGCGGATCATCGCCCCGCCCGCTTCGCTCCGCTGCTACCGCGTCACTTCACCACCCGCGCGGCCTCGTCGATCGTGCCGCCGCCGATTTCGCGGTCCTCGCTATAACGGATGCGTACCGGCCCCTTGAGCTTCGCGGCGAGCTCCCCCGGAACGCGCAGCGACACCTTGCGCGCCGCCACCTCGGGATAGACAGCGATGCCGCGCGCGACGAGCAAGGGTTCGGCTACCCCCGGCCGCGTCACCTCGATATCGCCATAGACCGAGCGGTTGCCCGTGCGCGCCAGATCGAAATTGAACGCCGGCCCGTCCTGCGTCTCGCTCACCCACGCGTCGCCGATCACCGCCGCGGCGCCAAGGTCGCCGACGCGCACGATCACGGGGATCGTGATGCCATAAATCGGCGTCAGCGCGATCGAGACCCCGTCGCCCGCCGGTTTCGGCTCGGCGGACGCCGGCGCCGCGTCGGGAACCGAGCGGAACAGCATATGCGCCCGATATTCGCCCGGCGGCGTCCCTTCGGGCAGGCGCACCCCGACGCGCACGACTTGCGGCTGGTTCGGCGGCAGCGTGACGCGCCGCGGGCTGAACGCGATCATGTCGAGCGCGGCGCGTTCGGCGGGCGTGACATTCTCCTCGGCGATCTCGTCGAGCCCGCCCTCGGCGGTCATCCGCTTGATTTCGAGGCTGATGCGATAAGTCGCAGGCTCGCTGCCGATATTGTTGAGCACGACTTCGGTTCCGCGCGATCCGTCGAGGATGACGCGCGTCGGCGCGACGAGCAGGTCGCCCGCCGCCAGAACGGGCGATGCCGCGGCGCCGAGCGCAGCCGCGGTGAACAGGCCAAGGGCCTTCAGAAAGCGAAACATGGATACGATCCCCACAATCGTCCGGGAAACGGCCCCACACCGTCCCGATGGTCGCATCCTGCCTGCGCCAACATGGTTGATATTTCGCTAACCATGTTGGCGGCTTGCACAAAAAAGGGGTCGCCGGACCCGTGCCCGGCGACCCCATTTTCACGGCTGGCGGATCTTGGCTCGCCACGCCCCCCAATCTTACTGGTAGTTGGCGGTGACGTTGAACGTCCCCGAATAGTCGCCCGACGCCTGGTTGGCACCGACGCTCAGCGTGCCGCCGACCTGGAAGCTGCCGCCGGTGGTGCCCAGCGTGATGTTCGGCGCCGAATAGGTCAGCGTCGACGACATCGTGCCGCCCAGCGAACCGTTGAGCGTGACGCTCGAATCGCCGCCGACGAGCACGACGGCGCCATTGGTGCCCTGAACGTTGAAGCTACCCGCCGTCGTCGTCCCCGTGCAGGTCAGGCCCGCGCCGCAGGTCACGCCGCCAGCCGTCGAAACCGCGACGGTCGACGCGGTCGCGCCGCTGATGATCGTCGCATATTGCAGGTCGCTGGTCTTGGTGAGCGTGATCTGGCGCAGGATCTTCGCCGTCGCCGTGCCCGTGGCCGACGCCGCATGGGCCGCCGAGGCGTTCATGGCGAGAGCAGCAATCGCGGCGCCCACGAGGGCGCGCTTCATTCCAAAGTTGCGCATATGATTTGGTCCCTTGAATCCAAAAACTGGAAGTCGAATTTCGAATGGATATCCCACCCCATTCGCCGACCTGTTTAGGGGCGACCTGTTCAGGCTTTGCCAGCAAGCTTGGTTAACAGCGCAATAAGGATTGGCGCGCGCCAAGACGTGTAACAAAGCAAAGTCAGTGGTTTAGCGCGATATATCGCAGGTCTTGGAGACCGCTTATCGCTGTTCAACGACCCGGTCTGGTACAAATCACGCCACGCAGTCGTCGGGAATCGACGGTTCGATTCAGATCGATTCGCCCGACAATCGCTGGCAGATCATGTCGAGCTGGTCGAGCGACGCGAATTTGAGCGTCAACGCCCCCTTGCCGCCGCCCGCATATTGAATCGCGACGCCGATCCCGAGCAGTTCGGACAAATGACGCTCGACCGCGACAATATCGGGGTCGCGTCCGCCGTCGGCGCTCGAATAGGTATCGAGCGGGGCCTTGCGCGGCGAAGCGTCATCCTTGCCCGCGCGCACCAGCGCCTCGACCGCGCGCACCGACAGGCCTTCCTTCGCGACGCGGCGGGCGATCGCTTCGGCATCGGGGGCGCCGACCAGCGCGCGCGCGTGGCCCATCGCGAGCGATCCGTCGCCGACGAGCGCCTGCACGCTCGCAGGCAGGTCGAGCAAGCGCATCAGGTTCGCGACATGGCTGCGCGACTTGCCGACGAGCTTCGCCAGCGCTTCCTGATTATGCCCGAAATCCTCGATCAGGCGGCGATAGGCGCTCGCCTCTTCGATCGCGTTGAGGTCCTGCCGCTGGATATTTTCGACCAGCGCGATCTCATAGGTCGCGGCATCGTCGAGTTCGCGCACCAGTGCGGGGATCTGGTGGAGCCCCGCACGCTGCGCCGCGCGCCAACGGCGTTCGCCCGCCACGAGTTGGTAACCGTCGCCATCGGGCGAGCGGCGGACGATGATCGGCTGGAGCAAACCGCGCAGGGCAATCGAATCGGCGAGCTCGGCGATCGCCGTCTCGTCGAAATGGCGGCGCGGCTGGCCGGGCAGCGGGCGAATCGACCCGACCCCTATGTGCTGGACCGCATCCCCCGACACTGGCGCGGAAACCTTTGCGGCGCCGCCGGGGGTCGCGAGCACCGGCGCTTCGACCGCGACGTCGCCGAACAGCGCGTTGAGGCCGCGCCCCAATCCCGATGGACGCTTGCGGGCCGGGGTCGCGTCCGATCCAGTTTCGTCTTTATTATCAGCCATTTATGCAGCCTTGCGGACGTTGGGCAAACGATCGATCAACTCCCGCGCCAGCGCGATATAGGCGGCCGACCCGGCGCAGCGATGATCGTAGATCAGCGCCGGAAGCCCGTGGCTCGGCGCTTCCGACAGGCGGACATTGCGCGGGATCACCGTCTGGAACACGACCGGGCCGAGCACTTCGCGGACATCGTCCGACACCTGGTCGGTCAACCGGTTGCGCCGGTCGAACATGGTGAGCGCGACCCCGAGGATCGACAATTTCTGGTTGAAGCGCTCGCGCACGCGTTCGACCGTGGTGAGCAGCTGGCTCAGCCCTTCGAGCGCGAAAAATTCGCATTGCAGCGGCACGATCAGCGATTCGGCCGCAATCAGCGCGTTGAGCGTCAACATGCCGAGCGACGGCGGACAGTCGATCAGGCAGATATCCCACTGCCCCGCCTCGGCGCTCGACAGCGCCTGTTGCAGCCGGTGGAGCCGGTCCTGGAACTCGATCAGCTCGATCTCGGCGCCCGACAGGTCGACCGTCGCGGTGACGATGTCGAGCCGCGGCACCGCGGTCGGGATCGCGCATTCGGCGAGCGTGGCATCGCCGCGCAGCAGCTCATAGCTCGACGATTCGCGCTGCGACTGCTTGATTCCCAGTCCCGTCGATGCATTGCCCTGCGGATCGAGATCGATGATCAGCGTGCGCCAGCCGGTTGCCGCCAGCGCGGTCGCCAGATTGATCGCGGTCGTCGTCTTACCGACCCCACCCTTCTGGTTCGCCACGGCAATGCGGATCATCGCTTTCCTCGCTGTTTTGCCACAATTTTCCCGGTTCCCACCAAAATCTGGCTGTCGGCGTCGGTGCGGCTCTGTTCCACGTGGAACATTCTCTGCCATGGCTGGGGCAGCAAAGCCAGTTCCTTAACCGCGTTTCGGCCTTTTGGCAGCAGCCAGCGCGTCGATTCGGTGGAAAAACGGGCGGATAAGTCGAGGAGCTTGTCGAGCGGCGCGAAGGCGCGCGCGCTGATCGTCGTCGCGGGCCGTGTCTCGACGCGCTCGAGCGGCGCCTCGGCAACCTCGACATGCGCCAACCCCAGATCGCTGGCTACCGCGCGGAGAAAATCGCACCGCCGTTTGCGCGATTCGACGAGCAGCATTGGGCGCGCGCTCAGGATTGCAACGACGAGCCCTGGCAATCCAGGCCCGCTCCCGAGGTCGATCCAGAGTCCATCGCCCTCGCGCGTGTCGAGCGACAGGATCTGCGCGCTGTCGGCGATATGCCGTACCCAGACCGTCGGGACCGTCGACGCGGCGATCAGATTCTGCTGCGCATTCTCCGCGACGAGCATGTCGACGAAGCGGTCGAGTTTCGCCCATTGATCCGTCGTCGGTGCAAAGGCCTCCCCGATCCAGGCACGCGCAACATCTTCCTTATCGAGTATCTCAGCCGACACGACACATCCTTCCTTTCGTCATTCCCCCGAAAGCGGGAAGCCAGCGAGCAATCGTTGCAACTGGGTTCCCGCTTTCGCGGGAAAGACGAAGGCTGATGCCCAATGCCAATTTGATCATGCCGCGCGCCGCCGGCTATGCACCATGATTGCCGTCAGCGCCGCGGGGGTCACCCCGTCGATCCGCGCCGCCTGTCCCAGCGTCTCGGGCTGCGCTTTCGTCAGCCGCTCGACCATCTCGCGCGACAGCCCGCCGATCGCCGCATAGTCGAGCGCCGGATCGAGCGCGATCGCCTCGTTCGCGGCCAACGAGCGCAGCTCGGCATCCTGCCGCGCAATATAGGGCGCGTAATGCGCGTCCTCGACGATCTCCGACAGGATCGCCCGATCGATCGATTCGAGCTCCGGCGCAAGCGCTACAAGCCGCGCGATCGTTACCTCGGGATAGCGGAGCAGGTCGACCCGCCGCCGCGCGACCCCGTCGCCCGGAAGCGCCAGGCCGATTGCGACATAGTCGGCGGTAACCACAGCCGCGTCGAGCAAGGCTTCGGCGTGCGCGCGTTCGACCTGCCGCGCCGCGAACAACGCAGCCGTCGCGGGCCGCACCAATCCCAGCGCGATCCCCTTCGGGGTCAATCGCGTCGCGGCATTGTCGGCGCGCAGCCGCAACCGGTATTCGGCGCGCGCGGTGAGCATCCGGTACGGCTCGGTCACGCCTTGCAGCACGAGATCGTCGACCATCACCCCGATATAGGATTCGGTCCGGTCGAGGATCAGCTCCGCGCGCCCCTGAACGCTGAGCGCCGCATTGGCGCCGGCGATCAGCCCTTGTGCCGCGGCTTCCTCATATCCGGTGGTGCCGTTGATCTGCCCCGCGCACCACACGCCCGGCATCGCGCGCACCTGCAGCGTCCGGTCGAGCGCGCGCGGATCGATATGATCATATTCGACCGCATAGCCCGGAACGACCATCTCGACCGTTTCGAGTCCCGGCATCGTGCGCAGCATCGCGAGTTGTACGTCGGCGGGAAGCGAGGTCGAAATCCCGTTCGGATAGACGAGGTGCGTGTCGAGCCCCTCGGGTTCGAGGAAGACCTGATGTCCGTCGCGGTCGGCGAAACGGTGGATCTTGTCCTCGATCGACGGACAGTAGCGCGGCCCCGCGGCGCCGATCGCCCCTGTGAACAAGGGCGAGCGATCGAGGTTCGCCGCGATGATCGCATGGCTTTCGCTGTTCGTGCGCGTGATCGCACAGAAAATCTGCGGCACTGTCCGCGCACTGTTCCACGTGGAACAGGTCCAATGCGCGCCCTCGGCGCTGTCCGACGCCTGCTCGTCGAGCCGCGCCCAATCGATCGTGCGCCCGTCGAGTCGCGGCGGCGTTCCCGTCTTGAGCCGCGCCATCGGCAGGTTCGCCGCGCGCAACTGCTCGGCAAGCCGGTGTGCGCCGGCCTCGCCGATGCGCCCGCCCTCCATCCGCTCCTCGCCGCGGAACAGCTTGCCGCCCAGGAAGGTCCCGGTCGCGAGCACGACCGCAGGTGCGATCAGGACCGAACCATCGGCCAGCTCGAGGCCTTCGACCCGACCCGCGTCGGACAGTCGCAGCGCCGCCGCCTCGCCGGCGACGACCGTGATGCCCTCCTCCGCCGCGAGTAAAGTCTGGATCGCCTCGCGATAAAGTCTGCGGTCGGCCTGGATACGCGGCCCCTGCACCGCCGCACCCTTCGACGCGTTGAGCATCCGGTAGTGGATCGCCGCGCTGTCCGCCGCGCGCGCCATCCAGCCGTCGAGCGCGTCGACCTCGCGCATCAAATGGCCCTTGCCGAGCCCCCCGATCGCGGGGTTGCACGACATCGTCCCGATCAGCGCGGGGTCGAAACTGACGAGCGCGACGCGCGCGCCGAGCCGCGACGCAGCGGCAGCGGCCTCGGTTCCGGCGTGCCCACCGCCGACAACGATGACATCGAAAATGGCTGGATTCTGCATGATTGCGGCGGCCTTTAGCGCAAAACTAGCGACAAATCCACCGCGCCGCGCGCAATGCGATGTTTCACGTGGAACATCATTTCCCGATACAGAAACGTCCGAACAGCGCGTCGAGCATCTCCTCGACCCCGGCGCGCCCGGTTATCCGGTCGAGCGCCGTGGCGGCGAGTCTAAGTCGCTCGGCGAGCAGGATTAAATCGCCCGCCTCGCGCGATCCGGCTTCGATCTCAAGCCATCGCCTTGCCTCGGCCAGCGCGGCGCGCTGGCGTTGGCGCAGCGCGGCTTCGCCTTCGCGCGGTAGCAAGGTCCGCGCCATATCAACAATATAGCGGTGGAGCTTGTCCATCCCCTCGCCTGTCGCCGCCGACAGGATCAGGTCGCAATGCGCCGCCTCGGCCTCGGCCGCCGCATCGCCCGACCAGCGATCCGATTGCGCCGCGACGAGGATCGCACGCGGATGATCGGGAACGGCTCTGGGCGACCCCAGCCACAAGAGGATATCCGCCGCCTCGACCGCTGCCCTTGCGCGGTCGATCCCGATCGCCTCGATATCGTCGGCGCCCTGCCCACGTATCCCCGCGGTATCCGAAAAGCGCATCGCGATCCCGTCGAGCGCGAGCGGCGTCTCGATCACGTCGCGCGTCGTCCCCGCGACCGGCGACACAATCGCCAACTCGCGCTGCGCCAAAGCGTTGATCAAGGTCGATTTTCCGGCGTTCGGGGGACCCGCGATCACCACCGAAAGCCCCTCGGCGATCACCTCTGCTGCAGGCCGCGCCAGCCATTCGCCCAGCTCGTCCGCAAGCGCCGCCATCCCGCCGATCAAACGTCTCGCAACCGCGTCGCCGACCTCGACATCATCCTCATCGGCGAAATTGAGCTCGGCCTCGGCCCCCGCCATCAACCCGAGCAACCGGTCCTGCCACGCCGCGACCGCGCGCGATACATGCCCGCCCGCATGCCCCAGCGCCTGCACGCGCTGGCTCTCGGTTTCCGCCGCGAGCAGGTCGGCGAGCCCCTCGGCCTCGGCAAGGTCGATCCGGCCGTTGTCGAACGCACGCCGCGTGAACTCGCCCGGCGCAGCGGGCCGTAGCCCCGGCGTCGCGGCCAGTGCCGCCTCGACCGCCGCGACCACCGCGCGCCCGCCGTGGAGGTGGAGTTCGGCAAGATCCTCGCCCGTCGCCGTCGCGGGGCCCGGGAACCACAGGACCAACGCCTTGTCGAGCGGGACACCCTCGGCGTCCGCCAACAGCGCCAGCGACGCATGGCGCGGTTCGGGCACGCGCCCCGCCAGCGCCTTCAGCGCCGCTCCCGCCGCCGGCCCGCTGACGCGCACGACCGCGATCGCCGCCGGCGGCATCCCGCTCGACAGCGCAAAAATCGTATCATTTACAGATGTTTGGATCAGGTCTTGCGTCCCTTGGCGGACTTGTCGTCATCGTCAGCCTTGTCCGCCGCCTTCGACGCCCCGCCCATCAGGCCGCCCCCGAACTGGCCGAGCAGCGACTGGACGAGCCCCAGCCCGCTTTCGCCCATCGGGACCCAGGTCTTGACCATCGACTGGACCATGTCGGGGGTGATCCCCTTCGCCATCAATTCCTTGACGCGGTCGAGGTAGATGTCGTGCAGCGGCTCGAGGTCGGGAAGGCCGAACAGGCGCCGCGCCTCTTCGGGGGTGCAATCGATCTCGATATTGAACTTCATCGCCTGTCTCCGCCCCGAAAAATGCCGGTTAGCCGCTTGAGCCGCGCTCTTCGCCCCGCTAGCTTCGCGCTTTCACAGCAAAGAAGCAAGAGACAGGAGAGCTCCCCACATGGCCGCAACCAACACCCAGATCCCGACGCTCGACGGCGCCGGCACGATCCCCGCTTATGTCGCGCGCCCCGACGCCGACAGCACGCGCGCGATCATCGTCATTCCCGAAATCTTCGGCGTCAACGAAGGCATCCGCAAGAAATGCGACGACTGGGTGGCCGAAGGCTATCTGGCGATCGCACCCGACATTTTCTGGCGCTTCGCCCCCGGGGTCGAACTCAGCCCTGATATCGAAGCCGAATTCCAGCAGGCGCTCGACTATTTCGGCCAATATGACGCCGACGACGGGGTCAAGGACATCGAGGCCGCGATCCACTGGCTGCGCAGCCAGGGCGCCGAAAAGATCGGCTGCGTCGGCTTCTGCCTCGGCGGCCGCCTTGCCTATATGGCGGCGACGCGCACCGATATCGACGCGTCGGTTGGCTATTATGGCGTCATGATCGACCAGATGCTGAACGAAAGCCACGCGATCGCGAACCCGCTGATGCTCCACATCCCGACCGAGGATCATTTCGTCGACCATGCGGCGCAGGCGAAGGTTCACGAAGCACTCGACCCGCATCCGAAGGTGACGCTCCACGACTATCCCGGCCTCGACCATGGTTTCGCGGCGACGATGGGCAATCGCCGCAACGAAGAGGGCGCCCAGATCGCCGACGGCCGCACCCGCGCCTTCTTCGCCGAGAAGCTCGCATGAGCGCGCCGCATCCCGGCCTCGCTGCCTGGCACGCCTATATGGCGGGCGGCGGCGATCCGCAGGCGCTGCGCGACCTGCTCGCCGCGGATGCGGTGTTCCACTCCCCGGTCGTCCACACGCCGCAGGAGGGGCGCGACAAGGTGTTCGCCTATCTCCACGCGGCGAGCCATGTCCTCGGCGGCGACGATTTCCGCTATCTGCGCGAGATCGTCGACGGCGACCAGGCGGTGCTCGAGTTCCAGAGCAGCCTCGACGGAATCCTGATCAACGGCGTCGACATCATTCGCTGGAATGACGACGGAAAGATAAGCGATTTCAAGGTGATGGTCCGACCGCTCAAGGCGATCAACAAGGTCTGGGAAAAAATGGCCGAGATGCTCGCGGCGCAGGCGCGCTAGATCAGCATCAGTTCGGCGAGCTCACGATACAGTTCGGGCGGCAAGTCGCCCACCCCGCTTTCATCGTCTACGCCCTTCGGCGCATCGGCATCGGCGAGGTAACGCCAGCCCTGATGCGCGCGTTTCGGTTGCGGGTGGATGCGTTCGAGTTCGGCGACACAGACGATATCGACCCGCCCATCGCTGCGATCGTCGAACCGCAGGATCTCGACGCGCGCGACGAGCGTGTGTTTCACGATGAAATGCAGCTTGCCGCCGACCAGTTCGTCGGCGCGCTTGGGCCGGAACCGCGTCGTGAATCGGATCTCGCCGTTTGTCGCATAGTTGGCGATCCGCGCTTGCAGCGCCGGATAGTCGGAACAGCCGACCGCGACGCGGGTCATGTGCAATCTGGACATGTTCGCGAGATGGGAAGCGAACGGAAAAAAAGCCAGCCCCACCGGGCCGGCTTTCACGCTTTTGTCGTCAAAAGATCGGCGCCATCACAGCGGGTCGCCGAAATAGCCGACCGCGGGCACCGGGTCGTAAAACGGGTGCAGCAGAGCCCGCCACCGCTGATACCGCTCCGAGGTCCGAAAGCCGTCGCGATGATCGGCAACCGAGCGCCACTGCACTAGGAGCAGGTAAGGCTGTCCCGGATCGACCGGGCGGCGGATTTCCAGCGAAATAAAGCCCGGCGACGCTTCGATCAGCGGCTTTGCCTCGACGACGGCCGCTTCGAACGCTGCTTCGCTTCCCGCGCGTACGGGAAGCAACGCATGTTCGACCACGGCCATCGCGACCCGAACCTACTGGTTCATGCTGTCGAAGAAATCCTCGTTGGTCTTCGAATCCTTGATCTTGTCGAGCAGGAATTCCATCGCGTCGACGGTACCCATCTGCATGAGGATGCGGCGCAGCACCCACATTTTCGACAGCTTGTCCTTCTCGACAAGCAATTCTTCCTTGCGCGTACCCGACTTGCCGACGTCGAGCGACGGGAAGATGCGCTTGTCGGCAACCTTGCGGTCGAGCACGATTTCCGAGTTACCCGTGCCCTTGAATTCTTCGAAGATCACTTCGTCCATGCGGCTGCCGGTATCGATCAGCGCGGTCGCGATGATCGACAGCGAACCGCCTTCCTCGATGTTGCGCGCGGCGCCGAAGAAGCGCTTCGGGCGCTGGAGCGCGTTCGCATCGACACCGCCGGTCAGCACCTTGCCCGACGACGGGACGACGGTGTTGTAGGCGCGGCCGAGGCGGGTGATCGAGTCGAGGAGGATGACGACATCCTTCTTGTGCTCGACGAGGCGCTTCGCCTTTTCGATCACCATTTCGGCGACCTGGACGTGGCGCGTCGCGGGTTCGTCGAAGGTCGAGGAGACGACTTCGCCGTTCACGCTGCGCTGCATGTCGGTGACTTCCTCGGGACGTTCGTCGACGAGGAGGACGATCAGATAGACCTCGGGGTGGTTGTCGGTGATCGCCTTGGCGATATTCTGCAGCAGCACCGTCTTACCCGTGCGCGGCGGCGCGACGATCAGCGCGCGCTGACCCTTGCCCTGCGGGCTGACGAGGTCGATCACGCGCGCCGACTTGTCCTTCACCGTCGGGTCGACGGTGTCGAGCGACAGCTTCTGGTTCGGATAAAGCGGGGTGAGGTTGTCGAAATTGACGCGGTGACGCACCGCTTCGGGATCGTCGAAATTGACCTTGATCAGCTTGGTCAGCGCAAAATAGCGTTCGCCGTCGCGCGGGGCGCGGATCTCGCCCTCGACGGTGTCGCCGGTGCGCAGGCCATATTTGCGGACCTGGTTCGGCGAGACATAGATGTCGTCGGGACCGGCGAGATAATTGGCGTCCGACGAGCGCAGGAAACCGAACGAGTCCGGGAGAACCTCGATCGTGCCCGATCCGATGATTTCCTCGCCCTCTTCGGCGAGTTCTTTCAGGATCGAGAACATCAGGTCCTGCTTGCGCAGCGTCGATGCGCCCTCGACGCCCAGTTCTTCCGCCATTTCGACGAGCTGGGCGGGCGCTTTGGTCTTGAGTTCTTTAAGGTGCATGGGATGGATTCCGGGTAGAAAATCAGGGAGAAATGAAACGAATTCGTTGCACCGCTGGGGTGCCTATCCGGCCGTGGGACGACCGTTAAAGATAGCGTCGGCGCAAGGACGCGCCGCCCGCACGGAGCGGGGTTGACCGGCCCCTATAACCGGGCCGGGTCCAAGTCAATCACGCTGCGCCCGAATACGCGGATTCTAGGGGCGGACGACGACGAGGATGACGATGATCGCCGCGGCGATCCCGGGGACCTCGTTGAGCAGACGGAGCTGCTTTTCGGTCAGCGGGCGCTCGCCCTTCTTCAGCTTCTTGAAATAGCCGATCAGCCAGCCGTGATAGCCCGACAGCGCGATCACGAGGACAAGTTTGGCGATGAACCAGCCCTCGCGCCAATAGTCGCCGTTGAAAGCGAGCATCAGGCCAAGGATCCAGACGATGTTGAGCGATGGATTGAGGATGATCCGCCGCAGCCGGTCCTCGCGCTCGATCCACTTTTTATCCTCGTCGGACCCGACGGGCGCCTGATGGTGATAGACGAAGAAGCGCGGCATCATGAACAGGCCGGCCATCAGGAAAATCACGAAAATGATATGCGCCGCTTTGACCCAAAGCATCGTCGCCCCCAAGAATCCCGCAAGTTCCATAGATTATCCGCCGCGAACGCGCCTGATCAGATGCTCGACATGCGCGATCGGCGTGTCGGGCACTATGCCATGGCCGAGATTGAAGATATGGGGACGCGACGGGAAAGCTGCAAGGATGCGGTCGATCGCCGTATCGAGCGCAGCCCCGCCGGCGACGAGCGCGAGCGGGTCGAGATTGCCCTGCACCGGCAGATGCGGCGGCAGCGCCTTGTCGGCCCACACCGGATCGACCGTCTCGTCGAGCCCGATCGCATCGACCCCGGTCTCGTCGGCATAGGCACGCAGCTTGCCGCCCGCCCCTTTGGGAAAGCCGATCACCGGCGTATCGGGATGCAGCGCCTTCAGCCGGCGGACGATTTCGGCGTTGGGGGCGATCACCCATTGCTCATATTGCGCGGGGCTCAGGCTCCCCGCCCAGCTGTCGAACAATTGCACCGCGTCGACGCCATTTTCGATCTGCCCCGACAAATAGGTGACCGAAAGCTCGACGATCGCATCGATGATCGCCTGGAAGGCCGCAGGATCGCCGAATGCAAGGCGCCGCGCGGCGGCCTGATCCTTCGACCCCTGCCCTGCCACCATATAGGTCGCAACCGTCCAGGGGCTCCCTGCAAAGCCGAGGAAGGTCGTTTCGGGCGGCAGCGCGGCGGCCACGCGCGCGACGGTCGCGTAAACGGGGTCGAGCCGCTGTGGTGCCGCTTCGAGCGACGCCAGCGCGCTGTCGACCAGCGGCGGGGCAAGCCGCGGTCCTTCGCCCGCTTCGAACCACAGATGCTGGCCGAGCGCGTGCGGGATGACGAGGATATCGGAGAAGAGGATCGAGCCGTCGAAACCAAAGCGGCGGATCGGCTGCAACGTCACCTCGGCGGCGGCCTCGGGATCGTAACAAAGCTCGAGGAACCCGCCCTTGGTTTCGCGAAGGGCGCGATATTCGGGCAGATAGCGTCCGGCCTGGCGCATCAGCCAGAGCGGTGGGCGCTCTTGCCGCACCCCGCGCAGCGTTGCGAGCAGACTCTTCGATGACGCCTTCACGCGGCCCCTCTTTCTCTCTTCATAAATATTTAAATAGGATTGTGGTGGTTTGTTGGTCGGCGGACAAGCGCGGCTTTAGGCCGGGGCGTCCCTTTTGCCAACAGCTTGACTCTCCGTGCGGCGCCGCCGTCCGCAGAGTCGTTCGGCGCTTTCCCCCTAATTCACAGCCTGTGGATAAGATTCATCCCTTGTGGATAAGCGGTGGAGCGGAATCGGCACGCCCGGGGATGAATCCTGCCTGCCGAAATCATCCCTGCGCTTATGCCAAAACTTATCCACAGGGGCTTGTTCGTCCTCCCGGGCTTGATCCGGGATTGCCTTTTTCGGCACTTTCCCGCCATGGTGGCGCGATGGGCCGGCTCCACCTTCATCTCATATCCGACTCCACGGGCGAGACACTCGAAAATATCGCCAAGGCGGCGATCGCGCAGTTCGACGATGTCGAGGTGGTGCGCCATTTCTGGCCTATGGTGCGATCGGAATCGCATCTCGACCGCATCATGGCCGAGGTACAGGCGAGCCCCGGCATGATCCTCTTCACCCTCGTCAACGGCGAGCTGCGCGTCAGCCTCGAGCGCCGCGCGGGGGCGCTCAACCTGCCGACCGTCGCCGCGCTCGACGCGGTCACCGACGCCTTGTCGCGGATGCTCGGGCAGGAAGCGAAGGCGCGCCCCGGCCGCCAGCACGCGCTCGACGCCGCCTATTTCGCGCGCGTCGAGGCGATTCAGTTCACCGTCGCGCACGACGACGGCATCGGCTGGGAAAATTGGGAACAGGCCGACATCGTGCTCGCGGGCGTGTCGCGCACCTCGAAGACCCCGACGAGCATCTATCTCGCCAACCGCGGCTTCAAGACCGCGAATATCCCGATCGTCCCCGAATCGCCGCCGCCCGACGCGCTCTACAACCTCAAGCGCCCAATGGTCGTCGGGCTTACCACAGGGCTCGACCGGCTGGTGCAGGTGCGCCGCAACCGGTTGCTCTCGCTCAACCAGGCGCCCGAAACGGCTTATGTCGACGACGAGCGCGTGAAGGCCGAGCTCGCCTATGCACGGCGCATGTTCGCCGACAATGGCTGGCCGGTGATCGACGTGACGCGTCGCTCGATCGAGGAAACCGCCGCCGCGGTGATCAAGCTCGTCGAAGACCGCGGCACCGCATGACCCTCCTCCTTGCCTCGCAAAGCAGCGGCCGCGCCGCGATGCTCCGCGCCGCCGGACTGACCTTTGAAACGAGCGCGGCGCATGTCGACGAGGAAGCGCTCACCGCCTCGCTGCTCGCCGCCGGGCAGACCCCGCGCAACATCGCCGACGCACTCGCCGAGGCAAAGGCCGTCAAAATCTCGTCGCGGCTGCCGGGGGTCACCGTGCTCGGCGCCGATTCGACGCTCTCGCTCGACGACGGCGCGATGCTGTCGAAGCCCGAGAGCCCGGAAGAGGCCGCCGATCACCTCCGCCGCATGGCGGGGACACGCCACCGGCTGTTCAGCGCCGCGGTCGCGGCGCGCGACGGGGCGCCCGTGTGGCGCGCGATCGGCGAAGCGAAGCTCTGGATGCGCCCCTTGTCGGATGCGTTCATCGCCGACTATGTCGCGCAAAACTGGGACAGCATCCGCTGGACCGTCGGCTGTTACGAAATCGAAGGAGCGGGCGTGCAATTGTTCGAACGGGTCGAAGGCGATCCCTGGACCATCATCGGCATGCCGATGCTCCCCTTGCTGGCGTGGCTGCGCGCGACCGGGCTGGCGCCGGAATGAGCACGCCTTATGCCGAAGTGATCGGCGACCCGATCGCCCAGTCGAAATCGCCGCTGATCCACGGCTTCTGGCTCGACGCGCTCGGGCTCGAAGGCGATTACGCCCGCGCGCATGTGAAACCCGAAGGCCTCGCCGCTTATATCGAGGAACGCCGGGCCGATCCCGACTGGCGCGGTTGCAACGTCACGATGCCGCACAAGGCCGCGGTGATGGATCTTGTCGACGATCCCGGCAATATCCGCGGTACGATCGGCGCGATGAACACGATCGTCCGCCAGCCCGACGGCGCGTTGATCGGCACCAACACCGACGCCGCGGGCTTCTATGCCCCGCTCGCCGAACTCGATCTCGAAGGCGCGCCGGTGGCGGTCGTCGGCGCGGGCGGAGCCGCGCGCGCGGTCCTCTTTGCCCTCGCCCGCGCCAACGTCGGCCCGGTGACGATCCTCAACCGCTCGCCGCTCAAAGCCATGGGCCTGCTCGCGACCTTCGGCCTCAAGGGCGACGTCGTCGCGCTTGATGCCCAGCTTCCTCCGGTGTCGCTGCTCGTCAATTCGAGCAGCCTCGGCATGAAGGGCCAGCCCCCGCTCGAGCTCGACCTGTCGCCGCTTCCCGAGGGCGCGATCGTCTACGACCTCGTCTATTCGCCGCTCCAGACCGGGATTCTCAAAGCGGCCGAGGCGCGCGGGCTCGACACCGTCGACGGGCTCGACATGCTGATCGGCCAGGCCGCGCTCGCTTTCGAGCTTTTCTTCGGCGCCACCCCGCCCGAGGGCCGCGACGAGGAACTTCGTGCGCTGCTGACGGCCGGATAATCTGGACATGACCCACCGCCCGCGCCCCGGATCGCGGCTCCGCCGTCCCTTCGTCATCGGCCTCACCGGATCGATCGGCATGGGAAAATCGACCGCGGCGGCGATGTTCGAGCGCGAAGGCGTCCCTGTCTTCGACGCCGACGCCGAGGTGCACCGGCTGCAAGGCCCCGGCGGCGCGCTTGTTGCCGCGATCGAGGCGCGCTTTCCGGGCACCACCGGCCCGCAGGGCGTCGACCGCCAGAAACTCGGACGCCTCGTGCTCGGCAACACCCACGAACTCGCCGCATTGGAAGCGATCGTCCACCCCGCGGTCGGCAAGGCGCAAAAACGGTTTCTTGCCGAGAATCGCGCACGCGATGTTGTCGTGCTCGACATTCCCCTGCTCTTCGAAAAGGGCGGCTGGCGCCGGGTCGGTGCGATCGCCGTCGTTTCGGCGCCCGCGTGGATGCAGCGAAAGCGCGTGATGCGCCGTCCCGGCATGACCGCGGCCAAGCTCAAGGCGATCCGCCGCCTGCAGGTTCCCGACCGCGTCAAGCGCGCGCGCGCCGATTTCATCATCGAAACGGGCCGTCCCAAAAGCGAGACGCACCGGCAAATTCGCTTCATCGCCTCTTGTTTCCGCGCCCGATAGGGTCCAGATTATAGCTTCGATGCGTGAGATTATCTTCGATACCGAAACCACGGGTTTCGATCCCAGGACCGGGGACAGGCTGGTCGAAATCGGGTGTGTCGAGCTGGTCGACCGCCGCGAAACCGGCGTCACCTTCCACGCCTATTTCAATCCCGAACGCGATATGCCCGCCGCGGCCGAAGCGGTCCACGGGCTGTCGATCCAGTTCCTGTCGGACAAGCCGCTGTTCGCGACGCGCGTCGACGAGCTGATCGAATTCCTTGGCGATGCGCCGCTGATCGCGCACAACGCCGTCTTCGACTTCGGTTTCGTCAACGCCGAACTGGCGCGCGCGGGCCGCGCGGCGCTCGACATGGCGCGCATGTGCTGCACGGTGCAGATGGCGCGAAAGCTCCACCCCGGCGCGAAGCACAGCCTCGACGCGCTCTGCACGCGCTACGGCATCGATCGCAGCCATCGCGTCAAGCATGGCGCGCTGCTCGACGCCGAACTGCTCGCGCATCTCTATATCGAAATGACCGGCGGGCGGCAGATCGGCCTCGGACTCGCCGCCGCTGCTGCGGGCGCCGCCGCTTCGACCGCCCCCGTGCCTGCCGCATCGGCCGGCTCCGATCGTCCTTTTCGCGAACCCCGTCCCCATATGGCGTCGGCCGCCGAACTCGCGCGCCACGCCGAATTTGTCGCAGGGCTGAACCAGCCGCTGTGGCTCGATACGGTGTGATGACCCTCCCTTAAGTCATCGCGCCGGCCAAGAAGGAGAAGAAAAATGGAAATCCGCGTCTCTGGCCACCAGATCGAAACCGGCGAAGCGCTCCAGGCGCATGTGTCGGACCGGATGAACGCGATTGCCGACAAATATTTCTCGCGCGCGATCGGGGCGCATGCGACCTTCGGGAAGGGGCCGCACGACAGTTTCCAGTGCGACATCGTCGCGCATGTGATGCAGGGGCTGGTGCTGAAGGGGCATGGCCAGGCGCAAGACGCGCATGTCGCGTTCGAAGGCGCCGCCGAGCGCATCGAAAAACAACTCAGGCGCTATATGCGGCGGCTGAAGGATCACAACAACGGCGTCGCGCAGCCGTCGCCGACGGTCGACGAGATCGAAGACAACGCCAGCTACACCGTGTTCGACGGCGGCGACGACGAGGATGCGGGCGACGCGCCCGCGATCATCGCCGAAACGCGCGTCGATATCCCGAGCAGCAGCGTGTCCGACGCGGTGATGATGCTCGACCTGCGCAACACCAATGCCCTGCTGTTCGTCAACAGCAAGACCGGGGCGCACAATATGGTCTATCGCCGCGACGACGGGACGATCGGCTGGGTCGAACCACGATAGGACTGGATTTTCTCCGCCATCCGGCTTAAGGGCCGCGCCCAACGATGCCCGAAGCCGGGTTGGCGGGGGGCCTGCCACGACAGATCCGCGATCGCTTGCCAGCATGGTTTCTGGCGGTGGCCGGGTTTTAACAAGATTTGACCAGAGCAATGAATCTTTCTTCCCTTCTCTATCCGGCGACCGTGCGCGCGCATGTTCAGCTCGATTCGAAAAAGGCGCTGTTCCCCTTCGTCGGCGACCTCGCGGCGCGTTCGCTCGGGCTCGACGCGGGCGAAGTCAGCGAAGCGCTGCTCGAACGCGAACGCCTCGGCTCGACCGGATTCGGTCGCGGAATCGCGCTGCCGCACGCCAAGATGGCCGACCTCGGCGGCGTGCGCGGGCTGTTCCTGCAACTCGCCAAGCCGATCGACTTCAACGCGGTCGACGGCCTGCCGGTCGACCTCCTGTTCGTCCTGCTGTCGCCGCTCGACGCCGGCGCCGATCACCTGAAGGCGCTCGCGGGCGTGTCACGGATGCTCCGCAACGAAGCGATCGCCGAACGGCTGCGCGGCGCGAAGAGCGACGAAGCGCTCTATGCGCTCCTCGCCGACACCGAAACGCGTGACGCGGCGTAGATTGATCCACTGACGTGGATACGGCACCGGCCCGCTCCCCCTCCCGGCCTCCCCTAGGATACTACAGTAGGGAAGCCGGGAGGGGGAGCGGGCCGGTGCCGTATCGTTTCAGCGAAGCTGAAACAGAAAACAGACTCCCGTGACCCGCCTCAAAAGCCGTTTCCTCGTCGACCTGCTGATCCGCCGTGCGGAGGCGGCGGGCGGTTTCGCGACTGTGCTCGCCAAGGGTGACGACACCGCGGGAATCATCCTCGTCCAGTGCAGCGAACGCGGCGAGCCGGGACCGCTGCTCGAACGGCGCTTTTCGGCGGACGGCCACTATATCTGGGAGGCGGTTGGTCCGACCGACGCAAAAGATGGTGAATCACGCGCAAACTATCAGGATCGGCGGCGAAAGGCGGATCCCGATCTGTGGCTCATCGAACTGGATATCGCAGATGCGCCACGACTCGTCGCGGAGTGGGGCGCGTTAACTTGACTCTGTTGCGGCGCAACATAGGTGGCGCCCATTCGATAACGCGTAGGTCGTTCCGCGGGTTGCCTGCCTTTTTTGCAGGGACCCGGCAAACGGATTGGACACGCAGTCGGACGATGACCGCAGGCGGCGATACTGGACGATAGTCCCCCGCCTGTTTTGAGAGGTTCGGTTCATCGGCCGCACTTTTGACGGACAATATGAGTCGCATTCTGAACGTAGCCAGCGTGGCTGCCGTCGGCATGACTGCCGCCACCATGCTGCTTTTGGCGGAACCCGGCTTTGCAAGCGATCTTGCTGCCGACGCCAATCTTCCCGCCATCATCCTGCCGGGCGCCGATGCGCCGGTGACGGGTGAAACGGCGGAGCTGCCGACCGAAGCCGAGGCGCCGGTCGAAGCCAATACCCAGACCCCCGACGAAACCGCTCCCGCGCCCAAGCAGGCGCCGGTGACCGCGGAATCGCTCGCCGAACTCGTCGCAGAAACGCCGAAACCGGCGAAGCTCGATGCCGAGTTGCGCTGCCTTGCCGGTGCGGTCTATTTCGAATCGCGCGGCGAATCGCTCCCTGGCCAGCTCGCGGTCGCACATGTCGTGCTCAATCGCGCCCAGTCGGGCCGTTTCCCCAAGAGCCTGTGCGGCGTCGTCCACCAGAAAAGCCAGTTCAGCTTCGTGCGCGGCGGTCGGATGCCTGCCATCCGCAATGGGGCACAGTGGAACAATGCGGTCGCGATCGCCCAGATCGCACGCGACGGCAGCTGGAAGAACCACGCTCCGGGCGCGCTCTTCTTCCACGCGCGCTATGTTTCGCCGGGCTGGCGCAAGACGCGCATCGCGCAGATCGACAACCACATCTTCTATCGCTGATCGGCCGATGAGGCGGGATGCGCGCGCATCCCGTTCATTGCCAAGCCAGAATTGCTGGCGCATGATGCGCGGATGACGCGTCATCTTTCCGTCGCCCTGCCCTTGGCAGCGGCGCTCGCTCTCGGCGGCTGTGCCACCGCGGTTCCCCCGGTCGAAGTCACGCGCTTCCACACCAATGCGGCGCCGAGCTGGGCGCCGGGGACGCGCTATGCCATCGCGACCGCGCCGCTCGATGCGCCGGGGGCAGGCGTTCCGGGCGCGGCGATGCCGTCGCTCGAATGGAACAGCTATCGCACCGCGGTCGACCAGCAGCTCCAGCGGCAGGGACTCGTCGCGGCGGGCAGCAATGAACGCGCGCCGCTCCTCGTCCGCATTTCCTTCGACCGCAGCGAACAACTCGCCGAAGCCCGCCGCTCGCCCGTCTCGGTCGGGGTCGGCGGCTCGACGGGCAGCTATGGGTCGGGGGTCGGACTCGGGATCGGGATCAACCTTGGCGGCGGTCCCAAGCGGATGGCCGATCTCCAGCTTTCGGTGCGCATCGACGATGCCGCCAGCGGCAAGGCGCTCTGGGAAGGCCGCGCGCTGACCGCGGTGCCGGTGAAGGCGCCCGCCAACCAGCCGAGCCTCGCCGCGGCGAAATTGGCCGAGGCGCTATTCAAGGACTTCCCCGGCGAATCCGGACGCACTATCAGCGTCCCATGACCATCACCATCAACGCCGCTTTCGACAGCGGCAATATCGTCGTGGAGGCCATCGACGGCACCTCCGCCCGCCTGTCGATCCGCAAGGATCGCGACTCGGACTTTTTCCAGTGGTTCCACTTCCGCGTGTCGTGCGCGGTGGGCGATGCGCTCGACCTCGCGATCACCGGACTCGCCGGCTCGGCCTATCCCGATGGCTGGCCGGGCTATGCCGCCTGCGCGAGCACCGATCGCGAAACCTGGTTCCGCCTCGACACCAGCTATGACGCCGGCACGCTGACGATCCAGCACACCGCCGAAAGCCCGATCCTCTATATCGCCTATTTCGCGCCCTATTCGATGGAACGGCATCACGACCTGGTCGCACAGATCGCCGAATGCGAAGGCGTGACCTACCGCTGCCTCGGCACCAGCCTCGAAGGCCAGCCGATCGATTGCCTCGAAATGGGTACGGGCGAGACGCAGGTGTGGCTCTATGCGCGCCAGCATCCGGGTGAGAGCATGGCCGAATGGTGGATGGAAGGCGCGCTCGAAAAGCTCGTCGATCCCGCCGACCCTCACGCGCGCTCGCTGCGCGCCAAATGCCGCTTCCACATCGTGCCGAACATGAATCCCGACGGCTCGTGCCGCGGCCACCTGCGCACCAATTTTGCCGGGGTGAACCTCAACCGCGAATGGCACGAACCGACCGCCGAGCGCAGCCCCGAAGTGCTGTGCGTGCGGAACGCGATGGACGAAACCGGCGTCGATTGGGCGATGGACGTCCATGGTGACGAGGCGATCCCCGCGGTCTTCCTCGCGGGATTCGAGGGCATTCCGTCGCTCAAGGCGGAGCAGACCGAAAAATATAAGGCGTTCGAGGCGGCGCTCGCCGCGAACACCCCCGATTTCCAGCTCGACCTCGGCTATGAGCAGACTGCGCCGGGACAGGCGAATCTATCGATGTCGACGACGCAGCTCGCCGAACGTTTCGGCGCGGTGTCGATGACGCTCGAAATGCCGTTCAAGGACAATCGCGACCTGCCCGATCCGGTCGCCGGCTGGTCGCCCGAACGCTCGAAGCTGCTCGCGCACGCGTGCCTCCAGACGCTGGACCAGCTTCTCTGATGATCGATGCGGGCGCCTGGCGGATCGTCGAGGATGATCTGTCGGGCGCCGCGATCCGTGCGCTGCTCGAGGTGCATTTCGCGGGCATGCTCGCGAACTCGCCGGCGGGTAGCTGCCACTTCCTCGATTTCGACGGGCTGCGCGCCGACGGTGTGACCTTCTGGTCGATCCACCGCGGCGACGAGCTTGCGGGCTGCGGCGCGCTCAAGATGCTGGATGGCGCGCATGGCGAAATCAAGTCGATGCGCACCGCCGAATCGTTCCTGCGGCAGGGCGTCGCCGCGCATATGCTCGACCATATTCTTGAGGTCGCGCGGACCCGCGGTCTCGAACGCCTCAGCCTCGAAACCGGATCGAGCGGCGCTTTCGAACCCGCGGTCGCGCTTTACCAGCGTTATGGCTTCACCGAGTGCGAACCCTTCGCCGATTACCAGCCCGACCCGTTCAGCCGTTTCATGACGCGGGTCCTTTAGGTACGAAAACGGGGCCCGGAAGGGACTCCGGACCCCGTGTTCAAATCGGTCAATCAGGCGTCGCTTACGCGGCCTTCTTGTCCTCGATCACCGGCTGTGCGCCGCCGATCGCGATCTTGTGCGGCTTCATCGCCTCGGGCACTTCGCGCACCAGGTCGATGGCCAGCAGCCCGTCGGACAGGTCGGCCTGCTCGACCCGCACGAAATCGGCGAGCTGGAAGCGGCGCTCGAACGCGCGCGTCGCGATGCCGCTATACAGGAGCTGGCGCCCCTCGCCTTCGGCGACCGGTGCCTTGCGGCCGCTGACGGTCAGCATATTCTGCTGCGCGGTGATGTCGATCTCGTCGCTCTTGAAGCCCGCGACCGCAACGGTGATGCGGAAATGATCGTCGGCGAGTTTTTCGATGTCGAAGGGCGGATAATTTTCGGCACCCGAACCGCCGGTTTCGAGGAAATCGAACAGCCGGTCGAACCCGACGGTCGAACGGCGATAGGGGGTCCAGTCGAAGCTGTTGCGCATGGTCTTTCTTCCTTTTCAAAAGCGAAGCAAGGGACCGCGGGGACGTGCCGCGATCGCCGCCCGGCCCCGTGTCGGCGGCCGGACAGGGTCAATCTGGTAGCCCTCGAAACCATTTCAAGAGGGGCGTTGGCCTTTACCGAAAACCCGCGCTAAAGGGCGGCGACTCTCCTCCAGCGCAAGGATCCGAAATGCCCCAGCTCATCCTCATCCGTCACGGCCAGTCGCAGTGGAACCTCGAAAACCGCTTCACCGGCTGGTGGGATGTCGATGTCACCGAAAAGGGCGCCGCCGAAGCCATCGCCGCGGGCGAGTTGATGAAGGCAAAGGGCATCGCCCCCGACACCTGCTTCACCTCGGTCCAGTCGCGCGCGATCAAGACGCTGAACCTCGCGCTCGAGGCGATGGGCCGCCTCTGGCTCCCCGTCACCAAGGACTGGCGCCTCAACGAACGCCACTATGGCGGGCTCACCGGGCTCGACAAGGCCGAGACCGCGGCGAAGCATGGCGACGAACAGGTCAAGATCTGGCGCCGCAGCTTCGACATCCCGCCGCCGCCGCTCGAGGCCGGCTCGCCGTGGGACCTGTCGAGCGACCCGCGCTACGCCGGCATCGCCATCCCGTCGGCCGAAAGCCTCAAGGACACGATCGAACGCGTCCTGCCCTATTATGAAGCCGCGATCGTCCCCGAACTCGCCGCGGGCAAGACGGTGCTGATCTCGGCGCACGGCAACAGCCTGCGCGCGCTCGTCAAGCATCTCTCGGGCATCTCGGACGCCGACATCACCGGCCTCGAAATCCCGACCGGCCAGCCGATCGTCTATGAGCTGAACGACGATTTGACGGCGCGCGAACGCTATTACCTCAGCGAGCGTTGAGGTTCACACGGCGGCGGTGGGCGCCTAAAGCGTCCCCGTCACCGTCAGCTGGAAAAATCGCCCGAACTTGCGCAGCCGTTGCTCGCTGAACGCGACCGGCCCATCGCGCCGGTCGACGAACACCGTCCGGTTGAACCCGTCCTTCATCCCCGCGAGGTTGCGGTACGACAGCTTCACCGTGAAGCCCGCGACATCCTTATGCTCGATAAAGGCGGTGACGAACGGCCCGTCGGTCGATTCATGTTCGATCGCGCCGAGCCGCAAATTCGGGCTGAATCGCTCGTCGAAATAGCCCGCACCCCACGCGAGGTTGGTGTGCGGGATATCGTGGCGCAGGCTCAGGTCGACGACATAGTCCTGCCCCTCGCTCTGGTCGCGCCACAGGTCGGTGAGCGGATCGCGCACACGGTTGCGACGCCAGGTGATGTCGCTGTTGATCCGCGCGCCCTTCCACCCCAGCCGGTCGAGCAGCAAGGTCGCCTTCGAACTGATGCGATACAGGTGCGCGGGCGGCAGATTGCCGCGCCCTTCGGTGGTCGGTGAGAGCGGCACCTGGTCGACCAGGTCCTGCGCATAGGCATAAGCGACGGCGATCGACGCGTTGCCCCATCCGCCCATGTCCTGCACGACTTCCAGTTCGGTGCGGTTGAGAACCGGTGGCACGAGCAGCCCGTTGCCGCCATTGCCCTGCCCGTTCGCGACGTCGACCGAGCTTGCGAAATCGAAGAAGTCGAGCTGGTCGACGCGGCGCTGGACGAACCAGTTGATCGTCGTCTTTTCGCCGACCTTCCACGCCAGCGCCAATTTGCCCTTCGGCCGGACGAAGCGGCGCGTCAGCCCGTCCGGGCCCGACGAGGTGAGCTCGCTATATTCGGCGCCAAGGTTGAGCTGCGCGGTCAGGTTCGAAGCCAGCGAGCGTCCCCACGTCAGCGACGCCTCGCCGCGCTTCTCCTCGACCTTCGTGCGCTCGCCGCCGAAGACGACGGGGCGGAAACTGCCGTCGGGTTGCAGCACCGCAAATTCGGAATCGACGTCGAGCGTGTTGTACGCGCCCTCGAGCGCGATTTGCCAGTCGGTCCCGCCGCCGGTGCGCCAGCTATATTCGCCGCGCAGGATCGATTCGCCCTCGTCGGCGGTCTGCTTGAACCGCTCGCCTGTCCGTCCGCCGATCTCGCGATCGACGATGAAGCTGTCGACGAAGGGGCTATGCTCGAAGCGGTAGAGGGTGATCAGCTTCAGCCGCCCCTTGCCCAGCCCCAGCTCATAATCGCCGCCGATGTCGAAATTATACTCGTCTTCGGTGAACTTGAACGTCTCGCGCACCGTGCCGGCGACGGGCCGCACCGACACGCTGTCGACGCGCTCGTCGAGCAGCTGCAACTGGCCGCCGAGGTTCAGATTCCATTTGTTGCCGTTCGCCGCCGTGCGCGCGAGCGCCGCCGACAGCCGCGGCCGGTCGCCGCTATAGGCGCCGAACTCGTCGCGCGTGAACAGCAGCACGCCACCCCCGTCATACACGCGTTCGGGACCCCAATGGCCCTGGCGGCTGGCTTCGTTCTTGAGGCTCAGCGTCAGATTGGTGCCGCCAAGCTTGCCCGTCGTCGAAATCTCGCCGTTCAGCCAATTCTTGTCGAGCCGCGGCCGCCATTCGGGCTGCCAGCGAAGCGTCGTCTGGAACCCGCCGCTCCCCGCGCCCGCGACGAGCACGACATTGGCGACCTGCCCCGTCAGCCCCGGCACATTCAGCCCGGCGCCATCGACGATATCGATATAGGCGACCTCGGCTGCGGTGATGCGCGCGAGTGCGGTGCGCGCGTCGGTCGACTTGTTCGCGATCCGCTCGCCGTTGATCAGCACATTCTCGGTCGCCGCGCCCAGCCCGCGCTCGCCGCCGTTGGTCCCGGTGACGATCAGGAATCCGGGCACCTTTTCGACCATGTCGAGCGCGGTGCGCGGCGCAAAGCGGGTAAAGTCGGCGGGCGCATAACGCTGCGCGCCGTTCGCGGGCGTCGGCACGGCCGGCGGCGCATCGCCCGTCGGCTCCTGCGCTGCCGCCGGCGCGACCGACAGCAGCGCCGCAATGGCAAGCGATGACGCATGAAAAACGGCCGGCATATTTCCCCCTCGCGGCCGCTATCGAAACAAGGGCAGCGCACAATCGCGAATAGTTCGCAATAATTATCCGGCGCCATATTGTCTACCAACGGTTGGCGTCGTTCGACGAGGGCATGGCGACGCGCTTCGGCCCCGCTTTTGGTGAGGGTCCCGGGTCTCTTCTTGCATCGCGGTGAATTCACGACATTATGCCGCGCAGTTGCGGGGGGTTATAGTGCGCATTCCAGTTTCGATATTCATGGCGGCCGTGCTCGTGCAGGCGCCGGTTCGTGCCGAAGACAATCGGATACAGCGGGGCCCGGCGCCCGACTGGGCGGTGCCATCCGACCTGATGCCGGTTCCCGACGACGCCGGCGGGATGTTCTTCACGCGGCGTCAGGATGTGATCATTCATCTCGACGAACAGGGACAGGCGCAATATTTGGGCTATCGCATCCGGATCCTCCATCCGAACGCGTTGCAGATCGGCAATGTCTCGACCGCCTGGAATCCCGCGTCGGGCGCCCCCATGGTGCATCTGGTCAAGGTTCATCGCGGCGACGAGACGATCGACGTTCTCGAAAAGACATCGTTCGAAATCCTCCGCCGCGAGGATCAGCTGGAAGCCGCGAAACTCGACGGGGTCCTCACGGCGGTGCTTCGCGTGCCCGACCTGCGCGTCGGCGACGAGCTCGAGGTCGGGCTGACGACGCGATCGAGCGACCCCACGCTCGGAAAGAATGATTCGGGCCTTCTCTTTCTTGCCCCCAGCCCGGCGCCCGGCCGCTACCGGCTGGGGCTGAGTTGGGACAAGGGGCTGAAGCCCGCGGTCCGGATGACCCCCGACATGACGGCGATCGGCGTATCGCGCGACGGCGGCATCGACTTCCGGTTCGACAATCCGGCGCTGCTGACGCCGCCGAAGGACGCGCCGGCGCGCTTTCAATGGCAGCGGATCGTCGAATTCACCGACTTCGCCGACTGGGCGACGATTTCGCGGCACTTCGCCCCGCTGTACGCAAAGGCCGCGGCGATCGCCGACGGCTCGCCGCTCGACAAGGAGGCGCAGCGCATCGCCGCCGCGCACGCAAAGCCGCTCGACCGTGCCAACGCCGCCCTGAAACTGGTGCAACAGGACGTGCGCTACATCTATGTCGGGCTGGACAGCGGAAACCTGACCCCCGCCACCGCCGAGGAAAGCTGGCAGCGGCGTTACGGCGACTGCAAGGGCAAGACCGCGCTGCTGCTCGGATTGCTCGGCAAGCTCGGGATCGATGCCGAAGCTGTCCTCGCCAACAACAGCGGCGCCGACGACGGCCTCGATGAACGCCTGCCCAATCCGGGGATGTTCGATCATGTGCTGGTGCGGGCAAAGATCGACGGCGCCGCCTATTGGCTCGACGGCACGCTTCCGCCGGTCGTTCCGGCCGCCGCCACGCCGGCGATTCCCTATCGCTGGGTCCTGCCGGTGACCGCAAAGGGCAGCGCACTTCAGAAACTCGAATGGCGGATGGCCAGCAAGCCGAACGAAATCACCCTCTATGACATCGATGCGCGTGCGGGCTTCGACCGGCCGGCGCGGGTGACGAACACCAGCATCGTTCGCGGCATCCCGGGGCTGCAACAGCAGGTCGAGCTGTCCGGGTTGACCGCCGATCAGTTGCGCGACGGCATGCGTCAGCAGCTGGTGGGCGGAACGTGGGAGACGGTCGACGACGTCAAATGGCGCTACGACCAAAAGGCCGAAGCGAGCATTCTCACGATCACCGGCACATGGACGGTCGACTGGAAGGATGACGGTGACGGCGACAAGTCGGTCGCGCTTCCCGGCGGCGGATTCAGCCCGCCCGAACGGCGTGCGCGCGCGGCGGACCAGAATCAGGACCTGCCCTATTACAGCGCCCCGGAATTCGACTGCCGCGTCACGACGCTGCGGTTGCCGGCGACGACAAACGCGGCGAACTGGTCTTTCAAATCGGGTTATGACACGCGTATTTTTGGCAAGAATTATTATCGCGCCGTCGATGTCCGCGATGGCTCGATCCGGATGGTCCGCGGCTTCCGCGTCGAACAGCCCGAAATCGATGCAGTCAGCGCACGGCGCGACAATGGCCGGATCGCGGGCTTCGACAACAGCATGGCATGGGTTTTTTACAAGCCCGCCGTCGCCAAGCCGCTGGTGCCCGGCAGCCGGGTCGTGCCCGCGACCGACGAGATCGACTGGACCGCCGACACCGTCCCGTGCCTGTCGCCCGCCACGATGCGCTGATCGCGGCGTGGGCGGCGATCAGTCGCGCAGCAGCTCGTTGATCCCGGTCTTCGCGCGCGTCTTGGCATCGACGCGCTTGACGATCACCGCGCAATAGAGCGACGGCCCGGGTGTCCCGTCGGGCAAGGGCTTGCCCGGCATCGCGCCCGGCACGACGACCGAGTAAGCGGGAACTTCACCCATGAAGACCTCGCCGGTCGCGCGGTCGACGATCTTGGTCGATGCGCCCAGATAGACGCCCATCGACAGCACCGCGCCCTCGCGCACGATCACGCCCTCGGCAACCTCGGCGCGCGCGCCGATGAAGGCGCCGTCCTCGATCACAACCGGCCCGGCCTGCAGCGGCTCGAGCACGCCGCCGATCCCGGCGCCGCCCGACAGGTGGACGTTCGCGCCGATCTGCGCGCAGCTGCCGACGGTGGCCCAGGCGTCGACCATCGACCCCTCGCCGACGCGTGCGCCGATATTGACGAAGCTCGGCAGCAGCACCGCGCCCTTGGCGATATGGGCGCCGCGTCGGACAATCGCACCGGGGACGGCGCGGAAGCCCGCGTCGCGGAAACGATTCTCGCCCCAGCCGGCGAATTTCGACGGCACCTTGTCCCACCAGCGCGCGCCGCCGGGGCCGCCTTCGATGAGTTCCATGTCGTTGAGGCGGAACGACAGCAGCACCGCCTTCTTCAGCCACTGGTTGACCTGCCAGGTCCCGCCCGCGTCGCGTGTCGCGACGCGGTAGCTGCCGTCGTCGAGCCCCGCGAGCGCGGTCTCGACCGCCTCGCGCACTGCGCCGGTCGTCGTCAGCCCCAGCGCGTCGCGGTCATCCCATGCGGCTTCGATCGTCGATTGCAGGTCGGTGGTCATGAAATTCCCCAAGGTAAAGGTAGGTTGTCGAGCCAGTCGGCGATGTCGGCCGCGTGGAAATCGACATGCTCCGGCAGGTGGTCGCGATGGCCGCTTTCGCTGCCATTGTCCAGCCAGACGGTCGTCATGCCGAGCGCCTTCGCGGGCGTCAGGTTGCGTGCCATATCCTCGACGAAGACGCTCTTCGCCGGATCGACCCCCAGATGCGTGATCATCATCGTATAGGCGGCGGGATCGGGCTTCGGCGTATAGCGCGTGATCCGGATGTCGCAGATGCCGTCGAACAGGTCGGCGATCCCGCGCGCGGCGAGCACGCGCGCCGCATAATCGGCGTCGGCGTTGGTAAAGATCAGCTTGCGCCCGGGCAGCCGCTCCAGCCCGGCGCGCAGCCGCGCGTCGACGCTCAGCCGGTCGAGCGCGATGTCATGGACATCGACCAGGAAATCCTCGGGGTGCACGCCATGGTGGCGCATCAGTCCCGCCATCGTCGTGCCATGGTCGTGGAAATATTGCTTCTGCACGCGCCGCGCCTCGATGGCGTCGACATTGAGCAGCCGCATGATGAAGGCGCCCATGCGCTCGTCGATCAGGTCGAACAGCTTCGCCGACGGCGCATAGAGCGTGTTGTCGAGATCGAAGATCCAGCTGTCGATATGGTCGAGCGGGGCGGGCATGATGCCGGGCGCATAAAGGCTGGGGTGCGTGGGGGCAAGACGCGCGAGCGGTGGCGATACGGAACCCTCAATTAACCGCATGATGCTACCCCTGCCCCTTCCACCGCGCTAAAAGACGGTATCAGGGCAAAGGGGAACGGCGATGGCCGACGCGAACCGACGCAGTAGCATCCGGTGGGTGGCGGGACGGCCTTTGCCGCTTCTGCTGGGCCTTGCGGCGCTCTCGCTCGCGGCCTGTGGCGGAGGCGGCGGCGCGCGCCCCGCACCCACCCCTGCCCCGCCGCCGGCTCCCGCGCCGACACCGACTCCCACGCCGACGCCAACGCCAACCCCGCCGCCGACGGGCAATTTCAACACCGCCGAAACGCGGATGTCCGACGGGGTCAATTTCCACGGGGCGATCACAGCCTATCAGGCGGGCGCGACCGGACAGGGCATATTGGCGGGGGTCATCGACGACGGGATCGACGAGGACAGCCCCGAATTCGCTGGCCGCATCTCGCCCCAGTCGGCCGATCTTGCGGGGACGCGCGGGATCAACGGCGAAGGGACGCACGGCACCAACGTCGCGCAGGTGTTGCTCGGCGGAAAGAATGACGCCGGGACGTTCGGCATCGCGTTCAACGCCAGCCTGCTCGTGCTGCGCGCCGACCGGCCGGGCAGCTGCGCGACCGAGGATCCCTCGAACGACGAAAGCGGCTGCCGTTTCCCCGAAACCGCGATCGCGGCGGGGCTCGACCGCGCGGTCGGCGCGGGCGCGCGCGTCGTTAATATCTCGCTCGGCGGAGAGGATCCGCCCGGCGCGACCTTGCGCGCCGCGGTTGCGCGTGCGACCGCCGCCGGGATCATCGTCATCGTCTCGGCGGGCAATGACGGCGACACGACCGCGAACGGCAATGATCCGAACAATCCCGACCGTTTCGCGCAGGGTTTGCGCGATGCGGGCGGCGGGCTCATCGTCATCGCCGGATCGGTCAATGAAAATGGCGTCAGTTCGGCGTTCAGCAACCGCGCCGGCGCTTATGCCGCTTCCTATCTGTCGGCGCTCGGCGAAGGCGTGTGCTGCGCCTATCAAAATGGCGTGCTCAAGACCGAGGGCAATTTTGTCTTCGTGCTCAACGGGACCAGCTTTGCCGCCCCGCAGGTCGCGGGCGCGGTCGCGCTGATCGCGCAGGCTTTTCCCAACCTGTCGAGCCAGCAAATCGTGCAATTGCTCTATCAATCGGCGCGCGACGCGGGTGCGGCCGGCGACGATGCGGTCTATGGGCAGGGCGTTCTCGATATCGCGCGCGCCTTCCAGCCGATGGGTGCGACCGCGCTTGCCGGCACGTCGACCGCGGTGGCGCTCGATGCGCCGCTCGGAATCCTCGGCGGCCCGATGGGCGATGCCGGCGGGGTCGGCACGATGGGGCTGGTCACCGACAGTTTCGGCCGCGCCTTCAACGTCGATTTCGGCCAGTCGCTCGCGCGGCGACGCCCCGACTTCAAGCTGTCGGGTGCGATCGGGGGGCTTGTCCGCCAGCAGAGCGCAGCGAGCCGGGCGACCGCGCTGTCGCTCGTCACCGTGCCGGGCACGGGCGGCAGCGACGCGCTCGCCGGCCTCTCTTTCCACGATGCGCAGCGCGCGCGCACCCTCGCTGCCTCGGTCGTGACGCGGCTCGATGCGCGGACGCGCATCGGCTTCGCCGCCGGGCGCGGCACCGGCGGCCTGCTCGCGGGCGAACGCGGCGACAGCGGCCACGCGATGCTCCTCGGCGACGGCGCGCACGAAGGGCTGGGCTTTGCATCGAGCCCCGGTATCGGGACCTTGTTACGCCACAATATAACTTATAATCAGTATGTTAACATATATGCTGAAAGCGGCTGGGTATCGGGTTCGCGCTGGCAGGACGACCCCCTGCTCCGCTATCGCTCGGGCCGTGACAGCCGCTACCAGCGCTTCGGCGCCGCGTGGGATGCGCGCTTCGGTCCTATCCGCGCGGCGCTCGGCGGCAGCTGGCTGCGCGAATCGGACAGCCTCCTCGGCGCGCGCCTCGGCCCCGTGTTCGGCGCCGGCGGCGCGACCAGCCTCGTCGGCGACGCCAGCCTCATCCTCGATATGCGCGATGATTGGCAAATTGCGGCCGCCTGGCGCCAGATGCGGACGCGCCCCGACAGCCGCGGTCTCGTCGCGGGCGGCCTGCTCTGGTCGTCGGCCTTCTCGTTCGACATCGCGAAGGCGAATCTGATGCGACCGGGTGACCGCGCGGCGCTCCGCTTCGCGCAGCCGCTGCGCGTCGCGCGCGGCGGCATCGACCTGACGCTCCCCGTCGCGCACGACTATGTGAGCGGCCGGACCGACTTCAGCCGCCGGACCTATCATCTGGCGCCGACGGGGCGCGAACTGGTGGTCGAGGCGAGCTATGCGATGGCGCTGTTCGGCGGCGAGTTGATCGCGAACAGCTGGTGGAGGCGCGATCCCGGCCACATCGCCGCGATGCCCGACGACCAGGGTGCGGCGGTGCGCTTTACGATGGGCTTCTGATCGGCTTTAACGCTCCCCAAATCCAAAACAGGGGATGCCAGAATGAAGCCGATTCAACTTCTTCCGTTCGCGCTTATCGGTGCGGCGCTCGCGACGCCGCTCGCCGCGCAGGCGCCGGCGCGCACCGTCATCCACGCCGGCCAATTGCTCGCCGAACCCGGCAAGCCCGCGCGCGGCGCCTCGACGATCATCGTCGAGGGCGGCCGGATCGTCGCGATCGCCGACGGTTTCCAGCCCGCCGACCCCGGCGCGACGCTGATCGACCTCAAGGACAAATATGTCCTCCCCGGCCTCATCGACAGCCATGTCCATCTGACGAGCGACGCCGGCGGCATCGCGGGCCAGCTCGAAGAGGTCACGCTCAGCCCCGCGGCGCAGGCGTTCAATGCCGAGGCGAACGGGATGAAGACGCTGCGTGCGGGTTTCACCACGGTGCGCAACCTCGGCGACGGCGATGGCGCGACCTTGGCGCTCCGCGACGCGATCCTCGACGGCAAGGTACAGGGCCCGCGCATCGTCGATGCGGGGAACAGCATCTCGGGCAGCGCGGGGCATATGGACGGCTCGCTCGGCTATCGCGACGAACTGCGGCCTTTCTTTGCGGGGGCGGGCAACACGTGCAACGGGGCCGACGATTGCCGCCGCGCGGTGCGGCTGCAGATCGGCCGCGGCGCCGACGTGATCAAATTCGCCTCGACCGGCGGGGTGAACAGCCGCATCGGCGCCGGTCTCGGCAAGCAGATGTTCGACGACGAGGCGCAGGCGATCGTCGACACCGCGCATCTGTTCGGCAAGAAGGTCGCGGTCCACGCGCACGGCGCCGACGGCATCCGCCTCGCGCTGACCGCGGGCGCCGATTCGATCGAACATGGCACGATTCTCGACGAGACGACGATCAGCCAATGGGCGAAGTCGAAGACCTATTATGTCCCGACGCTGTCGACGGTGAACGGCTACAAGGAACGGCTCGCGGCGAATGCGAACGCTTACGAACCCGACGTGCTGGCCAAGATCAAATGGCGGATCGAAATCACCGGCAAAAGCCTCCAGCAGCTCGTGCCCAGAGGCGTGCGCATCGCTTTCGGCACCGACGCCGGCGTGTCGAAGCACGGCCGCAACGGCGACGAGTTCGAACTGATGGTCCAGAACGGCATGACCCCGGTCGAAGCCCTCAAGGCCGCGACGGTCAACGCCGCCGACCTGCTTGGCCTGTCGAACGACATCGGCACGATCGCGCCGGGCAAGAGCGCCGACATCATCGCGGTCGCGAGCGATCCGGTCGCCGACGTGCGCGTGCTCAAGAAGGTCGATTTCGTGATGGCGCGCGGGACCGTGGTCGATTGATCAGAGCGCGTCGCGCAGCGCCAGCCAGCGGCCGCGCTTCTTGTCGAAGCCGATCGTATGCGCGGCGCTGCTCGACGGCAGGTCGACGAGTGCGATTGCGCCGGGCGGCGGCAGCTGCTTTCGCCCGATCGCCGCGGCCTTGCCGCCGTTGAAGGCGATCATGCAGAGGTCGGGCAGCCCGGCGATCAGCGCTGCGAGGTCGTGCGCTTCGGCCTCGCGGATCAGCGCGTCGCTGCTCGTGCGCCGCTCGGCGCTGCGGATCACGTCCCAAAGCCCGACCTTTGCCGCGCGCAGCGCCGCCAGCCGGTCGTCATAGGGCATATCCGCGAGCGGCCGGTCGACGACCGCGCCGAGCAGGCGCCAGAACTGGTTCGTGGGATGCGCATAATATTGCTGTGCCGCGAGCGACCGGACGCCGGGCAGGCTTCCCAATATCAGCAGCCGCGTATCGGGGGCGACGTGCGGGGCAAAGCTGGCGTGACGGACGGCGGGCATCGCCGACCGATAGCTCGCGCCGGCCGGCGCAACAATATTGCCCGCCCCTTGACCCGCGCCCTTGACCCTGGGGGGAATCGGGTCTAGGGGCCCGCTCGACCGAAAAGGACGGTTTGCCGCCTTTTTCAGTTACAACAGCGCTTGAACATTGCTGGCGCGGATGGAGCCTCCGGAAGATCATCACGATCCGCCGGGGTCTTTTGCTGTTATCAGGTCGGCCGTTTTTCGCCATTTCTGGCGGGTTAGCGGCCGGAGCTTCATCCACCGCAGTACAGTAACCGTTCGCTTTGATGGGCGGACATTTAAAGGTGAAGCATTCATGCCCACGATCAACCAGCTGGTCCGCAAGGGCCGGACTCCCCAGAAGGTGAAGTCCAAGGTCCCGGCGATGGACGCAAACCCGCAAAAGCGCGGCGTTTGCACCCGTGTCTACACGACGACCCCGAAAAAGCCGAACTCGGCGCTCCGCAAGGTTGCGAAGGTCCGCCTGACCAACCAGCGCGAAGTCATCACCTACATCCCCGGCGAAGGCCACAACCTCCAGGAACACAGCGTCGTGCTGATCCGCGGCGGTCGTGTCCGCGATCTTCCCGGTGTGCGTTACCACGTCCTGCGCGGCGTGCTCGATACGCAGGGCGTGAAGGACCGCAAGCAGAGCCGTTCGAAGTACGGCGCGAAGCGTCCGAAGTAAGGACCGCTTTTTCGGCTATCTGATCATCCCTGGCTGCGTATGCGCCGGGATGCTGTTGTAAAAGGAATTACCTATGGCTCGTCGTCGTCGTCCTGAACGCCGCGAAATCCTGCCCGATCCCCGTTTCGGTGATACGGTGCTGTCGAAATTCATGAACAGCGTCATGCTGGACGGGAAGAAGTCCGTCGCCGAAAGCATCGTTTACGGTGCGCTCGAGTCGGTCGAAGCCCGCGCCAAGAAGGAACCGCTCGGCGTGTTCCACGAAGCGCTTGCGAACATCCGCCCGAACATCGAAGTCCGCAGCCGCCGCGTCGGCGGTGCGACCTATCAGGTTCCGGTCGAAGTCCGTCCGGACCGTGCGCAGGCGCTCGCGATCCGCTGGCTGATCACGGCTGCCCGCAACCGCAGCGAAACCACGATGGCCGCACGCCTGTCGGGCGAACTGCTCGATGCGTCGAACAACCGTGGCAACGCCGTGAAGAAGCGCGAAGACACGCACCGCATGGCGGAAGCGAACCGCGCCTTCTCGCACTACCGCTGGTAACCCGCGCGGACGCCCCTGCACCTCGTGGGGTGCGTCTCGCAATCGTAACAATCGTTCCTATATCGGGGGTGGCCGCAAGGGCCGCCCCCCAAATCCAAGGAAAAGACCATGGCACGCAGCCATCCGCTCGATAAATATCGCAACTTTGGGATCATGGCGCACATCGACGCCGGCAAGACCACGACGACCGAGCGCATCCTTTACTACACCGGCAAGTCCTACAAGATCGGCGAAGTCCATGACGGCGCCGCGACGATGGACTGGATGGAGCAGGAACAGGAACGCGGCATCACGATCACGTCCGCCGCGACGACCTGCCTGTGGAAGGCCGACGAAGGCAAGGGTCCCGAGCATCGTCTGAACATCATCGACACCCCCGGACACGTCGACTTCACGATTGAGGTCGAGCGTTCGCTGCGCGTGCTCGACGGCGCGATCACCGCGTTCGACGGCGTGGCCGGCGTCGAGCCGCAGTCGGAAACCGTGTGGCGCCAGGCGGACAAGTATAAAGTTCCGCGCATGTGCTACATCAACAAGCTCGATCGCACCGGTGCGAACTTCTATTATTGCGTCCAGACGATCATCGATCGCCTCGGTGCGACGCCGGCGGTGCTTTATCTGCCCATCGGCGCCGAAAGCGACTTCATCGGCCTCGTCGACCTCGTCAACGAACGCGCGATCATCTGGAAGGACGAAAGCCTCGGCGCCGAATTCTTCTATGAAGAGATTCCGGCGGACATGAAGGACAAGGCCGCCGAATATCGCGAAAAGCTCGTCGAACTCGCCGTCGAACAGGACGACGATGCGATGGAAGCCTATCTCGAAGGCACGGTGCCTGCCGTTCCCGAACTGAAGGCGCTGATCCGCAAGGGTACGCTGGCGCAGGCGTTCGTGCCCGTGCTGTGCGGCTCGTCGTTCAAGAACAAGGGCGTGCAGGCGCTGCTCGACGCGGTCGTCGACTATCTGCCTTCGCCGCTCGACATTCCTGACGTCCAGGGCATCAACCCGTCGAACGACCAGCCCGACTCGCGCGAGACCTCGGACTCGGCGCCGCTGTCGCTGCTCGCGTTCAAGATCATGAACGATCCGTTCGTCGGCTCGCTCACCTTCGCCCGCATCTATTCGGGTACCCTGAACAAGGGCACGTACCTGAACTCGGTGAAGGACAAGAAGGAAAAGGTTGGCCGCATGCTGCTGATGCATGCGAACAGCCGCGAAGACATCGAAGAAGCCTATGCGGGCGACATCGTCGCGCTCGCCGGCCTCAAGGAAACCACCACCGGGGATACGCTCTGCGCGACCAACGCGCCGATCATCCTCGAGCGGATGGAATTCCCCGAGCCGGTCATCGAGCTGTCGGTGGAACCGAAGACCAAGGCCGACCAGGAACGCATGGGCATCGCGCTCAACCGCCTGGCTGCCGAGGATCCCTCGTTCCGCGTGTCGACCGACCATGAATCGGGTCAGACGATCATCAAGGGCATGGGCGAGCTTCACCTCGACATCCTCGTCGATCGCATGAAGCGCGAGTTCAAGGTCGAAGCGAACGTCGGCGCGCCGCAGGTGGCGTACCGCGAATCGCTCGCGAAGGCCGTCGACGTCGACTACACGCACAAGAAGCAGTCGGGCGGCTCGGGCCAGTTCGGCCGCGTCAAGGTCACCGTCGCTCCCGGCGAACGCGGCGCGGGCATCACCTTCATCGACGAGATCAAGGGCGGTAACATTCCGCGCGAATATATCCCGTCGGTCGAAAAGGGCATGCGCGAGTCGGCCGAAAACGGTCACATGATCGGCTTCCCGATCATCGACTTCGAAATCAAGCTCACGGACGGCGCGTACCACGACGTCGACTCGTCGGCGCTGGCGTTCGAAATCGCGGGCCGTGCGGCGATGCGCGAAGTGGCGGCGAAGGCCGGCATCAAGCTGCTCGAGCCGGTGATGAAGGTCGAAGTCGTTACCCCTGAGGAGTTCATGGGCGACGTGATCGGCGACCTTAACAGCCGCCGCGGCCAGATCCAGGGCACCGACAGCCGGGGCATCGCCCAGGTCGTCGAGGCGATCGTTCCGCTGGCGAACATGTTCGGCTATGTGAACCAGCTGCGCAGCTTCAGCCAGGGTCGCGCGAGCTACTCGATGCAATTCTCGCATTATGAAGAAGTGCCGACCAACGTCGCCGAAGAAGTGAAGGCCAAGATGGCCTGATGGGTCAAAGCCGCGCGGGCTTGCACCGCGCGGCAAGACCCTCTAAGGGCGGCGCCTGATTCAGCAGGCTCGTCCAGGACTGATCAACGCAAACATTGAACAAGAAGGTTATACCATCATGGCCAAGGCTAAATTTGAGCGGACGAAGCCGCACTGCAACATCGGCACCATCGGTCACGTCGACCATGGCAAGACCTCGCTGACCGCAGCGATCACCAAGGTGCTCGCCGAAAACGTCGCCGGCAACGCCGCCGTCGACTTCGCGAACATCGACAAGGCTCCCGAAGAGCGCGAGCGCGGCATCACCATTTCGACCGCCCACGTCGAATATGAAACCGACGGCCGCCACTATGCGCACGTCGACTGCCCGGGCCACGCCGACTATGTGAAGAACATGATCACCGGTGCCGCCCAGATGGACGGCGCGATCCTCGTCGTGTCGGCCGCTGACGGCCCGATGCCGCAGACCAAGGAGCACATCCTGCTCGCGAAGCAGGTCGGCGTTCCCACGATGGTCGTGTTCCTCAACAAGGTCGACCAGCTCGACGATCCCGAGCTGCTCGAACTCGTCGAACTCGAAATCCGCGAAGAACTTTCGAAGCGTGACTTCGACGGCGACAATATTCCGATCATCGCCGGTTCGGCTCTCGCCGCGCTGGAAAGCCGCGACGACAACATCGGCAAGGACGCGATCCTGAAGCTGATGGCTGCTGTCGACGAGTGGATCCCGCAGCCGGAACGTCCGCTCGACAAGCCCTTCCTGATGCCGATCGAAGACGTGTTCTCGATCTCGGGCCGTGGTACGGTTGTCACCGGCCGCGTCGAAACCGGCATCGTCAAGGTTGGTGAAGAAGTCGAAATCGTCGGCATCAAGGACACCAAGAAGACCGTCGTCACCGGCGTCGAAATGTTCCGCAAGCTGCTCGACCAGGGCCAGGCTGGCGACAACATCGGTGCGCTGATCCGTGGCGTTGGCCGTGAAGAAGTCGAGCGTGGCCAGGTTCTGGCGAAGCCCGGCTCGATCACGCCGCACACCGAGTTCACCTCGGAAGTGTACGTCCTGTCGAAGGACGAAGGCGGCCGTCACACGCCGTTCTTCGCGAACTATCGTCCGCAGTTCTACTTCCGCACCACGGACGTCACCGGCGAGGTCATCCTCCCCGAGGGCACCGAAATGGTCATGCCGGGCGACAACGTCCAGCTGTCGGTCAAGCTGATCGCCCCGATCGCGATGGACCCGGGTCTCCGCTTCGCAATTCGCGAAGGTGGCCGTACGGTCGGCGCAGGGGTTGTGGCGACGATCACAAAGTAATATAGGGCCGCGAGCCGCGCGATTCGGACTGATTCGCGCGGCTCGTAGCTTAAAGGTTTTTGATGGCCGATCCGGCTTCCCTGCGGAAGTCGGAGCAGGCCATTTCGGCTCTTTCGCATCGTTAGACGGGATTCGACTGGAACAGTCATGGAAACGCAGAATATTCGCATTCGCCTGAAGGCCTTTGATCACCGCGTGCTCGATCAGGCCACCACCGACATCGCCGACACGGCACGTCGTACGGGCGCACTCATTCGCGGTCCGATCCCGCTTCCGACGCGTATTGAAAAATTCACCGTGAACCGCGGTCCGCATGTCGACAAGAAGTCGCGCGAGCAGTTCGAGGTGCGTACCCACAAGCGGCTGCTCGACATCGTGCAGCCCACCCCGCAGACGGTCGACGCGCTGATGAAGCTCGACCTCGCCGCGGGCGTGAACGTCGAAATCAAGTTGGCCTAAGTCAACGCAGCCCCGGCGAAAGCCGGGGTCTCTATCGGCAGGACACTTCGGTGACTGCATTGTCCGGCGCGATCCGGACCGACGATAGGGTGGATACCGCCGGACCTCTTCTTCGGAAGAAACATGGTCCGGGCTGCGTCCCCCGTCTCGCCGCTTCTCCCACGGGGGTGCGGCACCTCAGCCCGGACGGGGCGATGTATCGAAATTTCGGGCTGGGAGGGTTCTCGTCGGGGTTTGCCCTGATGAGGTCCCACACGCCGTGCGGAATGGTCCGCCCGGCCTCTGTTGAGGAGTATGATCATGCGTACTGGCGTGATCGCGAAGAAAATGGGGATGACCCGCCTGTTTCAGGACGACGGCCGCCACGTGCCCGTCACCGTCCTGAGCCTCGAAGGCTGCCAGGTCGTCTCCGTGCGCGATAAAGAACGTGACGGCTATGTGGCCGTTCAACTCGGTGCCGGTTCGGCCAAGGCGAAGAACGTCGCCAAGCCGCAGCGCGGCGCCTATGGCAAGGCCGAAGTCGAGCCCAAGGCGAAGCTCGTCGAATTCCGCGTCGCCGACGACGCGACGCTCGACGTCGGCGCCGAACTGTCAGCCGATCACTTCGTCGCCGGCCAGATCGTCGACATCCAGGGCGTGACCCAGGGTAAGGGCTTTGCCGGTGCGATGAAGCGCTGGGGTTTCGGCGGTATGCGCGCGAGCCACGGTGTTTCGATCAGCCACCGTGCGCATGGTTCGACCGGTAACCGCCAGGATCCGGGCCGCGTCTTCAAGAACAAGAAGATGGCCGGCCACATGGGCGCGCGCAACCGCACCCAGCAGAATCTCGAAATCGTCCGCACCGACGTCGAGCGCGGCCTTCTCTTCGTCAAGGGCTCGGTCCCTGGCTCGAAGGGCGGCTGGCTGCTCGTCCGCGATGCGGTGAAGCTGCCGCGTCACCCGGAGGCCCCCTATCCGGCGGGCGTCAAGAGCGCGGCCAATACCAACGATGCCCCGGTTGACGCGCCGGTCGAAACGCCGGTTGAAGAAACCGTCGTCGACACCGCGGCCACCGACGGCGCACAGGAGTCCTGATCATGAAGGTCAAGGTTCAGACCCTCGACGGCAAGGCCGGCACCGACATCGATCTTAACGACGACGTCTTCGGTGTCGACGCGCGCGCCGACATCCTGCATCGCGTCGTTGCATGGCAGCTCGAAAAGCGCCGTGGCCCGGCTCGTGCCGCCCGCGAACGCAGCGATGTGTCGCGCACCGGCAAGAAGTTCGGTCGCCAGAAGGGCGGCGGTACCGCACGTCACGGCGATCGCAAGGCGCCGATCTTCATCGGTGGTGGCAAGGCGCATGGCCCCCGTGCCCGCACCTTCGGCCACTCGCTGAACAAGAAGATCCGCACCCTCGGCCTGAAGATGGCCTTGAGCGACAAGGCGAAGGGCGGCAAGCTCGTCGTTCTCGACACGCTCGAGCTCAAGGACGCGAAGACCAAGGCGCTCGCCGGCAAGCTCGGCAAGCTCGAACTCGGCAATCGCGCCCTCTTCATCGATGGTGATGCGGTGCACGAAAGCTTCGCAATGGCTTCGGCCAATCTCATCGGTGTCGACGCGCTGCCCGCCATCGGCGCCAACGTCTATGACATCATCCGTGCCGACACGCTGGTCCTGACCCGCGCGGCGGTCGAAAAGCTGGAGGCCCGCTGCAATGGCTAAGGCAAAGACCATCGACGCGCGTCACTATGACGTGATCCTCGCTCCGGTGATCACCGAGAAGTCGACGCTGCTCAGCGAAAATAACGCGGTGGTGTTCAAGGTCGCGAACGACGCGACCAAGCCCGCCATCAAGGCGGCCGTCGAGGCGCTGTTCGATGTCAAGGTGATCGGCGTGAACACGCTCGTCACCAAGGGCAAGACCAAGCGCTGGAAGGGCAAGCCCTACACCCGCAGCGACGTGAAGAAGGCGATCGTTCGCCTGGCCGAAGGCCAGTCGATCGACGTCACCACCGGCGTCTGATTGTAGGGAAAGGCAGAGAAAATGGCACTTAAATCCTATAATCCGACCAGCCCCGCGCAGCGCGGCCTGATCCTCGTCGACAAATCGTCGCTGTGGAAGGGCAAGCCCGTCAAGGCGCTGACCGAAGGCAAGCGCAAGACCGGTGGCCGCAACAACAAGGGTCATGTGACCTCGCGCGGCATCGCCGGCGGCCACAAGCAGAAGTACCGCTTCATCGACTTCAAGCGTCGCAAGTGGGACATGCCGGCCGTTGTCGAGCGTCTGGAATATGACCCCAACCGCACGGCGTTCATCGCGCTCGTCAAGTATGAAGACGGTGAAGTAGCTTACATCCTGGCGCCGCAGCGCCTGGCTGTTGGCGACACCGTCGTCGCGGGCAAGAAGACCGACGTGAAGCCGGGCAATGCGATGGAATTGTCGCAGATGCCGGTCGGCACGATCGTCCACAACATCGAGATGAAGCCGGGCAAGGGTGGCCAGATCGCCCGTTCGGCTGGCACCTATGCACAGGTCGTCGGTCGTGACCGCGGTCTCGTGATCGTGCGTCTCGGTTCGGGCGAACAGCGTTACATCCGCGGCGAGTGCATGGGCACGGTGGGCGCGGTGTCGAACCCCGACAACCAGAACACCAACCTCGGCAAGGCCGGCCGCAACCGCTGGCTCGGCAAGCGTCCGCTGACGCGCGGTGTCGCAAAGAACCCGGTCGATCACCCGCATGGCGGCGGCGAAGGCCGCACCTCGGGCGGCCGTCACCCGGTTACCCCGTGGGGCAAGCCGACGAAGGGTGCGCGTACGCGCCACAACAAGTCGACCGACAAGATGATCATCCGGTCGCGTCACGCGAAGAAGAAGAGGTAAGCCATGGCTCGCTCGGTCTGGAAGGGTCCGTTCGTGGACCTCCATCTGCTCAAGAAAGCCGAAACGGCCCAGGACGGCGGCAGCTCTGCCCCGATCAAGACCTGGTCGCGCCGGTCCACCATCCTGCCGCAGTTCGTGGGGCTGACCTTCAACGTCTACAACGGCCGCAAGTTCGTGCCGGTGTCGGTCAATGAAGACATGGTCGGCATGAAGCTGGGTGAATTTGCGCCGACGCGCTTCTTCCCCGGCCACGCGGCTGACAAGAAGGGCAAACGCTAATGGGCAAGGAAAAGTCCCCCCGCCGCGTTGCGGATAACGAGGCGCTCTCGGTCGGCACGCAGATTCGCGGTTCGGCGCAGAAGCTCAACCTCGTTGCCGCGCTGATCCGCGGCCGCAAGGTCGAAGACGCGATGAACATCCTCACCTTCTCGAAGAAGGCGATGGCTGTCGACGTGCGCAAGGTTCTCGCCAGCGCGGTCGCCAACGCGGAAAACAACCACAACCTCGACGTTGATGCGCTCGTCATCAAGGAAGCGAGCGTGGGCAAGTCGATCTCGATGAAGCGCTGGCACGCACGTGGCCGCGGCAAGTCGACCCGGATCGTCAAGCCGTTCAGCCGCATCCGCATTGTCGTGCGCGAACAGGAAGAAGAGGCGTAAGATGGGCCAGAAGAGCAATCCGATCGGCCTGCGCCTGCAGGTCAACCGCACCTGGGACAGCCGCTGGTTCGCCGAAGGCCAGGACTATGGCCGCATGCTTGTCGAGGATCTGAAGATCCGCAAGTTTGTGTTCAAGCACCTGCCGCAGGCCGCGATCTCGAAGGTCGTGATCGAGCGTCCGGCGAAGCTGTGCCGCGTGTCGATCTATGCCGCCCGTCCGGGCGTCATCATCGGCAAGAAGGGCGCGGACATCGAAAAGCTGCGCAAGCAGCTCGGCGCGATGACGGGCAGCGACGTGTCGCTGAACATCGTCGAAATCCGCAAGCCCGAAGTCGACGCCAAGCTCGTCGGCCAGGGCATTGCCGACCAGCTCGAGCGCCGCGTCGCGTTCCGCCGTGCCATGAAGCGCGCCGTTCAGTCGGCGATGCGTCTTGGCGCCGAGGGCATCCGCATCAACTGCGCGGGCCGTCTCGGCGGCGCGGAAATCGCGCGTACCGAATGGTACCGCGAAGGCCGCGTGCCGCTGCACACGCTGCGCGCCAATGTCGATTATGCCGAGGCCGAAGCCCACACCGCCTATGGCGTGTGCGGGATCAAGGTCTGGATCTTCAAGGGCGAGATCCTTGGTCACGACCCGATGGCAACCGACCGTCTGATGCTCGATGCGCAGACGACCGGTGTCCGTCCGGCCCGTGAAGATCGCCGCTAAGGACTGCTGACATGCTGCAACCGAAAAAAACCAAGTTCCGCAAGGCCTTCAAGGGCCGCATCCATGGCAATGCCAAGGGCGGTACCAGCCTGAACTTCGGCTCCTACGGGCTGAAGGCGATGGAACCCGAGCGGATCACCGCACGCCAGATCGAAGCGGCCCGCCGTGCGATCAGCCGCGCGATCAAGCGTCAGGGCCGTTTGTGGATCCGCATCTTCCCCGACGTCCCCGTGTCGTCGAAGCCTGCCGAAGTCCGTATGGGTAAGGGCAAGGGTTCGCCGGAATTCTGGGCCGCGCGCGTGAAGCCGGGTCGCATCCTGTTCGAACTCGACGGCGTTCCCGGCCCCGTGGCCGCGCTGGCGTTCGAACGCGCCGCGATGAAGCTGCCGATCAAGACGAAGGTGATTGCCCGACTCGGCGACACCTCGCACCTGGAGGGCTAAGGACATGGCCAAGACCGAAGATTTCAAGGCCAAGACCGACGACCAGCTCGCCGAACAGCTTGGCGAACTGAAGCGCGAGGCGTTCAACCTCCGCTTCCAGGCGGCCACCGGCCAGCTTGAAAAGGCCTCACGCGTCAAGGAAGTGCGTCGTTCGATCGCGCGCATCAAGACGCAGCAGACCGAGCGTTCGCGCTCGGCCGCGAAGTAAGGAGACTATCGATGCCGAAGCGCATTCTGACCGGTACGGTGGTGTCCGACAAGGGCGACAAGACCGTCGTGGTGAAGGTCGAACGGAAGGTGAAGCACCCTCTGTACGGCAAGATCATCCGCCGTTCGAAAAAGTATCACGCCCACGATGAGGACAACGCCATCAAGGCTGGCGAAACCGTCCGCATCGAGGAAACGAAGCCGATTTCGAAGCTGAAGACGTGGAAGGTGCTCGACAAGGTCGACACCCACAGCAAGCCCAAGACGGCTGCTGACGCCTGAAGCTGAGTTTCACGGAACCGCCGGGGCATCCCGGTAGGCCAAAAAAGAAGGAAATGCATCGATGATCCAGATGCAGTCACAATTGGAAGTCGCTGACAACAGCGGTGCCAAGCGCGTCCAGTGCATCAAGGTGCTGGGCGGGTCGAAGCGTCGTACTGCCGGCGTCGGCGACGTGATCGTCGTGTCGATCAAGGAAGCTCAGCCCCGCGGCAAGGTGAAGAAGGGTGACGTGCATCGCGCCGTCATCGTCCGCACCGCCAAGGACGTGCGCCGCGCCGATGGCTCGGTCATCCGTTTCGACAGCAACGCCGCCGTGCTCGTCAACAAGAACGAGGAGCCGATCGGCACCCGTATCTTCGGCCCCGTCGTCCGCGAACTGCGCGGCCGTGGCTATATGAAGATCATCAGCCTGGCGCCGGAGGTGCTCTGACCATGGCGAACAAGATCAAGAAGGGCGACACGGTTGTCATCCTGTCCGGCAAGGACAAGGGCAAGACCGGCGAAGTGACGCAGAGCCTGCCGAAGGACGGCAAGGTGGTCGTCGCGGGCGTCAATGTCATCACGCGCCACCGCAAGCCGAGCCAGACCAACCCGCAGGGTGGCCTGGAACGCAAGGAAGCGCCGCTGTTCGCAAGCAAGGTTGCGCTCGCCGATCCCAAGACCGGCAAGCCGACGCGCGTTCGTTTTGAAACCAAGGACGGCAAGAAGGTCCGCGTGGCCGTGAAGTCCGGGGAGACGATCAATGGCTGATAACTACACCCCGCGCATGCGCAAGCGCTACGACGATGTGATCGTCAAGGCGATGACCGAGAAGTTCGGTTACAAGAATGCGATGGAAGTGCCGAAGATCGAAAAGATCGTGCTCAACATGGGCGTCGGCGAAGCCACGCAGGACAAGAAGAAGGTCGAATCGGCCGCTGCCGAGATGGAACTCATCGCCGGCCAGAAGCCCGTCGTGACCAAGGCGAAGAAGTCGATCGCACAGTTCAAGCTACGCGAAGGCATGCCGATCGGCTGCAAGGTGACCCTGCGCCGCGAACGCATGTACGAATTCCTCGATCGCCTGATCACGATCGCAATGCCGCGCATCCGCGACTTTCGCGGCGTGTCGGCGACCAGCTTCGACGGCCGTGGCAACTATGCCATGGGCCTGAAAGAGCAGATCATCTTCCCCGAGATCAACTATGACCGCATCGACCAGGTGCGCGGCATGGACGTGATCGTCACCACCACCGCCCGTACGGACGAAGAAGCCCGCGAACTGCTCAAGCTGTTCGGCTTCCCCTTCCCGATCGAAGCGCAGGAAAAGGAAGCCGCCTGATCCCCTCGGGATCTGGCAGGCTCTTTCAAGAAGGAAAGAGAACTTAAGTCATGGCGAAACTGAGTTCGATGAACAAGAACGAGCGTCGCAAGCAGCTGGTGAAGAAATACGCCGGCCGTTACGCGAAGCTGAAGGCGATTGCGGCGGACACGTCGCTCGACGAGAGCGAGCGTCTGATCGCGCGCCTCAAGATGGCGGAAATCCCGCGCAATGGTAACCCGACCCGCATCCGCAACCGGTGCGAACTTACGGGCCGCCCGCGCGCCTATTATCGCAAATTCCGGCTTTGCCGTATCCAGCTCCGCGATCTGGCCAACAAGGGCCTGATCCCCGGTGTTGTGAAGTCGAGCTGGTAAGGGACTGACAAGATGGCAATGACCGATCCCCTGGGTGATATGCTCACCCGCATCCGCAACGGCCAGCAGGCGAAGAAGGACAGCGTCCTGACGCCGGCTTCGACGCTGCGTGTCCGCGTTCTCGATGTTCTCCAGCGCGAAGGCTATATCCGCGGCTACAGCGAAGAAGCGCTGGGCGCGAAGGGCCAGCACAAGGGCATTCGCATCGAGCTGAAATATTTCGAAGGCCAGCCGGCGATCCGCCACGTGGCTCGCGTTTCGAAGCCCGGCCGCCGCGTCTATTCGGGTTCGAAAGAACTCCCGATCGTGCGCAACGGCCTTGGTATCACCATCGTGTCGACTCCGCGCGGCGTCCTGTCGGATGCCGAAGCTCGCGAACATAATGTCGGCGGCGAAGTGCTGGCGGAGGTGTTCTGATGTCGCGCATTGGTAAAAAGGCAGTTTCGATCCCCAGCGGCGTCACCGCCGCGATCGACGGCGGCCAGCTGTCGGTCAAGGGCCCGAAGGGCACGCTCGCGATTCCGCTTTCGGACAACATCAAATATGAAGTCGCCGAAGGCAGCATCTCGGTCCAGCCCGCGAACGCAACCCGCGAAGCACGCGCTTTCTGGGGTATGCAGCGGACGCTGGTCCAGAACCTGATCACGGGCGTGACCGAAGGCTTCACCAAGGTCCTCGAAATCACCGGTGTCGGCTATCGCGCCAACGCACAGGGCAAGAATCTGAAGCTGCAGCTCGGCTACAGCCACGATGTCGATTACGCGGTGCCGGAAGGCATCGAGATCAAGACGCCGGACAACACGACGATCGAGATCAGCGGTATCGACAAGCAGAAGGTCGGCCAGGTCGCGGCGGAAATCCGCCGTTGGCGTAAGCCCGAACCCTATAAGGGCAAGGGCATCAAATATCGCGGCGAGTACATCTTCCGCAAAGAAGGCAAGAAGAAGTAAGCCATGGCACATCTTACCCCTTTCCAAAAACGCCGCCAGCGCGTTCGTACCGCTCTCCGTCAGCGCGCTGCCGGGCGTCCGCGCCTTTCGGTACACCGTTCGGGCCGTCACATCTATGCGCAGCTCATCGATGACGCTGCCGGCGCGACGCTGGCTTCGGCCTCGACGCTCGACAAGGATGTCCGCGGCAAGACCGGCGCGACGACCGCGGCTGCTGCCGACGTCGGCAAGCGCCTCGCCGCTGCCGCCAAGAAGGCGGGCGTGACGCAGGTCGTGTTCGACCGCGGCGGTTTCCTGTTCCACGGGCGCATCAAGGCGCTGGCCGACGCGGCTCGCGAAGGCGGATTGGAGTTCTGATTATGGCAGACGAAGTACAGAACGTCGAAGGCGCTCCCGAAGCAGCCCCCACCGATGGCCAGGCTCCGCGCCGCGGCCGTGGCGGCGGCCGCGATGGTGGCCGTGGCGGTCGTGACGGTGGCCGTGGCCGCCGCGATGATCGTCGCCCGCGCGACGAAGAAGGTGGCGAAGAGCTGATCGAAAAGCTCGTCCACATCAACCGCGTCTCGAAGACCGTGAAGGGCGGCAAGCGCTTCGGTTTCGCCGCGCTCGTCGTCGTCGGCGACGGCAAGGGCCGCGCCGGTTTCGGTCATGGCAAGGCACGCGAAGTGCCCGAGGCCATCTCGAAGGCGACCGCTGCCGCAAAGAAGGCGATGATTCGCGTTCCGCTGCGTGACGGCCGCACGCTGCACCATGATGGCCGCGGCCATTTCGGTGCCGGCAATGTGACGCTGCGTTCGGCACCCGCCGGTACCGGCATCATCGCCGGCGGCCCGATGCGCGCCGTGTTCGAATCGCTGGGCGTGGCCGACGTGGTGACCAAGTCGGTCGGCACCTCGAACCCCTACAACATGATCCGTGCGACCTTCGAAGCGCTCGGCGAACAGACCAGCCCGAAGTCGGTTGCGCAGCGTCGCGGCAAGAAGGTTTCGGACCTGATCAAGCGTGGCGGTTCGTCCGACCGCGCAGCCGAGGCGGAAGCCGCGGCGGTGACGGAGTAAGACGATGGCCGACAAGAAGATCAAGATCCGCCAGATCGGTTCGCCGATCCGTCGTCCCAAGAGCCAGCGTGCGATCCTGACCGGCCTCGGCCTGGGCAAGATGCACCGCGAGGTCGAACTGGTCGACACCCCCGAAGTGCGCGGCATGATCCGCAAGCTTCCGCACATGGTTGAAGTCGTCGAGGGCTGAGCCCCTCGCGACCCGACCCTACATCTATCAGCGCGATAAAAGCGAAAGCGAGTGCAATGACTATCAAGCTTAACGAACTTCGTGACAACAATGGCGCCCGCAAGGGCCGTATGCGCGTCGGACGCGGCATCGGTTCGGGCAAGGGCAAGACCGCCGGCCGCGGCCAGAAGGGTCAGAAGGCCCGCAGCGGCGTCGCGATCAACGGCTTCGAGGGTGGCCAGATGCCGCTCCACATGCGCATCCCGAAGCGCGGCTTCAACAACATCTTCGCGAAGGACTTCGCGATCGTGAACCTCGGTCAGGTGCAGAAGCTGATCGACGAGAAGAAGCTCGACGCCAAGGCCGTTGTCGATCACGCCGCGCTCAAGGCTGCCGGTGTCGCCCGCGGCGGTAAGGACGGCGTCCGCCTCCTCGCCAAGGGTGAACTCACCGCGAAGCTGAACTTCGCCGTTGCCGGCGCGTCGAAGGGCGCGATCGAAGCGGTCGAAAAGGCTGGCGGCAAGGTCGAACTGCCCGAACCCAAGCCCGAAGGCGACGGCAAGAAGGCCCAGCGCCGCGCCAAAGCCAAGGCGGAATAATCAGGCAAAGGGGCGGCCCGGAATACGGTCCGCCCCTTCGTCGTTTGACGATCCCTTATTTCCCGTTCGATGCGAACGGATGAAGCAGCCGGTATCGACGAGCTGCGTTGCAAAATAGGCCTTTCCCCTTGCGCTTCGTCACCGCCGAACGCACATAGGCGCCGGGTCGCGGGGGGCGCGGTCCGGAATATCCGAGGAAAACACCCATGGCCTCTCGCGCCGACCAGCTTGCTTCCAACCTCAACTTTTCGAAGTTCGGTCAGGCGACCGAACTCAAGAACCGCATCTGGTTCACGATCGGCGCGCTGATCGTCTTCCGTTTCCTGTCGTTCGTGCCGCTGCCGGGGGTGGACCCCGTTGCGCTGGCGTCGCTCTACAGCCAGGCCGCATCGGGCGGCGTCCTCGATATCTTCAACACCTTCTCGGGCGGCAGCCTGGAGCGCATGAGCATCATCGCGCTCGGCGTCATGCCCTATATCACGGCGTCGATCGTCGTGCAGCTGGCGGCGGCACTGTCGCCCAGCCTCGCCGCGCTCAAGAAAGAGGGCGAAAGCGGGCGCAAGAAGCTCAACCAATACACGCGTTACGGCACGGTCTTCCTGACCGCGATCCAGGGCTATTTCATCGCTGTCGGGCTTGAATCGCTCGGCGCGAGCCAAGGCATCGCCGCGGTCGTCGACCCCGGCATGATGTTCCGCATCGGTGCGGTGATCAGCATCGTCGGCGGTACGCTCTTCCTGATGTGGCTCGGCGAACAGATCACCAGCCGCGGCATCGGCAACGGCGTGTCGCTGATCATCATGGCGGGTATCCTCGCCCAGCTTCCGCGCAGCTTTGCGCAGATGTTCACCCAAGTCCGCGAAGGATCGATGGGCGGCGGCACGATTCTCGCGGTGCTTGGCGGCGCGATCGTCATAATCGCCTTCATCAGCTTCATGGAACGCGCGCAGCGCCGCGTCCTTGTCCAGTATCCGAAGCGCGCGACGCAGCGCGGCGTGATGCAGGCCGACCGCAGCCACCTGCCGCTGAAGGTCAACACCGCGGGCGTGATCCCGCCGATCTTCGCCTCGTCGCTGCTGCTGATGCCGCTGACGATCACGCAGATGATGGGGCAGAATGTCCAGGGCGACACCGCGACGGGCGATTTCCTTATCACGCTTAACCAGTATCTCGCGCACGGACAGCCGCTCTACATGGCACTCTATGCCGCGGGCATCATCTTCTTCTGCTTCTTCTACGTTGCGGTCGTCTTCAACCCCGAGGAAACCGCCGACAATCTGAAGCGCCAGAACGGCTTCATCCCCGGCATCCGCCCGGGCAAGAACACCGCCGCCTATCTCGACTTCGTGCTGACGCGAATCACCGTGCTCGGCGCGGCCTATCTGGCGGCAATCTGTCTGATCCCCGAATATTTCATCGCCGGATCGGGGCTGCCGTTCCAGCTCGGCGGCACCAGCCTGCTGATTATCGTGAACGTCACGATCGACACGATCAGCCAGATCCAGAGCCACATGCTCGCGCATCAATATGGCGACCTGATCAAGAAGGCCAAATTGAAGGGCGGCGTTGCGCGGCGCTGATACCGCCGCTAGGCGATTCTCTCACAGGGCAGGGGAAACAGGGGTCTTCATGACGCTGAATATCATTTTGCTTGGGCCGCCGGGAGCGGGCAAGGGAACGCAGGCGGTGCGCCTCGAGGACGAGCATGGCATGGTCCAGCTCTCGACCGGCGATATGCTGCGCGCTGCGGTCAAGGCGGGCACGCCGATCGGGCTGCAGGCGAAAGCGGTGATGGACGCGGGCGAACTCGTCTCGGACGAAATCGTCTCGGGCTTGATCGGCGAACGGCTCGACCAGCTCGGCGCCGATGTCTCGGTGATCTTCGACGGCTATCCGCGCACGGCGGCACAGGCCGAGGCGCTCGACACGATCCTGTCGGTGCGCGGCCGCAAGCTCGACCATGTGATCGAACTGCGGGTCGAGGAAGACGCACTGGTCGACCGCATCACCGGCCGCTTCAGCTGCGCCAAGTGCGGTGCGGGTTATCATGATCGCTACAAGCTGCCCAAGGTGGACAATGTTTGCGACGTTTGCGGCAGCGACGAATTCAAGCGCCGTCCCGATGATAACGAGGAAACGGTGCGCACCCGCATGGCCGAATATCGTGCCAAGACCGCGCCGATCCTGCCGATCTACGACGCGCGCGGCATTGTGACGCACGTCGACGGGATGGCGCCGATCGACGAGGTCAACGACGCGATCGAAACGATCCTCGCGGGCTGAGGCTGAGGCTAGTCAGTGCCCCCGGCGCCGGTTATTGAGGCGTCAGGGGGAAAAGGCTGATGGCAATTTCGAGATATCTTGCGGTCGCCGCCGTCATGGGGGCGCTCGCGTTCGCGCCGATGGCGGCCGCGAAAGTCGTCGACCAGAGCGAGGCGGGCTTTGCCGTCGCACACACGGCGCAGGTGGCCGCGACGCCCGCTGACGTGTGGAAAATGCTCCGTATGCCGCAAAGCTGGTGGTCGAAGGATCATAGCTGGTCGGGCGACGCCGCGAACTTCTGGCTCGACCAGCAGGCCGGCGGCTGTTTCTGCGAGAAATTGCCCGATACGGGGGCAGGTGTGGGCAGCGTCCAGCACGCGCGCATCCTCTTTGCGAAGCCCAACCAGCTTCTCCGTCTCTCCGGCGCCTTCGGCCCGCTGCAGGGCGAGGCGCTGAACGGCACGCTGACGATCCAGATCAAGGAAACGCCGACGGGCAGCGCGCTGCGCTTCGACTATGTCGTCGGCGGCTATATGCGCTTCAAGGTCGCCGATATTGCGCCTGCGGTCGACAAGGTGATCGGCGAGCAGCTTCTCGGTCTCGCCAATGCACTCGGCGGCGCGCTTCCCCCGACGCGCGACGAAAAGGCCGCTGAAAAGCCGAAGGCCGATGCGCCGGCGAAGGATGAACAGGGACTCGACGCGGCGGTCGCCGATCTGGTCGAGAAAGAGCCGAAGCCGGCGCCCGAGGGACGTTAGGCGCCGGGCTTTCCACGCAGTTTTGCGAGCGCCGCAAAGGGACCGGCCGCCTCCTCGCTGAGCACGCCCTTCTCGGCAAGGATGCGTGTTGCGTCGGGGTGGCGCGGAAAGGGATCGAGCGCCAGCGAGAGCGTCTGCACCGCGGCTTCGCCGAGGTCGACCCGGTCGCCCTCGAGCGGCAGCAGGTCGAGGTCTTCGCTCCCGATCTCGATCTCGTCATCCTCGCTCGCGGGTGCATCGACATCGCGCAGGAAGCGGAGGTCGAAGGCTTCGGCGAGCGTCGCGGGGACGGGCAGGTCGGTCGCCGCGCAGGCCTGTACGACTTCGGCGCCGACTTCGCCCTTGGCCGCGATGCCGCCGGCAATCGCGCGGACCTCGGCCGACAGCGAGAAGCGGTCGAGCGCGACGAGGCCGAGCCGGCGCGCGATAGCCTTGCGCGCATCGGCGTCGGCCTCGACCGCGATCGTGCGGCCGTGCGCGGCATCGGCGAGCGTCACGATCAGCGGGAATTCGGATGCGGTCATGGCCGCGCTCCATCCAGCCGATCCGCGACGATGAGTTCGGACACCGGCGTTGCCGCAAGCCGGCCGCGCAGCGCCGCGACCCCGGCCATCACATGCGCGATCCCCGCTTCGGTAGGTTCCGCACCGCGCCACAGGTTGCGGACCAGCGCCGCGCGCAATTCGTTCGACCCGTCTGCGGCGCGATAGGCGCCGAGCCGGCCACCGAGCGCGCTCATCATCCGGCCGACCTGCTTGCCGACCACCATGTCGCCGAAACCGATCTGGCGCATCTGGCCGTCCATGTCGTTCACGAACAATTCGGTGAGCTGGACGCCGGCGATCCCTTGCGCCGGATCTTCGTCGATCCGGTGGAGGACGAGCGCCAGCACGAGGCTGATCATGTCGAACCGGCCGTCGAGCGTGTCGGGGACGGTGCCTTCGGCATACCAGTGCGGCGTGCGTGCGGCGGCGACGACCGCGTTCCACAGCGGACGGCGTGCCTCGCGGGGATCGGGCTGCGGACGAAAGATGTTGCGGAGCGAGAACATGGTTCCGCTTAGGCGCATTCGTGCCGCCGGAAAAGAGGCGCAAACGCACCGGCTGGCTCGATGCTCCGGTCAGCTTGTGGCAAGCTTTGCCGCGGCACAAGCGGCTTGTGCGCGCTATCCGCTTGCGGTTAAGAGGCGCGAGAGCCAGCGCCGACCGCCGGGAGATGCGGCGGACAGGCGCAACGGAGATATTTGATGCCGAATTCGATCCTTTCGTTTCCTGCCCGGCGCACGCGCCTCGTCGTGCTCGGCCTCGCCGTCGCCCTGACCGTTAGCGGCTGCGCGCAGCTCAAGGGACGGCAGGGCTATGTCGTCGACCCGCTGCTGACCGAAGCGATCACGCCCGGTGTCGACAACCGCGAATCGGTCGAAAAGACGCTGGGGCGCCCGACCTTCGTCGGCCAGTTCAGCAACAATGAATATTATTATGTGTCGCGCGAAACGCGCCAGCTCGCTTTTGCCAAGCCGCGCCCGGTCGAACAGCAGGTGTTGCGCGTCCGTTTCGATGCCGCTGGCAACGTCGCAGCGGTCGATCGCACCGGCCTCGAACTGGTGAGCAAGATCAGCCCCGAAGGCGACAAGACGCCGACGCTCGGCCGTCACCGCAGCTTCTTCGAAGATATCTTCGGCAATATCGGCGCGGTTGGCGCGCCGGGCGCGGGCGCACCGGCAGGCCGGTAAAGCCCGAAGGCACAAGAGCGGACAAAAAGCGGCGGTGCCCGAAGGCGCCGCCGCTTTTTCTTATTGCGCGATTCCGCCTGCGGCGAGCACCGCGAGCGTGACGAGATCCGACGCGGTCGACGCCATCGTCGCGACCTGCACCGGCTTCTCCATACCGACGAGCATCGGGCCGATCACCGCACCGCCGCCGAGTTCGCGAAGCAGCTTGGCCGACAGATTGGCCGATTGCAGCCCCGGCATGACGAGCACATTCGCGGGTCCCGACAGGCGGCAGAAGGGATAATTCTTCATCACCTTTTCGTTGAGCGCGACGTCGGGCGCCATTTCGCCCTCATATTCGAACGCGGGTTTGCGCTGGTCGAGGATCGACACCGCCTCGCGGATGCTTTCGAGCCAGCTTCCTTCGGGGTTGCCGAAGGTCGAATAGGAAAGGAAGGCGACGCGCGGTTCGTGGCCCATGCGCCGCGCGACCTGCGCGGTGCGTTCGGCGATATCGGCAAGCATCTCGGCGGTCGGCCGCTCGTTGACCGTGGTATCGGCCATGAAGATGGTGTGATGCTGGTCGACGAGGACATGGATGCCGAACGGCGTCTTGCCCTCTGCATGGTCGATCACGCGCCGGATTTCGCGCATCGTCTGCGAATAGGTGCGCGTCGTGCCGGTGATCATCGCATCGCCGAGGCCCATCTTGAGCAGCAGCGAGCCAAAGATGTTGCGGTCGCGGTTGACCATGCGCTCGACGTCGCGGCGAAGATATCCGCGGCGCTGCAGCCGCTCGTAGAGCAAGTCGACCATCTGCGGCACATGCGGCGAATTGACGCTGTTGTGGACCTCGAAGCTTTCGGCGTCGGCGACGCCCATCGCACGGAGCTTGTCGTGCAGCCCCTCGCGCCCGACGAGCACCGGTATGCCGTAGCCGCCGTCGCGGAACTGGATCGCGGCGCGCAGCACGGTTTCTTCCTCGCCCTCGGCAAAGACGACGCGCTTCGGATTGTTGCGCGCGGCTTCATAGGCGAGTGTGAGCACCGAGGTCGTCGGGTTAAGCCGGGCGCGGAGCTGGGTGCGATAATCGTCGAGATTCTCGATCGGCCGCTGTGCGACGCCGGTCTTCATCGCGGCTTCGGCGACCGCCGCGGGTACGATTTCCATCAGGCGCGGGTCGAAGGGCGAGGGGATGATATATTCGGGGCCGAAGCTCGACGCCCGCCCGCCATAGGCCGCGGCGACTTCCTCGGGCACCTGCTGGCGCGCCAGGTCGGCGATCGCATAGGCCGCGGCGATCTTCATCTCTTCGTTGATCGCGGTCGCATGGACGTCGAGCGCACCGCGGAAGATGAAGGGGAAGCAGAGCACGTTGTTGACCTGGTTCGGATAGTCCGAGCGTCCGGTCGCGATGATCGCGTCGGGCCGCGCCGCGCGGGCGTCGGGCGGCGAGATTTCGGGATCGGGGTTCGCCATCGCGAAGATGATCGGCGCCGGCGCCATATCCTTCACCATCTCGGGCTTCAGCGCGCCCGCGGCCGACAGGCCGAGGAACACGTCGGCGCCGACGAGTGCTTCGGTCAGGTCGCGGGCTTCGGTCGGCACCGCATGCGCCGATTTCCACTGGTCCATGCCGTCGGTGCGGCCCTGATAGATGGTACCCTTGCGGTCGCACATGATGACATTTTCATGTTTGACGCCCATCGCCTTGATCAGCGCGGTGCATGCGATCGCCGCCGCGCCGGCGCCGTTGACGACGACCTTCACCGTCGAAAGGTCGCGTCCCGTGAGGTAACAGGCGTTGATCAGCCCGGCGGCGGTGATGATCGCGGTGCCGTGCTGGTCGTCATGGAACACGGGGATGTTCATGCGTTCCTTGAGCGCGGCTTCGATGATGAAGCAGTTCGGCGCGGCGATATCTTCGAGGTTGATGCCGCCGAAACTCGGCGCGAGCAGTTCGACCGCCTCGATGAAGCGTTGCGGATCTTCGGTGTCGACCTCGAGGTCGATCGAATCGACGTCGGCGAAGCGCTTGAACAGCACCGCCTTGCCTTCCATCACCGGCTTCGATGCAAGCGCGCCAAGGTTGCCGAGCCCGAGGATCGCGGTGCCGTTCGAGATCACCGCGACGAGGTTGCCCTTGACCGTATAGTCATAGGCGGCTGCCGGATTTTCGGCGATCGCCTTCACGGGGACCGCGACGCCGGGCGAATAGGCAAGGCTGAGGTCGCGCTGCGTCGCCATCGGTTTCGACGCGACGATCTCGATTTTCCCGGGACGGCCATATTCGTGGTAAAGCAGGGCCTCGCGATCCGAAAACTGCACCTTGCTGCCGCTGTCCATCATTTATCCCCTAACAAAACTCTACTCAGACGCGCGCCCGAGCCCATTCCCTAGCGTCGCCAAGCGGAAATGGAACCCGCGAATCGCGCGGCGTCGCTTGCCACGAGCCCATATCCGTCCCTAAGCATGTCCTATGCCTGCTACCGCCCGCTCCGCCGCCAATTCAAACAGTCCTGCGCCCGCCGCAACGCCGATGATGGCGCAATATTGGTCGCTCAAGGCCAAAGCGGGCGACTGCCTGCTCTTTTATCGCATGGGCGACTTTTTCGAGCTGTTCTTCGATGATGCCAAGGCCGCGGCGTCGACACTCGACATCGCGCTGACCTCGCGCGGCGAACATGATGGGCAGCCGGTGGCGATGTGCGGCGTGCCGGTGCACGCTGCCGAATCCTATCTTGCGCGGCTGATCCGCGCCGGCCACCGCGTCGCGATCGCCGAACAGGTCGAGACCCCGGCCGAGGCGAAAGCGCGCGGCGGGTCGAAGGCGCTCGTCGCGCGCGACATCGTGCGCTTCGTCACCGCAGGCACGCTGACCGAGGAGAGCTTGCTCGAAGGGCGGAGCGCGAACCGGCTCGCGGCGTTGGCGCAGATCGGCAGCGACGGCGAGGTCGCGATTGCCGCCGCCGATATTTCGACGGGGCGCTTCGAGGTCGTCGCGGTGCCGGCGCTGGCGGTCGATGCCGAACTCGCCCGGCTCGCGCCGTCCGAACTGCTGCTGAGCGAGGCGGCCGATGAGTTACCGATTTCGTCGGCGCGCCAGATCGTCCGCCGCCCGGCGTCGGATTTTTCGAGTACAAGCGCGCAAAAGCGGCTCGAAAGCTTTTTCGGCGTCCAGACACTCGACGGTTTCGGCCAATTCTCCCGCGGCGAGGTTGCGGCGATGGGCGCGCTTGTCGCCTATCTCGACCATGTCGGGACGGGCGGGCCGACCTTCCTCCAGCCCCCGTTACGCCACCTCGCGTCGGGACGGATGGCGATCGACGCCGCGACGCGCGAGAGCCTCGAGCTTGTTCGCACGATGGCGGGCGCGCGCGACGGCAGCCTGCTTGGCACGATCGACCGCACCGTCACCGCGGCGGGCGCGCGGCTGCTCGCCGACGATCTTGCAAGCCCGCTTACCGACAAGGCGGCGATCCTCGACCGGCTCGACCTTGTCGATGGGCTCGCGCGCGACGCCTTGTGGCGCGGCGAGCTGCGCGCGGCGCTGCGGGCGCTGCCCGATGCCGGGCGCGCGCTCGGTCGCCTCGTCGCGGGACGCGGCGGCCCGCGCGACCTCGCGCAGCTTCGCGACGCGCTCGGCGGCGCGCGGCTGCTGCGCGAGCATCTCGCACGCCGTGCCGACCTGCCGCCGCTTCTCACGCGGCTGCTCCCGGGTCTCGACGGGCATGGCGCGCTCGTCGACGAACTGACGCGCGCGCTCATCGAAACCCCGCCCGTCGACGCCGCACAGGGCGGTTATGTCGCCGAGGGTTATGATCATGCGCTCGACGCGCTGCGCGAAACCGCGCGCGACGGGCGCAAGGCGATCGCCGCGCTCGAGGCCGACTATCGCGACCGTACCGGCATCGCCTCGCTCAAGATCCGCCACAACGGCGTGCTCGGCTATCATGTCGAGGTGCCCGCGAAGCACGCCGACGCATTGATGGCGCCCGAATCGGGCTTCACCCACCGCCAGACGCTCGCGGGTGTCGTGCGCTTCAACTCGTCGGACCTTCACGAGGCCGCGAGTCGCGTGACCCAGGCCGGTGTCCACGCGGTCGCAGCCGAAGCCGCGCATCTCGAATCATTGACCGACGCCGCGATCGCGCGGCGCGAAGCGATCGCGGCATCGTGCGATGTCCTTGCGCGGATCGACGTTGCCGCCGCGCTCGCCGACCATGCCATGAGCCATAACTGGTGCCGTCCCGACCTTGTCGACACGCCCTGCCTCGACGTGACCGGCGGACGCCATCCGGTGGTCGAGGCGGCGCTCGCGAAAACGGGCGAGCGGTTCGTTCCCAACGACGTGTCCCTGTCGGAACGCGACCGGCTCTGGCTCGTCACTGGCCCGAACATGGGTGGTAAATCGACCTTCCTGCGCCAGAATGCGCTGATCGTGGTGCTCGCGCAGGCGGGTGGGTTTGTTCCCGCTGCGGCGGCGAAACTCGGGCTCGTCGACCGGCTGTTCAGCCGCGTCGGTGCGAGCGACAACCTTGCGCGCGGGCGCTCGACCTTCATGGTCGAGATGGTCGAGACCGCGGCGATCCTTGCGCAGGCGACGCCGCAAAGCTTCGTCATCCTCGACGAGGTCGGGCGCGGTACCTCGACCTACGACGGGCTCGCGCTCGCCTGGTCGGTGGTCGAGGTGGTGCATGAGGTCAACAAGTGCCGCTGCCTCTTCGCGACGCACTATCACGAGCTGACGCGGCTCGCCGAAACGCTGAACGCGCTCTCGCTCCACCATGTGCGTGCGCGCGAATGGCAGGGCGATCTCGTGCTGCTCCACGAAGTCGCCGAAGGTCCCGCTGACCGCAGCTACGGCCTCGCGGTTGCGCGCCTCGCGGGGGTTCCCGCGGGCGTCGTCAAACGCGCCGAGGCGGTGCTTGCCAAGCTCGAAGCGGGCCGCGAGGCGACCGGCGGGCTCGCCGCGGGGCTCGACGACCTGCCGCTGTTCGCGGCGACGCTTGCCGAAGCGCCCGCGGCGGTGAAGGACGCGCTGCGCGAAGCGCTCGCCGACATCGACCCCGATGCGCTCGCGCCGCGCGAGGCGCTCGACGCGCTTTATGCGCTGAAGCGGTTGATGGCGGACGAATAGGATGAGGATCGGGCGATGAGCGACCTGTTCGACAATCTCGATCATCGCCGGGCGATCATCGACCGGCGTGACCTCGCGGCCCGGCTCGACGCAATCGCCGCCGAAAGCAGTGATTCGGCGGTGCGGAGGCGCGCAATGGTGGCGCTGCTCAAGGCGGCGCTCGATGATGGGCGTGCCGAGATCGAGCGACGGCTCCTCGAACGGCCGTCGTCGGGGCGGGTCGCGGCGAATGCGACGGCGTTCCTGGTCGACCAGCTCATCCGGCTCAGCCATGATTTCACCGTCGGCCATCTCTATCCGTCGCCTAACCGTTCGGCGGGCGAGCGCATCACGCTGATCGCGGTCGGCGGTTATGGACGCGGCGAAATGGCGCCGCACAGCGACATCGACATCGGCTTCCTGACCCCGTTCAAGCAGACAAGCTGGACCGAGCAGGTGATCGAGGCACAGCTTTATACGCTCTGGGACCTCGGGCTGAAGGTCGGGCATTCGAGCCGGTCGCTCGACGAGATGATCCGTGCCGCCAAAGAGGATTTGACGATCCGCACCGCGCTGCTCGAAGGGCGCTTCATCTGGGGCAACCGCGACCTTTACGATCAGGCGTCGGCGCGTTTCGATGCCGAGGTTGTCGCCGGCAATGCCCGCGCCTTCGTTGCGGACAAGCTTGCCGAACGCGACGAGCGGCACAAGCGAATGGGTGATTCGCGCTATGTCGTCGAACCCAATGTGAAGGAAGGGAAGGGGGGGCTGCGCGACCTCCACACGCTCTTCTGGATCGGCAAGTTCATCCACCGTGTGCGTACCGTCCCCGAACTCGTCGATGCGGGGCTGATGTCGGCGCGCGAGCTTCGCCAGTTCGAACGCGCCGAAAATTTCCTGCTCGCGGTGCGCTGCCACCTCCATATTCTCGCGGGCCGCGCCGAGGACCGGCTGACCTTCGACTTCCAGCCCGAAATCGCGCGGCGGATGCACTTCGCCGACCGGCCGGGGAAGAGTGCGGTCGAGCGCTTCATGCAGCTCTACTTTCTCCACGCGAAAAGCGTCGGCGACGTCACCGGCACCTTCCTTGCGCACCTCGACGACCAGATGGCGGCGCGGGGGCGGCGTTTTCTGCCGACGATCAGGCGGCGGCCGGGAAAGCTCCACGGTTTCGTGCTCGACCGCGGGCGTCTCGCACTGCCGTCGGATGACTTTTTCCAGCAGGACCCGGTGCGGCTGGTCGAGATTTTCGCGCTTGCCGACAAGCATGGCCTCGAAATTCATCCGCAGGCGATGCGGCAGGCACGCCACGATGCAAAGCTGATCGAGACGCAGGGCGTGCGCCGGATCGCGCGCGCGAACGAGCTGTTCCTCGACGTGCTGACAAGCCCACGCGACCCCGAAACGGTGCTCCGCTGGATGAACGAAGCGGGGGTGTTCGGCCGCTTCGTTCCCGATTTCGGCCGCGTCGTCGCGCAGATGCAGTTCGACATGTATCATCATTATACGGTCGACGAGCATACGATCCGCGCGATCGGATTGCTGGCGGATATCGAACAGGACCGGCTCAAGGACGATCACCCGCTGTCGACCGCAATCATGGACCAGATCCATTCGCGGCGCGTCATCTATGTCGCGGTGCTCCTCCACGACATCGCCAAGGGGCGCGGCGGCGACCATAGCGTGCTCGGCGCCGAACTTGCGCTACGCGTCTGCCCGCGATTGGGCCTCAGCGCGGCCGAGACCGAGACGGTGTCGTGGCTCGTACGCTATCACCTCCTGATGTCGGCGACCGCGTTCAAGCGCGATCTCGCCGATTTCAAGACGATCCTCGATTTCGCGCAGATCGTGCAAAGCCCCGAACGCCTCCGCCTGCTTCTCGTGCTGACCGTCGTCGACATTCGCGCGGTTGGGCCGGGTGTCTGGAACAGCTGGAAACGGCAATTGCTCACCGAACTGTTCGACGCCGCCGAAGAGGTGCTGCGCCTCGGCCACAAGCAGAAGGGGCGCGAGACGCGGATTGCGGCGAAGAAGGAGGCGGCGCAGGCCCTGCTGGGCCTCGATGCGAAAGCTTTTGCCAAGCTGATCAGGCCCCTCCCCGAAAGCTACTGGATCGCCGAGCCGGTCGAAGTGATCGCCGCGAACCTGCGTCACATCCAGGAAGCGGGCACCGCCCCGCTCCATATCGCCGCGGTGCCCGACGAGGATCGCGGCGCGACGCTCGTCATGGTGCTTGCCGCTGACCATCCGGGTCTCTTCTACCGCATGGCGGGGGGCATCCACCTGGCCGGCGGCAACATCATCGATGCGCGCATCCACACGACACGCGACGGGCTCGCGCTCGACAATTTCCTCGTCCAGGATCCACTCGGCCGGCCATTTGCCGAGGCTGGGCAGATCGGCCGGCTGACGCGAGCGATCGAGGATGCGCTCGCCAACCGGCACAAATTGCTGCCGAAACTCGAAGCACGCGCTTTGCCGCGCACCCGCGCTGAGGCGTTTCGCGTCGCGCCGAATGTCTTCGTCGATAACAAGGCGTCGAATCGGTTCACGGTGATCGAGATCAACGCGCAGGACCGCCCCGCCTTGCTCAACCAGCTCGCCTATGCGCTGTTCCAGTCGAAGGTGACGGTACACTCGGCGCATGTTGCGACCTATGGCGAGCGCGCGGTCGATACATTTTATGTGACCGACCTGATCGGCGACAAGATCGACAGCGCGACGCGGGTGAAAAGCCTCGAGAAACGCTTGCTCGAAGCCGCGGCGAGCCACAGCGAAGATGCGGTCGCGGCCTAGAAATCGAAACCGTGCTGAACCGGGGCGACGGCCACCGCGACGCCTTCGAGTTCGAGCATCCGGGCCTTGGACGTCGAACCGCCCGGCGCAGAGAAGCCCCCGATCTTGCCGCCCGCCGCCAAGACGCGGTGGCAGGGGATGATCAGCGGAATGGGGTTGGTCGCCATCGCCTGCCCGACGGCGCGGGCATGTTCGGGACCCGCGTCCAGCGCCCGTGCGACGGCGCCATAGGTGGTCGTCTCGCCCCAGCCGAGCTTACGCACCAAAGTATAGACCTGAACGAAGAAGGGTGGCTGGTGGCCCGGATCGATCGGTACGTCGAAAAACTCGATCCGTTCCCCCTCGAAATATCGGATCGCATCCTTGATCACCGCCCGCATTTCGGCCGGGGTTTCGGCGCGCACCGCATCGGGAAGGCGGCGCAAAACGGCGCGCTCGGTTTCGCCCGCGCTCGGCGCAGGCAGGCGAAAGCTGGCAACGCCGGCGCTCGTCCAGCCGATAGCGGCGACGCCGGCCGCGGTTTCGAAAAGCTGATAGTGGCTATGACCGGGCATGTCCGTCCCTTATCTTCGGTCCGATATAGGGCAATATTCCGCCAAAACCATATCGCCGGGGACGCTTGTCTTCAGCGGCTCGCCGGGCCCGCCATCACCGCAGCTGCGGCGAGCAGCCCGCTATTGAAACGTTGCGACAGCGCGGCGTCGGGGATTGCGTTGAATGCATGAATCGCGCCGGCATAGCTGTGCAGGTCGACCGGTACCCCCGCTGCGACGAGGCGGCGCGCATAATCGAGATTCTCGTCGAAGAAGAGGTCGAGGCTGCCGGTAGCGATATAGGCGGGAGGCAGACCGGTCAGATCCTCGGCAAGGCTCGGCGAGAACCAGCCGCGCCGCGCGTCGGCGGCCTTGTAGTCGCCTTGCAGCGCCGCCCAGCCGAAACGGTTGCTCGCGCGCGTCCAGATAAATTCGCCGGTCGTCGGATTGTTGTACGGGCAGACATCGCTCCCGGTGCGGTGGTCGAGCATCGGATAGGTGAGAAGCTGTCCCGCAATCGCCGGTCCGCCGAGGTCGCGCGCCATGATCGTAAGCGCGGCGGCGAGCCCGCCGCCAGCGCTCTCGCCCGCAACCACGATCCGGTTCGCGTCGAAGCCGAACACACCGGCCCGTTCCGCGAGCCAGCTCAGCGCCGAATGGCAATCCTCTTGCGGCGCGGGGAAAGGGTTTTCGGGCGCGAGGCGATATTCGACCGACGCGACCGGGACCCCGGCCGTCGCAGCCAGCGCGGCGGGGCCGGCCTGCATCTGCTCGACCGATCCCATCACCATGCCGCCCCCGTGGATGTGGAGGATCGCGCCACCATCCGGATGCGTTGTGGCCGGGCGATAGAGGAAGACCATGATGTCGGGCCCGCCATGAATCGACGGCACGACCAGTTTTTCGGGCGCGATCACCGGCGGCGGCAGGATTGAATAGGTCTCTGCTGCCCTGGCACGAATTTGGGCGATGGGCGCCGCGTCTAGATCGACGCGGGGAAACAGATCGATGATCGGCGCGATCTCGCGGTCGACGAGGTGGCGGGTGTCCATGGCGAAGCTCTCCCTTTCATTCCTCGCCGAGGCATCAGCCGCGCAGCATCGCTCCGACCTTCGCCGCGGCGGCGACCACCTTGTCGGCGATCGCTTTCAGATCGGCATCGGTGAAACTTTTCTCCAGCGGCTGCAACTCGACCTCGACCGCGAGGCTGACCTGGCCCTCGGGGACGCCCGTGCCTGCGAAGCGGTCGAACAGCCGCGCGCCCGTGATGCTCGCCTTGTCGGCGCCGCGGATCGCGCGCACCAGTTCGGCGGCGGTCAGGTTTGTCGGCGCGAGGAAGGCGAAGTCGCGGCGCACGGATTGCAGCGCGGGCGGGGTGAAAGCTGCGCGGGCGGGTCCGCTTGCGCGCTTTGCCGGGATTGCATCGAGGAAAATCTGCACCGCCATCACCGGGCCGTCGACGTCGAAGGCGCGCGTGAGCAGCGGGTGGAGCGCGCCGAACTCGGCGAGCACCGCCTTGGGGCCGAGGCGCAGGGTTGCCGACTGGCCGGGGTGCCAGATGCTGCCGGTCGTGACCGCTTCCATCACCTGCAAGCGCTCGGCGGGCGCGCCAGCGGCTTCGAGCAGGGCAAGCGCCGCCGCCTTGGCGTCGAACGCGTCGAACGGCGCGGCCTTGCCCGCCTGCCAGCCGCGCGCGCGCTTGTCGCCCGCCATCAGGATGGCGAGCGTCGGATGCTCGGCATCCGACAAGTAACGCCGTCCGATCTCGAACAGGCGGATGCTGTCGGCGCCGCGGTTCTGGTTACGCTGCGCCGCTGCGAGCAGGCCGGGGAGCAGCGACGGGCGCATGACCTTGAGGTCTTCGCTGATTGGGTTGGCGAGGCTCCAGGTGCCGCCGCCGAAGGGCGCGGCATCGCTTTCGCTGATAAACGACCATGTCACCGCTTCGTCGAACCCGGCGGCGGCCGCGGCGCGGCGCAGGCGGCGTTCGGTGAGCTGCTCGCCGGTTGCTGTCGGTTTCGCGACGCCGTCGGTGCGCGGCAGCGGGACCGATGCGACGGCGTCGAAGCCGGTGATACGCGTGACTTCCTCGACGATGTCGGGAGCGGCGTCGATATCGCGGCGCCAGCTCGGCACGGCGACGTGCCAGCGGTCGCCTTGCTCGATTACCGAAAAACCGAGCGCAGTCAGAATCTCCTTCTGCCGTTCGGGCGCGATCGCGATGCCGCCGAGCGTCGCGGAAAGCGACGGGTCGTAATCGACCGTCTTAACCTCGGCCGGCGGCGCGCCCGCGCGCGTAACAGCCGACGGCGTGCCGCCGCAGATCGCGAGGACATGCGCGGTGACGATCGCGGTCGCATCATCGAGGAAGGCCGGGTCGACCCCACGTTCGAAGCGGCTACGCGCGTCGCTGGTCAGCGCAAGCGCCTGTCCGGTGAGCGCGATACGTTCGGGGGTGAAATAGGCGATTTCGAGCAGCACGTCGGTCGTTGTCTCGCTGCACCCGCTATGCTCGCCGCCCATGATGCCGGCGATATCATGGACGCCGCTGTCGTCGGCGAGCACGGTCATTGTATCGGTGAGGCTGTATTCCTTGCCGTTGAGCGCGACCGCGGTTTCGCCATTCCTGGCGCGCCGCGCGACGAGCGCACCGGTCAGCGTGGCGCGGTCATAGATGTGGCTCGGGCGACCCAGATCGAACATCACATAATTGCTGATGTCGACAAGCGCCGAGATCGAGCGCTGCCCGACCGCTTCGAGGCGCCGGCGCATCCATTCAGGGGCGGTACCGTTGGTGACGCCGCCGATCGTGCGGCCGAAAAAGGCGGGGCAGCCCTCGGGATCGTCGGTCCGGATTTCGGTCGTGGGCGCGCCTTCGCCCGCGATCGTCGGGACGTCGAGCGGCTTCAGCGTGCCGAGCCCCGCGGCGGCGAGGTCGCGCGCAATCCCGCGCACCCCCATGCAGTCCTGCCGGTTCGGGGTGATCGAAATGTCGATTACCGGATCGCCCGCGCCGCTGTAGTCGGCGAAGGGCGTGCCGACCGGGGCGTTGGCGGGCAATTCGATGATCCCGTCATGATCGTCGCCGAGTTCGAGCTCGCGCGTCGAGCACATCATGCCGTTCGATTCGACCCCGCGTACTGCGGCGACCTTCAGTTCCATGCCGTTCGCCGGCACGACCGCGCCGGGCAGGCCGAGCACGCCGACGAGGCCCGCGCGCGCATTGGGCGCGCCGCACACGACGGTCAGCGGCGTACCGCCGTCGCCGGTGTCGACGGTCAGCACTTGCAGCTTGTCGGCTTGCGGATGTTTCTCGGCGGTCAGCACCTTGGCGACGCGGAAGCCGGCAAGTTTCTCCGCCGGATTCTCGACGCCTTCGACCTCGTGACCGATGCGGTTGAGCGTCGCGACGACATCGGCGACCGAATAGTCGCCATCCAGATGTTCGCGGAGCCAGTCGAGGGTGATCTTCATGCCGAGACTCCTCCGCTCAGCGTCGGTACCGACAGCGCGTTGAATCCATAATGCGACAGCCAGCGTAGATCGCCGTCGAAGAAGGCGCGGAGGTCATCCATGCCATATTTCAGCATCGCGAGCCGGTCGACGCCGACCCCGAATGCAAAGCCCTGCCACTCGTCGGGGTCGAGCCCGCAATTGGCGATGACGCGGCGGTTGACCATGCCGCTGCCCAGGAGTTCCATCCAGGCATGGCCTTCGTCGTCGCCATTGCCGCCGACGATCCGGCGGCCCTTTTCCTGTTTGTAGCCGACGTCGACCTCGGCCGAGGGTTCGGTGAAGGGGAAATAGGAGGGACGCAGGCGCAGCACGATGTCGTCGCGTTCGAAATAGGCCTTGAGGAAGGTTTCGAGCGTCCATTTGAGGTGGCCCATATGGATGCCGCGATCGATCACCAGCCCCTCGACCTGGTGGAACATCGGCGTGTGCGTCGCGTCGCTGTCGCTGCGATAGACGCGGCCGGGCGCGATGATGCGGATCGGGGGTTCCTGCGACATCATCGTGCGGATCTGCACCGGCGAGGTGTGCGTGCGCAGCAGCATCGCGCGCCCTTCGGCGTCGTTCATCTGCGGCGGGAAGTAGAAGGTGTCGTGCATCGCGCGCGCGGGGTGCGTTTCGGGAATGTTGAGCGCGGTGAAGTTGCGCCAGTCGTCCTCGATCTCGGGACCCGTCGCGACGGCAAAGCCCATGTCGGCGAAGATTTCGGCGAGCTCGTCCATCACCTGGCTGACCGGGTGGACGCTGCCGCGCGGCGCCGCCTCGGCGGGCAGCGACATGTCGATCGTTTCGGCGGCGAGTTTGACGTCGAGTTCGGCGGCGTCGAGCGCGGCCTTGCGCGCGCCGAGCGCGGCGGTGACCGTTTCGCGCAGCGCGTGGATCCGCGGACCCTGCGCCTGCCGTTCCTCGGGGGTCATGCCGCCCAGCGTCTTGAGCAGCGCGGTGATGCTGCCCGCCTTGCCGAGCGCGGCGACGCGCAGCGCCTCGACCGCGCCCGCGTCGGCCGCTGCTTCAATCTCGCTCACCAGCTGGGCCTGGATGGCCTCGATATCGCTCATCGTCGTTCGTCCTGTTCCGGCGGCGCCGTCGCTGCCGGCCTTGTGTTTCGTGCGTCATGTGGGTCAGGCGGCTGTCCGCGCGTCCGTTGCCAGCCGCTTGCACCGAAGGCGCGGCGCGGGTCAAGTCTTGCGGTGCGACGGGCGGCGGAAAACCGGGCTATGCGGCGGTTATCCTCCGGGCTGGTGCAGCCCCTGGACCGCGGCCCCTGCGGCGGCGGCGCGCGCCACTGCGGCGGCGCCCAGGATCGGCTTGGGGCGCGCGGCATAGTCGCGCGGGCTCATCCCCATGAAACGCTGGAAATCGCGGGTGAACTGCGCCTGATCGTAATAATGATGATCCATCGTGTCGATCCACGCCATCGACGGGTCGAGCATGAACCGGCCGAGCGAACGCAGGAAGCGCTGGCGGCGCAGGAGCAGCTTGGGCGAGAAGCCGAAGGCGCGGTGGCTGAGCCGTTCGATCGAGCGTTCGGACAGCGCGAGCTTGGCCGAGAGGTCGGCAACGCTCGACAGCTCGTCGTCGACCAGCGCCCGGTGCGCGGCGAGGATAGCCGGATCGTCGGGCGGCGCATGGGGGAGAAGCGCGCAGAAATGGGCATCGATCAGCGCGACGGCAGCGTCGACGTCATTGACCTGCCGCAGCGCGGCGGCGAGCGGCGCGAAAGACGCGAAGGCCGGGTGCGCGTCGCCGTCGCACGACCTGTCGGCCAGCTCGTCGGCGGGCAGGGAGAGGAATTTGGCCCAGCCCATCGGGAGGACGCCGATGCCCCAGAGGCGCATGTTGCCCGCCGCGAAGTAGGTCGCGTGGCTGGTCGGGCCGGTCACGACGAAGCGCGGGGCGGGATCGGCCGGGCGGCCGCCGACCGCCGCGAGCGGGGCCTCGCCCTCGATAAACCGCATATTCGCCCATTCGGGGTGCAGATGGTCCTCGACGCGCGCACCGCCGGGAACTGCGACCTCGGTGAGGTAGATCGTGCTGAGATAGGGGCGCAGTGCCGGCGACAGGGGGAAGAAGCGCGTCGCGACGCGCGCGCTGGCCGGAAGGTGGGGAGATGCGTCGCTGTGCGGCATGCTGTCCCATTTTAGCCACCGAAGTGCATGAAAAACAATGTCCCGGTGCCGATATTTGTCGGGTTCTTACAATTTTACTCGCATCGGCTGCGGCATAGTTGCGTGGTCCGCTTCGAAAGGGGCGTGCGAAGAGAATCGCGGCGTGACGCCAGGGGATGGGGCTTGGCGGGGACCTGAAATAAACGACTGATTTTCCGAGCTTCGTTCCGGCCGTCAGCTTTCTGCGACCCACGGCTATTCGGATCGGACGGGGGGCGATGGTTTCCACTGGAACCATTGTCGGGGCGGTGCAGGGCGAGAGCCCGGCGCCGCCTCTTCCTTTTCAGCGCTTTCGCGGCATTGGCCCGTGTCTGGGCGATCGACGGGGGGCTTGCAACCAGCCGGATCGGGGATCACCATCGCGAAACCCGGCAGGGGCCGGGTCGAAGGGGAGTTGCCATGAAACTTTCTGCACTATCGGCTATTGGTTTTGTCACGGTCTTCCTCACAACCGGATGTGTGGAAGACATGCCGCGTCCGGAACGTCCGCGCCCCGAAAGGCCGATGGCCTGCACGCAGGAATATGCGCCGGTCTGCGCGGTGAAGCGTGGCAAGCGCAAGACGTTCAGCAATGCCTGCATGGCACGGGCCGAGCGATATACGGTCGTCAGCGGACAGGCGTGCAACAGCACGCAGTAAAGAAGCGCGAAGTCCCAAAGAAAAAGGGCGGCCCCGACGGGACCGCCCTTGTTTCGTTCGCTTGGCTGAAAAAGCGTCAGGCTGCCTTGGGCAGCGCTGCCTTCGCCTGTGCGATGATCGCGGTGAACACGCCACCTTCGTTCATCGCGAGGTCGGCCATGACCTTCCGGTCGAGCTCGATCCCGGCCAGCTTCACGCCGTGCATGAACTGCGAATAGGTCAGGCCTTCGGCGCGAACCGCAGCGTTGATGCGCTGGATCCACAGACCGCGGAACGACCGCTTCTTAACCTTACGGTCGCGATAGGCGTATTGGCCGGCCTTTTCGACCGCCTGCTTGGCGACACGAATGGTGTTCTTGCGACGGCCATAATAGCCCTTCGCCTGTTCCAATACGCGTTTGTGCTTGGCGCGCGTGGTGACGCCGCGTTTGATGCGTGACATGCCTTAGCGCTCCTTACTTCAGGCCGTAGGGCGCCCAGAGGCGCACATGGGCCACATCCGAATCGCTGAGCACGCTGGTGCCGCGGTTGGTGCGGATATATTTCGAATTGTGCGAAATCAGGCGGTGGCGCTTGCCGGCGACGCCGTGCTTCACCTTGCCCGAGGCGGTGAATTTGAAGCGTTTCTTCACACCGCTCTTGGTCTTCAACTTGGGCATTTTGGTCTCCTTTGGAAGTCCGTTTGCGTATCGGCCTGGCAGCCCTTTCAGCCAGCCGACACAATCGGAAGGCGCGCGCCTAGACGGATTCGCTCAGGAATGCAAGCGCGGCGGGGTATCACAAGAAACGGGGACCCGTCGCCGGGCCCCCGTTCTTGCGCATAACGAGGGGTGCCGGGTTCAGAAACGAACGCCCATTCCGACCCCGATGTGGCGGCGCTGGAATTTGATTCCGCCGATGCGGCCATTGTCGCCATAGCCGGCTTCGGCGCGGACATAGAATTTGTCGCCAAAACCATGCTCATAACCGATCGCGCCCTGGACGCCCGAACCGCTTTCGGTCGCGCGCAGCGCGCCGACCTGTGCTTCGAGGCGCAGCTTGGCATAGCCGAGCTTGCCGTAAATCTGGCCCTTGCTGCCGACGGCATAACCGATGTGCAGGCCGGCGGCGAGATTGTCCTTCACCTTCAGATAGTCGGCGCCATCGCTGGCTTTGACCGATGATTTTTCGAAGGTGAGATAGGGGCCGACGACGACCGACGAGCTGACCGCGATATCGAAACCGACTTCGCCGCCGAACGCCACCGCGCTGCCGAGCTTGTAGACGTCATCATCTTCGTCATCGATGTCGCTGACGGTCGGCGTTTCATAGATGGCGCGCGCTTCGACGCGAAGGCCCGCCTTGGCATTGCTCTCGCCGTCTTCCTGCGCGAGCGCGGGCGAAGCAAAGCCGACCGCGCAAGTCGCAGCCAAAATCAATTTTTTCATTTATTCCCCCCAATATAGTGGACGCTATCTTCGCGTCGGGGGTGCCGGTAGCAGTATTAACGCTGGTGTAAAGCGAAGATACTGTAAAATTTCCTAAAAGCTGGCGCCGTCGACCTGATGGATTGTTAGCGCATCAAGGTCGGCGTCGGGGACGCAGCGCAAATTCACCGCCGCCATCTTCTCGCCTGACGGGCCTGTCCCAACAGAAAAGCCCTGACAACCGCAGTCGGTGCAAAATTGATGGTCGATATTATGCTTGTTGAACTGGTATGACTTGAGCTTGTCGGCGCCGCTCGTCAGGCGGAACTGGTCAATCGGGACAAAAGCGAGCAGAAAGCCCTTGCGCCGGCAGTGCGAGCAGTTGCAGCTCATCGCCGTATCGGGAATCTCGCCCTCGACGATGTAGGTCACCGCGCCGCAGTGGCAGCTTCCTTCAAAAGCCATGTCCGTTCCTCTCCGTTCAATGGTGGCAGGCGAGCCCTTCGATCACATCTTCGAGCCGTGCGGGGTCGCCGAGCGCGATGACATGGCCTTCGCTCTCGGCGCTCAGCGGGTCGCCGTTCCAGTCGCACATCGTCCCGCCCGCGCCCTCGACGATCGGTGCGAGCGCGGCGAAGTCGTGCAGCTTCAGCCCCGCTTCGACGACGAGGTCGATGTGCCCGCTGGCGAGCAGGCCGTAATTGTAGCAATCGCCGCCGAAGACCATCCGCTTGTGCGAGGTTTTCGCCGCCAGCGCCATGAAATGCTCGCCGTCATGGTCGCTGAAATATTGCGGCCCGGTCGTCGCGAGCACCGCGTCGGCGAGGCTGCGGCAGGGGCGCGTGCGCGCGGGCTTGCCGTTGAACAGCGTCGGTTGCCCAAGCGCGCCGACCCAGCGTTCGCCGGCGATCGGCTGGTCGATGATGCCGAGCACGGGCCAGCCGTCCTGGAGCAGCGCGATCAGGGTGCCGAAGATCGGCCGGCCGGCCATGAAGCTGACGGTGCCGTCGATCGGGTCGAGCACCCATTGGCGCGAAGCCTCGGGGCGTTCGGCGCCATATTCCTCGCCGATAATGCCGTCGCGCGGCGCTTCGGCATCGAGCAGGCGGCGCATCGCGGCTTCGGCGGCGCGATCGGCCTCGGTCACGGGGGAGGCATCGTCCTTGGCTTCGTGCTGATAGGCGGAACGGAACAGCGGGCGAATGGCGGCGCCGGCGGCGTCGGCAAGGCGGTTGGCGAGGGCGATGTCTTCGGCGCGCATGGGGGCTCCAATGCAGGGATAGTGGATGGGCCAATGCCACGCCTGCCGACGCGAGGCTAGAGGAGCCAGTCGATCGGCAGGTGCGAGAGGAGCCACACGGTGGTGCGGTTCCACGCGGTGGTTCCGGGTTCGACGGTGAGGACGCCCTGCCTTCCGTCGGCTGTATCGTCCCATTGCAGCTTGCCCTTTGGCGACAGGGTGACGGCATAGCTGTGATCGGGGAGGCGTTCGCGTAGTCCGTCGGCGACGAGGCCCGAGAGATAGGGGCTGTCGATCAGGAAGCCCATCTCGCAATTGAGTTCGGCGGAGCGCGGGTCGAAGTTGAACGAGCCGACAAACAGCTTTCGCCGGTCGATGACAAAGGTCTTGGCGTGCAGGCTTTCGCCGCCGCCGCTGAAGCGGGTCGCGTTATGCGCGGTCTCCTCCGGGTGCCCTTTCGGCCCCGGGCGCACTTCGAACAGATGGACTCCCGCTGCGAGCAGGGGTTGGCGCTTCTTGACATAGCCCGCGTGCACCAGCGGCACGTCGGTCACCGCGAAACTGTTGGTCACGACAAGCGTGTCGACCCCGCGCCGCGCGAGGCCGGTCAGCAGGCTGGTGCCCGATTTCGCCGGAACGAAATATCCCGACACGAGGTCGAAGCTGTTCCGGGCATCGGCGATCACCGGTTTCAGCCGGTTGATGAGCAGCGATTCGGGCGGCTCGGCGCCCAGCGCCTTCGCCGGATCGTCGCTGAACAGCTGGACGTCGGTCCATTGCCAGTTGAGCGTTTGCGCCATCGCATCGCGGATGAAGGCGGTCGCCGCGATCGCTTCGCGATATTGCTGCCCGCGCGCGCTGTTCGATTCGGGCGGATCGCGCAGCATCGCCATCGGCTTCGCGCGATCGGCGGCGATCAGCAATTCGGCGGGATAGGCCGAGCGGCTGTTCCAATATCGGTCGAACTGCGCCGATACGGCGGGCAGCACCGCGCCGATCGCCAGCGCGTCCATGTCGATGAACAGGCCGTCCTGTTCGGCGCCGAAATATTCGTCGCCGACGTTGCGCCCGCCGACGATCGTCACCGCGCCGTCGATGGTCAGCGATTTGTTGTGCATGCGCCGGTTGAGGCGCGGAAAGGCGAAGAGATAATTGGCCGCGCGGACGCGCCGCAGGGTCAGCGGGTTGAACAGGCGCACTTCGATGCCGGGATGCGCGTTGGCGCCCGCCAGCATCGGGTCGAGCCCCGCGGTGGTATTGTCGTCGATGAGCAGGCGGACGCGCACGCCGCGGTCGGCGGCGCGCACGAGTTCGGCGAGCAGGATGCGCCCCGACAGGTCGTCGTTCCAGATATAATATTGCAGGTCGACCGACCGCTGGGCGGCGCGGATCATCTCGACCCGCGCGGCAAAGGCGTCGAGCGCGTCGGGGAGGAGGTAGATGCCGCTCATCCCCGGGTGCCGCGCCGCGACCGGTGCGATCGCCGCGGCGATCGGGGTGTCCCGTCCGTCGAGCGCGGCGCTGGCGCGCCGGCCGTCGAGCGAAGGGAGCGGGAACGCCGCCCACAGCGCGAGGGCGAGCAACGCGAAGCTTCCGGTCAGGAAGATCAGCGACCCGATCATGCGCCGGACGATCCGTCGCCGGCGCTGGGGATTCCGTTCAGGCAACCGCATTCGCCATTGTCGTGCATCGCCCCCGCCGCGTCTCCAAGCCTCGCCTGCGCCGAGACTGGGCGCAAAGCGGCGCCAAGGCAATGTGTCGATTGGGCGCGGGGCTTAGTCGAACAGCGAGGAGACGCTCGATTCGTCGGCGATGCGCTTGATCGCTTCGCCGAGCAGCGGCGCGACGGTGAGCGCGCGGACCTTGCTGCTGTCGTTCACGGCGTCGGTCGGCTGGATCGAATCGGTGATGACGAGTTCGGTGAGTTCGCTCGCGTCGACGCGCGCGACCGCGCCGCCCGACAGCACGCCATGGGTGCAATAGGCGACGACGCCCTCGGCGCCCGCGGCCTTGAGCGCGGCGGCGGCGTTGCACAGCGTGCCCGCCGAATCGACGATATCGTCGATCAGGATGCAGAAGCGGCCCTTCACGTCGCCGATGATGTTCATCACTTCCGATTCGCCGGCGCGTTCGCGGCGCTTGTCGACGATCGCCAGCGGGGCGTTGTCGAGGCGTTTGGCGAGCGCGCGCGCGCGGACCACGCCGCCGACGTCGGGCGACACGACCATCAGATTCTTGCCCGCGAAGCGCGCCTGGATATCGGCGCTCATCACCGGCGCGGCGTAGAGATTGTCGGTCGGGATATCGAAGAAGCCCTGGATCTGCCCGGCGTGGAGGTCAATCGCGAGGACGCGGTCGGCGCCCGAGGTGGTGATCAGGTTGGCGACGAGCTTCGCCGAGATCGGGGTGCGTGGGCCGGGCTTCCGGTCCTGGCGGGCGTAACCGAAATAGGGGACGACCGCGGTGATGCGCTTCGCCGAGGCGCGGCGCAGCGCGTCGTTGATGATCAGCAGCTCCATCAGATTGTCGTTCGCGGGGAAATTCGTCGGCTGGACGACGAAGACATCCTGGCCGCGGACATTCTCATGGATTTCGACGAAGACCTCTTCGTCGGCGAAGCGGCGCACGCTGGTGTCGGTCAGCGGCAGTTCCAGATAGTCCGCGATCGCACGGGCCAGCGGCAGGTTGCTGTTGCCGGAGATGAGTTTCATGGCGTGCAAGGCCCTTTCGCGCGGGGTGGGATTGCGCGCCCCCTTAGCCAGCGTGGGCGGATAGGGGAAGGGGTTAAAGCCATCCTGCCGCGCGCAGCTGCGGCATCATGTCGCGCGCGACGGGCGCTTCATGGCCCGAGCGGAGCGTGAGGATGGCGGTGCGGCCGTCACGGCGCACCGAGGCGACCGCGTCTTTCGCCACCCACCAGCTGCGATGGACGCGCAGGCCGTCGGCATTGTCGAGCCGCTCGATCGCGTCGCGCATCCGCATCAGGATCAATTCCTCGCGGGCTTCGCCGATGACGCGGACATAATGATCCTCGCCCTTCAGGGCGCGCACGGGGCCGAAGCCGGGTGGCAGGGGCAGCGCTGGCCGGGAAGGCGTGGGCTGAGGTTCGGGCGCCATGGGCGCGGGCGTTGCGGGCTTTTGGTCGCGGCGGCCAAAGGTCGCGGTCATCACGATCGACGCGACGACCGCGATGACGCCTATATAGAGATACATCGTCCAGAAGCCCGGCCAGCGTAAAGCATCGGCGAAGCGCAGACCCGTCACCATCATCGTGACGATCAAGGTCAGCGGCATGCTGGCAACGACGAGCGCGAGCAGCCTTCCCGCGGCGTGCGGCAGCCCGGTGGCTTCGCATAGCCAGCCGGCGACGAGGTTGGTGGGGCGGAACAGCGCGTAGCCCGCGAGCAGCCAGAGCACCCAGCTGAGCATCCGCTGCGCGGGCGGGGCGGCGAAGGTGCCGAACGGCCCGAGCAGGCCGACCAGCAGGCCAAGCGCCACCATCACCAATATTTCGATCGACAGCCGCTTTGCCATGCCGCGCCTTTTGCGTGCCATTTCACGAAGCGTCAATTGGCCGAGGGGCCGGTTCGACGAAGAAATCCGCCGCTTTTGCGAAGGACGGATTGCCGGCGAACGGCGGGCGGGCAGGGATGGGTCATGACTTGCAACCGACAGGATTTCGCCATGACCGCCGCACCGACCCGCACTGCCCCTCTTCGCCGCGCCGGGCTGATCGCCCTGCTCGTCCTGGCCGCCATCATCCTGGCGGTCCTTGTCCGCTCGTTCGGCGGCGGGTCGGATTATCGCACGCCGGCGTGGGCGATCTGGATCCATCTGGGGACAGTCGTCCCCGCGCTGCCGCTCGGCGCCTGGCTGCTCTGGCGTCCGCGCAAAGGCGACGCCGCGCACCGGATCGGCGGCAGAATCTGGGTCCTGCTGATGATCGTTACCGCGATCGACAGCTTCTGGATCCGCACGATCACCGGCGGCGTCGGCCCGATCCATATCTTTTCGGTGGTGACGATCGTCCAGTTGCCGCGCGCGATCTGGTTCGCGAAGACGGGGCAGGTCGAGCGCCACATGAAGATCATGCGCGGCGTGTTTTTCGGGCTGATCGCCGCCGGGTTTTTCGCAATGGCGCCCGGGCGCACGCTGTGGGGGCTTCTCTTCGGTTGAATGCGCAGGGCGGTTGCGCCTAAATCGCCCGCATGACCCAAAAGCTCTCGATCGTCCTTTCGCAGATGACGCAGGTCGTCGGCGACCTTGCCGCCAACGCCGCCGCGATGCGCGCGGTGCGCGCGCGGCATCCGGGTGCCGACCTGATCCTCTATCCCGAGTTTCAGCTGATCGGCTATCCGCCCGAAGATCTGGTGCTGAAGCCCGCGCTGGCGGAACGCGCCGCGGCGATGCTCGCGGAGCTGGCTGCGGAGACCGCCGACGGCGGCCCGGCGATGCTCGTCGGATCGGTCGAGCGCGCCAAGGACGAATATGGCAATGACGTGCTCTACAACATCGTCGCCTTGCTCGATGGCGGGCATGTCGTCGCGACGCGCCGGAAGCATGAACTGCCGAATTACGGAACCTTCGACGAGAAGCGCGTCTTCGTCCCCGGCCCGCTCCCCGATATCGTCGAATGGCGCGGGGTAAAGCTGGGCCTGCCGATCTGCGAGGACGGGTGGCTGCCGAAGGTTTGCCGGCATCTGGCGGGGCAGGGCGCCGAGCTGCTGATTTCGGTCAACGGCAGTCCGTATGAGATCGACAAGGACGAGCGGCGGTTGACGCAGGTGTTTGCGAGCCGCGTCGCCGAAACCGCGCTGCCGGTCATCTTCCTCAACCGTATCGGCGGGCAGGACGAAATCGTGTTCGACGGCTGCTCGTTCGTGCTCAACGGCGACGGGACCACCGCGCACCGGCTGACCGACTGGGAGCCCGAGGAACGCGTGACGCACTGGGCGAAGGGCGCCGCCGGCTGGACGTGCGCGCCCGGCGCGATTGCCGAATGGGAAGCGCATCCCGCCGACATCTACAGCGCGATGATCCTGTCCTTGCGCGACTATGTCGAGCGCAACCGCTTCCCCGGCGTCGTGCTCGGGCTGTCGGGCGGGATCGATTCGGCGATCTGCGCCGCGATCGCCGCCGACGCGCTGGGCCCCGACAAGGTGTGGTGCGTGATGTTGCCGAGCCGCTTCACCAGCCAGGAAAGCCTCGACGATGCTGCGGGCTGCGCCGAAATGATCGGGTGCCGGCTTGATACGATCCCGATCGCTGCGGCGGTCGACGCGTTCGATACGATGTTGGCGGGAAGCTTCGCCGACCGCGACGTCGACACGACCGAAGAGAATGTCCAGTCGCGCATCCGCGGAGTCACGCTGATGGCGCTCAGCAACAAATTCGGTCCGATGCTGCTGACGACGGGCAACAAGAGCGAGATGAGCGTCGGTTATGCGACGATCTATGGCGACATGGCGGGTGGCTACAATCCGCTGAAGGACGCGTACAAGATGACGGTGTTCGCGCTCGCCGCGTGGCGCAACGGACATGTCCCGCGCCTGTCGCGCAACCCGGTGACCCCGGTGATGCCCGCCAATATCGTCACCAAGCCGCCGAGCGCCGAGCTGCGCCCCGACCAGAAGGACGAGGACAGCCTGCCGCCCTACGCCGATCTCGACCGCATGCTCCACATGCTCGTCGAGGAGGAAGCGAGTGTCGACGATGTCGTCGCACGTTACGGCTTCGACCGCGACGCGGTGGCGCGAATCGAGCGCTTGCTGATGCTCGCCGAATATAAGCGCCGCCAGGCGCCGCCGGGAGTCAAATTGTCGACCCGCAACTTCGGGCGCGACCGGCGTTATCCGATCACCCACGGGTTCCGGACGGGGTAGGAGAAGGGGAGGCATATGGCTTTGATCGGACCCGCGGCCCCGGCGCCGCGCGCCGCAGTGGCGTTCGAGGCGCTGCGTATCACCGTCGCGATCCTTATCCTCATCCATGGTGTCTATCGGCTCGCGGCTGGGCTCGTCGCACCCTTCGGAACATGGCTGGACAGCCTTGGCTTTCCCTTCGGCTATGGCTGGGCGATGGCGGTGACGCTGTACGAACTGGTCGGCCCGCTCTTGATGCTGGCGCGCCGCTGGACCAGCCTTGCCGCGCTCGGCCATGCGGGCATCCTCACGCTCGGCCTGATCCTCGTCCACCTGCCCGCGGGCTGGTTCGTCGTCGGCGGCGGGCGCAACGGCATGGAATATAGCGTTCTGCTGATCGTCGCGCTGCTCGCGATTGCCTGGGCCTATTGGCCGCCGCGGCGCGGGCAAGGCTGAGGGCGTGGCGAACTGGCTTACCGGGATCGGTTATGCGCTGTCGATCGTCAGCGTGGCGTTGCTGGCGTGGGCCGCCTGGCCGGCGCCCGGCGAGGACAGGCTGTGGGTGTGGGTGATCGTCGCAGGCGCCATCCTGTCGGTGATCGGCATGGCGCTGCGCTGGGCAGCGCACATCGTCCAGAACCGCAAGATCGAGGAAGACAACTGACGGCGGGTCATTATGCGGTTATAGGCGCCGCGCATGACCGTCGTAACCCGCTTCGCCCCCTCGCCGACCGGCACCCTGCATGTCGGCAATGTCCGCACCGCGCTGCACAACTGGCTGTGGGCGCGCAAGCATGGCGGACGCTTCCTGCTCCGCATCGACGACACCGATCTCGAACGCTCGAAAGAGGAATATGTCGAGGCGATTCGCGCCGACCTTGGCTGGCTGGGATTCGATATCGACGGCGAGGAACGGCAGTCGGCGCGCTTCGCGCTCTACGAAGCCGAATTTGAGAAGCTCAAGGCGGCGGGGCGCGTCTACGCCTGTTATGAAACCCCCGAAGAACTCGATATCCGCCGTAAGGTACTGCTCTCGCGCGGGCTTCCGCCCGTTTACGAACGCAAGCCCGCCGATGCGCCGGTGCCCGAGGGTGTTGCGCCGCACTGGCGTTTTCGCCTCGACCATGACGCGCCGATCGAGTGGATCGATATGGTTCGTGGGCCACAGCATTTTGAGCCGAAAACCATGTCCGACCCGGTGGTGCGGCGCGCGGACGGCAGCTGGCTCTACCTGCTCCCCAGCGTGATCGACGATATTGCGATGGGAATTACGCATGTCGTGCGCGGCGAGGATCATGTGTCGAACACCGCGGCGCAGCTCCAGATGTTCGACGCGCTCGGCGCCGCGCCGCCGGCTTTTGCGCACGAGGCGCTGCTCGTGGGGACCGAAGGGAAATTGTCGAAGCGATTGGGCTCGCTCGGTATGGCGAGCCTGCGCGAGGCGGGGATCGAGCCGATTGCGCTCGCCGCCTTGCTCGCGCGGCTGGGGACGAGCGATCCGGTCGAACCGGTGACCTCGCTCGCGCCGCTGGTCGAAGGCATCGACTTCGCCCGTTTCGGCCGCGCCCCCGCGCGCTTCGACGAGGCCGAGCTGGCGCTGCTCAATCAGAAGATCTTGCACCACACCGACCATCAAGCGATCGCGGACCGGCTGCCCGCCGCGATCACCGCGGCGCGCTGGCACGCGATTCGCCCGAATCTGATGACGGTCGCCGAGGCGGCCGACTGGGTTGCGGTGTTCGACGGCCCGTTCGTGCCGCCGCCCGCCGATCCAGCCGACCGGGCAGTGATCGCCGCCGCCGCCGCCGCGGCGCCCGGCGTCGACTGGAGCGCCGATCCCTGGCATGCGCTGACCGGCGCGGTGAAGGAGGCGACGGGTGCGAAGGGCCGCGCGCTCTTCCTGCCGCTGCGCCGCGCGCTCACGGGGCGCGACCATGGTCCCGACATGGGCGAACTGTTGCCGCTGATCGCGAAGGACGAGGCGATCGCGCGGCTGTCCGCCGCCTGAATCCCTGCCGTGGCAATCGAGGCAAAACTTGCCTACCGATCCGCTTGACAAGATAAGTGATGTTATAATATCACGTCACTCTGACCTGGCCGATGATGACGGTCAGAACGCCGCGGGGCCGGGTCATCAAGGCAAGGAGAGATGCCATGACCCTGATACCTTTGATTTCGGCCATCATGGCCGCCCCCGAAGCGACGACGGCGCCCGCCGGGGCTTCGGTGCCGTTGCCGCGCAACAGCTATGGTACCGGCAACCGCCACCGCCCGGTCGCGGCGCTGCTTGCGGTGGGATTGCCCGTCGCGCTCGTTGTCGCAGTGGCGCTGTCGCCGATGGTCATGGAGTCCAAGCCGCGGACGACCCCGCTGATCGGCACGATCATCGAACTGCCCAAGCCGCCCCCGCCGCCCGACGTGGTCGAGGATGCCAAGCCGACGCCAAAGGCTTCGTCCGCTACGGATAGTGTCGATCCGCTTGTCAAGACGACCCCGCTCACCAATGATTTTGTGGAGAAGGGGCCGGTCATCATCGACCTGCCGCCGATCGACCCGGGGCCGCCGGCCCGGCCGGCCGATCCGCCGCCGCTTCCCAAGCTGGTGTTCGCCGAGCTCGATCCGCGCTTCGCGGGTGCGTTCCAGCCCGACTATCCGGCGAGCGAACAGCGCCGCGAGGTCGAGGGGGTGGCGAAGGTCCGCGTGCTCATCGGCACCGACGGGCGCGTGAAGGCGGTCGAGCTGGTCAGCACCGACAGCCCCGGCTTTTTCGAGGAGACGAAGCGCCGCGCGCTCGCCAAATGGCGCTTCAAGCCCGCGACGCGCGGCGGGGTGGCCGAGGAAAGCTGGAAGGTGATGACGGTACGCTTCGAGATCAAGAACGCCTGACGGCGTGAGGAGACCCCTCCCGGGCGGGCGGCCGATATTGCCGCCCGCCCGTTCCTTTCGCTTGACAGAAAGGCCGAATCCCGCCAAAGGCGCCCGGATATTGGAGGGCGGCGCGGCGTCGCGCGGCCCTTTCATGTTTTTCACACCAACGTCGGGGCCCTAGTCCCGCCGCATCCACCGGACCTCCGGCGGATGTGCAGTTACTTCGAGGAACAGGGCCATGGCCAAGCCGACGACCGTCAAGATCAAGCTGGTGAGCACCGCCGACACGGGCTTTTTCTATGTCACGAAAAAGAACCCGCGCACGATGACCGAAAAGATGTCGGTGCGGAAATATGACCCGCGTGTCCGCAAGCACGTCGAGTTCAAGGAATCCAAGATCAAGTGATGCCTTTTCCCGTGCGGCGACGCCGCGCGGTTTGAAAATGCGTCATTCCCGCAGAAGCGGGGATCCAGAGGGCGGCCGCGTGCCGCCCTTTTTCGTGCGCGACTGAGTGGGCGGTCCGCTACCGGTCGCGCAGCGGGCGCCGCGCGACGTCATTCTCGATGATGTTGCGGATCGTGATCAGCGTCTTGAACGAATGGACGCCCTTGTCTTCACCGAGCGCGCGGCGCGTGAAGACGTCATATTCCTCCATCGACCCGACCTGGACCTTGAGCAGGAAATCATCGTCGCCGGTGACGTCCCACGCGCCGGTGATTTCGGGGTGGCGGACGATGTCGCGGGCGAAGCTGTCCATCGTCTGCGGACCCGCCTGTTGCATCTGCACGAGCACGTGCATCGTCAGCGCCGATCCGGTCAGCGCCGGATTGACCACCGCGATATCGGCGACGATCACCTTTTCGGCGCGCAGCCGCCGCAACCGGCGGAGCACCGCCGACAGCGACAGCCCGACCTTTTCCGCCAGCACGCGCGCGGGCTCCAGATTGTTTGCGCGCACCAGTTCGAGCAGCCGCCGGTCGAAATCGTCGAGATCGATCATTTTTCGCATATATAGGTCTATAGCGCTAAAATTGGTCGCACGCACGGCCAATTTGGGCGACAATCGCCATCGTCTCGCGCGTAAAAGACAGGTGACGCAGCGGCATGGCCTCCGGCCCGCTCCCCTCCCCGCCGTCTGCGTCGAGGAGACTGAAAATGACCCAGCATCGCGAATCGAACCCGATCAGCCGCCTCTGGAATATCGTGGCAGAGGCCTCCGCCGCCGCGGTGGCGATCCATTATGCCGCGCCGTGGAAGCGCCCGGCGACGTCGGACGCTACACTCCGGAACGATCGGGGCGGCTGCGCGGCCTGACCCGCGGCCGTCACTGTCCCCGGCGCTGGCCGGGGATGGCTCTCGTCGATCCCGTCAGGCGAACGCGCCGACGCTTTCGATGAACTTGATCACCGAAATCGGCTTTGACACATAGGCCTCGGCCCCGGCGGCGCGGATCTGTTCCTCGTCGCCCTTCCCCGCATAAGCGGTGACCGCCATGATCGGCACCGCGCGCAAGGTCAGGTCGGCCTTCATCTGGCCGATCAGTTCGAGCCCGCTGACATGCGGCAGCTGGATATCCATGATGATCAGGTCGGGCGCGATTTCGCGCGCCTTCGCGAGCGCGTCGCGCCCGTCGCGCACCGGGTGCGCGCTATAGCCGTGAGCGTTGAGCAGGTCACAGAACAGGCGGAGGTTAAGCTCATTATCCTCGACGACCAGGATGGTCTTGCCCATGTTGCTTGTGTTCCCCACCTTGCGTCCGCGGCCCGTTTAGGCGAATCGGCGGCACGACACAATTGCATCGCGACGAAGGGATAACCGGTTTTGCATGAGGGTGACGAGGCGCTGGCGCTGCATGCGCTCGGCTGGATCTTGAGCGACGAACCGCGCGCCGAGCGGCTGCTCGGGCTGACCGGGCTCGCGCCCGACGAACTGCGCGCTTCGCTCGGCGAGCGCGCGACGCTCGCGGCGATCCTGTCTTTTCTCACGGGCCACGAAAATGACCTTGTCGCCTGCGCCGATGCGTTGCAGGTGCCGCCTGCCAGCCTTGCGGCTGCTGCCCAAAGACTCGAAGGAACCACTGCATGAACCGCCCGCTCGTCATCACCGATTGCGACGAGGTGCTGATGCACATGGTCGTTCCCTTCGCCGAATGGGTCGACGCCGAACATGGCGTGATCTTTCGCATCGAGGATGCGAGCTTCGCGAACGCGCTGAAGCGCAAGGAATGCGGCACGCCGCTCGAGGCAGCCGAGGTGTGGCCCCTGCTCGACGGTTTTTTCCGCCGGGAAATGACGCGGCAATATCCGATCCCCGGAGCGCTCGCCGCGATGGCGGCGATTGGCGCCGAGGCCGATATCGTCGTGCTGACCAACGTCGGCCCCGAACATCAGCAGCGCCGCGTTGACCAGCTTGCGCTGCACGATTTCCATGCGCCGGTTATCGGCAGCCGCGGCGGCAAGGGCGAACCGGTGCGGCGCCTGATCGAGGAGTATAAGCCTTCGGTCGCGGTGTTCATCGACGACCTTGCGGGTCACCACCAGTCGGTGGCGGAGGTCGCGCCCGACGTGTGGCGGCTCCACCTCGTCGGCGAGCCAGCGATCGCCGACAAGATCGCACCGGCGAAATATGCCCACGCGCGCATCGACGACTGGACGGCGGCGCGCGACTGGATCCTCGCGCGCCTCGCCGAAAACATCCCCGCCCCGGCCCCCGAGCCGGTTTAAGACAAGGACATAAGCATGGATATCGCCGCCAAGCTCGCCACCCTCGGCCTCGAACTCCCCAAGCCCGCCGCGCCGGTCGCTGCCTATGTCCCCGTCGTCGAACATGGCGGCCTGCTCCATGTCAGCGGTCAGCTGCCGTTCCGCGACGGACAGGTCGTGACCGGCCGCCTCGGCGACGATGTCGATGTCGCGGGCGGGCAGGATGCCGCGCAGCGCGTCGCGCTGATGCTCGTTGCGCAGATCGGGCAGGCGCTCGGCGGCGACTGGTCGCGTGTCGAACGGATCGTCAAGCTCGGCGTGTTCGTGAACAGCACCCCCGATTTCACCGATCAGGCGAAGGTCGCCAACGGCGCGTCGGACCTGTTCGAGACGCTGTTCGGCGATGCCGGCCGCCACGCGCGTGCCGCGGTCGGCGTCGCGGTGCTACCGCTTGGCGCCGCGGTCGAGGCCGACGCGATCGTCGCGGTGAAGCCCGCCTAAGGAATCCGGTGGCCGAAGCCGACCCGCCCGCCCGAACGATCTCGCTCGGAACCGGCGTCGCCGCGATCGACGCGGCGGCGTGGGATGCGCTCCACGACGGCGGCAATCCCTTCGTCGGTCACGCCTTCCTGACGCTGCTCGAAGAATCGGGCAGCGTCGGGGCGGGCACCGGCTGGCAGGCGGCCCCCTTGCTCGTCGAGGATGCGGCGGGTGCGCTGGTCGCCGCCGCCCCCGCCTATCTCAAGTCGCACAGCCAGGGCGAATATGTGTTCGACCACGCTTGGGCCGACGCCTGGGCGCGCGCGGGCGGCGACTATTATCCGAAGCTGCAGATCGCGGCGCCCTTCACCCCCGTGCCGGGGCCGCGGCTGCTGGCGCGGGACAAGGCCGACGCGCTGTTGTTGCTTCGCGCCGCCGAGGCGGTGGTGCGGCAGAATCAGTTGTCGTCGGCGCACGCAACCTTCGTCGCCCCCGACCAGATGCCGCTGTTCGAGGAAGCGGGGTGGCTTGTCCGCCGCGACATCCAGTTTCATTTCGCGAATAGCGGTTATGCGAGCTTCGACGACTTCCTTGGCACGCTGAACTCGCAAAAGCGCAAGCAGCTTCGCAAGGAACGGCAGCGCGCCGTCGAGGGCCTGCGCATCGAGGAGCTGACGGGCGACGCGATCCATCCCGAACATTGGGACGCGATGTGGCTCTTCTATCAGGACACGGGCGCGCGCAAATGGGGGCATCCCTATCTCACACGCGAAGCCTTCGGCCTGATGGGCGCGCGGATGGCGGAGCGGATCATCCTGCTCATCGCCTATGATGCGGAAGAGCGGCCGGTGGCGGGGGCGCTGCATTTCCTCGGCGCCGATACGCTGTATGGCCGTTACTGGGGATGCCTCGTCGAGATCCCCTATCTGCATTTCGAATTATGCTATTACCGCGCGATCGACATCGCGATTGAACGCGGTCTCGCCCGCGTCGAGGCGGGCGCGCAGGGCGGGCACAAGCTCGCGCGCGGCTATGGCCCCGTCGCAACCTGGTCGGCGCACTTCATCGCCGATCCGGGTTTTCGCCGTGCGGTCGCCGATTATCTCGAACAGGAACGCCGCGCCGAAGAAAGTGAAATGGAATGGCTGGAAGGGCATACGCCCTTCAAGCGGACGGATTAGGCCGCGAAGCGGCGCGCGGCGGGACGGCGCGCCGTCTCGTCGAGCCAGGCGCGCGCCTGGCGCTGCGCTTCGGCGATTTCATCGCGTGACATTTCGTCCGACAGGTCGGCGCGGCACTGCTGGCCTTCGATATTGCCGCCGAGCGCGGCAAGGTTGAACCATTTGTGCGCCTGGATCAGGTCGACATCGACCCCGCCGGTGCCGGTCGAAAAAGCGATACCGAGATCGAAATAGGCATTGGCGTCGCCGCGGGCGGCGTCGAGCAGACGGCTCTCGATCAGATATTGGGCAGACTTCAGACTGTTCGCCATGATAACCCCCTTTTGCCTCCACCCCACATGGAGACCTCGGGGCCCAAAGTTGCGACTTATGGTCAACAAAGCGTTAACGGCGATCGCAGTTTTTTGTGGATATCGTGCAAGTGCCGCAGAAATCCTTGGCTTTTGGCGTTGGTCAACCGACCGGCAAATTGTCGATCAGCCGTGTTTTCCCGATCCGTGCGGCCGCTAGAAGGCGCGCGGGTGCGCGAAAATCGCCCAATCGTTCGAGGCTGTCGGCATCGGCGAGCGCGACATAATCGACGCTGTCAAAGCCGCCCGCGACGATCGTCGCTTCGGCTTTCGCGAGTGTCTCGGCGACGTCGCTGCCGCCCGCAATCGCTTTCGCCGCAGCGTTCAGCGCGCGCGGAAAGGCGGTCGCCGCCGCGCGCTGGTCGGTCGAAAGATAGGCGTTGCGCGACGAGAGCGCGAGGCCGTCGGCATCGCGCGCGATCGGCGCGCCCAAGATGTCGATCGCAAAATCGAGGTCGCGCGCCATGCGGCGGATGATCGCGAGCTGCTGCCAGTCCTTTTCGCCGAAGATAGCGACATCGGGGCGGACCTGGTTGAACAATTTGGCGACGACGGTGGCGACGCCGTCGAAATGGCCGGGGCGCGCCGCGCCGCAATAATCGGCGCCGAGTTCGGCAACCTCGATATGCGTGCTGTGGCCGCCGGGGTACATGGTGCGGACATCGGGCGCCCACAGCAGGCTGGTGCCTTCCTCGACCAGCATCGCCGCATCGCGCGCCTCGTCGCGCGGATAGGCGTCGAAATCCTCGTTCGGGCCGAACTGGGTCGGATTGACGAAGATCGACACGACGGCGTGGTCGGCGACACGCTTTGCCATGCGGACGAGCGAGAGATGGCCGTCGTGCAGCGATCCCATCGTCGGCACGAGCGCCACGCTCTTACCGCCCTGCTTCAGTGCCGTAACGGCACGGTGCAGCATCGCGATGTCACGGATGATTTGCACGCCCGGTCGCCCTCCGATATTGGCGCGACTATATCACTTCGCGCGTCGGCCGCCCATGCCGCGCAAACAGGAAAATCGCAACGCCCCATGACTACCCTCGCGACGAAGCCCGCACCGCACCGCATCATCTTTGCCAATGAAAAGGGCGGGACGGGCAAATCGACCTGCGCCGTGCATTTCGCGGTCGCACTGGCCAGCCAGGGGTGGCGTGTCGCCGGGATCGATCTCGACCCGCGCCAGCGTACCTTCCACCGCTATCTCGAAAATCGCCAGAACACCGAAAAGCGCCGCGACATCACGCTGCCGACGCCGCGCTTCGAGGTGTTCGAGGGCACGACGATCGAGGAGCTCGACGAGCAGGTCGCGCGGCTCTCCGAAGACGCCGACTATCTGATCGCCGACACCCCGGGGCGCGACGATGTTTTTGCGCGCCATCTGGCGACGAGCGCCGACACGCTCGTCACCCCGATCAACGACAGCTTCATCGATTTCGACCTGATCGGGCAGGTCGACCCCGAAACATTCCAGGTCACCCGCCCCAGCTTCTATTCGGAACTGATCTGGGACACGCGCAAGACGCGCGCCAAGACCGACGGGCGGACGATCGACTGGATCATCCTGCGCAACCGCCTCCAGCATGTCGATGCGCACAATATGCGCCGCGTCGGCGAAGCGCTGACCCAATTGTCGCGCCGCGTCGGTTTCCGCGTCATCCCCGGCCTCGGCGAGCGCGTCATCTATCGCGAGCTGTTCCCGGCGGGCCTCACCCTGCTCGACAAGGCGCATCTCGGCGGCATGGGCATCGGCCATGTCGTCGCGCGGCAGGAATTGCGCGAAGCGATGGGGGGATTGAACCTTCCCGCGCGCGAGCGGTTCCATCCCGACGGCGACCTGTTCGCCGCCGCCTGACGCCCCAGCTCCCCCAAAGGACCCACCATGACCCACGCTTTCCACCCCACCATGCTGCGCGAATATGACATTCGCGGGGTTGTCGGCGACACGCTGTCGGCCGCCGATGCCAACGCGATCGGGCGCAGCTTCGCGACGCTGATCCGCCGCGCGGGAGGCAAGCGCGTTGCGGTCGGTTACGACGGGCGGCTGTCGTCGCCGATGCTTGCCGACGCGCTGATCGCCGGGATCAATGCCGCGGGCATCGACGCGCTGAACGTCGGGCTGGGGCCGACACCGATGCTCTATTATGCCGCGTCAACCGAGGATGTGGACGGCGGCATACAGATAACCGGCAGCCACAATCCCCCCGACTATAATGGTTTCAAGATGGTGTTTCAGGGGCGTCCCTTCTTCGGCGCCGACATTCAGCGGATCGGCGAAATGGCTGCCGCCGGCGACTGGGAAAGCGGCGAAGGCACGGCGGAGAGCATCGATATCGTCGACGCCTATGTCGACCGGCTGATCGAAGGCTTCGCGGGCGGGGCGTTCCGCATCGGCTGGGACGCCGGAAACGGCGCCGCCGGCACCGTGATCGAGAAACTGACCGCGCGCCTGCCGGGCGAACATCATCTTCTTTTCACCGATATCGACGGCCATTTTCCGAACCACCACCCCGATCCCACCGAGGAAAAGAATCTGGCCGACCTCAAGAGGCTCGTCGCCGAGAAGAGCCTCGATTTCGGCGTCGCTTTCGATGGAGACGGCGACCGCATCGGCGCGATCGACGGGCAGGGGCGGGTGATCTGGGGCGACCAGCTCTTGCAAATCTACGCCGCCGCGGCGCTGCGGGATTTGCCGGGCGCGACGGTGATCGCCGATGTGAAGGCGAGCCAGGCGCTGTTCGACCGCGTCGCCGAGCTCGGCGGCAAGCCGCTGATGTGGAAGACCGGGCACAGCCTGATCAAGGCGAAGATGAAGGAAACCGGCAGCCCGCTCGCGGGCGAGATGAGCGGGCACATCTTTTTCGCCGATCGCTATTATGGCTATGACGACGCGCCCTATGCCGCGGTGCGGCTGATCGAGGCGGCGACGAAACTCGGGCAGAGCGTTACGCAGCTCCGCGGCGATATGGCGCCGATGGTCAACACCCCCGAACTGCGCTTCCAGGTCGACGAGGTGCGCAAGTTCGCCATTGTGGACGAAGTTCTCGACCGGCTTGCCGAATCGGGCGCACAGGTCGACCGCACCGACGGCGCGCGTGTGCTGACCGACGATGGCTGGTGGCTGCTCCGCGCGTCGAACACGCAGGATGTGCTTGTCGCGCGCGCCGAGGCGAAGGACGAGGCAGCGCTGGCGCGCCTGCTCGCCGCGATCGACGAACAGCTCGCCCTGTCGGGGATCGTGCGCGGGCCGCAGGCGGGGCATTAAGCGCCGCCGCCGGCACCGCTTTCGTTGCCCTGCAAAAATCTTGCCAGATTGACGTTCGCCGCGTCGCTGGGGTAACGCCGCTCGGGTATTAGAAACGGAACCGACCGACCTATGACCGACGACGAATCCCCCGCTGTTACGATGGCCGAAGGTGATCATGGCGTCACCGAACATAAGGCGCATGTCCGCGAAGAGGCGGCCGCCGGCAATGGCCTCGCCGTCATCTCGATCGCGAAAAGCTATGACAAGCGCGTCGTGTTGTCCGACGTGTCGCTGTCGGTAGGCAAGGGCGAGGTCGTTGGCCTGCTCGGTCCGAACGGCGCGGGCAAGACGACCTGCTTCTATTCGATCATGGGGCTGGTGAAGCCCGACGCCGGGCGCATCATGCTCGACGGCGCCGACATCACCGCGCTGCCGATGTATCGCCGCGCGATCCTCGGCCTTGGCTACCTGCCGCAGGAAACGTCGATCTTTCGCGGCATGACGGTCGAACAGAATATCAGCGCGGTGCTCGAACTCAGCGAGCCCGACAAGGTCTCGCGCGAGCGCCGGCTCGAGGAACTGCTCGACGAATTCGGGCTGACGCGCCTCCGTTCATCGGCGGCGATGGCGTTGTCGGGCGGCGAACGGCGCCGCGCCGAAATCGCGCGCGCGCTCGCGGCCAACCCGTCGATCATGCTGCTCGACGAACCTTTTGCGGGCATCGATCCGCTGTCGATCAGCGACATCCGCGACCTCGTCGCCGATCTGAAGACGCGCGGCATCGGCGTGCTGATCACCGACCATAATGTGCGCGAGACGCTCGACCTCGTCGACCGCGCCTGCATCATCTACGACGGCAAGGTGCTGCTTGCCGGCTCGCCGGCCGAACTCGTCGCCGACCCCGAGGTGCGTCGCCTCTATCTCGGCGAGGGTTTCTCTTTGTGACGATGTGAGCCGCTGATGGCGTTGGGTCCGCGCCTCGATCTCCGCCAGTCGCAATCGCTGGTGATGACGCCGCAGCTGCAGCAAGCGATCAAGCTGCTGGCGCTGTCGAACCTCGAACTCGAAGCTTATCTGGCCGAGGCGCTCGAGGGCAATCCGTTGCTCGATGCCGCCGCGGCGGACAGCGACGGAAGCGCGGGCGATCCCGAATTCATGCCCGGCGGCGACGTGTCGCCGACCGAAGCCGCGTCGCTCGGCGCCGATCAGGCGCTGGCGGCGGACGGCGGCACCGCGAACGACCTCGACGTCGATCTTGCCGCCGACAGCTTCCACCACGACAGCGCGAGCGACAATGTCGGGCTGTCGGGGAGCGGCGAGGATATCGATTTCGACAGCTTCGCCGAGCATGAGGGCACGCTGCACGACCATCTGCTCGCGCAGGTCGGCGAACGCTTCAGCGGGATCGAGGCGATCGTCGCGGGACAGCTCGTCGCGCTGATCGACGAGGCGGGATATCTGCGCGCCGATCTTGCCGAGTTGGCCGCGCAGCTGGGCGTCCCGCTCGCGCTGGTCGAAGCGGTGCTGGCGGGCATCCAGTGCTTCGACCCTTCGGGCGTCGGCGGGCGCGACCTTGCGGAATGCATCGCGATCCAGGCGCGCGAGGCCGATCGTTACGACCCCGCAATGGCGACGATGATCGCGCATCTCGACCTTGTCGCGAAAGGCGCCTTCCCGCAGCTCAAGCGCATCTGCGGGGTCGACGACGAAGATCTCGCCGACATGATTCGCGAGCTGCGCGGCTATGACCCGAGGCCGGGGCTGAAATTCGGCGGTGGTGGCGCGCAGGCGGTCGTCCCCGATCTTTATATCCGCCAGACCGCGAAGGGCTGGGCGGTCGAGATCAACAGCGGCACCTTGCCGCGGCTGCTCGTCAACCGCCGCTATTATAGCGAGCTGGCGAAGGGAGCGGCGGCGAAGAGCAAGGCGTGGCTGTCCGAGCAGCTCGCGGGCGCCAACTGGCTGGTGCGCGCGCTCGACCAGCGCCAGCGCACGATCGTCAAGGTCGCGAGCGAGATCGTCAAGCAGCAGGAAGGCTTTTTCCTCCACGGCGTCGCGCATATGCGCCCGCTGACGCTGCGCCAGGTCGCCGAGGCGATCGGCATGCACGAATCGACCGTCAGCCGCGTCACGAGCAACAAATATCTCAGCTGCCCGCGCGGATTGTTCGAGCTCAAATATTTCTTCTCGAGCGGCATTTCGGACATGCAAGGCGACGGTGCGGTGTCGGCCGAGGCGGTGAAGAGCCGGATCAAGGCGATGATCGAGGGCGAGGATGCGAAGGCGATCCTGTCCGACGAGACGATCGCGCAGAAACTCTCTGCCGAGGGGCATGACATCGCGCGGCGCACCGTCGTCAAATATCGCGAGGCGATGGGTTATGGCTCGTCGGTGCAAAGGCGGCGGCAAAAGGCGCTCGCAGGCTGAAATCGGCCTGAAAGGCGGTTGACTTTCGAGCCGCTTCCCCATAGTTGCGCCGCTTCGCGTCAATACGCCAAGATTTACGGACAGAGATCATGAAGATTCGCAACAGCCTGAAGTCGCTGAAGGACCGCCACCGGGATAACCGCGTTATCCGCCGCCGTGGCCGCACCTATGTGATCAACAAGACCAACCGCCGCTTCAAGGCGCGCCAGGGCTAATGCCCCTGCGCGGGGCGATTTCGCCCCGTTTGCTTTTGATGAACAGCGTTACGCCGTCGGATGCTTCCGGCGGCGCTTTCGCGTGTCTGGAGCCGTCATGATTGGCCGGAGCGTGATCTTCGACGTCGGCCGTGTCCTCTTCGACTGGGACCTGCGCTATCTGTTCGCCAAGCTGATCGCCGACAAGGACGAGCTTGAGTGGTTCGTGACGAACGTCGTCACGCCCGGGTGGCATTTCCAGCACGACGCCGGCCGCCCGCTCGCCGAGATGGTGCCCGAACGCAAAGCCGAATTTCCCGATCATGCGCCGCTGATCGACGCCTATGCGGCGCGCTTCAACGAGACGATCCCCGGCCCGATGCCCGGCAGCGTCGAACTCGTCGAGCGGCTCGACGCTGCGGGCGTACCGCTGTTTGCGATCACCAATTTCGGGCATGAATTCTGGGAAGCTTTCCGCCCGACCCAGCCGGTGTTCGACCGCTTCCGCGATATCGTCGTGTCGGGGACCGAGAAGCTGATGAAACCCGAACCCGCGATCTACCATCTCGCCATCGAGCGATTCGGCATCGACCCGGAGGGCGCGCTGTTCATCGACGATGTCGCGGCGAATATCGCGGGCGCCGAATCGGTCGGCATCGCGGGGCACCGGTTCGTCGATGCGCCGACGCTGGAGCGCGAGTTGGTCTCTCGGCGTTACCTGGCGCGCTTGACTTAGCGCATCAGTTTTCGCAGCGATTCAATCCAGTCACGCGAAAACTCTTCCTGCATCTCAACCGATGCCGGAATGATGTCCGGCCCTTCCTCGAAAATTCCGACGAGCTCCGTCGCTGGAAGGCCGGTTTCAATCTTATAGGCTTTCAGGCCTCCGCCCATATCTCGTGACATGGCCGACGGCCAAACCTTCAAACTTGCGCCGTAGCAGAATGGAATCAGGCCCTTGGGCTCCAGCACCCGTTTGCGGATTCTTTGGAGCGCCGAAAAATAGTCTGGCGCATCGGCATGATGAGTTTCGCCGCGTACCGTGCAGGTGAGCCGGCAATTGTCGCCGTCACGGCCCTGAACGATCAGAATCTGCTCGTCTTCTGCTCCCCCGATCACGAAGATGGAGTGCTGTTCCACAGCTCTACTTCTCCACCCCCAACTGCGTCAGCACGAAGGCGAACTCCTCGGCATCCTCGCGTAGCGCGCCCCAGCGGCCCGACTTGCCGGCGTGGCCCGCGCCCATGTTGGTGCGCAGCAGCAAGGTCGCGTCGTTGGTGCGCGTCGCGCGGAGCTTGGCGACCCATTTGGCGGGTTCCCAATAGGTCACGCGCGGGTCGTTGAGCCCTGCCGACACCAGCATCGGCGGATAGGCCTTCGCCGTCACATTGTCGTAGGGGCTGTAGCTCAGCATATAGTCGAACGCCGCCTTGTCGGTGATCGGATTGCCCCATTCGGGCCATTCGCCGGGGGTCAGTGGCAGCGTTTCGTCGACCATCGTGTTGATCACGTCGACGAAGGGCACCCCCGCGAGCACCGCGCCCCACAGCTCGGGCGCCTGGTTATAAACCGCGCCCATCACCTGCCCGCCCGCCGAGCGGCCCTCGATCGAAATCTTGCCCGCGCTGGTATATTTGGCGGCGATCAAGCCCTTGGCGACATCGATGAAGTCGTTGAACGTGTTCTTGCGCTCGGTCGTCTTGCCCGCGAGATACCAGGCGCGGCCGAGGTCGTCGCCGCCGCGGACATGCGCGATCGCGTAGATCATCCCGCGATCGACGAGGCTCAAACGCGTCGTCGAAAAGCCCGGCGGGACGCGGTAGCCGTAAGAGCCATAGACATAGAGGTGCATCGGCGCGCTACCGTCGCGCGGCGTGCCCCTTTTATAGACGAGCGACACGGGAACCGGCGTTCCGTCGCGCGACGGCATGTTTGCCAATTCGGTTATATAGTCGTCATGATTATAACCAGACGGAATCTCCTGCACCTTCAGCGTTTCGAGCTTGCCGCTTGCGAGGTCGTAATCGAACACCGTGTCGGGGGTGACCATCGATTCATAGTCGAGGCGCAGCTTGTCCTGATGATATTCGGGATTGTCGCCGAGCCCTGCGACATAGGTGGCTTCGGGGAACCGGATCCGGCCGGGGGTCAGCGGCGCGTCATATTTGCGGATATCGACCTGATCGACACCCTTCTCGCGCGTTTCGAGCACGAAATAGTCGCGGAAAACCGACAGGCCGGTGATGTAGCTTCCGTCCGATCCGGGGATGAGGGTTTTCCACTCGCCCGGCTTCTTCACGCTCGCGGTCGCGACGCGGAAATTCGGATGCTCGTCGTTGGTGTAGACATAAAGCGTCCCGTCGCGCTCATCGACGCTATATTCGCGGCCCTTTTTGCGCGCCGACACGAGCTGCATCTTCGCCTCGGGATTGTCGGCGGGGAGGAGATAGACCTCGCTCGTCTCGTTATCGCCCGTCGCGATGACGATATAATTGTCGGCGGCCGTCTTGCCGATCCCCACCCCGAAACCGATGTCGGCTTCCTTGTAGAGCAATTTGTCCTCGGACACGGGGCGTCCGAGCTTGTGCAGCCGGACATTGTCGGTGCGCCAATTCTCGTTCGCGAGGCCGTAGAGGATCGCGTCATTCTTCGACGTCCACACCAGCGACGACAGCGTGCCGGGGATGACATCGGCGAGGGCTTCGCCGGTGGCGAGGTTCTTGAAGCGCACTTCGAACCGTTCGGAGCCATTGTCGTCGAATGAATAGGCCATCAGCTTGCCATCGGGGCTGATCGACAGTTCGGCGAGGCGGAAATAATCCTTGCCCGCGGCCATCGCGACCTCGTCGAGAATCAGGATCGCATCACCGCCCGCGGCGGGCCTCCGATACCATTTCTTATATTCGGCGCCTTCCTCATATTCGACCCAGTAGATCCAGTCGCCGTCCTTCTGCGGCACGGAGGAATCGGCTTCCTTGATCCGGCCCTTCATCTCCTGGAACAGGGTTTCGACGAGCGCGGCGTGCGGCTTCATCGCCGCGTCGAAATAGGCATTCTCGGCCTTCACATAATCGAGCACATCCTTGTCATCGATCGTCGGATAGCTCTCGTCCTTCAGCCAGTGATACGGGTCGGAGAGCGTCTTGCCGTGCAGCGTCATTTCGTGCGGACGCTTTTCCGCGACAGGGGCGGCGGGCAGGGCCGGGGTGGTGCTGGTCAATGCTGGGTCTTTCTCTTGGGCGAGCAGTGGGGGCGATACGACAAGCGGGGTGGCAATTGCCGCCAGAAACATCCAAATAGCGCGCATCACAAAATCCCCCGCGGTGTCGCCCCTATGGGCGGGATCGCCTACGATGTAGGAACAAGGAAGCGACCATGTCCAGCCCCGTCCCCGCAACTGTTTATGCAGAGCGCCTCGCCCGCGTCCGCGCCGAACTCGCCGCGCGCGGTCTCGACGGTTTCGTCGTGCCGATCAGCGACGAGCATATGAGCGAATATGTCGGCGACTATGCGCAGCGCATGGCGTGGCTGACGGGCTTTGGCGGATCGGCCGGCACCGCGGCGGTGCTGCCCGAAAAGGCGGCAGTGTTCGTCGACGGGCGCTATACGGTGCAGGTGCGCGACCAGGTCGACGGGTCGCTCTTCGACTATGTCGGCGTGCCGCAGTCGAGCGTTGCCGAATGGCTGGGCGCCAACGTCAGCGCGGGACAGAAGGTCGGTTATGATCCGTGGCTCCACGGCATCGACTGGGCGCGCGGCCTCGAAAAGGCGCTGGCGGCGAAGGGCGCGCGCCTTGTCGCGGTCGACGCGAACCCGATCGACGCGGCGTGGGACGACCAGCCGGCGCCGAGCGCCGCGGTGGTGACGGTCCACGATGCGGCGCTCGCCGGACAGGGCGCGGTCGAGAAGCGCGAGATTATTGCCGACTGGCTGAAGGCGAAGGGGCTCGATACGACGGTGATGACCGCGCTCGATTCGATCGCCTGGACCTTCAATATCCGCGGCACCGACGTCAGCCATACGCCGGTCGGGCTCGCCTTCGCGCTGCTCCACGCCGACGCGACCGCCGACCTGTTCATCGCACCCGAAAAGGTCACCGACGCGGTGCGCGCGCATCTCGGCAACAGCGTGCGCATCCACGACCGCGACGCGTTCGAGGCGGCGCTAGTCGACCTCAGGGACAAGAAAGTTGCGGTCGATCCCGACCGTGCGGTCGCCGCGATCTTTACCGCGCTCGAAGGCGCGGGGGCCGGGATCGCACGCTGGCGCGATCCCGCGGTGCTCCCCAAGGCGATCAAGAACAGCACCGAACTCGACGGCACGCGCGCCGCGCATGTCCGCGACGGGGTCGCGGTGTCGCGCTTCCTCAAATGGATGGAAGAGGTCGCGCCGCAGGGCGGTCTCGACGAGCTTGGCGCGGCGGCAAAGCTGCGCGCGTTCCGTGCCGAGAATGGTGCGCTCAAGGACCTGTCGTTCGATACCATCTCGGCCGCCGGGCCGAACGGCGCGTTGCCGCATTACAAGGTCGACGAAACGACGAACCGCGCGATCGAGACCGGCACGCTCTATCTTGTCGATTCGGGCGGGCAATATGCCGACGGCACGACCGACATCACGCGCACGATCGCGATCGGCACGCCGACCGCGGAGATGCGCCGCCGCTTCACGCAGGTGCTGAAGGGCCATATCGCGCTCGCCACCGTGCGTTTCCCCACGGGCACGCGCGGCAGCCAGCTCGATATTCTCGCCCGCCAGTATCTGTGGGCCGACGGGGTCGATTATGCGCATGGCACCGGGCACGGCGTCGGCACCTATCTCGCGGTGCACGAGGGGCCGCAGCGCATCGCCAAGCCGTCGGGCGGGCAGGCAGGGACCGAGGAGCCGCTCCACGCGGGCATGATCCTCTCGAACGAGCCCGGCTATTACAAGGCGGGCAGCTTCGGCATCCGCATCGAAAATCTCGTGATCGTCGTGCCGCAGAGCATCGCCGGCGCCGAGGAGGATATGCTGGGGTTCGAGACGATCACCTTCGCGCCGATCGCGCAGAACCTTGTCGACGTCGCGCTGCTGTCGGGTGCCGAGGCCGACTGGCTCGACGCCTATCATGCCGAGGTGTTCGCGAAACTGGCGGCCGGGACAGAGGGCGAGGAGCGCGAGTGGCTTGCAGCGGCGTGCGCGCCGCTCGACCGTACGCCCGCCGCGCTTGCTGCCTGACGCTGCCATGACCGATATCCGCAGCGACGTGCCGCTCGCCGATTTTCGCGTGCAGGAACCTGTTCGCGTCCGCTTCAACGAAATCGACGGCCAGAATATCGTCTTCAACGCCAATTATCTGGTCTACGCAGATATCGGCGTCACCGAATATTTCCGCGCGCTCGGCGAAGGGCAACCTGGACCCTATTTTCACCAATATGGTACAGATATTCGCGAGACGCATTGCGAGATCGACTATCATGCGCCGGCACGGCTCGACGAACTGATCACGATCGCCGCGCGGATCAGCGCCTTCGGCCGGACGAACTTCACGCTTCATTGCGGGATTTTTCGCGGGAATGAGCGGCTGACTGACATCGAGATCAGCTATGCGCACATCGACAGCGATAGCGGGCAACCGACGTCGCTGCCCGGAAGCTTCATCGCCGAGGTACGGCGATTCGAAACGCGCACCCCGGTTCAGGGCTGATTCGCCCGCCCCCTGATTCGAACCGGATCGTATTTCTCGACCAAAAAAGTCAGGTTTTGAGCCGGAAAAGGCCAAAAAAAAAGGGCCACCCGAAGGTGGCCCGTGAAAGTTTTGGGAGAGGATGCCTAAAAGGCAAGTGTGATATTGCACTGCACAATGAATGTTGCAACTGCGAAAAGAGCATCTGCTATTGCATTTTTTGCAATCGAGAACGTTATCAGCGATCGTTCGACGCAATCGCCCGCGCGCTTCGCTGCCCCTCGCAAATTGCCGCGACATCGCCTAAATTGCGCGGATGGGAATGTTCAACAATATGGATGTCGGCGGCGGCCTGTCCGATTTCTGGTCCTATATCCGCGAACCGCGACCGCATCGCTGGGCGATCTGGGGTGTCGCGCTGGCGCTGACCTGGCTGATTTTCACCGGGGTCGAGAAATATCTGATCCCGTATGAAAAGCCGAAGGAACAGATCATCTATTTCGAGAATTGGACCGCGAACCGCAGCGCGGAGGAAATCCGCGCCGACTGGGTCGCGCGCGCCAGGGAAACGACGCTGCACAACGCGCAGAAGCGCGCCGAATATCAGCGCTTCGCCGACAGCCTCGGTATCGAATATGATTCGAGCGAGGCCGACAAGGTGACCCGCGAGACGCTGGGCGACGAAGCCGCGGCGGAGGCGAAAAAGAAGCCCGCGCCGGTGCAGGTGCGCTCGACGCTCGCCGAACGCGCGGCACGCGGCGCGCAGCCCAAAGCCGCCGACTGACCCGATGCAGCGGGCCCCCGCCGATGCCGACTGGATGGCGGCCGCCATCGCGCTGTCGCGGCGCGGCCGGCCGGCGTCGGCGCCCAATCCCAATGTCGGCTGCCTGATTGTCAGCGATGGCAAGGTCGTCGCGCGCGGCTGGACGCAGGCGGGCGGGCGTCCGCATGCCGAGGCGGCGGCGCTGACGGCGGCGGGCGACACGGCGCGCGGTGCGACCGCCTATGTCACGCTCGAACCATGCGCACACGCCAGCGCGCGTGGACCGGCGTGCAGCGATGCACTGATCGCCGCAGGCATCGCGCGCGTCGTGATCGCGGCGCAGGACCCCGACCCGCGCACCGACGGCAAGGGAATCGCGCGGTTGCAGGCGGCGGGGATCGAGGTCGTCTTCAATGTCCTTCCCGCCGAAGCGCGCGCGGCGATGGCGCCGTGGTGGACGCGGCATACGGAGCGACGGCCGTTCGTTACCCTCAAGCTTGCGACTTCGCTCGACGGCGCGATCGCGATGGCCGACGGGTCGAGCCGCTGGATCACCGGCGACCGCGCGCGCGCGCACGGCCACCTCGAGCGCGCGCAGCATCAGGCGATTCTCGTCGGGCGCGGGACGCTCGACGCCGATGCGCCGAAACTCGATGTGCGGCTGCCGGGGCTGGAGGATCGCAGCCCGAAGAAACTGGTTCTGACGTCGGGCACCGCGCCCGGCGGATGGACGGCGGTCGCCTCGCCCGACGCTATCGACGACGTCGACTCGGTGCTGGTCGAGGGCGGCGCGGGTGCGGCATCGGCGTTCCTCGCCGCCGACTGCGTCGACCGGCTTCTGCTTTATCGCGCGCCGATCCTGATCGGCGGCGGCCGGCCTGCGCTCGGCGACATCGGCCTCGCCGACCTCGCGGGGGCGCACGGCCGTTGGCGCCTTTCCGACAGCCGCCTGCTTGGCAGCGACCGGCTCGACGTCTACGAGCGCGTCAGAGAAGGATAAGAGGGCTCCATGTTCACCGGCATCATCACCGACATCGGCACCATCCGCAGCCGCGAGGATCGCGGCGACACGCGGCTCGTCATCGACACCGCCTATGATGTCGGCACCGTCGACATCGGCGCGTCGATCGCCTGCTCGGGCGCTTGCCTGACGGTCGTTGACAAGGGCGTGTATGAGGGGAGCAACGGCCCCGCGGGCTGGTTCGCGATCGACGCGAGCGGCGAAACGCTGGCGCGAACCGCGCCGGGGATGTGGGACCAGGGCCGCCGGCTCAACCTCGAACGCGCGCTCAAGATCGGCGACGAGCTGGGCGGACATATCGTCACCGGCCATGTCGACGACATCGGCCGCATCGTGTCGGTCGAACCCGTCGGCGACAGCGTGACGGTCACCGTCGCCGCGCCGGCATCGCTCGCGCCGCATATCGCGCCCAAGGGGTCGATCACCGTCGATGGCGTGTCGCTGACGGTCAACGAAGTGACCGACCAGCCGAATGGCGAGGCGCATTTCACGCTCAATATCATCCCGCACACGCAGGAGATGACGACGCTCGACGAAGCCGCCGCGGAGCGCCCGGTCAATCTGGAGATCGATATCCTCGCGCGCTATCTCGCGCGAATGCAGGCGCGAGGATAGTCGGCCCTGCAAACGGAGAAGGACGTCCGGGGATGACCAAGACGATACGAGGCTCCTGCCTGTGTGGAGGAATCCGTTTCGAAATCGTCGGGAAAGTCGGACCCGCCGGCCAATGTCATTGTTCCAAGTGCCGGAAGGTGTCGGGTACCGACGGAAACGCGGTCTTCTATGCGCCAGCGGCCGGTTTTCGCTGGCTGGCGGGCGAGGAATTGATCGAACGCTTCACCGTCCCCGATGGCAAGGGCTGGGCGTCGCATTTCTGCCGTCGATGCGGCAGCCCGACGCCGCTGGGCGATGCGAACGGCAAGTTCTTCTTTGTGCCGGCGGGCCTGCTCGACGACGATCCGGGCTTTCGCGGCTATACTGCCCATATCTTTGCCGCATCCAAAGCCCCGTGGGTTTGTATCGCCGATTCGGCGCCGCAGTATGAAGCGGGCTTCGATTCGGCGCGGATCGACGGCGCCTAACCCTCGCCCCAACCGGCCGCCAGCTCGGGGTCGGCGGCGATCATCGACCGCCGCATCGCGAGCCGCCCGATGCGGAGAAGCTCGGCCTTGCGGCGTGCGGGCGCGAGGTTGCAGCTCGCTGCTTCGCGCACCACCGCCGCGCCGTAGCGATCGGCGACGATCAGCCCCGATGTCTCGCGGCGATAGCCCTCGGTTTCGAGGATCGCGGGGTCGAGTCCCGATGCGAGCGCCCAGTAGAAGCGGTCGCACCAGTCGCAATAGTCGGGCCATTTGCCGTCGCCGTGCAAATCGGCGCGGCTGACCTTGATCTCGACGATCGTGATCTGGCCTTTTGCATCGATCGCGGTGAGGTCGGTGCGCCGCCCGTTGGGCAGCGGCACCTCGGGGATCGCGACCAGTCCCTGCTGCACGAACAGCCGGCACACGCCGCGCGCGACGTCCGCGGCGGTGATCGGGTCGGTCATCGTTTAAAGCCGCGCTCAGAAGGGAACGTCGTCGTCCAGATCGTCGTCGAAGGGCGGACGTCCGCCGCCGCTCGAACCGCCGCCGCCGAAGCCGCTGCCGCCCGACGAGCCGCCGCCGCCCTGGTTCCAGCCGCCGCCCGAGCCACCGCCCGACGAACCGCCGCTCCAGTCGTCACCGCCGCCGCCGCCGCCACGCGAGCCGCCGCCGCCGGGCGCGCCGTCGAGCATGGTCAGCGTGCCGCCCATGCCGGCGATGACGATCTCGGTCGTATATTTGTCGTTGCCGTCGCGGTCCTGCCATTTGCGGGTGCGCAGCGAGCCTTCGATGTAAACTTTCGAGCCCTTTTTCAGGTAGCGCTCGACGACGCCGATCAGCCCTTCGCCGTTGATAACGACCTGATGCCACTCGGTGCGCTCCTTGCGCTCGCCGGTCATCCGGTCCTTCCACTGTTCGGACGTCGCAATGCGGAGATTCGCGACCTTGCCGCCGTTCTGGAACGACTTGATTTCGGGATCGGCACCGAGGTTGCCGATGAGAATTACCTTGTTGACGCTGCCAGCCATCCGCCGCTCCGCTCCGCTAGAAAATGTGGAGGATCAGCCGAGTCCGAAGGCGACGGCCGTCCAGTAAGTGATACCAGCAGCGGCATAGGCGAGCAGGAACAAATAGCCAACCATGAACATCGGCCATTTCCACCCATTGGTCTCTCGCCGCGTGATCGCGATCGTCGAAATGCACTGCGGGGCAAAGACGAACCAGGCGAGGAAAGCGAGCGCGGTGGCGAGGCTCCACTTGCCCTGCAAGCGTTCGCCGAGCGACTGCGCCATCGCCTCTTCATCGTCGCCCGCGTCGATCGCGTTCGCGGTCGCCATCGCCGACACCGCGACCTCGCGCGCCGCCATTGCGGGGATCAGCGCGAGCGCGATGTCGTGGTTGAAGCCGATCGGCGCAACGACGACTTCCAGCCCGCTCGCGATGCGGCCGGCGACGCTATATTCGACCTGGCTTTCGCCCTCGGGTGCCTGCGGGAAGGTGAGCAGCAGCCAGAGGATGACGGTGGTCATCGCGATGATCGTGCCCGCGCGGCGGAGGAAGATCCACGCGCGCTGCCACAGGCCGATCGCGATGTCGCGCAGCTGCGGCATCTGATAGCGCGGCATTTCCATCATGAAACCGGCGCCGGCACCCTTCGCCACCGTGCGGCGCAAGACATAGGCGACGATGAGCGCGCCGACGATGCCCGCGAGATAAAGGCCGAAGAGCACGAGCCCCTGCAGCCCGACCGGGGTGCCGCCGACTGTCCTATTGGGAATGAAGGCGGCGATGATCAGCGCGTAGACGGGAAGCCGCGCCGAACAGGTCATCAGCGGCGCGATCAATATCGTCGTCAGCCGGTCCTTTTCGTCGGGGATCGCGCGTGTCGCCATGATGCCGGGGACCGCGCAGGCGAAGCTCGACAGCAGCGGGATGAAACCGCGCCCCGACAGGCCGACCTTGCCCATCAGCCCGTCCATCAGGAAGGCGGCGCGCGTCATATAGCCCGACGCTTCCAGAAGCAGGATGAAGAGGAAGAGGATCAGGATCTGCGGCAGGAAGACGACCACCGCGCCCACCCCCGCGAGCAGGCCCTCGACGACCAGCCCGCGCAGGAAATTGTCGGGGAAAGTCGCGACGACCCATTGCTGGACCACGCCGATCCCGCCTTCGAGGAAGTCGGCAGGTGCCTCGGCGGCGGCATAGACCGCCTGGAACATCACGAACATCAGCGCGAGCAGGATGAACATGCCCGCGACCGGATGGAGGACGATATTGTCGACGCGCTGGGTCCAGCGGCGCACCGGGGTTTCGCTGAGGATCGCGGCGCGCGCGATCGTCCGTGCCCGCTTGTGCAGCGATGCGTCGTTCGCTTCGGCAGGCGCGGCGACTTCGCCCGCGCCGTGCGACCGGATCGCGCCGTCGACCGCGGCGAGCAGCTCGGCCATGCCGCGCTTGCGGACCGCGACGGTGGGGACGACGGGAACGCCGAGTTCCTTCGACAGGCGTTCGGCGTCGAGCGTCAGCCCGTCGCGGGCCGCGAGATCGACCATGTTGAGCGCGACGACGGTGGGCAGGTCGAGCGCGAGCAATTCGAGCGCGAAGCTCAGATGATTGTCGAGGTTCGCGGCATCGAGGACGACGATCAACGCGTCGGGGCGTTTTTCGCCATCCTGCTTGCCGAGCACGACGTCGCGCGTCACCGCTTCGTCGAGGCTCGCGGGGGTCAGGCTGTAGGTGCCGGGCAGGTCGATCAGCGAGATCGGGCGGCCGTCGGCGAAGCTCGCATGCCCCGCCTTCCGCTCGACGGTGACGCCGGGATAGTTCGCGATCTTCTGCCGCGCGCCGGTCAGCGCGTTGAACAGGCTCGACTTGCCGGCGTTCGGATTGCCGACGAGCGCGATCGAGGGGATGGCGCCGGTCATGCCGCAGGCTCGACGGTGATCGCCGCGGCTTGCCGCGCGCGGATAATCACCTTCATGCGGCCCACGGTCAGCGCAAGCGGATCGCGCGAGAAAATGCTGCCGCGATGCAGGGGTGTGACCTCGCATCCTTCCATCAGGCCGAACTCGCGCAGGCGGCGGCCTTCGTCTTCGGACATTGCGGTCCAGTCGATGCGGGCAATTCGTACCATCACGCCCAGCGGGGCCCGATCGAGCAGATTTTCGAGCAAAGCAGTCATTTGCGAGCGATTATCAATAACAGCAAGGGAGCGCCACCCCTCCTTTGTAATTTATGATTACCGCCCCGGATAACGCAGCCGCCCGACGAAGCGCGCGAGGCTCGGCCGTTCGATGCTGCGCGCGGCGCGGCGGTGCTTCCAGCTTTCGAAACGCATCACCTGATCGATGCGGCGGGAGAGGAAGGCGCGCGTGTCTTCGAAACCCTCGCTCTCGTCGTTCAGGAACACCGCCATCGTCGAGCCATAGACGGCGCCGAGGATCGCGCGCTTGCTGTAATGATTATAGTCGGTCGCTGTGTCGCCCGCGAGGCGCCACATATGGTCCGCGGCGCGCCAGCCGAGCTTCGCAGCGTGCGGTGCGTTGGTCGGCAGCGCGAGCAGCGCCAGCGCGCGGCGCAGCGATTCCCGGTTCGGCGCGAGCAGTTCGATGCGCGTTTCGACGAGCGTGGTGATCCGTTCGCGGATTTTGAGCGCGGCGAGCTTTTCGGCAGGCCAGCGCTGTTCCATGCCCGCGTCGATATCGGCGAACCAGGCATCGACCATGTCGCGTCCGCCGCCGGGGAAGGCGAGGCGCGCGACATCGGGGTCGACTGCGGCGCGGCGCGCGGCGTCGTCGAGCGCCGCGGGGCTGAAGCCGTCGAATGCCGCCGACGCGGCAATCAGCGGAGCGAGGGCGGCGCGAATCTCGTCGAGCGTCGGGTCGGCGGGCAGAATGGAAGCCATGGTCTTCAGATAGGCGCCGCGCGGCGGCTCGGCAACCTTATCAGGACGAGCGCTGCGCCGACCATCAGCCCGCCGACAATGTCGATTGCCGACAGCGTCTCGCCGAAGCCGATCCAGCCGGTGAGCGCAGCGAAGGCGGGCTGGATCAGCAAGGTCAGCCCGATCACCAGCGGCGAAAAGCGTGGCAGCGACCAGATCATCAGCCCCTGACCGACGACCTGGCTCAGCAGCGCGAGCAGGATCAGCGGGGTCCAGTCTTGCGGCATCACGGTCTCGCCGAGCGCGAGCGCGGTGCCGAGCAGGATGGGAACGCACACCGCCGAAGCGATGGCGAGCGCGGCCCACGGACCAAGCTCGCCGCGCACGCGCTGCATCAGGATGACGTAGCCCGTGTAGAGCACCCCCGCGAGCACGCTCAGCAGGTCGCCGACGAGATAGTCCGGCGACAATTCATAGCTTTGCCCCATCAGCAGCGCCGATCCGGCGAAGGCGAGCAGGATCGCGGCGGCCTGCCAGCCGCGCGGCAGCGTGCGGGTCAGGAAAATCGTCCAGAGGACGAGCAGCAGGCTGGCGCAATTGCCGAACAGGGTCGCGTTGGCGACTTTGGTCTGGAGGATGCCGAGGTGCCAGGCGACCAGATCGAGCGCGAAGAAGATGCCCGCCGCCGCCGTGACGACCAGCGCCGGACGCGATGGCATCCGCCCACCCGTCTCGCGCCATGCGAAGATCAGCAGCAGCGGCAGCGCGAGCGTCATCCGCCAGAAGGCCGAGGCGGTCGGCCCCACACCGTCGGCTTCGGCCATACGGACGAGCATCGCGCCGAGCGATAGCGCGATATTGCCACCGAGCAGCGCGGCAAAGGCCCAGCGTCCGGTGCCAGCGTCCGCGGCCGATTCGCTGTCGATGCTGTCCATCTTCGCTGTCATTTAGATTTTCTTTTGATACTGACCATTGTGCCGGCGCCGCGGCGTTCATAGCTTCGCGGGCCATAGCGACGACCGGTGGGGCCGTCGCGAAGAAAGTGCGACGTGGAGGAAAGATGACTCTATCCCTGTTCGATCCGATCAAATTGGGCGCCATCGAAGCGCCGAACCGCATCATCATGGCGCCGCTGACGCGCGGCCGCGCCGGGCCGGGTTTCGTGCCGAATGAACTCGCGCGCGACTATTACCGCCAGCGTGCCTCGGCGGGGCTGATCATCTCCGAAGCCACCGGAATTTCGCAGGAAGGCCTGGGCTGGCCCAGCGCTCCCGGCCTGTGGACCGACGCGCAGGTCGAGGGCTGGAAGCCCGTGACCGACGCCGTGCACGAAGCCGGCGGGCGCATCGTGGCGCAGCTCTGGCACATGGGCCGTGTCGTCCATTCGGTATTCAACGAAGGCAAGCCGCCCGTTTCGGCGTCGGCGACGCAGGCACCCGGAAAGGCGCACACGCCCGTCGGCCGAATGGAATATGAGGTCGCACGCCCGCTCGAACCCGGCGAGATCCCGCGCGTGATCGCCGATTATGCGAAGGCCGCCGAAAATGCCAAAAGGGCGGGCTTCGACGGCGTGCAGATCCACGGCGCGAACGGCTATCTGATCGACCAGTTCCTCCGCGACAACAGCAACCTGCGCGACGATGATTATGGTGGCCCGGTCGAGAACCGCATCCGCCTGCTCCGCGAAGTGACCGAAGCGCTGATCGGCGTGTGGGGCGCCGACCGCGTGTCGGTGCGCCTGTCGCCCAACGGCGACACGCAGGGGGTCGACGACAGCGCCCCCGAACGGCTGTTCCCGATTGCCGCGGCGGCGCTCGACGCGCTCGGCATCGCTTTCCTCGAATTGCGCGAACCCGGGCCCGAGGGCACTTTCGGGCGCACCGATGTCCCGAAACAGTCGCCGTCGATCCGCGCCGCGTTCAAGGGGCCGCTGATCCTCAACAGCGACTATGACGTCGCGCTCGCCGAAGCGGCAATCGCAAGCGGCACCGCCGACGCGATCGCCTTCGGCCGCCCCTTCATCGGCAATCCCGACCTGGTCGAGCGGATCCGGAACGGCGCCGAATGGGCGGCTGACAATCCGCAGACCTGGTATTCGCCGGGCCCGGTGGGCTACACCGACTATCCCGCGCTGGTGACGGCATAGGACAAGGATGGCCCGGGCGGTGTGTGCCGTCCGGGTCAGCCCCTTTCGGCCATCGCCTTGTCGATGATGCGGGCGCCGACCGGCGCCAGAAAATTGCCGCCGAAGCGGAAGAGGACGAAGGCGCCGACGAAGAGCAGCAACGGCTCGACGAAGAAGGCGACGATCGCCGCGATGACGAGCCCGAAGACCAGCGCCATGAAGCCGCCGGTCAATTCGCTCTGACCCTTGGGTCCGAGTTCGATCGTGCGCGGTCCCTTGCTGTCCCACCATTTTCCCGTGACGATTGTCTTGCGGCCGGCCGCTTGCGGCTGGGGGCGCGGGGGATGGCGCGCGGGTTGCGGTTGGGCGGCGCTTCGCGGGTTTTCCTGCCAAGGCCGCTTGCGGTTCAGTTCGGCGACAGCGGCCGCCATCCGGTCGTTCGGCGGGCGCGGCGGGTTGTGCTGCGGTGGCGGAGCGGTCTCCGCGATAACCGGGGTCGGCTCTGCGGGGGCTTGCCGCGCGGTGGGCCGGATCGGTTCAACCCCCATCTTGCGATCGTGCATGTCCATCCGCTCGGCGGCGGTCGGCGGGGTCTGGCCGGTTTCCTTGTCGATCACCACCAGCCGCCCGCCGCGTTCGACGACGGAAAAGCGGCTGGGAGGTGGGCGATCAACCAATGCCGAATTGTTCCTTGAGCGCGAGCATGGCGAGCGCGGCCTTCGCCGCTTCGCCGCCCTTATCCTTGCGCGTCTTGTCGGCGCGCGCAAGCGCCTGTTCCTCATTCTCGACGGTGAGAATGCCGTTGCCGATCGCGAGCCCGTCGAGCGTCAGCGCCATGATGCCGCGCGCGCTTTCGTTCGAGACGACTTCGAAATGATAGGTTTCGCCGCGGATGACGACGCCGAGCGCGACATAGGCGTCGTAGCGGCCGCTGTCGGCGGCGAGCGAGATTGCCGCGGGGACTTCGAGCGCGCCGGGGACGGTCACCGTCTCGTGGCTATGCCCCGCGGTCTCGAGCGCGCTGCGCACGCCATCGATCAGCATGTCGTTGAGGTGCGAATAAAAGCGGGCTTCGACGATCAGGACATGCGCCATCATGCTTCTCCGGGAATGGGGCGTTCGCCGACGACCGACAGGCCATAGCCTTCGAGGCCGACGATATTGCTGTGGGTGGGGGTGAGCAGTTCCATCGCATGGACGCCAAGGTCGGCGAGGATCTGCGCGCCGATACCATAGGTGCGAAGGTCCATCCCGCCGCTCGGCGGAGGGAGCGCGTCGGCATCGGCCGAGCCGGGAAGCGGACGCATCAGCATGACGATCACGCCCGCGCCGGCCTCGCCGATCGCGTCCATCGATCGTTGCAGGCGGCGCTTTTTCGGACCCGGGCGGCCCATGATGTCGTCGAAGAGCGAGACCGCGTGCATCCGCACCAAGGTCACGCCGTCGGGATCGACTGGCCCCTTTTGCAGTACCAGATTGACGCTACCGTCGACCTTGTTGCGATAGGATTTGAGGCGCCAGTCGCCGCCATAATCCGATTCGAAGGGTTCGTCGGACACGCATTCGACCAGCCGGTCGGTGCGGTTGCGATAGGCGATCAGGTCGGCGATCGTGCCGATCTTCAGCCCGTGGCGCCGCGCGAAGGGAATGAGGTCGTCGAGCCGTGCCATCGTGCCGTCGTCGTTCATGATCTCGCAGATCACGCCCGAGGGATTAAGCCCCGCGAGCCGCGCGATATCGACCGAAGCCTCGGTATGGCCGGCGCGCACGAGCACGCCGCCGTCGCGCGCGATCAGCGGGAAGATATGCCCCGGGGTGACGATATCGTCGCGGCTCTTGCCCGCGTCGATCGCGACCGCGACGGTGCGTGCGCGGTCGCCCGCCGAAATGCCCGTGGTGACGCCTTCGCGCGCCTCGATCGAGGTGGTGAAGGCTGTTTCGTGCCGCGTGCCGTTGTTGCGGCTCATCAGCTCGAGCCCGAGCGTGTCGACGCGCGCCTTGGTGAGCGTCAGGCAGACGAGGCCGCGGCCGTGGGTGACCATGAAATTGATCGCGTCGGGGGTCGCCATCTGCGCGGGGATGACGAGGTCGCCTTCATTCTCGCGATCCTCGTCGTCGACGAGGATGAACATGCGGCCGTTGCGCGCCTCGGCGATAATTTCCTCAGGAGTCGCCATCGGCGACAGCTCGCTGCCGTTCGCGAGCCAGTTTTCGAGCTTGCGCAGCGTTTCGGCGGTGGGGTTCCAGCCAGGCGAATCGAGGTCGCGCAGGCTGTTGGCGTGGAGGCCCGCGGCGCGGGCGAGGCCCGAGCGCGACATGGTCCCGTCGTCGACGATGGATCGGATGCGATCGATGAGCTGTGTGGACATGCGGCTTATGTCTCACACTGAAATGTGATAGTCAATCCATATATCACATTGAACTGATTATTGGGGGCCGAAGCTCGGGCCGAAGTCGCGAGCCGGCGCATCGCTCTTGGCGTCGAGCAGCGTGACGATCTGGCCGCTTCGGTCGTCGCGCTTGGCATAGTCGCGCGCCGACATTCCGGCGACATGGTCGGCCTTGTCGGGATTGGCACCGCGCTTGACGAGCAGGCGGACCATCGCGGCATTCTTCGCCTGCACCGCGAGGATCAGCGCGGTTTCGCCGCGCCGGTTGGCCTGGTCGACGGGCGCCCGGCGATTGAGCAGCTCCTCGGCGCCGTCGGCAAAATTGATCAGCGCGGCGTGCATCAATGGGGTCATGCCCTGCCGGTCGGCGATCGACGGATCGGCATCCTTCGCGAGCAGGAAGCGCAGCCAGCTCGCGTCGCGCCGCTTGGTGACGATGGCCAGCGCGGTTTCGCCCGATTCGGGGTGCCGCGTGTTGACCAGCGAGGCATCGCCTTTCAGCGCGTCGGTCGCCTTGGTCCCGTCGCGGCTTTCGACCGCTTGCAGGAAGGCATAGCCGCCGCGGAACTGCGCCTGTGCGGGCGCCTGGAACAAACCCACCGCCGCGACCAGCGCGAGGAGGAAGGAGGCGAGGCGGAACTCCGCGCGTCGAAACATGATCTGGGCGACCCCTGGGGCAATATGTCCGCCGCTCGCGCGACGACAAAGGTTGATTTTCGGCGGCTAGCCGACCAAGGCTGGCCACATGATGAATATCGCAAATATGGGACAAAGGCTGGTCCGTGCAAGCCTGATCCTCGCTTTCGGTGCGGCGCTGGCCGGATGCAATGGCGCGGCCGACAGCGCGCCCGCGCGGCCGCCGCTCGAAGGCGCGCGCATCGGCGGCGCCTTCACGCTCACCGACCAGGACGGCAAGACGGTTCGCGACAGCGATTTCGCGGGGCAATATCGCCTCGTCTATTTCGGCTACAGCTTCTGCCCCGACATCTGCCCGGTCGATCTCCAGAAACTGATGCGCGGGCTGTCGCAGTTCGAAAAGGCCGATGCCGCGCGCGGCGCCAAGGTCGCCCCGCTCTTCATCACCGTCGATCCCGCGCGCGATACCCCCGAAGCGCTGAAACCCTTCGTCGCGCGCTATCATCCGCGCCTGCTCGGCCTGACGGGAACACCCGAACAGATTGCGGCGGTCGCGAAAGCCTTTGTCGTCACGTACAACAAGGTGCCGGGCTCGGCGCCCGACCGCTATCTGATGGCGCACAGCCAGCTCGCCTTCCTGATGGATCCCGACGGCAAGCCGCTCGCGCTGCTGCCGCTCGACGATCCGTCGACCGACGCCGACGAGGGCACGCCCGACAAGGTTGCCGCCGAGTTGGCGAAGTGGGTCAAATAATGGTGCGCGAGGCGCAACCCTTCTGGGAAGCGCCGCTTGCCACTCTCGACGCGGGGCAGTGGGAAGCCTTGTGCGACGGCTGCGGCAAATGCTGCCTCCACAAGCTGGAGGATGAGGACACGGGCCGCATCTATCCGACCAATGTCGCGTGCCGCCTGCTCGACCTTTCGACCGCGCGCTGCGGCGATTACAAGCATCGCCGCCGCCATGTCCCCGACTGCCTGACGCTGACCAAGGCGAAGGTCGCCGACATCGAATGGCTGCCGCAGACCTGCGCCTATCGCCTGCGCGCCGAGGGCGAGGCGCTGCCCGACTGGCATTATCTGGTCTGCGGTGACCGCGATGCCGTGCACCGCGCGGGCGAGTCGATCGTCGGCTGGACGGTCGGCGAAGACATGGCCGGGCCCCTTGAGAATCATCTTGTCGAACGCGTCGTCTGACTTCGCGCCCGACGGGCCGCATATCTGGGTCGGTGACGAGGCCTGGCCCGTGCGCGTCGTGCGGCACGCCCAGTCGCGGCGTTACCGGCTCGTCTTCGACGGCGCGCGCGGGGAACTGCGACTGACCGTCCCGCGCCGTACCAACGAACGCGCGGCATTGAAATGGGCCGGCGAACAGCAGGCGTGGCTCGTCGAGCAGGTCGGCAAGGCGGCGCTGCCCGTCATTGTCGGCCCCGGCGCCTCGGTGCCCGTTTTTGGCGTCGCGCGTCACATCGACTGGACCGCGACCGCGCCGCGCGCGATCCGTCTCGACGGCGATAGCCTGCATGTCGGTGGCCCGCTCGAAACCGTCGGTCGGCGCATCGAACGCTGGCTGAAAGGGCAGGCACTCGACCTGATGGAGCGCGAAAGCCGCGAAATCGCGGCCGCCGCGGGCCTGTCGGTCGGCCGCATCGGAGTCGGCGATCCGCGCAGCCGCTGGGGCAGCTGCACGCACGATGGCGACCTGCGCTACAGCTGGCGGCTCGTGATGGCGCCCGATCATGTCCGGCGCGCGACGGTCGCGCACGAGGTCGCGCACCTTCGCCATATGGATCACAGCGCGGCGTTCCACGCGCTCGTCGACGAATTGCACGACGGGGACGTCGCGGCGGCGCGCGGCTGGCTGCGCCGCGAAGGGCGCGCACTCCACCGCTACCGTTTTACCGCCTGAGCGCGCTCATTCGGAAGTTTCGGATGGCGGTCGCGGCTGCGACCCCTTGGCCGGGGGCGGAGCGACCTTCGGTACCGTCACCATCTTGGGCTGGCTGCCGTTTTTCGGCACCGCGCCATTGTCGGCGGGCGGGCGGCGTCCGGTCTGTTCCTCGATCCATTGCTGGTCGAGCACGGGGCCGTCCTCGGTCGGCGGGGGCGGCGCCGCGCCTTCGGGCGGCCGGCTGTCGTAGGGCAGCTCGATCGGCATGCCATTCTCGTCGACGAGCGCGCCTTCGCCGGGTTCGCCCATATAGGCTTCGCCCTCATCCTCGAGCTGCCATTCGGGCAGCACGACTTCGGTATCGAATTGCTCGACCGGGCGGCGTGCCACCGCGACGCGCATATAATCGGCAAAGGCCTTGGCGGGCGCACGGCCGCCCTGCAGCCCGCCGACGGGCTTCGCGTCGTCACGGCCCATCCAGACGCCCGTCGTGATCCCGCTCGAAAAGCCGAGGAACCAGCCGTCCTTGTTGCTCGATGTCGTGCCGGTCTTGCCCGCGACGGGGCGGCCGATCTGTGCCGCCTTGCCCGTGCCGGTGTTGACCGCGGTCTGCAGCAGGTCGGTGATCCCCGCGGCGACCCAATGATCGACCAGCGTCTGTCCGCGCTCGGCGGGGCGCTGGTAGAGGAGGTTGCCGCTCGCGGTCGTCACCTTGGTGATGCCATAGGGTTGCACCGACACGCCGCCGCGCGCGACCGCGGCAAAGGCGGCGGTCATGTCGATCACGCGGACCTCGGCGCTGCCGAGCACCATCGACGGGTGGGTGTTGACCGGGGTGGTGATGCCGAAACGGCGCGCCATATTGGCGACCGCCGAAAAACCGACCTCGTCGCCCAGCTTCGCCGCGACCGTGTTGACCGAGTAAGCAAAGGCGCTGCGCAGGTCCATCGTGCCCGAAAAACGGCCCGACGAGTTGCGGGGCGACCAGCCGTTGATCGTCACGGGTTCGTCGACGACCGCATCGCCGACCTTATAGCCCGCCTCGAGCGCCGCCATATAGACGAACAGCTTCCACGCCGACCCCGGCTGGCGCAGCGCCTGCGTCGCGCGGTTATAGTTCGACGCGACATAGTCGGTGCCGCCGACCATCGCGCGCACCGCGCCGTCGCGGTCGAGCGAGACGAGCGCGCCCTGCACGCCCTTGGGGGTGTTCGCCTGGATCGATGCCGTCGCGGCGCGCTGCATGCCGAGGTCGATCGTCGTATAGACGTCGAGTGCTTCGCTGCCCTCGTCGATCAGCATGTCGAGCTGCGGCAGTGCCCAGTCGCTGAAATAGCGCGCGCTGTTCTGCCCGGTTTCCTTCGCGAGCTGGACGTTGGCGGGTTCGGCGCTGTCGGCCTGCGCCTGCGTGATGACGCCGGCGTCGACCATGACGTCGAGCACGACGCCCGCGCGGCCGAGTGCCGCCTGTGCGTCGGCGGTCGGCGAATAGCGCGACGGCGCCTTGACGAGACCCGCGACGACCGCGGCCTCCGACAGCGACATTTCGGTCGCGCTATGGCCGAAGAAGCTGTTCGACGCGGCGTCGATGCCATAGCTGCCGCCGCCAAAATACACCTTGTTGAGGTAAAGCTCGAGGATCTCGTCCTTCGAGAATTTCCATTCGAGCGCGAGCGCGAGGATCATCTCGCGCGCCTTGCGCTTGAAATCATAGCTGTTCGACAGGAAGACGTTGCGCGCAAGCTGCTGCGTGATCGTCGATGCGCCCTGCAGGCGCCGGCCGCTGCCGCGATTTTGCAGCGCCACCGCCGCGGCGCGCGCCATGCCGACGGGGTCGAGCCCGGGATGATAGCGAAAGCGCCGGTCCTCGACCGCGACCATCGCGTCCTGCATCACCTGCGGCGTTTCGCGCAAGGTCAGCCAGCGGCCGTAATTCGGCCCGAGCGACAGGAAGACCGTGCCGTCGGCAGCGCGAACGCGGATCGTCTGGCCCGCGGGCGATTTCTTGAGCTCCTCGAAGCTCGGCATGCGCTGGACGGCAATGCCGACCGCCACCGCGAGTGCGACAAGCCCGACGACTGCGAGGCCGAGGCCCCAGCGGAATGCACGGCGCAGCCACACGCGCCAGCGCGGCGGCTCGCTGCCGGGCGTGCCGCTGCCTTTGCTGGACGATGACGATTGTTTCGACGAAGCCTGCTGTCTTTCGCGGCGCAAAGCCCGATTTCCTTCCCTCACTGCGCCCCAGATGCGTCAGTCCGGGAAGGAGGTTTCAGCCTTCGCCGGTCTGCGCCTCATCCGGCGAGCGGTCCGCGAAGTCAAGCGCCGCGCTGTTGATGCAATAGCGCAGGCCCGTCGGTCCGGGGCCGTCGGGGAAGACATGGCCAAGGTGGCCTTCGCATTTCGCACAGCGCACTTCGGTGCGAACCATGCCGTGGCTGGTGTCGGTCAGTTCCTTGACCGCGGCATCGCCCGCGGGCGCGGTATAGCTCGGCCAGCCCGACCCGCTGTCATATTTGGTGCGGCTGTCGAACAAGGACTCGCCGCAGCTCGCGCAGCGATACATGCCATCGCCCTTATGGTCGGTATATTTGCCGGTGAAGGCGCGTTCGGTGCCGCCCTCGCGCAGCACATGATAGGCCATCGGGTCGAGGTCGGCGTCGGATTTTGGATTGGTCATGGCGGCTCGGCTCCTGAAGGGGCGGCCCGGCCCGGGCGTCCCCGCGTTGCCTCCTATATCGGTCCGGACGCGCCGCGCTGCAAGGCCGGGCCGCTCAGTCGCCGCGAATGCGCGTCGCGGACATCACCCGGCGGACGAGGGGCGGGAGGCCCGTCGCCAGCGATACCAGCGCGCGCGCCGTCCGCGGATTCTCGCCTGTCCGCCAGGCGAGGTTCGCGATCGCGAAGGGCCGCGCCATGCGGGCGGCGAGGATGTGTTGATATGCGGGTGCTGCCCCGCCACCGCCGTGACGCCACGCCGCCACCGCGGCGTCGGCGCTCGCAAGGGCGAGGCCCATGCCCTCGCCCGCGAGGCTCGGTATCACCCCCGCCTGATCGCCGAGCCGGAACAGCCCCGGCGCCGTATCGCGCGCGCGCCATCCGTAGGGGATGTGCCCGATCGCATCGATAGCCTGTGTCCAGTCGGCGTGCGCGAGCCGCTCGCCGAGCTGGGGGCCCGCATCGCCGAGCGCGCGCAGCAGCGCGGCCGGATCGCCCCCGGCCTCGTCGAGGCGCGATTTGTGGACCGCAAGGCACAGATTGGCGCTGCCGTCCTCCTGCCGCACCAGCCCGGCATAGCCGCGGTAGAACAGGTGGAGCTCGACCGCGTCGCCGACCAACCGGTCGAGCGCGGCGTGGTGCGGAAGCCGGAGCCGGAGGCCCATTACCGGATCGGTGCGCTGCCATGCTGCGGGCTCGCGCGGAAAGCCGCGAAAGCCATGCTTGCCGGCGGCGAGGAAAAGCGAGGGGGCCGAAAGCGCGGCGCCGTCGCGAGTCTGCACAGAGCCATTCTCGATCATGGTCGCATGAACGCCGCGTTCGAGGCCCGCGCCCGCTGCACCCGCCGCGGCCTGCAGGGCGCTGTCGAGGTGGCGGCGCGATACGCCCATTGCGGGAGCGGGGAGTGCGGTTTCGCTGCATCGCTGGCCCGCGAACAGCCGTACGCAGGTCACCCGCTGGCCGCCGAGCGCCGCGCGGTCGATGCCGAGCGCGTCGAGCCGCGCGAGCGACTGCCAGCTCAGGAACCCGCCGCACAGCGCGTCGCCCGTTTCGCGCGCGCGTTCGAGCAGCAGGACCTTTGCGCCGCCGTGCGCGAGCCCGATCGCCGCGGCCGACCCGGCAGGTCCGGCGCCGACGACGATCGCGTCGGTCCCGGTCACCGGGTCACCGGATGCGCTCGACGCAGAGACGGTAGGGAAAGCTGCGGAAGATGCTGCATTCGCCCGCCGTATCGGGTAGCGCGTCGGTCAGCATCGCCCGCCATTCGGCGCGGCGAAAGCTGCGCCCGACCGATAGCTGCCCGTCGCGCCGCACGATCGGATCGACCCATGCCAATGTTGCGAGCAGCGGATAGCCAGCAAAGGGCAGGCGGCGGCGGTGGAGGTCATTGACGAGCCAGCCGCGCGCCGCCTCGGCCTCCATGAAGCGCAGGAATTCGGTGCGCTGCGCGGGTGTCATATGGTGGGTGACGAGGCTGGACAGGATGATGTCCCACCCCTGCCCCGCGAGCGCCCGGTAATCGCCGGTGATCAGCCGCGCGCGGGTGCCGAGCCGCGCCGCCGCCACCGCCTCGCTCTTGCGATTGAGGTCGATGCCGACCAGGTCGAGCGCGATCCCGCGCCTCTCGCCCCAGTGGGCAATGCGGGCAAGCATGTCGCCGGCGCCAAACCCGACGTCGAGGATGCGCCATGGGCGCTCGCCCACACCGCGCGCGCGCACCCGGTCGAGGAAGCCCAGCGTCGGTCGCGGCGCCATCGTCAGCCCGTTGATACGCGACAGGTCGGCGAGCACCTTCGCATAGCGATCGGGTGGCAGGTCGACGGCGTCCATCTCCTCTTCTGCCTCGATCGGGACACGAAGGCTGGCGAAGGGGGTCATGACGCGGTGAAGCGGATCGCTTCGGCGGCGAGGCCGGGGCCGAAGGCGATCGCAATCCCCTCCCCCTTTGCGCCGCGCGCCATCATGTCGGCGAGCACGAACAGGATTGTCGCCGACGACATATTGCCGAAACGCGCGAGCACCGCGCGGCTGTCGGCGAGCGCATCGGGATCGACGCCGAGCGCATGTTCGACCGCGTCGAGCACCGAGCGCCCCCCGGCGTGGACCGCGAGCAAGGGCGGCGGTTCGTCGCTACCGAACAATTGGTTCCGCACTGCGGGCGCGGCCAGCGCTTCGCGCAGCCGTCCGGGCACTTCGCCCGACAGCTGCATCTCGAACCCCCTGTCGCCGATATCCCAGCGGATCAGGTCGGCGCTGTCTTCGAGCGCGAGGCTGCGCCCTTCGCCGAGCGCCAGCCCGTACGGTGCGGCCGATACGATGCCCGCCGCGGCGCCGTCGCTGAACTGCAGCATCATCAGCAGCGGTTCGGCCGCGTCGGCGGGCGACAGGTGGAGGCTCGACAATTCGACGCTGACCACCAGCACGACGGCGCCGGGTTCGGACCGCACGATATGCCGCGCGGTGCGCAGTGCGGTGACCCCGGCATAGCAGCCCATGAAGCCGATCAGCACGCGCTCGACGGTCGCGGGCAGGCCCAGCCGCTGCGCGATGATCTGGTCGATCCCGGGCGCGACGAAGCCGGTGCAGCTCGCGACGACGATATGCGTGACGCGCGCCGGGTCGAGCGCGTCGCCGAGCGCCGCGATGGCCTCCATCGCAAGGTTGGGGGCATATTGTGCATAGGCCGCCATCCGCGCCGAGGTCGGCGGCAGGCCGGGGACGTCGTAGAATCCGCCGGCGCCGACGGGCGATCCGCCGTCGGCGGTGGGCGGCAGCACCGACCAGCGATGGTCGATTCCCGATCGGGCCGCCATGCGTGCAAAGAGCGCGCGCATCCGCGGGTCGGCCAGTCGCGGCGTCGCCCAGTCGATGAACGCCTGGTGGATGTCGTGGTCGGGCACCGCGGTGGCGAGGGCATTGAGCCAAACGGCCGGGGGACTGCTCATGCCGCGGGTTTGACCGAAAAGCCGGCGGCTGGCCAGCGGATAAGCGATGTCGCCATTTTACCCCGGATTAACCATGAGGCGGGTAGGGTGCCGGTGTGAAATTGCGCCTTTTCCTCATGTCGGCCCTGCTTGTCGCCGCGGTTCCCCCCGCTGCGGCGCAATGCCAGCTTTGCGCGCCCGATACGGCGGCCAGCGCGGTCGCGGCGCGCCAAGCCGCAACCCCCCTGCGCGTCGACGTCGAAACGCGGCTCGACATGGGGCGCATCGCGGTCGGCGCGATGGGCGGCGAGGTCGAGATCGACCCCGCTTCGGGCGCGCGGCGCTTGCGCGGCGATGTCGTCGACCTTGGCGGCTTCGCGCTGACCGGCACCGTTACGGTGCGCGGGGAGCCCGGCGCCGAAGTGCGCGTGATCCTGCCCGCGAGCGTCGATCTCGAAAGCGGGCACGGGCGTACCGCACGTGTCACCGGGCTTGCGACCGACCTTGCAGCCGCACCGCGCCTCGGCCTCGACGGCCGCCTCGTTTTCCGTTTCGGCGGCCGGCTCCAGATCGCGGGCCTCGACGACGGCGATTATCGCGGGCGGATCCCGGTGACGGTCGAATATCAATAGAAGATCGGCCGAACGCGCTTTCCATCGGCACGAAGCAAAGCGATAGTCCGTCCCCCAACTGGCCGGTAAAATTTGTCATGAACCTGATCGCGCACGTCGAAATCCCCGTCACCGACCTCGAACGCGCGACGCGTTTCTACGGCCGGCTATTCGACATCGGCTTTGGAGAGGTCGTCACCATCCACGACAACCGGATGGTATATTTCCCTTTCGAGGAGGGACAGGACGGCGCCAGCGGCGCGCTTGTGCAAGGCGAGGTGTATGTCCCGACGCGCGAGGGCGCGATCGTCTATTTGCGCGTTCCCGACATCGATCGCACCATCGCGCGCGCGGTCGCCGCGGGCAGCGTGCTCCTGTTCCCGAAAACACCGGCCGGCGAAAATCTGTTCGTCGCGGAGATTACCGACAGCGAAGGAAACCGCATCGCGTTGCAGAGCGGTTGACGGGCTGCCTCCGACCCGGCGCGCCTATTCGCGCGCGCCGAACAGCGCCGTTCCGACGCGCACATGCGTCGCGCCGAGCATGACGGCATTCTCGTAATCGCCGCTCATCCCCATCGAACGCAACGGCAAGCCGTGGCGCTCGGCGAGTTCGTCGAGCAGCGCGAAATAGGGGGCGGGATCGACGTCGGCGGGCGGGATCGCCATCAGCCCGTCGATCGCAAGGCCGGCGTCCTTCGCTTCGGCGAGCAGCGCGGGCAGGTCGGCGACCGGGCAGCCGCCCTTCTGTTCCTCGTCGCCGATATTGACCTGCACGAACAGCTGCGGCCGCTTGCCCGCTTTCTCGCACGCCTTGGCGAGTGCCTGCACCAGCGACGAGCGGTCGACCGAATGGATCGCGTCGAACAGCGCCACCGCCTCTTCGGCCTTGTTCGACTGCAACTGGCCGATCAGGTGGAGGAGGATACCCGGCGTTTCGCTCCGCAGTTCAGGCCATTTGGCCGCGGCTTCCTGCACGCGGTTCTCGCCGAAGTGGCGCTGGCCCGCGGCGATCAGCGGGCGGATCGCTTCGGCGCCGTGCGTTTTCGACACCGCGATCAGCTCGATATCGCCGGCGCGCCGCTGCGCGCGCTGTGCTGCATCTGCGATATCGGCCTGTACCTTCGCCAGCCGTTCTGCTGCTTCGCTCATCATATCGTCCCGTTCCGCGCGTTGCGTGCGCTCGCGACGCGCCTATAGAAAGGGCGATGCGCCCGCGCCACCCCCTGCCCCGCAAATTGCCCCCGACGCGGTTGCCCAACATCTGGCTGTTCAGCGACACGCGGACACAGGCCGATGTGATCGCGCTCGCCGCGTTGCTTCCGCCGGGCAGCGGTGTCGTCCTTCGGCACGACAGCCTGGCGTCCGGCGCGCGGTGGCGCCTGCTGCGCCGCCTGATGCGGTTGGCGCGCGCGCGCGGGCTCACCATCCTGCTCGCGGGGGCGCCCGCGACGGCGGCGCGCTGGCACGCCCACGGCGTGCATCTTCGCCAGCACGACGCGTGCCGCGCGGCGGAGGCGCGCCGCACCGGGCTGCTCGTGACGATGCCCGTCCACGACGCGCAAGAGGCGCGCCGCGCGCGCCGCGCGCGCGCCGACGGCGTCTTCGTCTCGCCGCTTCATCCAACCCGTTCGCACCCCGGCGCCGCTTCGCTCGGCCGCGCGGCGTGGCTGCGACTGGCGCGGCTCGCCGGCGGGCAGGCGTTCGCGCTCGGCGGGATGACCCCGGCGCGCGCGCGGGCGCTGCAGCGCGCGAGCGAAATCAGCGTCGGCTGGGCGGCGATCGATGCGTGGGAAGAAAAGGCGTCGAAACGCCGGGCGCGTCAGAAGCGGAATGCGGTTCCGACATAGACCGCCTGGCTGTCGCGGCGCGAATCGGTCAGCGGTTCGACACGGTCGTCGGCGCGATAGCGAACGCCCGCTGTCACATCGATATTCTTGGTCAGGCGATAGCTGCTGACGACATCGACGGCGGGCGCTTCGCCGGGAGCGGTGACGCGGTCGGTCGCGCCGCTAGGGTCGCTGGAGCGGTTGACCATCCGCGTGGCGAAGCGCGACTTTTTCTCGTCCTGCTCGGGGGCCTTCGCGACCGGCAGGTTGCGCAGATCGGTGCCGCGCGGAAGCGACGGGGTGACGAATTTCTCGAACCCGACCGACGCGCCCAGATTATATTTGACCGGGGCGATCGCGATCGGCGCGGTGCGGCCTGCCGCCAGCGCCGAGGTGCGCGCCGCGCTCGAGGCGTCGTCGCGGGCGCGGATCACGACGGTGATCGCGCGGTTCTTGCGGCTGCTGTCGGTGAGCGCAGGCGTGAAGCTGAAGCTGCGGCGCGCTTCGGCCGACATCTTGTTGTAGCGGGCGATCAGCCGTTCGTCGCCCGACGCGGGGGTGAACTGGCCAAGCAGGGTTTCGGAAAGCGAGGTGTCGCGGATACGGTCGGCGCGCGACATCGCGGCCAGCGCCGGAGGAAGCGCAAGCGAAGCCACCGCGAAAGCGGTGAGACTGACTTTCCAAAAATGTCGCGATGTCCGCGCCATTGCTCTGCGACTCCAACCCCAATCGATTCGTCAAATAGGACTCCCGGCGCGATATTGCCAGTGAATCCCGCCAGATTATTGCAATGATTCTGCTTTTTGCCGGAATTGTTGCGGGATCGTCACAGTGGCCCGCCAATCTGACCAGAATCTGAACGGCGGGCCGGGCGGAATTGCCGCGCTTGCGGGGCGGCGACAAGGGCGATAGAGACGCTGGCAATTCCGTTATGCGCGGCGCGGTTTTCCCTGATTCCGGCGGCGCTCAAGAGATAAGGTGTATCGGCATGTCCAAGCTTTCCGTCCTTGCCACGCTCGGCCGTCGTCCGGCTACGCTCGCGCTGCTCGGACTCACCGCGCTCGGCCTTTCGGCGTGCGCGAGCAAGGACCGGCCGCGCGCCGACCTCGCGGCCAGCCAGGTCACGACGATCGGCGTGAACAGCTATTTGTGGCGCGCTTCGCTCGACGCGCTGTCGTTCATGCCGCTGCTGCAGGCCGATTCGTCGGGCGGCGTCATCATCACCGACTGGTATGCGAATCCGGGCAACCCGGGCGAACGGATGAAGGTCACCGTGTCGATCCTCGATCAGGATCTGCGCGCCGACGCGCTTCGCATCGCCGCCTCGCGCCAGGTGGCGCAGGGCGGCACCTGGGTCGACGCGCCGGTGCAGGCCGCCACGGTGCAGAAGCTCGAGGAAATCATCCTGACCCGCGCCCGCGACCTGCGTCGCTCGGCCATCAAGGGCTAATCCGGCGACGCGGCTTGCGCGTCCCTTAGACAGACAAACGGGGTAACCGACGAATGACCCGCGAACCGCGCTTTGGCGCCCTCGCCGCCGACGCCCGCTGGCAAAAGGCGTGGGAGGCGGCGAACAGCTTTGCCACGACCGATACAGCGGACCGGCCCAAGGCCTATATCCTCGAGATGTTCCCCTATCCGTCGGGGCGCATTCATATGGGGCATGTCCGCAACTATGCGATGGGCGACGTCCTCGCGCGTTTCAAGCGGATGACCGGCCACGACGTGCTCCACCCGATGGGTTGGGACGCATTCGGGATGCCTGCCGAAAATGCGGCGATGGAAAAGGGTGTCCACCCGGGCGGCTGGACGCGCGACAATATCGCATCGATGCGCGCGCAGCTGAAGCGCCTCGGCCTCGCGATCGACTGGAGCCGCGAACTCGCGACGTGCGAGCCCGACTATTACGGGCAGGAACAGGCTCTGTTCCTCGACCTGTTCGCCGCGGGGCTCGTCACGCGCAAGCACAGCTACGTCAACTGGGACCCGGTCGACATGACCGTGCTCGCGAACGAGCAGGTCATCGACGGCCGCGGCTGGCGTTCGGGCGCGCTCGTCGAAAAGAAGAAATTGTCGCAGTGGTTTTTGAAGATCACCGACTTCGCCGAGGAATTGCTCGAAGGGCTGGGCGCCCTCGAAAGCTGGCCCGACAAGGTGCGGCTGATGCAGGAAAACTGGATCGGCAAGTCGCAGGGGCTGGAGTTCAGCTTCAAGCTCGCGGGCGGCGCGGTCGGTTTCGATGTCTTCACGACGCGCCCCGACACGCTCTACGGTGCGAGCTTCGCGGCGATCTCGCCCGACCATCCGCTCGCCGAACGCCTCGCGAAGGATTCGCCCGAGCTTGCGGCGTTCATCGAGGAATGCCGCCGTCAGGGCACCGCCGCCGAACAGCTCGACACGGGCGAGAAGATGGGCTTCGACACCGGGCTTTCGGTCGAGCATCCGCTCGACGCGAATTGGCACCTGCCGGTCTGGGTCGTGAACTATGTGCTGATGGACTATGGCACCGGCGCGATCTTCGGCTGCCCGGCGCACGACCAGCGCGACCTCGATTTCGCGCATAAATATGAGCTGCCCGTCTATCGCGTGATCGCCGACGGCGACGCGACCGACCAGCATTTCACCGGCACCGAAGCGTACACCGGCCCCGGAAAGCTGGTGAACAGCCACTTCCTCGACGGCATGACGATCGACGAAGCCAAGGCCGCCGTCATCGCGCGGTCGGAGCATGAGGGCTGGGGCAAGGGCACGACCGTGTGGCGCCTGCGCGACTGGGGCGTCTCGCGCCAGCGCTATTGGGGCACGCCGATCCCGTTCATCCACTGCGATGCGTGCGGCACGGTACCCGTCCCCAAGAGCCAGCTTCCCGTCGTGCTGCCCGAGGATGTCGATTTCTCGGTCCCCGGCAATCCGCTCGACCGCCATCCGACGTGGAAGCATGTCGCCTGCCCGAGCTGCGGCGGCGAAGCGGTGCGCGAAACCGACACGCTCGATACCTTCGTCGACTCGAGCTGGTATTTCCTGCGCTTCGCGAGCTCGCCGGCCGACAAGCCGTTCGATCCCGAAGTGATCCGCCGCTGGCTGCCCGTCGACCAGTATATCGGCGGCATCGAACATGCGATCCTCCATCTGCTCTACGCGCGCTTCTGGACGCGCGCCTTGCAGAAGATGGGGATGATCGAAATCGCCGAGCCCTTCGCGAGCCTGTTCACGCAAGGCATGGTGACGCACGAAACCTATAGCCGTGCGCAGGGCGAAGGCCTGCCGCCGCTCTTCTTCACCCCCGACGAGATCGAACGCGGCGCCGATAGCGCGACGCTGACCGCCGATGGCGCACCGGTCGATATCGGCCGCGTGATCAAGATGTCGAAGTCGAAGAAGAATGTCGTCGATCCCGACGCCATCCTCGACCAATATGGCGCCGACGCGGCGCGCTGGTTCATGCTGTCCGACAGCCCGCCCGAGCGCGACCTGCCGTGGAGCGAGGCGGGGATCGAGGGCGCGTGGCGCTTCGTCCAGCGCCTGTGGCGCCTGTTCGGCGATACCGAAAATGTCGGCGACGGCAGCGAAGACCTGGGCCTTGCGCGCAAGCTGCATCAGGCGATCGCCGGAGTCGCCGCCGATATCGAGGCGCTCGGCTTCAACAAGGCGGTCGCCAAGATCCACGCGCTCGCGAACGACGTCGAGAAAGCGAAACCCTCGGCAACGCGCGCCGAGGCGTGCCGCACCTTGATCCTGCTCGTCGCGCCGATGCTGCCGCACCTCGCCGAAGAGGCGTGGGCGGCGCTGCCGACAAGCCAGCGCACGACGCCGATGATCGCCGATGCCGCCTGGCCCGCCGCCGATCCGGCACTGCTCGTCGATGACGAGGTGACAATCGCGATCCAGATGGCGGGTAAGCTGCGCGATACGATGACGCTCGCCAAAGGCCTCGACAAGGATGCAGTGGAAGCCGCCGCACTCGCGCGCCCGCGCATCGTCGAGCTGCTCGCGGGCGCCGCGCCGAAGAAGGTGATTGTGGTCCCCGACCGTTTGGTGAATATCGTTCCCTGATGCGCTTGCTTCTCGTCTCCTGCCTCGCGGCCGCCTCGCTGACCATCGGCGGTTGCGGGCTGCGTCCGCTCTACGCGAACGGCAGCAAGGGGGCGGTGGCGCAGGTGCTCGCCGATGTCGATGTCGCGCCGATCGAGGGGCACAATGGCTGGCTCGTCCGCAACGCGCTGCGCGACCGGTTGCAGGCGACGCAGGGCGGCGCGGGCGCGGGCAAACGCCTCCGCCTCGATGTCCGGCTCGAGGATTCGATCACGGGCTTCGGCGTCCGCGCCGACGATGCGGTGACGCGCGAACGCCGCACCTTGCGCGCGCGCTACCAGCTTGTCGACGCAGCATCGGGCGAGGTGCTGCTTGACGCGACCGCGGCGCAGGACGCCGGGATCGACGTCGTCGGCAGCGAATATGCGACGATCGCCGCCGAATCGACCGCGCTCGAACGCCTCGCCTCGGGGGTCGCCGACCAGATCGTCGCGCGCCTCGCGGTCTATGCGAACCGTGGCGGCGGCCAGCCGGCGGCCGCACCCGCCCCGGCCCCCGCAGGGCAATGAAGAGCGTCAAGCCGAACGAACTCGAACGCCTCTCGCGCCTCGACCCCGCGGTTCGTTTCACCCTCCTCACCGGTCCCGACGAAGCGACGATGGAAGCTGTCGCGAGCCATTTGATCGGGCTCGCGGGCAAGGATGCCGAGCGGCTCGACCTGACGGGATCGCAGCTGTCGCAGGACCCGTCGCTGCTCGCCGCCGAGGCGGCGTCGATGTCGCTCTTTTCGTCCGCGCGGGTGATCCGGCTCGAACTGTCGGGCAGCGGCGACGACAGCCTTGCCGCGGTCGAGGCCCTGCTCGCCGCCGACACCGCGATCAATCCGGTGATCGCGACCGGCGCGTCGGTCACCGCGAAATCGAAACTCGTCAAGCTCGTCGAAGGCGCGGACTATGCCGTCGCCGCGATCTGCTACCAGCCCGACCGGCGCCAGCTCGTCGGCATCGCGATGGCGGCGGCCGAGGAACAGGGGCTGCGGATCGCCAACGCCGATGCGCAATTGTTCGTCGACCTGGTGTCGGGCGATCAGGCGCTGATGCGGCGCGAGATCGAGAAGATGGCGCTCTATCTCGACGCCGGTCCCGACCGCCAGCGGCAGGTCACGGCGGCCGACATCGCGGCATTGGGCGCCGCGACGCACGAAGAGGATGTCAGCGAGTGCATCAATGTCGCATTGGGCGGCAAGGTGCGCGAGCTTCCCGCGATGCTTGCGAAAGCGGCGGCGATCGGCGTCGCCGAAATCCGCATCATCCGCGCGCTGGCGATCCGCGCGCTGGCGCTCGCGCGGCTGCGCGCCGAGGTCGACGGCGGCGCGCACCCCGCGACCGTCGTATCGGCGCGCACGAGCGGCATCTTCTGGAAGGAACGCGACGCGGTGACGGCGCAGCTCCACATCTGGGATTCGGTGCGCATCGCGCGGCTGATGAGCCGGCTGCTCGATTGCGAACGCGCGCTCAAATCGTCGGGCACGCCGGGGGCGGTGCTGTTCCGCAAGCTGATGACCGACATCGCGCATCAGGCCGCGCGCGCGCGATAACGACGCGCCGCCTGCGACCGCCGCAAAAGAAAAGGGCAGCGGTATCGACGATACCGCTGCCCCCCGGGACTACCTGGTAATGAGCGACTAGAAGTTCAGCTTCACGCCCCCCGAAACATAACGCCCGATGACGTCATAGTTCGGCGTGATATAGGGGGTCAGCGGCGGATCGACGTCGAACAGATTGTTGACGTTGCCGAACAGGGTGAAGGCGCCGGCCTTGAACTGCAGCCCAAGGTCGACATAGGTGCGGCTGCCGTTGCGGTTGTTCGCGGGCGCCTTGGCCGGGGCCGGCGGCGGGACGCTGTAGAGGCCGCCGTCGACATAGCGAACGCGCACATTGGCACCGAAGTCGGCGTTGTCGAAGGCGACTGTCGCGCTGCCGCGCCATTTCGGCGTCGAGAAGGCGGTTTCGCCGCCGACGATGCCTGCGACATCGACCCCGTTGACCTTCAGATGGAAGACGTGGTTGGCCAATGCACGGAAGCTCAGATTGCCGTCGCCCAGCGCCATCCGGTACGACGCCTCGATATCGAGTCCCTGCGTGTTGTAATTGGCGAGGTTCCGAACGGTATTCGTCATCGACTCGATTTCGCCATTGGGTTTGCGAACGATGACGCCGCCGCACGTCGGATCGCTCGGCTTGCTGGCAACGCATTGCGCAATCAGCGTCTGCGCGGGGATCGACGTGATGACATTGTCGATGTTGATGTCATAATAATCGACCGACAGGCGAAGGCCCGGAATATAGTGTGGCGAATAGGATCCCCCAACGGTCAGCGTGTGCGAAATTTCCGGGGTGAGATTCCTGTTGCCACCGCCATAAACCGTCACGCCATTCTGAATGACATTGGGGCCCCGGTAGAGATCCACGACCGTGCCGATGCCGACCGAGCGGGTGGTGAAATATTCGGCGATGCTGGGCGAACGAATGTCGCGGGAATAGACGGCGCGCAGCAGGAGGTCGTTGACGAGACGCAGGGTGCCGCCGGTCTTCCACGACCAGATGCCGCCGCTGGTGCTATAATCCGAATAGCGGGCAGCGCCGTTGATTTCCAGACGTGCGACGTCTTCGGCATCGAGCAACGGCACGTTTACTTCGGCGAAGACTTCCTTGACGTTGAAACTGCCATTGGTTGCCGACGAGTTGAGAACGCTCAGCGCATTGGCCCTGGACAGCGGATCGACATAGTCGGTGGTCTGCTTTTCCCAGCGAACGTCGGTGCCGACGGCAATGTCGACAGGACCGGCCCAGGTTGCAAAGGGTTGGCCCGATACGGAGGCGCCTGCCGCGTCGAGCTTGATGGTCGCGATCAGATGCGCGCCGCCAAAGGCCCAGGCTGCGGCCTTATCCGAGATATTGCCATTGCCAAAGAGGTTGATCGGGACACAATTGGGATCGTCGTTTGTCGTCGAGGCATCGGCATTGATGCGGCACGTCGGCGTGTTGCCGACCAGCACCGAATCGACACCGGCGGCGAAGCGGGACTTGATCCGCTGGTTCTTGACCTGTTGGCTGATCCGGATTTCACCATGATCATAATAGGCGTCATATTTCCAGCCGTCACCGAACGTGCCCTCGAAACCGATCGCACCTTCCAGATTGCGGCGGTTGTATTTCAGCGACAACATCCTGTCGGGGCCGACGTCGTCGAGAAAACGGCCGAGAATGAAGGCGCCGTTGATTCCGGCTGCGGCGAGTTGCTGGCGGTTCTGTTGGGTCAGGAAGGCATTGTCGGGCATGATGACGGTGCTGAGATCGGCCGCCGTCTCGGGAAAGAGACCATAGTTTCCGGTCATGCGATGGAAGCTGAACTGGGCCCAGACATTCAGCGAGTCGGTCAGCTCATAGCTGGCGCGCGCAAAAGCATTGATGCGCTTGTAGGGCGCGCTGACCGCGACATAATCATAGGTGTTCTGGCCGCCGCCGCCGACGGTCGTGCCGCCACTGGTGACGCTGCCGAACGGGAACCTGCCGATAGTTCCATCGGGGTTGAAGACAAGGCCGGAGGGGGCGAGGGAGCCATTGAGAATCGATCCGCCATTATAAATTTGGGTCGCATTGGGATCTCGAGCGATGATCAGGCCCTCGGTGGGATGCGCGAACAGGCCGGCTTCGAGGTTGGGGCGCCCCTTGCGGCTCAGGATGCCGCGTTCGTCCATATAATCGCCGGCAACCATGAAGTGGCCGCGGCCGCCCGCGAAGTCGGTGCCCCATGCGATATCGGCGCCATAGCGTGCGCCGTCGCCGCGCGACGATAGGCCGGTCTGGGCACCCATGCGCCAACCGGTGAAATCATCGTCGAGGATGATGTTGACGACACCTGCAACGGCGCCCGAGCCCCATGCGGCGGAGGCGCCGCCGGTGACCACGTCGATGCGCTTGACGAGGCTTTGCGGAACCGTGTTGAGATCCTGCGAGCCCGAGAAGCGGTGTCCGTTGAGCAGGGTGAGCGTGCGTACGCCACCAAGCCCGCGCATGTCGGCGGTCGAAATGCCGCTGTTGGTTCCGCCGGCCGTCGTCGTCGGCGTCGATGTGGGGCGGAACTGCGGAGCATCGTTCAGGACCTGCGCGATGCTCGGCCGGTTGCCAAGCGCGAGTTCGGCCTCGCCGATCACGGTCGTCGGCGTCGGCGCGTCGAAGCCCGAACGCTGGATGCGCGAACCGGTCACGATGATTTCGCTGTCCGAAGCCGCGGCTTCGGGGGCGGCATCGGCCGACTGCGCATAGGCCGGGCTGATGCCGGCCAGCATCGAAAGCGCGGTACCGGCATACCAGCAGGATTGAACGAGCTTCATAGATATCCCCTTTGCCAAAACGGACGGCGAGACCTGCTCCCTGCCCGGTGATCGTCTTTTATTTTCACTAAGAGGCCCTCACGGCCTTCGCCTTTGCGGATTTCTATAAAGTCGGGCTGAATAGAAAAAGCAACCCTGATATGGACAAAATTTTCAATTGTGGAAAATTTGTCACGGCGGATTTCACCATGCTGCGGGCATCACGCTGGAAACCATAGATTTTCGACGAAGTCGATATTGCAAAATTTGTTCGCCATCGGCGCAAATCGATCGCGCAGCCGGATTTGGAAGCTGGATTGCGGCGCTCCGCCGGGCAGAACTGCGATGAAGAGTCCTGCGATGAGAAAGCAAATCGTGCACAATCGTGCAAATTGACGTGCATGATTATGCACGTTATGGCGCCGCCATGACGAATGACCATCCGACCATCCGCCGCGACACGATCGCGGCCCGACTCGCGAACCAGCAGTCGGTCTCGGCGACCGCGCTGGCGGCCGAATTCGATGTTTCCGAAGATGCGATCCGCCGCGACCTGCGCGCGCTCGCCGCCGAAGGCCGATGCCGCCGCGTCTATGGCGGCGCGCTGCCGATCCTGCCCGACGCGGCGCCCCTCGCGGCGCGGCTGGGCGAGGGGCGCGAGGAGAAGTTGCGTCTCGCGCGGGCGGCTGCGCTGGCCATCGGGCCGGGTGAGCTCTTGTTCCTCGACAGCGGCAGCACCAACCTCGCGCTCGTCGAATTCCTGCCCGAAGACGCCGACCTGACCGTCGCGACCAATTCGGTCGACATCGCCGCGGCGGTGCTGCGGCGGCAGGACCTGCGCCTGATCGTCGTCGGCGGGGTGGCCGACCCGCTGGTGGGGGGGTGCATCGACGCGGTGGCGGTACAGGCGATCGTCCAGATGCGGTTCGACCGTGCCTTTATCGGCGCCTGCGCGATCTCCGAAGACGGCGCGGCGGCGGACCATTTCGAGGATGCGACCTTCAAGCGCGCGGTCGTCGCGTCGGCGCGGCGCACCGTCGTTCTCGCGACCGATGACAAGCTCGGGCGCCGCGCGGTCCACCATATCGCGTCGCTTCGCCAGATCGACATGCTCGTCGTCGGTCCCGGCGTGTCCGACGATCAGCGCGCATCGCTCGATGCGGCCGGCGTCCGCGCCGTGATGATCGCCGGTCGCGACTGATTTTTCGGAGATGGATGATATGATCCCCGCCGATCGTCCGGCCACGCGGCTGGCGACCCGCCTTGCCTTCTTCGTCGCGGGCTTCGGCATCGCCTGTTGGGCGCCGCTCGTTCCCTTCGCCAAGGCGCGTCTCCAGATCGATGACGCGATGCTCGGGCTGCTCCTGCTCTGCATCGGCGGGGGCTCGGTCGCGGCGATGCTCGCGACGGGGCCGCTGACCGCGCGTTTTGGAAGCCGGCCGGTAATCGTTGCGAGCGGTTTCCTGCTCGCGGTGATCCTGCCCTTCCTTGCGATCGCCGAAACCCCGCTTGCCCTTGGCGCGGTCCTGCTGGTCTTCGGCGGCGCACTCGGATCGCTCGACGTGGCGGTGAACGTCCATGCGGTCGAGGTCGAACGCGCGTCGGGTGTGCCGCTGATGTCGGGCTTTCATGCGCTTTTCAGCATCGGGGGATTTGCCGGGGCGGGGCTGATGACATTGTTCCTGTCGCTCGAGGTCGATACGCTGGCCGCGACATTGATCTGCGCCGCCCTCATGCTCGCGGCGATGCTCGCCGCCCGCCCGCGCCTGCTCGCGACGCGCGGCGCCGAGGATGGCCCGCTGTTCGTGCGGCCGCAGGGGATCGTGCTGCTCCTGTCGATCCTCGCGATGGTCACCTTCCTGGCCGAAGGCGCGATGCTCGACTGGAGCGCGCTGCTGATCACGCAGGGAGGACTCGTCGACGTAAAGCAGGGCGGGGTCGGCTATATTCTGTTCGCGATCGCGATGACGGCAGGACGGTTGCTCGGCGACCGCCTGGTTGCGCGGATCGGCGATTATCGGACCCTGCTCGGCGGCGGGGTGGTTGCCGTGCTCGGTTTCGTCGTCCTGCTGGCGGTTCCGCTGGCGCCGGTCGCGCTCGGCGGTTTCGTGTTGATCGGGCTTGGCGCGTCGAACCTCGTGCCGGTCCTGTTCCGCCGCGCCGGGAGCCAGTCGAACATGCCCCCGGCGCTGGCGATCGGCGCGCTCACCACCTTGGGCTATGCGGGTATCCTTGTCGGGCCGGCGGGCATCGGCGTAGTGGCGAAGGCGGTCGGCCTGCCCGCCGCCTTCTGGATCCTTGCCGCGCTGCTGCTTCTCGTGCCGCTGACCGCGCGCCGGGTGACGCGCGGCGCGTAGAAGCTATGACCGGATCAGGTGATCGAAGGCCGACAGCGCGGCTTTCGATCCCTCGCCCATCGCGATGACGATCTGCTTATAGGGGACGGTCGTGACGTCGCCCGCGGCGAAGATGCCCGGCTGGCTCGTCGCGCCGCGCGCGTCGACCTCGATCTCGCCGCGATCGCTGAGCGCGACCGCACTGCCGAGCCATTCGGTGTTCGGCACGAGGCCGATCTGCACGAAAATGCCTTCGAGTTCGACGAGATGTTCCTCGTCGCGATTGCGGTCGCGGTACCGCAGCCCGACCACCTTCTCGCCATTGCCGAGAACTTCGGTGGTGAGCGCCGAAGTGATCACCGTGACGTTGGGCAGGCTGTGCAGCTTGGTCTGCAGCACCGCATCGGCGCGAAGCTCTGCATCGAATTCGATCAGCGTCACATGCGCGACGAGCCCCGCGAGGTCGATCGCCGCCTCGACTCCCGAATTGCCGCCGCCGATCACCGCGACGCGCTTGCCCTTGAACAGCGGGCCATCGCAGTGCGGGCAATAGGCGACGCCCTTGTTGCGATATTCGGCCTCGCCCGGGACGCCCATCTGGCGCCAGCGCGCGCCGGTCGACAGGATCACCGTCTTGCCCTTGACGCTCGCGCCGCTCTTCAGCTTCACTTCGTGGAGGCCGCCCGCCCCGCCCGGGATCAGTTCGGCGGCTTCCTGCACGTTCATGACGTCGACTGCATAATCCTTCACATGCGCCTCGAGCTGCGCGGCGAGCTTGGGGCCTTCGGTGTGCTGGACCGAAATGAAATTCTCGATCCCCATCGTGTCGAGCACCTGCCCGCCGAAGCGTTCGGCGACGATGCCGGTGCGGATGCCCTTGCGCGCGGCGTAAACGGCCGCCGCGGCGCCGCCGGGGCCGCCGCCGACGACGAGCACGTCGAACGGTTCCTTCGCGGCGATCTTTTCGGCGGCGCGCGCGACCGCGCCGGTGTCGAGCTTGGCGACGATCTGCGCGAGGTCCATGCGGCCCTGGCCGAAGGGCTCGCCGTTCAGGAAGACCGCGGGCACCGCCATCACCTGACGTCGTTCGACCTCGTCCTGGAACAGCGCGCCGTCGATCGCCGTGTGGCGGATGTTCGGGTTGAGCGCCGCCATGATGTTGAGCGCCTGCACGACATCGGGGCAATTCTGGCACGAGAGCGAGAAGAAGGTTTCGAAGACGAAGTCGCCCTCCAGCGCGCGGACGGCGTCGAGCAGCTCGGCCTCTTCCTTCGGCGGGTGGCCGCCGACGTGGAGCAACGCGAGGATCAGCGAGGTGAATTCATGCCCCATCGGCAGCCCCGCGAACACGGCTTCGGCGCGGCCCTCATCGGCGCGGATCGCGAAAGAGGGCCTCCGCGCATCGGCGCCGTCGAAGCGCGCGGTGACGAGGTCCGACTGCGCGGCGACTTCTTCGACAAGGCTGCGCATCTCGGCCGACTTGGGCGAGGCGTCGAGGCTCGCGACCAGCTCGATCGGGCGGCGGAGGTTGCCGAGATAGGATTTGAGCTGGGCGGTCGTGTTGGCGTCGAGCATCGGCATGGGGAGAGCCTTTCGGACAGGAGCAGGGGGTCGCCGCTGGGAACGGCGTCAGAAATTCTTGTGTTTTTCGGGGCTAAGACCGGGCGAGCGCCGCCCGCCCGGTCCTCGCAAATTGTCGGCTCAGATCTTGCCGACGAGTTCGATCGAGGGCGCGAGCGTTTCGGCGCCTTCTTCCCACTTCGCCGGGCAAACCTGACCGGGGTTGGCGCGGACATAGACCGCAGCCTTGATCTTGCGGACGAGTTCCTCGGCGTTGCGGCCGACGCCTTCACTGGTGATTTCCATCACCTGGATCACGCCGTCGGGATCGACGACGAAGGTCGCGCGGTCGGCGAGGCCCGAATCTTCACGCAGCACGCCGAAATTGTTGGCGAGGACGTGGTTCTGGTCGCCCAGCATGTGATAGTTGATCTTGCCGATCGCCGGCGAGCTGTCGTGCCAGGCCTTGTGGCTGAAATGCGTGTCGGTCGAGACCGAATAGACTTCGACGCCGAGGCCCTGAAGCGTCGCATACTGGTCGGCGAGGTCTTCGAGCTCGGTCGGGCAGACGAAGGTGAAGTCGGCCGGATAGAAGAAGAAAACGCCCCACTTGCCCTTGGTGTCGGCGTCCGAAACGGGGACGAACTTGCCCTGGTGGTACGAGGTGGCGTTGAACGGCTTGATCGAGCTTCCGATGATACCCATGGGAGAGTGATTCCTTTGTTTGCTGCACTGCAAAATGATTTGCAGGGCGCCAGCTATGCCGACTGGCGCATGCACTCAACCCCAATTTTCCGGGTACACTTATCGGTTGAATCGATCAAAGGAGAGATTTCACGCAAAAGTGCGATCAGCGGCAGCGATCCGTCACCCCGGCGAGCAGGTCGATCACCTCGGCGTCGAAGTCGTCGGGCGCGACCGGCGTGATCTTGCGGAAGCGGCGCGCGCAATAAGCGGCGCGCGGGCCGAGATCGGGGACATCGCGGAAGTTGAGCGCCGTACCCGATTGCCCGCCGACAAGGTCGGGCATGTCCGCCAGCACGCTCCGCACCGTGAAAACGGCGCCCGGGCGAACCTCGGGCGGGTAGCGCTCGTGCCGGCTGATGCACAGCGCCAGATCATCCACTCGCCAATCGTCCGTCATAATCAACCTCGTGGCTGTTACGCAGGCTTGGACGCAGCATAGCAGCTTTGCGCGGCGCTCGCCATGCGTCACCATATTCGGGCGGATGGACAGGCGGTCGAAAAATTGCCGCGCATTTAATCCTTATATTATATGGATTTACTTAGTAAGCGAAGAAACTTGCGCTAACGGATGGAGCTCGTTACTACCCGCCGGGCGGCGGGTTCCGACCCGCGATCGCGCCGGATGGAAACGGCCTATGGGCCGGGGTTTTGCGGGAGACAGGGGCCGGATGTACGACCTGCTGGCCGGACTGTCGGTGATCGAGGCTTCGTCCTTCGTCGCGTCCCCCACCGCCGGGCTCTATTGCGCGCAAATGGGGGCGGAAGTGATCCGCGTCGACCAGATCGGCGGCGGCCCCGATTTTCGGCGCTGGCCGGTCACGACGGCGAATGATTCGCTCTATTGGGAAAATCTCAACCGCGCCAAGAAATCGGTCGCGCTCGACCTCGCCCGGCCCGAGGGGCGCGAACTTCTCCAGGCGCTGGTGCGCGCGACGGGGCAGTTCGTCACCAATTTCCCGGTCGGCGGCTTCCTGTCGCACGAGGTATTGGCCGAAGGGCGCCCCGACCTGATCACCATACGCGTGATGGGCTGGGCCGACGGTTCGCCCGCGCTCGACTATACGGTGAACAACAGCGTCGGCTATCCGATGCTCACCGGCGCCGGGCCCGATCCGGTCAACCATGTGCTTCCCGCATGGGACCTGCTTACCGGCGCCTATGCGGCGTTTGCGCTGCTCGCGGCGATCCAGCGGCGCAGCAGCACCGGCGAAGGCGGCGAGGTGCGCCTGCCGCTCTCCGACGTCGCGATCGGCACCGTCGCCAATCTCGGCGGTGTCGCCGAGATGCTCTATTCGGGTGCGAACCGGCCGCGGCTCGGCAATGCCGTTTACGGCCTGTTCGGACGCGATTTCGTGACGCGCGACGGGCAGCGTACGATGATCGTCGTCGTCACGCCGCGCCAATGGGCGAACCTTGTGTCGGCGCTGGGTCTTGGCGACGCGATCGGCGCGGTCGAGGCGGCGCGGCGCGTGTCCTTCGCGACCGACGACGGGCTCCGCTTCACGCACCGCGACGCGCTCTATCCGCTGTTCGAGGCGGCGATTGCCGGCCGCGATCATGCCGACCTTGCCGCCGCCTTCGACGCGGGCGGCATCGTCCATTCGTCCTATCGCACGATGTATGAGGCGGTGCACGATCCGGCGCTCGTCGCCGATAACCCGATCTTCGGCACCGCCGACAATCCCAGCGGTTTCGCCTATCCCGCTGCAGGGGCCTTTGCGACCTTGCCGCAGCAGGAGCGGCGCCCGCCGGCGCCCGCGCCGCGCAATGGTGCGCACAGCGAAGAAATATTGAGCGAACGCTTGTCGCTGTCCTCGGGCGAGATTGCGCGCCTGATCGATGCGGGTATCGTCGGCGTCGCAACATTGGAGAAATGAAGACATGACCCTGCGCCGCGCCGCCATCGTCGCCCCGATCCGCACCGCCGTCGGCAAGTTCGGCGGCGCGCTTTCGTCTATGACCGCGGGCGAGCTTGGCGCGGTGATCCTGAAGGCGCTGGTCGAGCGGACGAAGATCGACCCGGCGCGCGTCGACGACGTCGTCTTTTCGCAAGGCTATGGCAATGGCGAGGCGCCGAGCATCGGCCACTGGTCGTGGCTGGCCGCGGGGTTGCCGCTCGAGGTGCCGGGCTACCAGCTCGACCGCCGCTGCGGGTCGGGGCTGCAGGCGATCGCGAACGCCGCGATGATGGTCCAGACGGGCATGTCCGACCTTGTCGTCGCGGGCGGCGTCGAATCGATGTCGAACGTCGAACATTACAGCACCGATATCCGCAAAGGCGTGCGCGCCGGCAACCTGACGCTCCACGATAGGCTGACGCGCGGGCGGCTGATGTCGCAGCCGGTCGAGCGCTTTGGCGTCATCACCGGCATGATCGAGACCGCCGAAAACCTCGCGAAGGATTACGATATCACGCGCGAGCAGGCCGACGCCTATGCTGTGCGCAGCCACCAGCGCGCCGCCGCCGCGTGGGCGAACGGGCTGTTCGACGACGAGCTGGTCCCCGTATCGGTGCCGCAGAAGAAGGGCGACCCCATCGTCTTCGCGCACGACGAGGGCTATCGCGCCGACGCGACGCTGGAATCGCTCGGCAAGCTGCGCCCGCTCGAAGGCGGTGTGGTCACCGCGGGCAATGCGAGCCAGCAGAATGACGCCGCAGCCGCGTGCCTCGTCGTCGCCGAGGACAAGCTCGACGAACTCGGGCTCGAACCCGCCGCCTGGTTCCACAGCTGGGCGGCGGCGGGCTGCGACCCGAGCCGGATGGGCATCGGCCCGGTCCCCGCGGTCGAGCGCCTGTTCGCGCGCACCGGACTCGGCTGGGGCGACATCGACCTTGTCGAGCTCAACGAGGCGTTCGCGCCGCAGGTGCTCGCGGTGCTGAAGGGCTGGGGCTGGTCGGAGGGCGACAGCCGGAACGAGATTTTGAACGTCAACGGTTCGGGCATCTCGCTCGGCCACCCGATCGGCGCGACCGGCGGGCGCATCCTCGCGAACCTGACGCGCGAACTGGTGCGCCGCGACGGCCGTTACGGGCTCGAGACGATGTGCATCGGCGGCGGACAGGGCATCGCCGCGATCTTCGAGCGCGCCGCCTGAAGATGGCCGGCCTTCGCGAGGCCCTCGCGGCCGGACAGGCCTATCGCGGCGCGGCGGAGGCCGCGCTCGCCGAACGGTTGGCGCACGCCCCGATCGACCGCGAGCAGCGCGCGGCGCACGGCTTTGCGTGGGTCGCGACGACGGTGGCGGCGCTGGAGGCGGTGCTGGAGTGGTGCGAGGCCGGCCAGGACTCGAACCCGCTCGATGCGAAGATCGCGACGCTCGCTTTCGCCGAAGGGATCGGCCAGCTCGTCGGCGGATTGCCGATGGGGCAGAATGAGATGTTCCGTCCGGGCGACCTCGGGCTGGGTGCGGCAGCGCGCCTGCTTGCCGACGCCTGCGCGGGCCTGCTCGACGCCGATCATGCCGCGCTGCGCGCCGACGTCGCGGCCGCGCTCGCCGAGGGGCATTGGCCGAGCGAGACGCTGCACGACGCCGATCTCGACGCGATCCGCGATCAGTATCGCCGTTTCACCGACGCCGCGATCGTGCCCGACGCGCATGGCTGGCACCTCGCGAACGAGCTGATCCCCGATGCGACCGTGCAGGCGATGGCCGACCTCGGCACCTTCGGCGTCTGCATCCCCGAGGAATATGGCGGGCTGGGCCTGTCGAAACTCGTGATGTGCCTCGTCACCGAGGAATTGTCGCGCGGCTGGATCGGCGCGGGGTCGCTCGGCACGCGGTCGGAGATCGCCGGCGAGCTGATCGCGATGGGCGGCACTGACGCGCAAAAGGCCGAATGGCTGCCGCGCATCGCGAGCGGCGAAGTGCTGCCGACCGCGGTGTTCACCGAACCCGATGTCGGGTCGGACCTTGGCTCGCTGCAAACCAGAGCGCGGCGCGAGGGCGATCATTGGGTGATCGACGGTGCGAAAAACTGGATCACCCACGCCGCGCGCTCCGACCTGATGACCTTGCTCGCGCGCACGAAGCCCGACGCGAAGGGCTATGCCGGCCTGTCGATGCTGCTCGTCCCCAAGCCGCGCGGGAGCGAAAGCGATCCTTTCCCCGCCGCGGGCATGAGCGGGAGCGAGATCGAGGTGCTCGGCTATCGCGGGATGCGCGAATATGCGTTGCAGTTCGACGCGATGCGCGCGCCCGCCGACGCGCTGCTCGGCGGCGAAGAGGGGCAGGGTTTCAAGCAGTTGATGCGCACCTTCGAGGGCGCGCGGATCCAGACCGCCGCGCGCGCGGTCGGGGTGGCGCGCCGTGCGCTCGAGCTCGGCCTCGACTATGCGCTGGCGCGCAAGCAGTTCGGCAAGGCGATCGTCCATTTCCCGCGCGTCGCCGACAAGCTCGCGATGAGCCTCGTCGATTTCGTCGCGGCGCGCGCACTCTCCTACGCCGCAGCGCGCGCGAAGGACGGCGGCAAGCGCTGCGATATCGAGGCGGGCATGGCGAAGCTGCTCGGCGCGCGCGCCGCCTGGTCGAACGCCGATGCGAGCCTGCAGATCCACGGCGGCAACGGCTATGCGCTCGAATATGAAATCAGCCGCGTGCTGTGCGACGCGCGTATCCTCAACATTTTCGAAGGCGCGGCGGAGATTCAGGCGCAGGTGATCGCGCGCGGGCTGGTCGGCGGGCGCAACTAGAGCCAGAGCAGGGGCTGGCGCACCGGGAAGTTGCGCACAACTTCGCCGATGGTCGGATCGGGATCGAGGCGTTGCCAGAGGTCCAGCCAGTCGCTGCGCTTTTGCGCGAGCCCGCCGAAGAGCAGGCTCGGCTGGCGCACCGGGAAGCCGTCCCGATATTCAATGTCGGGCGGTAGCGGCCATTTCGTCTTGTCGGCGATATAGGGCGCCATCCACGCGATCGCGCCGCCGATCGAACGGCCGTCGGGCGTCTTCCAGTCGATCAGTTCGCGCCCGCCGAGCAGCCACGCCGAGGCGGCGAGGACGTCGAGGTTGAAGAGTGCATAGGCATAGGGCTTGGTGCGCGCGAGTTCGAGCGGCTGGCGGCCGTCGGAAGTGATCTGCGTCGGGATGATCACGGCCTGCAGACGCGTGCGTGCGTCGGCGAGGATGTCCTGTCGGCCGAGCAAGGCGGCGAAGGAGGAGACCTGAAGCAGCCAGCAGGTGCCATGGTTGTTTTTCTCGTCGCGTTCGGTGACGCCGAAGGGCGAGGTGGTGAGCCAGTCCAGATATTCGGCGAACCAGCCCTCGACGCCAGCGCGGATCGCGGCATAGCCCGGGGCGTCCCGCCGCGCGAACAGGGCGGCGGCGCGTGCGACCTCGACGATCTGCAGCGTATCGATCACGCCGATAGCGCGGCCGGTATTCACGCCGATGATCGCCTGCGCATGGTCGAGGTTCGGGTTCATCCGCGTCTTCGGGTCGACGAACCATGCGGAGAGGTGGCGCATCGCGGCTGCGGCAAAGCGAGCCTCGCCGGTGAGGTCCCACAGCGCCGCGAGCGCGGGGACGGTGCGGCCGAAGGCGATCAGCGCGTCGCGGTGGCCGTCGAACTTGTCGGGGTTCGATCGGCCGTCGCGGCGGATATAGGGACCGCCGGGGTTCGCCGGATCGGGCCACCAATAATCGCCTTCGGAATAATAGTCTTGCCGTCCGGCCGGGCTGCGCGGCGCCGCGATGGCGGCGATCGTGCGAGGGACCGCGGCGAGCAGCGCGTCGGCCTGCGGCGTCAGGCGCCGGCGTTCGATCGCGCGAATGTCGAGGCCGCCGGCCCGCGGCCGCGCCCACGCGGCCGGAGCGGCGAGCAACGCGGCGAGGAGCAAGGCGCGGCGTGCGATCATGCGCCGATTCTAGCGCGCGCCACGGCGCAGCAACAGGTCGCCGGCGATCGTCCGTGGATAGGCGCCGGGCCCCCATGCGGCGTCGGCGCGCACGAGCAGCGCGTCGAGCATGTCGGCGGGCCAGCCCTTTTCCTTATAGGGCCAGTCCGCCGCGCGGCCGCGATACGCCGCGACATAATCGGTCGCCTTGCGCAGCGAACGACCGCCTTCGTCCGCGCGATAGATGTCGACGCCGAGACAGGCTGCGCTGTCGGCGAGCGTGTAGGCGGCATCGAGTGAAAACAACGAATAATGGAAGCTGCGCGTGCGGCCGAGTTCGGCGGGCATCGCGCCCGATGTATCGACCTGCTTGGCGATCCGCGCCTTGGGGAATGCCGCGACGATCCGCTGCGCGATGTCGGGCCGCCGCGCGAACAGCGCGAAGCGCGCGACCTGTGCATCGTACCAGAGGCCGTGGTTGTTCGCGGCCCTGCCTTCGCCCTTGCCGTTGGGGCTTTTGAGCATCCAGTCGACATAGCGCGCGAACCAGCCTTCGAGCGCCGCGGTCTCGTCGGGCGTCAGCGCCCCAGACGGTGCGATCAGCCCCGCGGCGTCGATCACCGCAATGAAGCCCGCTCCATCGAGCACGCCCTCGGGGCGCCCGTTCGACACGCCGGGCACCGCCTGCGCGAAATTCATGTTCGCGTTCATCGCGGTCGCGGGATCAAGAAACCAGCTGCGGATCACCCGCGCCGCGCCGTCGGCATATTTGCGCTCGCCGCTGTAATAATAGGCGAGCGCGAGCGTGTCGGCCTCGCGGACCATGCGGCCGAGCGCGCTGCGGTCGAAGCGGTTGCTTTCGACGTCGGGATTGGTGTCGCCGTCGCGGCGGATGTACGCGCCCTTGGGATCGGCGGGGTTCGGCCACCAATAGCGTGCGAGGCTGACATAGTCGTGGCGGTCGCCCGATATCGGGATGCTGCGCTTGTCCATCACCGAAGCGGGCTTGGCGGCGAGCGCCTTGTCGGCGCGGGCGATCAGGCCGCGATAGGCAGCGCCGATCGCGGGATCGGTCGGCATGGCCGCCTTGATCGCCTCGAGGTCGTCGGGGCGCAGCGTGAAGGTACGGCGCCCGTCGAACGACGCTGCATAGCCCTCGCCCGCCGCGCATGTCGGCGCTGCGGGCGGCGGCGATGGCGAGGAAAAAGCCGCCGCCGCGGACGGAAAATACGCGGCGGCGGCCAGGATAGCCCAAGGGAGTCGGGCTAAAGTCATGGGCTTCACAGGCGGACCCGGAAGCCGAAGAAATATTGCGTCCCGCCGCGCGACACTTCGGCGATGCTGTCGTATCCGCCCTTGTACATCACGTCCTCGGTGCCGGTGACGTTGAGCGCCTGCAGCTTGAGCTGGACATTCTTCGTGAGGTCGTACTGCGCCGACAGGTTGAGATAGGTGCCGCCGCGGATCTCGCGGTTGGTGCCGCCGTTCGGCTTGTAATAGCCCGAGCGGTAGCGAAGGTTGGCGCGCAGCGAGAGGCCCCATTTTTCGAACCACACCGATCCGCTCGCGGTCCATTTCGACAGCCCGATCAAATTCGCCGGGTCGACATAGGCGGCGATCGGCGAGGTGTCGGGATATTCGAAATTGGCGAAGGCGCGGTTGACCGATCCCTGGATGCCGAAGCCGTCGAGCGGATCGGGCAGCCAGGTGAAGGCGTGGCTCGCGGTCGCCTCGACCCCATAAAGATGCCGCGTTTCGAGGTCGTTCGACGGGGCGACCGGGTTGATCGTGAAGGTTTCGGTCACCGGCGCACCATTGTCGCGGATGGTGGTGACGGTGATGTCGGTCGGGATCGGCTCCGAGCGGCCGATGACGGTGCCCTTCGCCCATTTATAATAGCCCGCGACCGACACGAGCGTGTCCTGCGAGGCATAGAGTTCGAGGCTGGCGTCGATATTCCACGCGCGGAGCGGCTTGAGGCTCGGGTTCCCGGTCGTCGCGTTGAAGATGATATTGTCGACGTCGGTGCCGGGTCCGGGGGTCAGGTTGATCCCGGCGCCGAAGCTTTCGATCCCCGACCGCGCGATCGCGCGATAGGCGGCGAGGCGCAGCTTGACCTGTTGTGACAGGTCAAATGCGATGTTCGCGCTCGGCAGGAAATAATTATAGCTGCCCTTGCCGCGGTTGGTAGCGAGCTGCCCCGTCGGATCGACCGCGATGACATAGGCGTCGTTGCCGCTGTCGATCGTCAGCCGGTACGGCTGGCGGAAGCCGACCGACGTGATGTCGGTCTTGACCCAGCGCAGCCCGACATTGCCGCTGAACGGCACGCTGCCCGCTTCGGATTCGAAATTCGCCATCGCATAGGCGGCGTAGATGCGCTCGGTGACGTCGATATCGCTCGGATCGCGGCCGTCGGCGGGATAGGGAAGCGCGTCGTCGCTGCCGGCAAAGGTGCGGAACAGGCAGTCATTGTCGAAGCTGGCCCAGCGGGTGACGTTGGTCCCCATGCCCTTCATGTAGCTGGTGGTCGTGAAGGGGGTGCGGCACTGCTGGTTCGCCTGCGTGATCAGCGCGGTCACCGTCGCGGCGTTGCCGGGGATCGTGTTGAGGTCGGTGTTGCGGGCATTGTCGTTGGTGCGGTGATGGTCCGACACGCGGCCGCCGAACTTGACGCCGGTGATGAAGCCGTCGAACTCGCGGTCGATGTCGAGCCGCGCTGCCCAGATGCGGTCGGTGCGGTCGGTGACGAAGCGGCGGCGCGCATAGACCGCGTTGTTCGCGTTGGCGAGGAACAGGCCGGGGTCGGTGATGTCGAAATTGTCGAACGCGACGACTGGCACGACATCGTCGTCCATATAGGTCAGCGTATAGCCGACGCGGCGCGTCGAGCGCATGCGCGTCTGCTTCTGCGTCTCGGTCCGGTGGCTGTTCGAATAGGAGGCGTCGAACGCGACGTTCCAGCGCTCGGGCGACCAGATCAGGCTGACCCCGCCGCCCAGATATTCCTCGTTGCGCTGGCGCGTTTCGAGCTGGTTTTCGAGGTTGGAATTGCCGCGATAGCTCATCAGCGCGCCGCGCGAATAACCGTTGCTCCCGTTGCCGATCACGAGCGGCTGGACGCCGCGCAGCCCCTCGGTGATGCCGAGGACATTGCGGTCCTCGAGGCTGTTGCGCTTTGAATATTGCCCGTCGATCGCGATCTCGAAATCGGGCGACGGCCGCCACTGGATCGCGCCGATCAGGCCGTCGCGGACCTCGGAGGTGCGCTGGGTGCGAAAGCTGCGCGACGAATTGGCGAAATAGGGATCGACGATCGTCTCGTTCGCGTTGCGCGGCGCGGCGGCGAAGGTGCAGTTCAGCGTGTTCGTCGCGCCGTTGGTCGCCGCGGTGTTGCACAGCTGGAAGGTCGAATTGGCGTTGTAATAATCCTCGGGCGCCGCAGTGTCCTGCCGCTGGTAGCCGATCGAGATGCCGATATCGCCGATCCCGGTCGAATATTGGTCGGTGTAGGAAAAGTTCGCGCGATAGCCGAGCCCGTCGTGCTGGTAGACGTCATTGTCCTGCGGCTGGAAATCGCCGCGCACCTCGAACTGGATGCGGCGCTTGCCGTAATCGAGCGGCTTCATCGACTTGAGCTCGATGATCCCGCCGACCCCGCCTTCGAGGAAGTCGGCGCGCTGTGTCTTGTAGACGAGCACGCCGTTGACGAGCTCGGACGGAAATTGCTGGAAGGCGACCGAGCGGTCGGGTCCCGCGGTCGACACTTCGCGGCCGTTGAAGGTCGAAAAGCTGAGGGTGGGACCGAGGCCGCGCACCGACAGTTCGTTGGCGTTGCCCTTGAAGCGGTCGGCCGAGACGCCGACGATGCGTTCGAGCGTGTCACCGACCGAATTGTCGGGGGTCGCGCCGATTTCGTCGCTGACGAGGCCGTCGACGACGATGTCGGCGTCGCGCTTGAACGCGATCGAACTGCGCTGCGTCGCGCGCGTCCCGGTGACCAGGATTTCGTCGCCGCCATCGATCGCTGCGGCCTGCTCGCCCTCGATTGCGGCGGGCGCTTCCTGCGCCTGCGCCGGCAGGGCGGCGAACAATGCGGCGGATGCCAGCAGCGCGGCGCGGGTCGGCAAGGCCGATGGTGACGTCATTTCCCTCTCCTTTTTTCGGCACCGCCGCTGCCGGAGGCGCGACCCGGTTGATACCGGTGTCAATCCTAGATGTAATACAACTTGCGAAATGTATTACAACTTTGCGAGGGTAAGTCAATCGCCGCTGTTATGGGGCTAGCTGAGGCAAGTAAGCCATTCTATATCAACGCTTTATGCGCTTCTTCGACAGGTCGTACATCGCGGTGCCGGCGAGCATATAGGCGCCGCTGCCGTAAAATTGCGTTTCTTTCGCCGACACGCTGTCGGGGCGATCGCCGACCTGCTGGACCCAGCCGAGCATCCCGTCGGGCTGCACCGCACCTTGCAGCGCATGCCATCCGCGCACCGCCGCCGGCTCGTACACCCGCCGGTCGAGCAGGCCGTTGTCGACGCCCCACGCAAAGGCATAGGTGAAGAACGCCGTGCCGCTCGTTTCGGGCGGGGTGCCGGGATCATTGTCAAGCAGCGACGCGGGCCAATAGCCGTCGGCCTTTTGCAGCGTGACGAGCTTGGCCGACATGTCCTTGAACAGCTTCTCATAATAGGGGCGCTGCGGGTCCTTCTGGTCCAGCACCTGCAGGACGCGGACGAGGCCGCCCATCACCCATCCGTTGCCGCGGCTCCAGAACAGCTTGCGGCCCTTGGTGTCGCGCATGTCGAAAAAGCGGCTGTCGCGGAAATAGAGCTGTTCGGATGGGTCGAAGAGATAGTCGGTCGCCGCCTTCCATTCCGCGTGCACGAAATCGGCGTAGCGTTTGTCGCCCGTCGCCTTGGCGAGGCGAAGCATCGTCGGCGGTGCCATGAACAAAGCGTCGCACCAGCACCAGCGGTCGGTGCAGGTCGACGTCCCCTTGCCGGGCGCGACGGGAATGAATTCGAGGCCGATCGTCGGGCGGTTGGCGAGCAGATGGTCGAAATAGGCGCGCATCGGGGCGGCCGCCTGCTTCCCCCCGCCATTCTGCGCCGCCCACAGCCACGCCTGCCCGATCAGCTGGTCGTCGGCATGATAGGCACGGTCGCCCATCCGCCATTCCTCGGCGCGCCCGAGGTCGAGCAGCGGCTTCGCATAGCGTCTGTCGCGGCTCGCGAGTTCGGTCAGCGCGACCCAGAAGGTCGCCTGCTGCCAGTCGCGCACGTCGCGGACGCTCTTGCGCGCCGCGGGCATCGTCGCCCAGTTGGTGCGGTTCGCGAGCTGCCAGTCGGCGACGCGGCGCGTCTGCGCGAGGATCGCGGCGGGCCGGGGCATCGCCGGTTCGGCTGGAGCTGCCGCGGCTGTGGGGCTGGTCATCATCAGGGCAAGCAGGCTCAGCGGCATGTCATTTCCTTTGCAGGATCGAGGGGGTGACCGGCGAAAGGAGAAGCGCTCTGGTGCGGTTTCACCGAATGCGGGGAGCACCCGGCGCTTCGCATCCTCTTTCCTCTCCCGTAGAGGTGCCGGCCTTTGGCCTTGACACCGGTGACATATGTCTTTCCTTTTCGATCGAGTGTCAATAAGGTTGTCACACAACTACTCCATATGCCCAGAGGGGATCGAATGCCGAAGATCGTGTCAGCGCGGGTGATATTGACCTCGCCGGGCCGCAATTTCACGACGCTGAAGATCGAATGCGACGACGGCACCACCGGCGTCGGCGATGCGACGCTCAACGGGCGCGAGCTTGCGGTCGCAAGCTATCTTTCGGAGCATGTCGTCCCGTGCCTGATCGGGCGCGACGCGCACCGGATCGAGGATATCTGGCAATATCTCTACAAGGGCGCCTATTGGCGCCGCGGCCCGGTGACGATGGCGGCGATCGCCGCGGTCGACATGGCGCTGTGGGATATCAAGGGCAAGGTCGCCGGGCTGCCGGTCTACCAGCTGCTCGGCGGCGCGGCGCGCGAGGGGTGCATGGTCTATGGCCACGCCAATGGCGCGAGCATCGAAGACACGATCGAGGCGGCGCTCGATTATCAGCGGCAGGGGTATAAGGCGATCCGGCTGCAATGCGGCGTGCCGGGGATGGCGTCGACCTATGGCGTCAGCAATGACCGTTATTTCTACGAACCCGCCGACAATGACCTGCCGACCGAGAATGTCTGGTCGACCGCGAAATATATGCGCGTCGTCCCCGAACTGTTCGCCGCGGCGCGCGAGGTGCTCGGCTGGGATGTTCATTTGCTCCACGACGTCCATCACCGGCTGACCCCGATCGAGGCGGCGCGGCTCGGCAAGGATCTTGAGCCATATCGCCCCTTCTGGATCGAGGATGCGACCCCGGCGGAGGATCAAGACGCGTTCCGCCTGATCCGCCAGCATACGACGACCCCGCTGGCGGTCGGCGAGATCTTCTCGTCGGTGTGGGATTGCAAGGCGCTGATCGAGAACCGGCTGATCGACTATATCCGCGCGACCGTGCTCCACGCGGGCGGGATCACCCACATGCGCCAGATCGCCTCGCTCGCCGACCTCTACCAGATCCGCACCGGCTGCCACGGCGCGACCGACCTGTCGCCGGTGACGATGGCTGCGGCGCTGCACCTCGGCCTGTCGATCCCGAATTTCGGGGTGCAGGAATATATGCGCCACACGGCGGAAACCGACGCGGTGTTCCCGCACGCCTACCGCTTCGAGGGCGGGATGCTCCACCCGGGCGACGCGCCGGGGCTGGGCGTCGATATCGACGAGGGACTCGCCGAAACCTTTCCTTATGCCCGTGCCTATCTGCCGGTGAACCGGCTCGAGGACGGGACGATGTGGAGTTGGTGATGCGGCCGGCATTCCTCGCGCTCTTCCTGCTGGCCGCGCCGGCGGCGGCGCAGGAGCACCAGCCGATGCGGCCGGCGACGGCGGAGGAGCAGAAAGCGCGCGCCGCGGTGACGATTGCCGACTACCGCTTCGACGACCTGCTCTGGGAAAACGACCGCATCGCGTACCGCATCTACGGCCGCGCGCTGGAGGCGGCGGAGCCGCCGTCGTCGTCGGGGATCGACGCATGGGGCAAGCGCGTGCGCTGGCCCTTCATGGACCGCCAGCTTCGCACCGGCGACCAGCATAGCGACCATGGCGAAGGCATCGATTTCTACAATGTCGGCACCGGGCGTGGGGTCGGCGGGCTCGGTATTTGGCACGACAACAAGCTGTGGACCTCGCGCAACTATGTGCGGCCGCGCATCCTGCGATCGGGCCCCGATGTCGCGGATTTCACCGTCGATTACGATCCCTGGCCGGTCGATGTCGCGCGGACGGTGCGCGAGACGCGCCGCTTCACCTTGCCCGCGGGGACGAATTTCACCCGCATGACCTCGACCATCGCGTCGAGCAGCGATGCGGAGCTGATCGTCGGCATCGGCATTTCGAAGCGGCCGGTGGGCGGTGGCAAGCTGGGCGAGGTGAAGAAGGATAAGGCGGCGGCGCGGCTCGTCTGGTGGGACCCCGCCGATGGCGACAAGGGGCGGATGGCGGCGGCGGTGATCGTCGACCCGGCCGCCTTTGCCGGCTTTGCCGAAGACGCCGACAATTACCTGATCCTCGCGCGCGTCCGGCCGGGGCAGCCCTTCGTCTATTACAGCGGCGCGGCGTGGGACCGCGGCGGCGATTTCGCGGTGCAGGGCGACTGGAATAGCTATGTCGATGCGCAACGCCCCGATTTCCGGCCCTAGCCAGTTTTGAAACGCAATGATAACGCGTCAACCATGGTAGCAACCAAGGCGGCATCGCTGGCGGACGATCTGGTCCAGCGTTTCGAGGAACGGATCGAGACGGGCGAAATGCCGCCCGGATCGCGCTTTCCGACCGAAAAGGCGATGACCGAAGATTTCGGCGTCAGCCGCACCGTCGTGCGCGAGGCCTATTCGCGGCTCGCGGCGCGCGGCTTGCTCGAATCGCGGCGCGGATCGGGTGCCTATGTTCCCGACGGCGCGCAATATCGTGCGTTCCAGGTCACCGCCGAGGAAGTCGGCGAGATCGACGATGTGCTCAAACTGCTCGAAATGCGCATGGGGTTCGAGGCCGAGATGGCCGACCTTGCCGCGCGGCGCCGCACCGAAAAGGACCTGGTCGAGCTGCACCGCACGCTCGACGCGATGGAGAAAAGCAGCGACGTCGACGCCTCGGTCGCCGCCGATGCCGCCTTTCATGCGGCGATTGCCAGCGCCACGGGCAACCCCTATTTCCTCCGCTTCACCCAGTTCCTCGGCGTGCGCCTCGTCCCGTCGCGGCGGCTGTACCTGCAAGGCGATGACCCGGTCCAGCACCAGCGCTATGCGCACACGATCAACCGCGATCATGAGGCGATCGTCGTCGCGATCGAGGCGGGCGATCCCGCCGCGGCGCGGCGCGCGGCGCGGCGCCATATCGAAAAATCGATCCTGCGCTATCGCACCCTGAAGGAAGCGCAATAGCGAAGAGCCGCATCATCCGGGGCCGTTACGGCTCGCATGGACGTGCGGGCGCGTGGCCGGGAATGGGGCAGGCAAGAAATTAGCTATCTACCGACCTTGATTTCGACTCGTGATGCTCTATTCCAACCCCGTGCACGGCGACCCCGACAATTACATCAGCCTGCTGTCGGCGGCGCAGATTGAAACGTTGCGGCACGTTTACGAGCACAAAAATTCCAAGCAGATCGCCCGGCTGATGAATGTTTCGCCGCACACGGTCGACGAACGCGTCCGGCGCGTGTTGAAGAAACTTAATGTTTCTAACAGGATAGAGGCAGCGCGCATCCTGGCTGTTAACGGTGTCTTCGATCATGTTACCCCTTATCAGCCTTTGACATATCAATTGATCGACCTAGGCGAGGTTACCCCGGCCGACGATGCCAAGCCGGGGCGCAGTTCGTTTCGGCGATTATTCGATATTGGTTCGCCATTTCCGACCGCGTCCCAGCCGGCCAACCGGCATGGGTTGATGGAAAGGATAATCTGGCCGATCCTGATCGCATTTGCGACGATTTTGGCCTTCTCCGCCCTCTATTCGATCCTTGTCGGACTCGGTCGTGTGATGACCTGAATGTTCGAACCGAATGCTGCGGGGGGGAAACCGGTAGCATTCTTTTTCAAGGAAAAAGAAGATGCTGAACGAACGAGTTTCTGCAGCAAAGAAGATCGCTTCCGAGCTGCATTTGGCCGAAGACGCCATCGACGAAGCGATGATCCGTATCGCCCAGCTTGCCGCGACGCTGCCCACCGCGCGCCGCGAAACCAACATGTCGGCGATCGTCGGACAGGAAGCGATGGCGAAGGTCGCGCATGCGCTCGCCGCCGCCGGCGAGGTCCGCCAGCTCTTGACCGACGCGCATCTGGCGCTGACGGTGACGCAGAAGGAAGTCGGCCTCGGCACGCGGATGTTCGGCGCGGGCGTCAAACCGGCGGCCGCCAAGCTGGTCGACGAAGGCAGCAACGATCGCTCGGGCGTCGACGCGCCCGCGTTCGCGAAGGCCGGTTGATCCGCAAGAAAGGTTGATAGCCACAATGTGGTCCGTGGCGATCTATTATGTTGTGCTGTTCATCACGGTGGCCGTCGCGATCCGACGCGGCGGGCCACTGGAACGCTGGGCAGCCTATACAGCATTGATCGCCTCGGTCCTCACCAGTGCCGTGACACCCTTCCCGACCTGGACCGATATTGAGTTTAATATCTTCGTCATCGACATGCTGGTTCTGCTGAGTTTCTGGCTCATCGCCATGAAAGCGCACAGTTTCTGGCCCTACTGGATCACCGGATGGCAGCTCATTGCCATTTTCGGGCATATCCAGAAGTTCATGTTCTCGGAGATATTGGCGCGACCCTATTCGCTCCTCTCAGTCTATATATCGTACCCGATCCTGTTGCTGATCATCTACGCATCGGGATCGTCCAGTCGGCGGAACGACGTCGCAGCCTAGTGTGCGTGGCTCCCCGGGGGGCATCACTACATGCAGCAATTTTCGAACCAAGAAATTGCCGAGCTGAAATCGCGTGTCGACCAGATTCAGGAGCTGCTCGCCGGCCGTGCCGAAGAGCTGGCGGTTCCTGTGCGCGCCGAAGCCGGCACGCGGGGCGAAGCGCCGCCGACGGCGGGGCTGCTCGACCAGCTGTCGTTCAGCATCCAGATCCGGCGGATCCGCCGCAGCCATTTCGGCACCGCGGAGATGTCGGGCCCGACATGGGACATGATGCTCGACCTCATGCTGGCCGGGACGCACGGACGCGTGCTCAGCGCGAGCGACCTTGCCACCGGCGCGGGGGTTCCGCTGTCGTCGGGACTGCGCATGATCAGCGCGCTCGAACGGCTGGGACTGGTCCACCGTGCGATCGACGAGCGCGACCGGCGCCGCACGATCGTTCGGCTGACCGACGTCGGCACCGAGCGCATGGCGAGCTATTTCGACAAGGTCGGTGCCGCGTGGCAGGCCGGGCAGACGCTGGCGGCCTGACGGTCCTTAAGGCGGCAGGACCGGCCGCCGGCGCGGGTCATTCGGTCATCTCGCGCATCATGCGGTCGACCTTGATCATCGCCTCGCGCTTGATCTGGCAGATGCGCGCGGCGCTGACGTCGAGCGTCAGCCCGATCTCGTGCAGGTTGAGTTCTTCGAAGAAATAGAGCTGCAGCACCATCTGCTCGCGCTCGGACAGGCGGCTGACGCACTGGCGCAGCGCACCCATCAAATCCTCCTGCTCGCATTTCTCGCCCGCGCCGACGCCCTCGTCGGCGACGAGGAAAGCGCCGATGTCGGTCAGCTCGTCGAGCGAGGTCGAACGGCCGTGCGTCGCATTGCGTTCGAGCGCGAAATAGTCCTCCGCCGACATGTCGAACGCGACCGCCATCTCGGCGGCGGTCGGCGCGCGCATCAACTGCTGTTCGAGCGCGCCGCGCATCGCCTGGATCCGCTTCGCCGCAGTCATCGCCGAACGGCCGACATCGGCTTCGCGGCGCAGCTGGTCGATCATCGCGCCGCGGATGCGCGTCGTGGCATAGGTGGCGAACGCAAAACCGCGCTCTTCATAGTGGCGGCTTGCCTCGATCAGCGCGATCAGCCCGGTCTGGATCAGGTCGTCGAGTTCGCTCGTCCGCGACACGCGCGAAAACACCTGCCACGCGATCTTGCGGACCAGCGGCGAATATTCCTCGACCAGCGCCTCGACGCTTTCGCCATAGCCGCGCGCGCGCGGAGCGCGTCCGACGGTCCCGGCAAATTGCTCGGCGGGCTCAATTCTCATGCGGTTGGTCCTCCATGTGGGCGTCGGCCCCGTTCGCGAGGCGCGGCACTTCGGCGCCGATCGTCGCGACGATTTCGGTCTGCTTGTTCGCCGGGATTTCGAGGTAGGAAATGACGGCAACATCGGGGAAAGTGGCGCGCACGAGCCGCGACAGCGCCGAACGGCAGATCGGCGAGGCGACGAGCGCGAAGCTGCGCGTCTGGAGCAGCAGGGGTTCGACCGCCTGGCCGACCTGTTCGATGATCGTCATCGCCATGCCATGCTCGAACGGCCATTCGGCGGCGGGGTTGGCGCGCACCGCCTGGTTGAGCAGCATCTCGACCTCGGGGCTGAAGGTGACGACGGGCAGCGGCATCCGGCTCGGCACGATCGTCTGCACGATCAGCGCGCCGATGCGCTGGCGCACCGCCTCGACAAGGTCGCTCTCGCCGAGTTGCTGACCCGACAGCGTGACCATCGCTTCGGCGATCTTGCGGAAGTCGCGCAGCGGCACGCGCTCGACGAGCAGGGATTTGCACAGGCTCGCGACGCGCGGCAGCGCATAGCCCTGCGGGCTGAGATTCTGCGCGAGCTGCGGATAATGGATCTTGAGATTTTCGATCAGCGCCTGCGCGTCGTCGATGCCGAACAGTTCGGCGGCGGCGCCGACGATGCTGTTGTTGAGGTGCGTCGCGACCACGGTCGCCGGGTCGACGACGGTATAACCCGCGGCGATCGCGTCATTCTGCATCGCCTTCGGGATCCACAGCGCGTCGAGGCCGAAGGTCGGGTCCTTGCACGGCCGACCCGTAACCTTGGTGACGAGGTCGCCCGAATCGAGCGCGAGCATTTCATTGGGGAAAACCTCGTCCTCGCCGACGATCACCCCGGCGACCGAGATGCGATAGACATTGCCCGGCAGCGACAGGTCGTCGGTGACCTTCACCGGCGGGACGACGAAGCCGAGTTCCTTCGACAATTGGCGGCGGATGCCCGTGATCCGCGTCATCAGCGGCGAGCCCTTGCGTTCGTCGACGAGGCTGACGAGCGCATAGCCGATCTCGAGCTGGCACGCGCTCGCGTCGCTGACGTCGGCCCATTCGATATGCGACGGGTCGGGCGCGGGCGCCGCCGGCTCGGGCAGGTCGGCGACCGCGGCGGCGCTGCGGCGCAGCTGCCAGCCGATACCGAAGGACAGCGCGGCAGCGGGGAGGATCAGCATCTGCGGCATCTCGGGGACGAGGCCGAGGATGAACAGGATGCCGCCGACCGCCATCCAGATGGCGGGCGAGGCGAACTGGCTGCCGATCTGGCCGCTGAGGTCGAAGGGCGAGGCGACGCGGGTGACGATCGCCGCGGCGGCGATCGACAGCAGCAGCGCGGGAATTTGCGCGACGAGCGCATCGCCGATCGCGAGCGTGACATAAGTGCTACCCGCTTCGGAGAAGCTGAGCCCGTGGCTGAAGATGCCGAGAATGAGCCCGCCGACGATATTGACGAAGAGGATCAGCAGGCCGGCGACCGCGTCGCCCTTCACGAATTTCGACGCACCGTCCATCGAGCCGTAGAAATCGGCCTCGGTCGCGACTTCGACGCGGCGCGCCTTCGCTTCTTCGGGGGTCAGCAGCCCGGCGTTGAGATCGGCGTCGATCGCCATCTGCTTGCCCGGCAAGGCGTCGAGGGTGAAGCGCGCCGACACTTCGGACACGCGCCCGGCGCCCTTGGTGATCACGATCAGGTTGATGATCATCAGGACGAAAAAGACGAACAGGCCGACGACATAGTCGCCGCCGATCAGCACCTGGCCGAACGCCTCGATGACATGCCCCGCCGACGCGGTGCCTTCGTGGCCGTGGACGAGCACGACGCGCGTCGAGGCGACGTTGAGCGCGAGCCGGAACAATGTCGCGAGCAGCAACACGGTCGGGAAGGCCGAGAAATCGAGCGGTTTCGACGCCTGCAATGCGACCATCAGGATGAGCAGGCTGATCATGATGTTGGCGACGAAGCTGATGTCGAGGATCAACGGCGAAACCGGAATCACCATCAGGCCGACGAGGATCAGCATCCCCGCGGGCAGCGCTGATACACCGGCGATGCGGCCGATATTGGCCAGATTGAAGCCGCCGGTCATGCCGCGCCTCCCGAAAGCGAGGCGAGCCGCCGATAGGCATCGGCGGCAAAGCCCATCGAGAGCTTTTTCGGCATAGGTTGGATATCCATCATCTGAAGTGGCGGTCGTCCGCCACCGGTGCCCGCGAGGCCCGCCGAACTGCTCGCCTGCGCGTGCCAGCCCGAGGGGGCGAAGGTTTTCATATTTTCGATCTTGCCGCCGTCCTCGAGTTTCACGCGAAAGCGTTCGCGGATCTCGGCGAGGCTGCGCATGCTGCCGTCGGGGGCGTAAAAGACCGACCGGTTCGCGGCCGCGGCCTCAGGCATCATCGATGCGCCGGGCTGGTCGGGATTGCTTTCGAGCGCCGACAGGAATTTGGCGGCGCCGCCTGACCCAAGAAAATGCGCGAGATAGAGGTCGACCGGCTCGGCGCTGCGGCCGATCCGGCTTTCGAGATAGTCGCGATTGTCGCCGGTCAGCGCGGCGGCCATGTTCGACGAAGCGGCGGGATCGTCGCGCAGGTCGAAAATCTGCTGGCGGAGCGTCGGGTCGGTCACCGTCAGCCGGCCGGAGGCGTCGCGGCCGATCGCGTCGGCCGCCCAGGCGAGCCCGTGGTTTGCGCCATGGCGATCGAGCGTTGCGAGCCAGGTCTGCTTGGTGAACTGGTACAGTCCGCGGGCGGACGATGTCGGCGCCTTCGCTGTCGGGTTATACCCGCTTTCGACGCGCGCGACGTCGACCAGATAGTCGAAATCGATTCCCGACCGCGCCGACGCATTCTGCACTGCATCCATGACGGGTGCGGCGATGCGCGATGGGCCCTGGGGATTGTTGATTGCGTTCATGGCTGTCGTTCCGCTGGTTCAGCAGAACAAAAGCAATCATCGTGCCATTTCGCCGAAATGACACTAAATCACATGGTTATCAGTATCTTAAAGCGGCGCCCCGGTGATGGGTGCCACGGATTTCATGGCTCCTGTCAATCCTCTGACGCGTCCAGTCCTTCAGGATGTTGACGCGCACCGCGGCCGCCTCCAGCCGTCCGAGCGTCTGGCCGATCAGCGTTCGCGCGCGAAGCTCGCTGCCCGCGGGGATATTCGCGCCGCGAAACAGGATTACCGCGGTGGCCAGCTCCTCGGTCGCGGCGATGATGGCGCCGGCATCGTGCCCGTCGAGCGCGCCGACCAGCGTGTCGAGCCGCGATTGAATCTCGTCCATTTGCGAAAGCATCAATCGGCTCCGCCGTGGAAATCGAGCATCGCGCTCGCGATGATCGCGGGGTGAACGCCATAGCTGCCGCCGGCGATCGCGGTGCGGAGCGCGGCGACGCGCGCGACGTCGACCGGCGGTGCCTGGTCGGCGAGGCTGCTCGCAAGGCGCGTGAGGCGTGCGGTCGGCAGGCTGTCCTGCGTCGGCTGGAGCTGCGTCGCGGCGCGCATCGGCACCGCCGTTTCGCTGGCGACCCGGCGCAACGGGACGGCGCGGCCGATGCCGCCGACTGGTCCGATCTTGCTGTCACCCGACATAATGGCCTCCATCCGATGCCGTCAGAAAAGTGACGACGCGGTTCACGAAGGCTTTAACGGACGGTGTATGCCGCGATTAAGGCGCCCGGTCGCAAAAAGGCAAAAGAAGGGCCCGGCGGCGTCGGAATGCCGACAGCCCCGGGCCGATGGGTAGGCAGCAGGTGGATAAATCAGTTGTCGAGGCGTGCGCGGCCCGGGCCGGTGACGGTGGCGCTGAGCGAGGATTTGGCGTCGTTTCCGCGCAAGGCGATGGTTTCGCCGATGCGGCCGTCCTGCGTTGCGATCGCGGCATAGCTGATCGAATAGCTTGGCGTGTCGATCGTCACGCGGACATTGTCGCCGCGGCGGATCACCGGCGCGCCGGATGACGGGCGGGCAAAGCCTGCCGCCGCGGGCGCGGCGTCGACAGGGCCGGTCATCGGCACGCGCAGGCGCCAGCCGAGCGGCGCGCAGCGCACCGCGAGCGTCTGGGCATCGATTGCAGTGACCGACGCCTGTTCGGGGCAGCGCGCCAGCTTGATCCGGCGATCGATCGGGGCCGCGCTCCGGCCCATTGCCGTTGCCACCATGTCGGTCAGCGCGTCGATGGCCTGCCAATCCTCATTGGCCTGCTGCGCGTGGCCGGCGGTCGGGACGGCGACAAGGCACGCCGCGAGGCAGGCGAAGCGGGTGGGGGTCTTGCGGGACATGGTCGATCTCCTTCGGGTCCAATGGCTCGCCCGATATTGTGCAGGAAGCGTGCCAGTCGCGCTTTGGTGCGTGGTTGCGTGCGGCAAGGCGCGGTGTCGTCGGATTTTTGACGAGCCTCGTTATGGCATCGGTTTTCTATGAAATAAATTACTGAAAATAAATGGAAAATCTAATCTGGCACGGCGATTGCATCATTCCTTGGTGATTTTCCGCGCGTCCGGGCTGCAGCCGGTCCGGACCCCGGCGAAAGGAAGTTGATGATGGCATCCGAGAAACTCTTTGGCCTGCACGCGACGGCGCTCCAGCTGCGCAGCCAGCGCATGATGATGCTCGCGTCGAACATCGCGAACGCCGCGACTCCGGGTTACAAGGCGCGCGACCTCGACTTCGCCAAGGCGCTCGACCTCGCGCGGCAGGGCGGATCGACCGCCAATGCCGTGGAGGGCGCGGTGGCCTATCGCGTCCCGGTCCAGGCGTCGCTCGACGGCAATACGGTCGAAATGGCGACCGAGCAGACGGCCTATGCCGAAAACGCGCTCGCATACCGCTCGAGCCTGTCGTTCCTCAGCGGGCGCATCAATACGCTGACGCGCGCGATCAAGGGCGAATGACGATGAACGGCAATTTCTCCGTCTTCGACATCAGCGGCCGCGCGATGTCGGCGCAGCTCGTCCGGCTGAACACCACCGCATCGAACCTCGCCAATGCGGGAACGGTCGCGGGTAGCGAGGCGGGCGCCTTCCGTTCGCTGAAGCCGGTGTTTCGTACCGTGATGGACGGCCAGGGCCGCGCGACGGTCCAGATCGACCAGGTCACGACCTCGAAAATGGCGCCGTCGAAGCGTCACGACCCGTCGAACCCGCTCGCCGACAAGGATGGCAACGTCTGGGAAGCCGCGGTCGATAGCGCCGCCGAACTGGTCGAGATGGTCGAGACCGCGCGCCAGTACCAGAGCAATGTCCAGGTCCTCGAAACCGCGAAGGGCCTGATCAACGAAACCCTCAGGATGGGACAGTAAGATGAGCGTCAACAGCATCAACAATAACAGCAACCCCGTGCTTCAGCCCAAGGGTGGCCAGCAGATGGGGCAGAGCGATTTCTTGCGCCTGATGACCGCGCAGCTGTCGCAGCAGGATCCGTTCAACCCCGTCGATAACCAGCAGATGGTTGCGCAGATGGCGCAATTCTCGAGCCTCGCGGGGATTAGCGAGACCAACACCGCGCTCGCAAAAATCTCGGAGCAGCTCACCGCACAGACGCAGCTGCTCAAGGACATCAAGGCTGCCACCCCGGCGCCGACTCCCCCCACCACCTAAGAAGGATCAGTCCATGTCATTCTATACTTCGCTTTCGGGCCTCAAGGGCGCGCAGACCGACATGTCGGTCATCTCGAACAATATCGCGAACGCCGGCTCGGTCGGCTTCAAGCGCAGCAAAGCGCAGTTCGGCGACATCTTCGCCTCGTCGCCGACGCAGTCGACGAAGATGATCGCGGGGCAGGGCACGCGCCTCAACGGCATCACCCAGCAGTTCACGCAAGGGTCGTACGAGGCGAGCGAAAAGACGCTCGATCTTGCGATCGTCGGCGAAGGCATGTTCATCGTGAAGGGCGAGCCGCCGCGCGAGGCGATCACCTATACCCGCAATGGCTCGTTCGAGCCGACCCCCGATCGCTATATCATCGATTCGACGGGTGCGAAGCTCCAGCTCCTGCCGATCGACGCGAACGGCAATGTCACGAACAACACGCTGGCCGGCGCATTCGACATGCGGCTCCCCGCGGGTGCGCCGAGCGATCCGACCTCGGCGCTGGTCAACGTCTCGATCGGCCTCGACGGCCTCGTGACCGCGACCTTTGCGAACGGTGAAGACCAGAAGCTCGGGAAAGTCGCGATGGCCACCTTCCCGACGATGTCGGGTCTGCGCCCGACCGGCGACGCGCACTGGCAATCGACCGGCGAAAGCGGTCCGCCGACGATCGACGCCGCGACCAACGGTCCGATGGGCGCTGTCCGCGCCGGCGCGCTCGAACGTTCGAACGTCGATATCACCGAGGAACTGGTGATGCTGATGGCCGCACAGCGCAATTTCCAGGCGAATGCCAAGGCGATCGAGGGCGCGTCCTCGCTGACCCAGACGATCATCGGCATGCGCTGACGCCGCGCTGACCGCCGCCTGCCGGGAGAATATCGATGGACCGCCTCATCTACACCAGCCTCACCGCGATGCGGGGCAGCATGGCCCGGCAGACGGCGATCGCCAACAATCTGGCGAATGCGCAGACGCCGGGCTTCCGTGCCGACATGGCCGAGGCGCAGTCCTTGTGGCTGAACGGCAGCGGACTCGACGCGCGCGCCATGGCTTCGGAAGAAGTGCTTGGCGCGGACATGCGCGCCGGGTCCGTCACATCGACGGGGCGCGACCTCGACATCGCGATGCAGGGCGATGCGCTGCTCGTGGTGCAGGCGAAGGACGGCGAAGAAGCCTATACGCGGCGCGGCGACCTGCAGATCTCGCCGAGCGGACTTCTGACCACTGGCGACGGCAATCCCGTGCAGGGTACGCAGGGTCCGGTGACGATCCCGCCCGCCGATGCGGTGACCATAGACAATGAAGGCCGCGTGTGGGTCGTGCCGCAGGGCGGCGATCCCGAAAATCCGCAGGAGGTCGACCGGCTGCGGCTCGCGACCCCGACGGGTTCGGACATTGCCAAGGGCCTCGACGGCCTGTTCCGCGTGAAGGGCGGCGGCATCCTGCCCGACGATCCCGAAGCACGGCTTCTCACCCGTTCGATCGAAGGATCGAACGTCGCGGCGACCACCGCGCTCGTCGAGATGATCGAGGCGAGCCGGAGCTGGGACACACAACTCAAGCTCGTCAGCGACGCGCGCGACATGGACAGCGCGACCGCCAACCTGATGCAGCTCCCCCGTTAAGGAGAATATGAAATGAGCTACGGTGCCTTGCACGTCGCACGAACCGGTCTGGATGCCCAGGGCTTCCGGATGCAGGTGATCGCCAACAACCTCGCCAACGTGAACACCACGGGCTTCAAGCGCGACCGCGCAAGCTTCGAGACATTGAGCTATCAGTTGATGACCGCGCCGGGTGCGCCGTCGTCGGCCGAAAACCGCTATGCGACCGGGCTCAATCTCGGCACCGGCGTCGCACTCAACGGCACCGCGCGTATCGATACGCAAGGTAGCTTCGCAACGACGGGCAACGGGCTCGACGTCGCGATCGACGGCGCCGGCTATTTCCAGGTCGAGATGCCCGACGGGCGCACCGGCTATACGCGTGCGGGCAATTTCGGCCGTGCGCCCGACGGGACGATCGTCACCTCGGACGGCAAGCCGGTGACCCCGGCGATCCAGATCCCCGAAGATGCGACCAATGTGTCGATCGGCGCCGATGGCACCGTTTCGGCGACCGGCGCCGACGGGACGATGACCGAACTCGGCCGGATCGAGATCGCGCGTTTTGCCAACCCCGCGGGGTTGCAGGCGATCGGCGGCAACCTGCTCGTCGAGACGCAGGCCTCGGGCGCCCCGCAAGTCGGCGGTGCGGGCGAGGAAGGCCGCGGCACGCTGCGCGGCGGGATGCTCGAGGGCTCGAACGTCAATGTCGTCGAGGAACTCGTCGACATGATCGAGACGCAGCGCGCGTATGAGGTCAATTCGAAGATGATCTCCGCCACCGACGAAATGCTGAAAAATGCGTCGCAGACTCTCTGAGCTGGCGATGCTCGCCCTCGCGCTCGCGCCGGTTGCGGCGCACGCGAAGGACAAGCTGCCGCCCGACGCCTTTTCGGTCACGATGCCGATGCCGCCGGCGCCCCTGCCGGCCAACGGCTCGATCTTTCAGGGCGGCTATGTGCCGCTCACCTCGGGCGGGCGCGCGGGCGCGGTCGGCGACATCGTCACGATCCAGCTCGTCGAGCGCACCGCTGCGACCAAAAGCAATGCCGCGGGCACGCAGCGCGACGGCAATATCGGCCTGACGCCGCCTGCTACCGGTCCGCTGTCGCTGTTCAACCCCAGCGATATCGCGATGGGCGGCGGCCAGCAGTTCAAGGGCAAGGGCGACGCGTCGCAGTCGAACGCGCTGTCGGGCGAAGTCAGCGTGACGATCGCCGCGGTCTATCCCAACGGGACGATGCTGGTGCGCGGCGAAAAGCTGCTCACCCTCAATCGCGGCGACGAGCGGGTCCAGATTTCGGGCATCATCCGCGCGATCGACATCAGCCCCGACAATCGCGTCCTGTCGACGCGCGTCGCCGACGCGAACATCCGTTACGTCGGCAAGGGCGAGATTGCGCGTGCCAGCCAGCAGGGTTGGCTCCAGCGCTTCTTCTCGCTCATCAGCCCCTTCTAAACGAGGAATTTGAAGTGACCCAGCGTCCGACCCTGTTCACCCTTTTCGCGCTTCTGCTCGCCAGCTTTGCCCTTGCGGCGCCGGCGCACGCCGAGCGCATCAAGGATATGGGCCAGTTCCAGGGCCTGCGCGCCAACCAGCTCACCGGCTACGGCATCGTCGTCGGCCTCGCGGGCACCGGCGACGACAGCCTCGACTATTCGACGCTGGGCATGAAGGGCGCGGTCTCGCGTTTCGGCCTGACCTTGCCGCCCGGGGTGAACCCGGCGCTGAAGAACGCCGCGGCGGTGATGATCACCGCCGAACTGCCGCCCTTCGCCAAGCCCGGCCAGCGTCTCGACGTCACCGTGTCGGCGATCGGCAAGTCGAAAAGCCTGCGCGGCGGCACGCTCGTGCTCGCCCCGCTGTATGGTGCCGACGGCCAGATTTATGCGATGGTGCAGGGCAATCTCGTCATCGGCGGCCTCGGAGTCGATGCCGCCGACGGATCGAAGCTGACGGTCAATGTCCCGTCGAGCGGCCGCATCGCAGGCGGCGCGACGGTCGAACGCGCGGTCGACACCGGCTTTGCCACGACCAGCTTTCTGACCTTTAACCTCCACCAGTTCGATGCCACCAATGCGAAGCGCGTGACCGATGCGATCAACGCGGCGCTGCCTGGCAGCGCCTCGATGATCGACGGCGCCAGCATCGCTATCCGCACCGGCGGCAACGGCGACGAGCGCATGCGGCTGATTTCGCAGATCGAAAATCTGGGCGTCCAGCGCGCCGAACCGCCCGCCAAGGTCATCGTCAATGCCCGCACCGGCACCGTCGTGATCAACGGCGCGGTCCGTGTCGGCACCGCCGCGGTGACGCAGGGCAAGCTGACCGTCTCGATCAAGGAATCGCCGATGGTCGTCCAACCCGCGCCGTTCAGCCGCGGCCAGACCGCGATCGAGCCGTCGAGCGAGATCGAGGTTGAGCAGGACTATCGTCCGGTGATGCTGGTCAAACCGACCGCTTCGCTTTCCGAACTCGTCGATGCGATCAATCGCATGGGCGTTCCCCCGGGCGACCTTGTCGCCATCCTCGAGGCGCTGAGCCAGGCCGGCGCGCTCACTGCGGAACTGGTGATCATATGACGAGCCCCATCTCTTCGATCGGCGCAACGCCGACCCCTGCCGCCGCGGGCGGCGGCGACGGCGGGCTGCGCAAGGCGGCCGAGGCGTTCGAAGCCGTGATCCTGCGCCAGCTGATGGCGTCGATGCGGCAGGCCAAGCTCGGCGACGATATCTTCGGATCGAGCGCGACCGACAATTTCCGCGAAATGGCCGACGCGCGCACCGCCGATTCGATCGCCGCGATGCGCCAGTTCGGCATCGCCGACATGGTCGAACAGCAGTTCCGCGGCCAGCTCGGCGGGCTTGCCGCGCGATCCGGGGGAGGCGTGCAATGAGCGACCTGCTCGGCATCGGCTATAGCGGTCTCAAGGCCTATTCGCGCGCGCTGTCGACGATCGGCGACAATATCGCCAACGCGCAGACGCCGGGCTATGCGCGGCGTCGGCTGGAGATGATGGAAGCCGTCGGTGGCGGCAATTCGATCTTCTATCGCGGCAATACCAACCCCGGCGGAGTCGACATCCGCGGTCTCGACCGCTCGGTCGACGCCTGGCTGATCGAGGATTCGCGCATCACCTCGGGCGATGCCGAACGCTCGTCGACGAAGCTTTCGTGGCTCGACAAGGTCGAGGGCGCGCTCAGCGACGAGACCAATGGCATCAAGACCGGCCTCACCAAATTGTTCACCACCGCCGACCAGTTGACGTCGGACCCGTCGAACCGGACGCTGCGCAGCCAGTTCCTGCAATCGGCCGACGATGTCGCGTCGGGTTTCCGCACCGCGGCGAACCAGCTCGACAAGATGGGCGAGGGGATCGAGGGCGCCGCGGCGAGCGGGGTCGACCAGTTCAACAGCAATCTCAATGCGCTCGAACAGATCAATATCGGGCTGCGCAAGGCGCGGCCGGGATCGACCAACGAGGCGAGCCTGCTCGACGAGCGCGACCGATTGCTCGACAAATTGTCGTCGCAGGCGGGGGTCAGCGCGACCTTCGACAATAATGGCGCGGTGACGTTGCGCGCGGCCGGATCGGGCGACCTGCTCGTCGGCGGCGGCGCGGTGAACCCGATCGCGGTGACCGCCGCCGCCGACGGGCGCCTGTCGTACAGCATCGGGGGGGCGCCGCTGGCGATCTCGACCGGTTCGCTCGCCGGGCTGGCCGAAGGCGCGAACCATGTCGCCGACCAGCGCGTCGCGCTCGACACGATGGCAAATGATTTTGCGGCCCAGCTCAACGCCGCGCACCAGGCCGGCACCGACGCCAACGGCAATCCGGGGCAGCCGCTGTTCACCGGCACGAGCGCCGCGACGCTGACCGCCGCGCCGCTCAGCCCCGACCAGGTCGCCGCGGCGAATGCGTCGGGCAGCAACGGCAACATGCTCGCCTTTGGCGCGATGCGCGGGGCGACCGACCCCGAATCGCGCTGGTCGGGCCATCTGGCGTCGCAGGCGCAGACGGTGGCTTCGGCGCGCGCGCAGGACGCCGCCGCCGCGACGCGTGCCGATGCGTCGGCCGCGGCGCGCGATTCGGTCAGCGAAGTCGACCTAGACAAGGAAGCCGCCGAATTGCTGCGTTTCCAGCAAGCCTATTCGGCCGCGGCGCGTACGATCCAGGTCGCGCGCGAAACGATGCAAACGCTCTTGAGCTCGCTGTAAGGAAGGCCCGATCATGATCAATGCCGTGGGCAATCGCATGACGCGCGAGATCGCGCGCCAGCAGAAACTCGCCGACCAGCTCGAGCGAACCCAGATCCAGATTTCGGGGGGCAAGAAATTGCTCCGCATGTCGGACGATCCGGTCGCCGCGCGGCGGATCGCGACGATCGGTACCAGCCAGGCGAGCATGACCGCCTGGTCCGCGAACGTCAATTCGGCGTCGGCGCTGGTTGCGCAGGCCGACGGGGTGATGAAGTCGGTGAGCGACCTGATGGTGCGCGCGCGCGAACTGACGCTCGCAGCCGCGAACGATTCGGCGAGCCCCGCCGACCGCGCCACCATCGCCGCCGAGCTCGGCACGATCGCCGACGAGATCGACAGCCTTGCCGCGACGCGCGATTCGAACGGCGAACCGGTGTTCGCGGCGGGGACCGCGCGCGTCATGCGGTTCGATTCGGATATCAGCTTTGCGCCCGTTCCCGCGGCCGCCGACGTTTTTGTTCTCGGTGGAAACAGCCTGTCGACGGGAATCCGCGACGCGGCCACCGCGATCGCGGCGGGCGACAAGGTCGCGATGGGGACATCGCTCGATACGCTCGCGACCGCGATCGGGCATGTCGCCGACAAACATGCCGAACTCGGCCTGTCGGGCGGGCGGCTCGAACGCGTCGGCGACGGGCTCGCCGCGCGCGGAATCACGCTCAAGGACGAACGCTCGGTGGTCGAGGATACCGACCTGTCGGTCGCGATCGCCGAACTCAACGCGCAGGACCTGACGCTGAGCGCGGCGCAGGCGGCCTTTGCAAAGATCAACCGGCAGACCTTGTTCGATATTTTGAACTGACGGCCCTCAATTTTCCGGCGCCGCTGCCGTTAATCATCAAGACGTCCCTGAATTGGCGGGTGTCCGGCTTCGCAGGCCGGGTCCCGAATGGAGTTGCCCCGCATGTTTCCCGTAATCGGCATCGTCGTTCTGATCCTGCTGGTCTTCGGGGGCTTTGCATTGACCGGCGGCAACCTCGGTCCCGTCATGCACGCGCTGCCGCACGAGATGCTGATCATCGGCGGTGCGGCGCTCGGTTCGCTGATCATCGGCAATTCGGGCGCCGACCTGAAGGCGCTCGCCGGCGGTCTCGGAAAAGTGTTCAAGGGACCGAAGTATAAGAAGCAGGACTATCTCGACTGTATCCTGCTCGTCTCGACGCTGATGAAGATGATGCGCACCGAAGGGCCCGTCGCGGTCGAGCCGCACATCGAGGATCCGCAAAACTCGGCGATCTTCCAGCAATATCCGAAGCTTCTCAAGGACGACACGCTCGTCCACCTGATCTGCGACACGCTGCGCCTCGTCGTGGTGTCGTCGGGAACGCTCGATCCGCACGCGGTCGAGGAGGTGATGGATAATGCGCTGAAGAGCCATCATCATCACAGCATGAAGCCTGCCGAAGGATTGCAGAGCCTCGCCGATGCGCTTCCCGCGCTCGGCATCGTCGCGGCCGTGCTCGGCGTGGTCAAGACGATGGGGTCGATCGACAAGCCGCCCGAGGTCCTCGGCGCGATGATCGGGTCGGCGCTGGTCGGCACCTTCCTCGGCGTGCTGCTCGCCTATGGTCTCGTCGGCCCGTTCGCGACGCGCGCCAAGACGGTGATCGAGAGCGACGGCGCGATCTATCACACGGTCAAGCAGCTGATCATCGCATCGCTCCACGGCCATCCGCAGCCGCTGGTGATCGAGGCGGCGCGTTCGGGCGTCGACCATCTCAACCAGCCGAGCTTCGCCGAAGTCTTTGACGGGATGCGGGGTCGCTGATGGCAGTTCGTCCGAATACGCCTCCGCGGCCGATCATCGTCAAGAAGGTGATCGAAGCGCCGCACGGCGGCCATCACGGCGGTGCGTGGAAAGTCGCCTACGCCGACTTCGTCACCGCGATGATGGCTTTCTTCCTGCTGATGTGGCTGCTCGGCGCGACGACCGAGAAGCAGCGCAAGGCGCTCGCCGATTATTTCGCACCGACGATCGTCACCACGAAAATGGAAAGCGCCGGCTCGAACGGGATGTTCGGCGGCGATTCGATCGTGTCGGTCGACGACTATCCGCACGGTGCCGGGCAGACCGGGACGCGGTCGATCACCATCCCGCGCGACGTCGTCGGCGGGCCCAAGGAGGCGTCGGGCCGTGAGCGCGAGCGTGAACGGTTCCAGCAGATCGCCAAATCGCTGATGCAGCGGGTGCAGGCGAAAGGCGAACTGCGCCGCCTTGCGCGCAACCTGCGCTTCACCGAAACCGCCGAGGGGCTGCGTATCGACATTGTCGACGATGCCGATTTCTCGATGTTCGCGATCGGGACCAGCCAGCTGACCCCTGCGGGTGCGCGGTTGTTCGGCGAGATCGCGGCGCCGATTGCCGGGGTGCCCAACCAGCTGATGATCCGCGGCCACACCGATGCGGCGCCCTGGTCGGCGAAGGCGGGGACCAACAATTGGCGCCTGTCGGTCGACCGCGCCGAGGTTACGCGTCACTATCTCGAGTTTCGCGGCATCGCTTCGGATCGCTTTTCGCGCATCGAAGGCGTCGCCGATCGCGAGCCCTATGTCCCCACCGACCGATTCGATCCACGCAATCGCCGTATCTCGATCACCCTCGGCTGGCGAACCGCAGCGAACAATTAGTGCCAATTTGGCAGCGTTCCGGAGGTGGTTAACGCAATTGCGCGCCCATTACTTCCATTTTGGCAATAACCCTTTGTTTTGAATGGGTTATGGTGCGCTCGATAAGCTTTTGTTTACCACTTTCGTCAATCTCTGGGTCCATCGAAAGGGCGCCGACGGGGGGCGCGGTGGAGACTGAAATGACCGTGGGGCAGAACAACAATATGGCGCTCGAAGCGCTGATCATCGGGACGAGCCCGGCGACGTGCCGGCTGCGCGAGATGATCCGCCGCGTCGCCCGCTCCAACGCTTCCGTCATGCTCTGCGGCCCGTCGGGCTCGGGCAAGGAACTGGTCGCCCGGGCGATCCACGACGAAGGCACCCGCGCCGGGCAGGCCTTTTCCGCAATCAACTGCGGGGCGATCCCCGGCGAGTTGATCGAATCCGAACTTTTCGGGCATGAAAAGGGCAGCTTTACCGGTGCCCATGCCCGCCGCATCGGCCATTTCGAAGCGACCGAGGGCGGCACGCTCTTCCTCGACGAAATCGGCGACATGCGTTTCGACATGCAGGTGAAACTGCTCCGCGTGCTCGAAGACCGGACGATCGTCCGCGTCGGCAGCAGCGAGGTGAAGGCCGTCGACGTTCGCGTCATTTCGGCCACCCATCAGGATCTCGGCGCTGCGATCGCCGATGGCAAATTCCGCGAAGACCTGTTCTTCCGGCTCGGCGTGGTTGTGCTCCAGGTCCCCAGCCTTGCCAACCGCGTCGAGGATATTCCCGCACTGATCCGCCACTTCCAGCGCCAGATGCCCGCCGACGCCAAATGCCGTTTCGACGATGCGGCGATGGCGTTGCTGATGCAGCATGGCTGGCCGGGCAATGTGCGCGAACTCAGGAATTTTGTGGAACGCGCCAGCGTTCTCCATGGCGGCGAGACGCTCGGCCTCGACGATGTCGCCATGCTTTTGAACCCCACCGCAGCGCTTGCGCCGCGACACGCTGTCCCCAGCAGCCCCGTCGCGGCGCAGGCCAGCGCGGAAGACTTCGCCGCTCAGCCCTTCGCATCGGCTTCGCCGCACGCCAAGACGCCGGCACCGGGCCGTCCGATCGACCTCAAGCGCGAGATCGAAACGATCGAGCTCGAACAGATCCACGTCGCGCTCGACCTCGCCGACGGCATCATTTCGGAAGCCGCGCGCCTGCTGACGCTGAAGCGCACGACGCTGATCGAAAAGATGCGCAAATATGGTGTTCACCAGCAGGCCGCCTGACCGGCTGCGATACAAGGTTTTCAGCACCCGCTGAAAAAAGGGGGCTCTGGTCCGCCCCCGCACCGCCCGGCCGCCCGTCCCCACCAAGGGCGGCCGGGTACCCCATTTTTTACCGGGTAACCGACGCCGGCCCGCTCCTTCATTCCGAAGGGCGGGCCGTTGCCCTATTTGCGCGGAACTGGGTTCAGCGAAGCTGCCGCCAGGCGGCGCTGACGGTCAGGATTCCTTCGAGAAGGTCGGCCAGCGCCTCGGCATCGTTTTGTGCCACGGCTTCGTCGAGCTTGCGTCGCATGCTGCGATAGACGCGCGACAAGGCCGCGGCGACATCGCCCCCCTTGTCGTGATCGAGCCCGGCGTCGAGGCCGATCAGGATCGCGCGTGCGCGGTGCGCGGGCTCGGTTGCCGACACGCGCTGCCCCTGCCGGACCATCGCCGCAAGAACGCCGATCGCGGTTTCGAGTTCGTCATAGAGCATCGTGACCAGCTCGACCGGGTCGGCGGCGGCGGCGCGGCTTTCCTGCTGCAAGCGGCGATAAAGCCCGGTCGCCCGGACGGTCGAGGCGGTAGCGGTCACGGTGGCGGTCCCTAGTCGTTACCCTGGTTGGTCCAGAGCTTGATCTGTTGTTCGAGGTAGGTCTGCGTCGCCTTGAACGCGGCGAGCCTGGCGTCGAGCGCGCCATATTGTTTCTCGAGGCGCTTGCGGTAGACGTCTTCGCGCACCTCGATTTTCTCGAGCTGCTCGGCGAGCGTCTTCTTGGTGCCCTCGAGCGACTTGGTCACCCGGTCGATCACGCCGTCGGTGGCAACCGCCTTGTCGCGGATCGCGTCGAGCGCAAAGGCGATGCCCGGGTCGGTCGTTTCGTTGTGCGTCGCGTCGCGCCGCGGATTGAAGAGGGCCTCGACCGCGCCCGCGTCGGTTTCGAGCACCTTGGCGAGCTTGGCATTGTCGAGGCTGAGCAGGCCTTCCTTGGTCGTCGCGATCCCGATATCGGTCAGCTTGTTGATGCTGCCATGGCTCGAAATCACCTTGCCGACGAGACCCGAAAGCTCGCGCTCGAGCTCGCGCAGCGAGCTCGTCGACCCCGAAAGGCCGGCGGCGGATGCCAGGCTTTTCTTGAGCTGGTTATAGACCGAGACGAAGTCGCCGACGGTCTGTTTGATCATGTCGAGCGGGCGGCTGGCGCCGATATCGACGGGCTGCCCGGGCGCGGCCTTCTTGAGCGTGAGCGACATGCCGGGCACGACGTCGTCGATGATGTTCGTCGCGCGGCTGAACGTGACGCCGTCGATCGTGAATTCGGCGTTGGCCGCGCTCTGGCCCTGCGTCATCCCGCCTGCGGTTGCAAAGGCGGAGAGGCCGGGATCGGCGCCGGCGTCGGCGGCGAGGGTGAAGGCGTTCGCGGCGCCCGACGGTCCTTTCAGGATCAGACGGTGCCCGCCTTCGTCGGCGATGATCGACGCGGTCACGCCCGCGCCGCTGGCATTGATCGCATTGGCGAGGCCGTCGAGGCTGTTGTTCGCGGCGCCGATGGTGATCGTCTTGGCGACCCCGCCGACGGTCAGCGTCATCGTGCCGGTGCCGATCGCCGCGGCGCGGTCGGCGACGACGCCCGAATAATTGCTCTGCGCGCGCGCGAGCTGGTTGACGATGACGGTCGCGGCGAAGCTGTCGGCGGCCAGCCCGGCACGCGCGGTGGCGCCAAGCACGCTCTCGTCGGACACCGTCGGCGTGCTGCGCAGGGTTCCGTCGCTGATCATCTGGCCGAGCGAATCGGCAAAGCCCTCGAGATCGGATCGCGCCTGCGCGAGCGCGCTGATGCGCGTCTGGTTCGCCTGCGTCAGCGAGGTCATGCGCTTGATCTTGGGATCGCGCGACGCGTTCGACAGGTCGGTGACCAGCTGTTTCGTGTCGATACCCGAGCCGAAGCCCAGGGAGTTGGCGATTGAACTGACCATGGCAGAATATCCTTCGAACCCCTTAACGGCGGCGGCGGAGCGATATTAAGCGGAGCGGCGCCCTTCGGGGTCGAAATGATGCGAGGGCGGTACGTCGACCGCGGGCTGGACGATGCCGTCGGCGACCGCACGCTCCAGCTGGAAGACGAAGGCGAGCACCGTCGCGACCGCGACGAACAGCTCTTCCGGAATGACACGCCCGGCGCGCGCGGTGAAATAGATCGCACGGGTGAGCTGCGGATATTCGAGGATGGGAACATCGGCGCCGCGCGCGAGTTCGCGGATCGACAGCGCGACATCGCCGCGGCCGCGCGCGACGACGACGGGCGCCGCGTCGACCCCCGGGCGGTAGCGCAGCGCGACGGAGAAATGCGTCGGATTGGTCAGGACGACGGTCGCGTCGGACACCGCCTTGCGCGCCGATCCGCTCAATATATCGTGCGCACGCTGGCGCTGCGCCTGCTTGAGTTCGGGTGCGCCGTCGGACTGGCGCATTTCGTCCTTCACCTCCTGCTTGCTCATCATCAGGCGCTTGTTGCGCTGGAACCATTGCACCGGCACGTCGATCAGCGCGATGACGACCAGCCCGCCGGCGAGCGTCAGCATCGCATGGCCGATCGCTTTTCCGGCGAGCCCGATCGCGGCGATCAGGTCGGTCGTCGCCATCGTCATGATGGCGGGCAGGCTCTTTTCGACGAGCCAGTAACCGATGGTGCCGAGGAGCAGCACTTTCGCGAGCGCCTTGCCCAGCTCGGTGGCGCCCTGCATCCCGAACATGCGCTTGAGCCCGCTCAGCGGGTTCAGCCGGTTGCCCTTGAAGTGCAGCGCCTTGCCGCGCCAGCCGATCGAGCCGAGCATCGCCGGACCCGCGACGGCGGCGCCGAGCGCGAGCGCGAACAGGCTCGCGAGCGGCAGCAGGATCTCGACCCCGTTGCGCATCAGCGCCTCGGCGGGCGCGAAATCGGCGACGTCGGCGGCGGTGAGGGTCAGGCCGCGGCGCAGGAGGTCGCCCGCCGATTGCACGAACCAGCCGCCCGCGGCGACGATCCACCCGGCCGCGGCGAGCATCATCAGCGCCGTGGCCAGCTCGCGCGACATCAGCACATCGCCTTCGCGCGCCGAATCCGCCAGCTTCTTCGCCGTCGGCTGTTCGGTCTTCTGGTCCTTTTCGGTCGCCCCCGCCATCGCCTAGATCCCCGCCATCATGCGTGCGGCGTCGAGCGCGTCGGACAGGATGCGCGCGATCGCTTCGGCCATCGCCGGCGTTGCGACGCCGAGCAGCACGATCCCGGCGAGCAGGGTCGCGGGGATGCCGACCGCGAAGAGGTTGAGCGCGGGCGCCGAGCGGCCGATCACGCCCATGATGATCTGGACGAGGATCAGCACGAAGCCGACCGGCATGGCGATCGTGAGCCCCGCGGCGAACATCAGGCTGCCGAAGCGCAGCAGCCCGCCGATCGCATCCCAGGACGGAAAGGCGTTGCCGGGCGGGAGCGCGCTATAGCTGTCGACGATAATGTCGATGAGTACGAGATGGCCATCGGCGGCGAGGAAGAGCGCGGTCGCGAGCATCGAGAGGAACTGGCCGATCGCCGAGCTCGACGCGCCGCTCAGCGGATCGACCATCGATGCGAAGCCGAGCCCCATCGCGTTGCTGATCGCCTCGCCCGCGAGCAGCGCGGCGGCAAGCCCCATCTGGAGGACGAAGCCGATCGCAAGGCCGATCACGACTTCGCCGATGACAAGCAGGACACCGGGAACCGAGACGATCCCCTCGGGCGGCAGCGTCATGCCCGACGCGGCGACCGCGGGCACCCCGACCGCGAGCGCGATCACCAGGCGAAGCTGCACCGGCACGCTGGTCGCGCCGAACACCGGTGCGGCGATGAACGCGGCCCCGGGACGGATCATCCCCAGCATCCAGAGCTGGAGCATCGCCTCGATATTCGGGATGTCGGCGGGGTTCATCGGGCTCGGGAACTCACGATCCTTCCCCCTTGATGGGGGAAGGATACGCAGCCTTGCGCCGTAGGCGCTAGGCGGAGTTGGACGGGGGTGATGGCGCATCCTTGCACAGTCGCTTCAGGCCGAGGCCGCACCCCCACCGCTGCGACTAAGCCAGCAAGCTGGCAAGTCTCGCTGCCTCCCCCATCAAGGGGGAAGAACAAAGAGCGGCTGGCGCTCATTCCCTTTTACCGAACCAACGCCGGGATTTGCGCGAACAGCTCGCGGGTGAAATCGGTGAGCAGCACGAGGATGCTGCCGCCGAAGATCGCGAGGCATATCGCCGCGACGATCAGCTTCGGCACGAAGGTCAGCGTCTGTTCGCTGATCGAGGTCGCGGCCTGCACCATGCCGAGCAGCACGCCTATCACGAGCACCGGCAGCAGCAGCGGCGCCGAGGCGAGGGCGAGAATCCACAGCGACTGCTGCGCTACCCCGATGAAATAATCCGCCTCCATTAGGGTCTACCAATATGGGATTGAACCGCCTTGACGGAGCCGATTTTGGCCCAGTGCAAGACGCGAGGAGAGGCGCGATGTGGTTCATCGTGCCCGACGAGCAACGCAGCAATGGGCCAAAATCGGCCCGCCCCAAAGGGGTTGCGCTGTGCAGCCCGCTGAGCAGCGTCGCGGGTCTTGCACCGGCTACCGGCCCGCGCTGCGCCCCGCTCCTTGTCAGCGGGCTGCACAGCACAATCAAGGTGGATCAATCCCATATTGATAGACCCCAGCTAACCCACAAAGGAGGAGGCAAGCGATCCCATCGTCAGCGCCCAGCCGTCGACGAGAACGAAGAGCAGCAGCTTGAAGGGCATCGATATGATCGTCGGCGACAGCATCATCATGCCGAGCGACATCAGCGCCGACGCGACGATCAGGTCGATGACGAGGAAGGGCAGGAAGATGAGGAAGCCGATCTGGAACGCGGTCTTGAGTTCGCTGGTGACGAAGGCGGGCAGCAGGATCGAGAAGGGCACGTCCTTCGGGCTCGCATAGGTCGGCGCCTTGGCGATCTTGGCGAACATCATCAGGTCGGTCTTGCGCGTCTGCTTCATCATGAAACCGTGGAGCGCAACGCCCGAACGCGATACGGCTTCGCCGATATCGATCTGTTCCTGTCCATAAGGTTCGATCGCGACGCGGTTCACTTCGCTGATAACCGGCTGCATCACGAACAGCGAGAGAAAGAGGCTCAATCCGACGAGGACCTGGTTCGGCGGCGTCTGCTGGAGCCCGAGCGCGTGGCGCAGGATCGAGAGCACGATGATGATGCGCGTGAAGCTGGTCATCATCAGGAGCAGCGACGGCAGGACCGTCAGCAGGCTCATCAGGACGAGGATCTGGAGCGACAGGCTGAGCGGACGGCCATCGCCGCCGATCTCGGCCACCGCGCGGTTCAACCCGTCGGCGGCTTGCGCATAGGCGGCGGGCGCGGCGCAGAGCAGCGCGGCACCGCCCGCGAGCGCCGCGGCGCGCAACCAGAAGCGGCGATCAGTCCGCATGGAAATCGCCCTGGCTGTCGTCGGCGATGCGCGTGATGCCGTTACGCGACACCGCGATCAGGACGCGCTGCCCTGCAAATTCGACCACCGCGAGCTTCGACCCGGGACCGAGCGGCAGCACGTCGATCATTTCGACGGCGCGCGTCTTGGTAGCGCCGCCGACGAGCGGTACGCCCATCTGGACGCGCTTCCACAGCCACAGGCTGCCCCACGCCATGCCGCCGACGATCGGCAGCAGGATAAGCAGGCGGAGGATATATTCGAGCATCAGGCCCTCCGCTCGAAGCCTTCGAGTCCGCGCGCGGGCGCGACGACTTCGGCGACCTGGATACCGTAACGGCCATCGACGCTGACGATCTCGCCCTTCGCGATGAGCGTGCCATTGGCATAGATGTCGAGCAGGTCGGTCGCGGCGCGGTCGAGCTCGATCACGCTGCCTTCGTCGATCGACAGCAGCTCGGCGAGCGTCATCGAGGTCGACCCGACCTCGACCGACACGCGCAGCGAAACGCCGGCGAGCAGGTCGAAATTGGGGGCGGCGGCGATCGACTTGTCGCGCCGGTCGGCGCGCGCCTTCGGGGCGTCGCTGATATCAGTCATGGTCCGGTCCTTTTTCGATATGGTCGATCATGATGGCGGCGTTGCCATTGGCCTCGCCGATGCTGCCGAACGCAAAGCTGCGGCCGGCGACGGTCACCGGCACATGGCGCGGCATGGTAAGCGGAATGATGTCGCCGACTTCGAGCGCGAGCAGCTTGACGAGGCTGATTTCGGGGCGCGCGAGCACCGATCGGACCGGCATGCGCACGTCGCGCAAGGCCTTGTCGAGCGCACCCGACCACAAAGGATCGACGGTGCTGGCGCTCTGCATTTCGGGAAGCAACTCGGCCCCCACGACGCCGCGCAGCGCGGCGACGGGATAGGCGCAGACGATCGTCCGCCCCTCGAACGGCGCGCCGCGCAGGATGAAGCGCTGGACGAGCATATCATCGTCGGCGCGTACTGCGGCGAGCTTGGCGGGATCACCGGTGACGCAGTCGAGCTCGGGTTCGAGCCCGAGCTTGTCGCGCCAGGCGGCGGCGAGCTGCAGCCCCATGTCGCGGCCGAGGCGCGCGGCGAAACGCTCTTCGGCGTCGGTCAGCTCTTCGCGTTCGCCCGCGAGCTTGCCCTTGCCGCCATAGAAGATGTCGACGAGCTGGAGGATCAGCGGCCGCGCCGCGGCGAGCAGCACCGGCCCCTTCAGCGGCGGCGCATGATAGCGCCAGAAGATTGAGGGTGCCGCGGACGCGCTCCAGTCGCCGAAGCTCGTCTGCTCGGCGCCAGCGCGCTCGACCTGGATCGCGGGCGCGCCGAGCGCGCGGAGAAGGTCGCGCAGACTGCGCGCAAACTGGTTCGCCACGCCTTCGAGCGCGGGAAAGGCATAGCTGCCCTCCGCCTTGCGCAGCAGCAGCGACGCCTTGGCATCGGCTGGTTCGGCCGCAGGCGCGGCCGGGGCCGCGACGGCCTTTACCGATTTCGCACGGACGGTCACTGGATTACCAGGCTCGTGAAATAAACATTATCGATCCCCCCGAAACCTTCCTTGTCGCGCAGCACATCGTTGATCGCGGCGGTCAACTGACGTTGAAGCCGCTGCTTCCCCTGCGATGTCGCGAGCAAGGCCGGATCCTGTTCGGCAAGCACCATAAGCACAACCGAGCGGATAGGCACGGCCTGTCGTTTGATATTATTGATAACCTTGCCGTCGTAGAAGGTCGAAAGGCTGATACCGATCTGGAGGAAGCCCGATCCGTCGGCGAGATTCGTCGTGAAGGCGTCGGTGATCGGATAATAGGTGATCTCATATTTGCGCGGGTCGACCTTGAACTTGTCGTTCGGGACCGACACCGTACCGACCTTCGGCGGGGCTTCCTTGTCGGCGCCTTCGGCGGCGGGGGCCTCGTCCTTGGTGCTGCGTTCGACCAGCTTCGGATAATTATCCTCGGGCTTGGCCTCATGCGCCGACAGCGCGCCGAAATAGATGCCGGCGCCGGCTCCCGCGCCGATCAGCGCGATCGCGGCGACGCCGATCAGCAGCAGCTTCTTGAACTTGCCCTTCTTCTTGGGCTCGGCTTCGACTTTATCCTTGGTCATGGTCGGACCCTTTCTGATCAGGCGAAGCGGCCGCGGCGGTCGGCGGCGCGCTCTTCGTCGCGCGGCTCGGCGCGCTCGGTGGCGGTTTCGATAAGGTGGGCGGCGTCGGGCGCGCCGGTGCGGGCCTGACCCTGTGACTGGCTCTGCGACTGGCGTCCGGTTTCGCCCGGGGTGCAGGTCACTTCGGCGCCGGCGACGCGGACGCCCTGCTGGCGCAGTTCGTCGACAAGCTTGCCTTGCGCGGCAGTGACGATCGTCGCGGTCGCTTCATGGCGCGTATCCATCTTCAGCGACACGCCTTCGTCGCCCATTTGCATCGCGACATCGAGGCGGCCGAGATGCTTGGGCATCAGGCGAAAGCTGATGTCGCCATTGTCCGACTTCGTCGCGGCAATGTCGCGCGCGAGCTGGTCGATCCATGCACCGTCGCTGTCCATGTCGAGCACGCGTTCGGCGACGAGCGCGGGCGCGGCGGTATCGGCAAGCGTCGCTGCCCCCTGTGTTGCGGGCTGGGCGAAGAGGATCGTCATCGACGGCGCCGCGTCGACGGGCTTGGCGGCGGGCGCCTCGGCACCGGGGAGCGCCGGTGCCGGCAGCGCAGCGGCTTGCGGCCGCGGCGTAAGGGGCAAGGTCGGTGCGGTGTCGGCCTCCGCGGCGCCCGGGGTAGCGGCCGGCTTGGCGGTCTTGGCGGCCGCCGGGATCGCGGCGGCAACGACCGCGGCCCAGTTCGCTGCGGGCGTGGCCGCCGACGGGTCGGCGTTGGGCGCCGTTTCGCTGGCCGTATCGGCTTCGGCCTCGACCTGAACCGGCTTGCCGGATGTGGGGAGGGTGCCCGGCGCGGCGCCGTTCAGCATGACCAGCAGGTTCGCGGCGAGCGCCGCGGCATCGGCCTCGCCGTTCGTCGCCGCGGCCTGGACAGCCGTATCGGCCTTGGCCGGCACGATCTGGGCTGGCGCCGTTTCGGTTTGGGTGAACGCGGCTTCGGCAGGCGGCGCGGCGGGGGCGATACGGATCGTCGCAGCCGCGCCCGCGATCGGGGCCGCCGCCACCGGTGCGGCGGCGAGGAGCTGGTCGAAGCCGGCGCCTTCGCCGGTGCCGTCCGGAACCTGGCCGATATTGGCGAGAAATGCCGCAAAGCCCGCGGGCATCGCGGACTGCGGCGTGGGAAGGGAAGGCGCGCCCATCATGCCGCACCGCCTTCGATCAGGCGCAGGCGCATCCCGGCGCGCGCGCGGTGCGGGCGGTTGGCGTCGCTGCGGCGTTCCAGCTCGGCTTCGGCCGACTTGCGGCTGCGTTCGTACAGGCGGACCGCCGATTCTTCCTTCACCATCGCGCTCTGCGCGCGCGCGCCCATTTCGTCGCGGCGCTGGCTGGCGCCCGCCAGCGGTGCAGTCAGGCTTTCCTGTGCGATATCGAGCCGCATCGCGAGTTCGCCGATCGTGTTGAGCGCGCGGCCGGCGACCGCACCCTTGGCCATCGCGAGGTCGACGCGCAGCGTTTCGAGGCGCTTCGCCAGTTCGACAAGGTTCGCGAGCTCGCCATTGGCGCGCGCGAGGTTGGCTTCGGCCTGCTGATGTTCGACGGTGCGCACGCGAATGATACGTTTGCGGCGTGCGGTGCGGGCGTTCATGCGGAATATCCTTCAATCAGGGTCTGGCGGGAAAATTCGAAATCGACCTGCGCCTTGGCGGGCTGCGACACGAAGGCGAGCTGGTCGGCGTGGCGGGCGATGGCTTCGTCGAGTATCGGGTCGCCGCCGGCGACATAGGCGCCCATCAGCATCAGATCGCGGTTCTCTTCATAAGCGGACCAGAGCTGGCGGAAGCGCGCGGCGGCGGCGGCGTGGTCGGGATCGACCGAATCGACCATCGTGCGCGACAGCGAGCGGGCGACGTCGATCGCGGGATAGACGCCCTGTTCGGCGAGCTGGCGCGAAAGGATGATATGACCGTCGACGATCGCGCGCGCGCTGTCGACGACGGGATCGTCGATGTCGCCGCCGTCGGCGAGCACGGTGTAGAGCGCGGTGACCGAGCCGCCCGTTTCGCGGTCGATGCCGGCGCGTTCGCACAGCGACGGGATCAGCGCGAAGACCGAGGGCGGATAACCCTTCATCGTCGGCGGTTCGCCGAGGGTCAGCCCGATCTCGCGCTGCGCATGGGCGACGCGCGTCAGGCTGTCGATCAGCAGCAGCACCTTCTTGCCTTCGGCGCGGAACGCCTCTGCGATCGCGGTCGCGCGCATCGCGGCGCGCAGGCGAAGCAGCGGCGGATGGTCGGCGGGAACCGCGACGACGACCGATTTCTTGCGGACTTCGGGCGGCAGCTTGGTCTCGACGAAGTCGCTGACTTCGCGGCTACGCTCGCCGATCAGCCCGACGACGATGACGTCGCATTCGGTGCCCGCGATCATCTGGCCCATCAGCACCGACTTGCCGACGCCCGAACCCGCGATGATCGCGACGCGCTGGCCTTCGCCGACGGTGAGCAGGCCGTTGATCGCGCGCACGCCCATGTTGAGCGCGCGGGTGACGCGGCCGCGGCGCAGCGGGTTGACCTTGCGGCTGGCGAGCGGCCACTGGAACTGCGACTGGATCGGCGGGCGGCCGTCGAGCGGGTTGCCCTGCGCATCCATGATGCGGCCGAGCAGCGCCTTGCCGACGGGGACCATCGAGCTGGCGCCATGCGGTTCAACGGGGGCGCCGGTGACGAGCGGCTTGTTCGTGTCGAAGGGCAGGACGAGGCTGCGGTGACCGCGAAAGCCGACGACTTCGCCATAGACATAGTCGTTGTCGGCCGACTTGATGCGGACGTTGCTGCCGAGCGGCTGCGGGAAACCCGAGACTTCGAGCATGATGCCTTCGTGCGAGACGAGCGTGCCGATGCGGCGCGGGCTCGCGTGCGTCAGGTCGACGGGATCGAGCAGTTGCTGCGCGGAGAGGGCGAGGCGGCGCGTCATGCGGCGTCCCCGGTGCCGAGCGCGGCGCGCAGTTCGTCGAGATAGACCGCGCGTCCATGCTCGATCCAGCCGGTCGAGGTTTCGATCCGGACCGTGCCGCGCATCATCGCGGCGTCGCTCTCGATCGCCAGCGTCAGCGGGCAGTCGGCGAGCAGCGCGGCATCTTCGGGATGGACCCAAAGCGTGCGGGCCTTGTCGGCGTCGGCGACCATCGCCGCGGCGGTTTCGGCCTGCGCCTGCAACCAGTCGGCGTCGATCGGCGCCGAGGCCACGATCTGGCGCACCAGCCGTTCGACGGTGTCGGCGATCAGTTGCGCGAGTTCCTCGCTCGGTTCGTCCTGCAAGGCCTCGGCACCCGCGAGCAGGGCGAGAAGCTGGTGGCGTTCGGCGACGAAGGCCGCCTCGGCAAGGCGCTGCCCTTCGGCGAGGCCGCGGGCGAAGGGGTCGTCGAGATCGGCGTCGGCGGGGATTTCCAGCTCGTCCTGCTCGGCATAAGCCGCGGGGGCGAAGGTTAGCGGGCGAAAGCCGCTGCCCCGCGCCATCGCGTCGGCCAGGGCAATGGGGGCAAAGCTCGCCGTGGCGGGACGATCAGACATAGTCGTCGCCGCCGCCCGCGATCATGATTTCGCCGGCCGCCGCCATCTGGCGAACGATCTGCATCACGCTCTTCTGTGCATCGTCGACGTCGGCGCGCTTGACCATCGTCATTTCAGCCATTTCGTCGCGGATCGTTTCGGCGGCGCGCTGCGACATGGTGGCAAGGCACATGTCGACCATCTCTTCGTCGGCGCCCTTGAGCGCGATCGCGAGCTGGGCGGCGTCGACCGAGCGCAGCACGCTGCTGAGGCTCTTCTTGTCGAGGTCGCGCAGATTTTCGAAGATGAACATCTCTTCCTCGATCGTCTGCGCGAGGATGCGGTCGTGCTTCTTCAGCGAACGGAGCGTGCGCTCGCTCAGCTGCTTCGGCATCTTCTTCATGATCTTCGCGACGTCGCTCGGGCCGCCGATCGCTTGCTTGGCGACGCGCTGGCCGTCGACATTGGCGCTCGCGAGCACCGATTCGAGATCCTCGATCGCGGCGGCGGGAACCGAGGTCAGCTGCGCCGCGCGCAGCACGAGATCGGCCTGGAGCACTTCGTCGAGCGTCTCGATCGCGCGTGCGGCGACGTCGGGGACGAGCACCGAGAGGATCAGCGCGCCGACCTGCGGATGCTCGCTGGCGAGCAGCCCGCTGATCGCGTCGACGTCCATCCAGCGCAGCATTTCGAGCGACGCGGCGCTCCGCTGCGGCGCGACGGCGGCGAGGATATTGTCGGCGCGGACATTGCCGACGGCTTCGTTGATCACGGTGCGGATGCGGGTGTCGGCGCCGATCGCCAGCGCGCTGACATCGCGGCTGCGCGTCACGAAGCGATCGAGCGCCTGCCCGATCTGCTGCTCGCTCGCATTGGCGGTGTCGAACATCGACTTCGCGAGCTGGCGGACTTCTTCAGGGGCGAGCTGCTTCAGGATCGTCGCGGCTTCGCTTTCGTCGAGCAGCATCAGCAGGATGGCGGCGGCGGACGATCCGTCGATGGCCGGGGTGGCGGGCGAAAGGTCCATTTCGGCGGCGTCAGGCACGGGCGCCCTCCTGCATCAGGTGGCGGACGACGAGCGCGGCGCGCGCCGAATCCTGGCGGACGAAGGCGCGGACGAGATTGGCCCGCGCTTCATAGCTCGGCGCCTGTTCGATCATCTCGAGCGTGATTTCGCGTCCGCCCTGACCGCTGGCGAGCGCCGGGCGGTCGGTTGCGGCGAGCAGCGAGGCTTCGAGCTCCTGATTCTGGGCGATGCGTTTCGCGGCGCGTTCCTTCGCGGCGCGGATCATCGGGCGGCCGATGAACAGGAAGGCGAGCAGCGCGGCGAGGATCGCGCCGACCTGCTGGATCAGCGGCATGAACCAGCCCTGGTCGTAGAAGGCGGGCGACGTGTCTTCGGCCACGACGAACGGGCGCTGGTTGATCGCGACAAGGTCGCCGCGCGTCGCATCATAGCCGATGGCGCCTTTGACCAGATTGTCGATCTTGGTGAGGTCGGCCTGCGTCAGCGCCTTCTTGCCCTGATTGAGCGCGACCGCGACCGAAACGCGGCGAAGTTTGCCCTGCGGCGAGTGCGTCACCGAAATCTCGCGCCCGACTTCATAGGCGCGGGCGGCGTTCTCGTTGCTCTCGGTCCCGGCCGTGGGGGCGGGGGCGGGAACGGGTTGCGGCCCGGTCGCAGCGATCGTGGTCGCCTGCGGCGGCTGGTTCGACAGCGCGCCGGGAATGCCGACCGCGGGGGCGTTGCTCGTGCCGCTGGTCGAGCGCGTGATCTGTTCGCTGGTGAGCGCACGGTCGTTTTCGGGGAAGCTTTCGCGCGTCGCCTGGCTTTCGGACATGTCGACGTCGGCGTGGACTTCGACGGTGTAGTTGCCGGCGCCGAGCATCGGGCCGAGCAAGGTGTCGAGCGCGCGGCGGAAGCGGTCTTCGACCTGGAGCTGGAGTTGGAAAGCCTTCATGTCGCTGCCGCTCGCGGTGTCGGACAGCAGCGCGCCGCGCTGGTCGATCACCGACACCTGATCGGCGTTCATGCCGGGGATCGACGAGGCGACGAGGAAGCGGATGGCCTGCACCTGGCCGTCGCTGAGCGAGCGGCCGTTCTGCAAGGTCAGCATCACCGAGGCGGTTGCGGGCTTGTCTTCGCGGACGAACAGGCTGGGTTCGGCGGCGGCGACATGGACACGTGCGCTCTTGACCGCATCGATCGTCTCGATCGTGCGCGACAGGTCGGCTTCGCGTGCGGAACGCAGCGCTTCGCCTTCGATCGCGCGGCTCGACCCCATGGGCAGTGCGGCGATCAGGCTGTCGCCGCTCGGCGCCGCTTTCGGCAGGCCTTGCCCGGCGAGCGCGATGCGCGCCTGATGGAGCTTGCTGGCGTCGACGGTCAGCGCGCCGGTGGTCGGGTCGATGCTGTGGGCGATGCCCTGCGTCTGCAGCGCGTCGGCGACCGCCGCCTTGTCGCTGTCGTCGAGCCCGGCGAACAGCTGTGCCTGCGGCGCGGCCTGCATCGTGAAATAGGCGAGCGCGGCGATGCCGATCGCCGAGGTCATCGCGATCGCGGGCAGCGCGCGCTGCACCGCCGGCTGGCGGACGAATTGCGTGAAAGGTGCGAAGCGGCCGCCGAGGACGGGGGCGGGGAGGCGGTTCGCGGACCCGTCGTCGACGGGGGTAAGGATCTGGGTCTCGGCCATGGATTACACCGGCATGTTCATGATGTCGCGATAGGCGGACAGCAGCTTGTTGCGGACTTGCAGGGTGGTTTCGAAGCCGAGCGAGGCTTTCTGGCGCTCGATCATCACGCTGACGATGTCGTGCGTGTCGCCGCGCTCATAGGCTTCGGTGACCTGGCTCGCCTTCGACTGCTGGGCGTTGACCTGCTGCAGCGCATTGTTGATCGCGGCCCCGAAATCGGGCGTTCCGCCGATGCCTTCGCTGGCCCCGGCGCCGCCTTTTCCGGCGGCACGTTGCAGCGCCTGGTTCTGATTGAGGATCGAACTGCGCATCTGCAGCAGCCGGCTCGGGTCAATCGTGCTCATTGCTTTCCATCCGTCCTGTGCGCGGCGGTGCGCCGCACGCAAAAGAAGAATGCAAAGGCCGTGCCAATAAATTTAAATGCGCATTTTCAGTGCCATGTGCGACTTCCGATCCGGATCCTGTGCGCATCCGGCATTTTTTTGACGGGTGGGCTTAAGCGCCTCCGCCCTTCGCCGTTACTGCAATCGTGACCGCTCCTCGAGCCCTCACATCATGGGAATGGCCATCGAGGCCGGAAAGGATCATTATGACCGTCATCAACACCAATGTGAGCGCGCTTCGCGCCCAGAATAACTCGCGTGTTGCCAGCAAGGCGCAGTCGCAGGCGATGGAACGCCTGTCGAGCGGCAAGCGCATCAACAGCGCGAAGGACGACGCCGCCGGCCTCGCCATCGCGACCCGCATGGACGCCAATGTCCGCGGCCTGAACCAGGCCGTGCGCAACGCCAACGACGGCATTTCGCTGTCGCAGACCGCCGAAGGCGCGATGGGCAACATCTCGAACATCCTCGTTCGTATGCGCGAACTGGCTGTCCAGTCGGCCAACGGCACCAACGGCACGACCGATCGCACCGCAATCCAGACCGAAGTGACCGCCCTGGTCGCGCAGATCGGCGATATTGCGAGCCGCACGACCTTCAACGGCACCAACCTGCTTTCGGGCGGTACGTCGATTGCAATCCAGACGGGTGTCAACTCGGGCGAGAGCGTGACGATCGCGATCGGCAACCTCACTGCAGCCGGCCTCGGCGTCGCCGCGGTCGACCTGTCGACGGCTGCCGGTGCCGGGACGGCGCTCGGCCTGCTCGACACGGGCATCCAGACGGTCGCGACGCAGCGTGCCAACCTCGGTGCGCAGCAGAACCGCCTCGAAGCGACTGTCGACAATCTGACGTCGACCGTCACGAATCTGGCAGACGCCAAGTCGCGCATCGAAGACGCCGATTTCTCGGCCGAATCGACGAAGCTTGCCGCCGCCGGCATCCTGTCGCAGGCATCGACCGCGATGCTCGCCCAGGCGAACCAGAGCCAGCAGGGCGTGATGAACCTGCTCCGCGGCTAAGCTGAGCGACGAAGATTCGGGCTATTCGGGTTGATCCCTTTGATAGCCTGACATGGATACCCCGGCCTGCGGCCGGGGTGTCTTTGGCCCGCGCGCTTCGGCGAGGAGGGGCCGCCAAGATTTTATATGCGTGCCGCTTAAGCCGTGTCGTTACCTGCCGTTACTGGATTGAGTGACGCGCACCGAGCCGCACGAACGGGAATGGCCACCAAGGCCAGAAAGGATCATTATGACCGTCATCAACACCAATGTGAGTGCGCTTCGCGCCCAGAATAACTCGCGTGTTGCCAGCAAGGCGCAGTCGCAGGCGATGGAACGCCTGTCGAGCGGCAAGCGCATCAACAGCGCGAAGGACGACGCCGCCGGCCTCGCCATCGCGACCCGCATGGACGCCAATGTCCGCGGCCTGAACCAGGCCGTGCGCAACGCCAACGACGGCATTTCGCTGTCGCAGACCGCCGAAGGCGCGATGGGCAACATCTCGAACATCCTCGTTCGTATGCGCGAACTGGCTGTCCAGTCGGCCAACGGCACCAACGGCACGACCGATCGCGCCGCGGTGCAGACCGAAGTGACCGCCCTGATCGCGCAGATCGGCGATATTGCGAACCGCACGACCTTCAACGGCACCAAGCTGCTCGACGGCAGCGCCACGACGACGCCGATCGCCATCCAGACGGGTGTCAACTCGGGCGAGAGCGTGACGATCACGATCGCCGACCTGCGGGCTTCTTCGCTGGGCCGCGCGGCCGCCGCGGGTCCGCCGGTGGTCACCGCCGCCCTGGTCGAGGATATCGATCTTTCGGATGTCGCTGGTGCTTCGGATGCGCTTAGCGTTCTCGATGCCGCGATCCAGACGGTGGCGACGCAGCGTGCCAATCTCGGTGCGCAGCAGAACCGCCTCGAAGCGACTGTCGACAATCTGACGTCGACCGTCACGAATCTGGCAGACGCCAAGTCGCGCATCGAAGACGCCGATTTCTCGGCCGAATCGACGAAGCTTGCCG